>OKRB01000139.1 GCA_900290245.1 Candidatus Sulfuritelmatomonas gaucii | reverse complement strand
TGCCGAAATCCGTTTGGGTTGCAGCTCTTCAGGAAATGGCCGAAGAGCAGGAATGGAGCAACTTCAAGAGTGAAGTTGCTCAGCGCATGGGACGGGACGGGGCCGAGTACACCGAGGCGCTCCATGACGTGTGGCGGATCATGTATCGCTTGCAGGAACCCGAGACATAACGAAGTCGGTTCAGGAACACACCACCCCGGCCATTCATGATGCCTTGATTCAAACTTAGCCGGCTCTCCATGTCAGTGAGCCCGCCGCGCCGCTCTACGAGTTCGATCACCTTGTCCGCGGATTTGAACTGCAGCTTCCTCGGCAAAGGAGTCTTCAGATCCGCCTCCATGAATTGGCAGTGCCAGCCGTAGCGGCACTGGAAAGACATGTATACCGTCTCCCCAACAGTCGTCCACTCAGAATAAGTGTTAGCGTAAAAGAGGTCATTTTGGTGGCTTTTGGGGCTCTGTTCCTGATGGTGCTTGTATGTCGACCCTGAACGAGGTTCTCGATCAGCGCGTTGGCGAAGCGGCACACGGATTATACGAAAAGCTGGACCGCAACCGGGTTCGCTGCTATGCCTGCGGGCATCGCTGTCCCATCGCCGACGGGCAAGCAGGCGTCTGCAAAGTTCGCTTCAACCGCCGCGGAACGCTGTATGCCCCTTGGGGTTATGTAGGCGGAGTACAGTGTGACCCGATTGAGAAGAAGCCGTTCTTCCACGCGCACTGTGGTGCTCTCGCGTACAGCTTCGGAATGCTGGGCTGCGATCTTCATTGTTCCTACTGCCGGAACTGGCTGACCTCGCAGGCACTGCGCGACCCATATGCCGTCGTTCCACCCGTGGCCGTAACTCAGGAACTGCTGGTGCGGGAGGCGCTTAAGCAAGGCGCCCGCATCATGGTGAGCACATACAACGAGCCGCTGATTACCTCAGAATGGGCGGTGGCGATCTTCAAGGAAGCGAAGGCGGCCGGTCTGGCAACGGCCTTCGTGTCGAATGGCAACGCCACCCCCCAAGTACTCGATTACCTGCGTCCCTGGGTGGATCTGTACAAGGTCGACCTGAAGAGTTTCGACGAGCAACATTATCACCAGCTCGGCGGCCGCCTGCAGCCGATTCTCGAGACCATTCGTCGCCTCTATGCGATGGACTTCTGGCTGGAAGTTGTGACGTTGGTGATCCCGGGATTCAACGACTCCGATCAAGAACTGACCCGCCTGGCGGAGTTTCTGGTCGGCGTCTCGCCGAATATTCCGTGGCACGTCACTGCCTTTCACAGAGACTACAAGATGACGGACCCGGATGACACCGGCCCGGAGACGCTTGCGCGTGCGGTACAGATTGGCAGGAAGGCCGGGCTGCGTTACATCTATGCCGGCAATCTCCCCGGCGAAGTAGGCGACCTCGAGAACACCCGTTGTCCCAATTGCCAGGAGCTCCTTGTGGAACGCCTTGGGTATCTCATCACCGACTACCGTTTGACGCCGGACGGCCGCTGCCCAACGTGCAGCACATCGATTCCAGGGCGCTGGGACCCAGCTTTCCTCGACCAGATCACCACCCATCCCTATGTCCCCCGCTGATGCCACAGGTTCGGGGAGTCCTGAATCGCAAGGTGCAGGATGGACAGCCGCGGATTTGCGGGCGCAGCCGCCAAGGGAAACAATGCCCGGCGCAACGACCAGGCGACTGAAGGAGTCAGACGGGCTGCGCCGATTCCGCCTCCCTGCAAGCTGCTTGCACTGACAAGCCCAAGGTCAAGCTCGCAAGTCGGTGCGATTCGGTGACCCTTCGCAACTACCAGCGCTCCATGCGGAGCATAAAATCATCAAGAAATACATCGATAATTGGGATCTTGAGGTCATGACATGATGGAGGAACTCAAGGAACTGCTGAAGTGCCCGCTCGATTGGAGTGGATTTCCTGTGCAGAACTGGGATGAAAGCATCCTTAAGGCTGACTGGCATTTTGCAATGGGGAGTCGCGGCTTTGAAATGACGGACCTTCCTGACGATGAGCTGGACTTAAAGATGCTGGAAGGGGACGATCACGAAATTCAGCAACTGATTTCCAACTTGAAAATGCGGCGTGAAGAGACTCTGGAGTTCTACATGACCCACTGCGCGGGCAAGCTCCACGGCCTTACTTTCTTGACTCCGGCGGAACACGGCAAGCACTACATTCCATCGATTGGCACGCAGGAAATCGTCTCGAAGACGAAATATGGTGACTCGTTGTTCTTTGAAAACCTGCAGAGCGATGAATTGAAACTCGAGTTCTGGAACTGGGTAGATACGTTCTTCCACGGAATATGGGGCCTGGCCTCTTACGAAATGATGATGGACCCAGAAGATGAAGTCTATAACGAACCGGAATCCAAGCTCTGGCGCAGGCTCGTAAGCGAACCGCATGTGCGCATCTGCATGGAGATGCGCAGGACCATTGGAGCTTCGCGTGGCGCGCCGACCAAGTACATCTGCTACGACATCCTCACCGATACACGTGTCGCCCACTGCTACCCGGTGACAGAAAAGGAATCAACAGCCATTATGGGCGATGCGCAAGTCATCAACTGCGATGAACTAAACCGGACGGACTGATGCCTGGCACGGTCATGTGGGAGGGCCAAGGTGAATGTGCACGTCACAATCGGCCATCACCTTGTGGGGCTCTGGAACGGGCTCAGGGAGATGTGTGACGAGTGCCCTTCCGCCGTTGTCATGCATCCCGCCCGTTGTCATGCAAAAAACGTCCCAAGGGCCGAATTGGATGGAAAATGCGGACAACGCGGACGAAACGGAAATCACATAATGCGCCTATTTTCTACGATTTGCGAATGGAATGAATGGGATGCGAGAACGTCTGGCGGAGAGAGTGGGATTCGAACCCACGTTAGAGTTTCCCCTAAACACGCTTTCCAAGCNNCTTCAACCACTCGGCCATCTCTCCGAATTGCAAGTTGACGGTTTGAGTTTACCATCCTCGCGGTTTCCCTCCCTGTGAGCGTAATCGTCTCCGTGGTTGCTCATCGACTTCCGTGGAAGCGTATACAGCCCGGCGCCGCCTCATTTATAGTGCCGTGTTGCCTGCCGATCGCGGAATTCCTCCGCTGCAGTGAACCTTTATTCGAAAGAGGCATCCTATGTCAGGTATCTCCCGCCGCAATCTGCTTGGTTCAGGACTCGCGTTCTCCACGTCGTCTCTCGTTGCCCGGTCGGCCTGGGCGCGCGCCGCTGCTGCGTTCGCCGATGCACCTCAGGCCGGTGCTGCCGGAGCCTCGTCAGCCATCACGCCGCGCGAGAAATTGCTCTTCGACTTTGGCTGGAAGTTCCAGTTCGGCAACGCAGATGACCCCGCACGCGACCTCGGCTTCGGAAAGAATCAGGAGGGCTTTGCCAAGACCGGCAGCTTCGACTTCGCCAAGGTCGGCTTCGACGACTCAAAATGGCGCTCGCTCAACCTGCCCCACGACTGGGCGGTCGAATTGCCATTCGTCTGGGACGAATCGCTTGCCTCGCACGGATTCAAGCCTCTCGGCCGCAAGTATCCCGAGACCAGCATCGGATGGTATCGGCGCGAGTTCGACATTCCGTCGAGCGATGCCGGCCGCCGCGTCGCCGTCGAGTTCGACGGCGCTTTCCGCGACGCGATGGTCTTCGTTAACGGCTGTTATCTCGGCCGCAACGACAGCGGCTACGCGCCTTTCCACTACGACGTCACCGACTTTCTCGCCGTCGGCGCCAGGAACTGCATCGTCGTCCGCGTCGATGCCAGCTATGGCTCCGGCTGGTTCTACGAGGGCGCGGGAATCTATCGCCACGTCTGGCTCACCAAGACCGATTCGTTGCATATCGGCTGGTGGGAAAGCTACGTTCGCTCGTCACTCAAAGGCGACTCCGCCGATCTGGAGTTGGCAACGATGGTCGAGAACGAAGGCCGCCAGACGGAGAGCGCATCGGTCAGTTGGGAGATCCTTGATTCCGCAGGCAAAACAGTCGCCACTGCTGAAGCGCCGACGCAGCCCTTCGGTCCCGGCACTCGCGCAAGCTCTATCGCAACCGCTCAGCTTTCGCAAGCCACACTCTGGTCGCCCGACACGCCGACCCTTTACACGGCCATCGTCACCGTGAAAACCAATGGCCAGCCGCGCGACGCCGAGCGCATCACCTTCGGCATTCGTACCGCGCACTTCGACGCCAATCGCGGCTTCTCGCTTAACCGCCAGCCGATGAAGATCCAGGGCACCTGCAACCATCAGGATCACGCCGGCGTGGGCGCTGCCTTACCCGACCGGCTGCAGTATTTCCGTATTGGCGTGCTCCAGGAGATGGGCTGCAACGCCGTGCGCACCTCGCACAACATGCCCACTCCGGAGTTCGTCGAAGCCTGCGACCGTATGGGTATGATGATGATGTGCGAAACGCGCCAGATGAGTTCCAGCCCCGAAGACATGGCGCAGCTTGAAACGATGATCAAGCGCTATCGCAACTCGCCCTCCATCATCATTTGGTCCATCGGCAACGAGGAGTTCCTGCTCCAATACGCGATGGCCGAAGAAGGCGCCAAGATCGCGGCTACCATGGTCGAGCGCTGCCACGAGCTGGATCCGACCCGCGTCGTTTCAGCTGCCGTCAACGGTAACAACGAAAAAGGCGACTCGCTCGCCCTCGATATCATCGGCTTCAATTACATGCTCAAGTTTCCCGACGGCTACCACAAAGAGCATCCCGACAAGGCGATCTACGGATCAGAGACCGCAAGCACCATCTGCACGCGCGGCGTCTATCAAACCGATCCCTTGCGCAATACGCTCAGCGCCTACGATGTGAATCACACCAGTTGGAGTGAGCTTGCCGAAGACTGGTGCCCCTTCTACGCCACGCGCGAGTGGGAAGCAGGCGGGTTCGCGTGGACCGGCTTCGATTATCGCGGCGAGCCCACGCCTTATGGCTGGCCCTCCATCAATTCGAACTTCGGCATCGTCGATACCTGTGGTTTTCCCAAGGACAATTATTTCTACTACCGCGCGTGGTGGCGCAAGCAGCCGCTGCTGCATCTGTTTCCGCACTGGAATTGGGGGGGCAGGGAAGGCGGCGAGATTCCCGTCTGGGTTTTCTCGAACCTCGATGAAGTCGAACTCTTCCTCAACGGCAAAAGCCTCGGCCGCCAGAAGGTTCCCCAATACCAGCATGTCGAGTGGAAGGTGCGCTACGAGCCAGGCTCCATCGAGGCACAGGGTTGGAAAGATGGCAAGCTCGTGCTGACCGAAAAGCGCGAAACCACAGGCCCCGTTGCATCGCTGCGCCTCATCGCCGATCGCGCCGAAATCAGCGCCGACGGCGAAGATGCAGCCGTCCTGACCGTTGACGCGCTCGACAGCGCCGGCCGCGCAGTGCCCACGGCATCCGATCTCATCCACTTCAAGGTCACGGGCGAGGGCGTTCTCATCGGCGTCGGCAACGGCGACCCCAATTGCCACGAAGGCGACAAGGAGCCACGCCGCTCGCTCTTCAACGGCCTCGCCCAGGTCATCCTGCAATCCACGAAAACTGCTGGCACCATTACCATTGAAGCTACAGGCGGCAGTGGCGTCACTGCGGCCAATCTCACAATCACCGCTCGCCAGGTCCAGCTCCGGCCGCAGATCTGAGGGGCGCCATGCACAATGGATTCGCGTCGGCCGCGATCAATGCTTCCCTGAGTACTCGACAAAGTAATCAGGGAACTCCTTCTTGAGCGCCTCAATCTTTGGCCGGTCGCACACCAGGATGTATGGATTCCCGGGATTATGTAGTGCGTAATCCTGGTGGTAATCCTCGGCGCGATAGAAGCCCTTCAGCGGCGATACCTCGGTCACGATCGGACGCCCGAACGCATGGACGGCATCCAGTTGCGCGATGTACGCCTGCGCAATTCGCTTCTGGTCGTCGTTCTCATAAAAAATCGCCGAGCGGTACGACGGACCTTCGTCCGGTCCCTGCCGATTCAGTTGTGTGGGATCGTGCCCCACCGAAAAGAAGATGCGCAGCAGCTGTCCGTACGTGATCTTCGAAGGATCGTAAACGACCTCCACTGACTCGGCATGTCCCGTCGTCTCCGTCGTCACCTGGTCGTACGTCGCCGTTGCCGCCGAGCCGCCGCTGTATCCAACCGTCGTATCCACCACGCCCTTCACGCGCTCAAATACCGCCTGCGTTCCCCAGAAGCATCCTCCGGCAAACACTGCCTTCACCTTGCCGGGCGTCGCGGCCAGGGCATCGTCCGTTGTGGCAGCGGGAATCGGCCCGCTCCCCGAAGCGTCTGCTTTCCTGATCGATTTCCCGATGAAAAATCCCATCACTACCACCCCCAGCAGGACAGACGCAACCCGACCCGACATTCCCAACCTCCATCCCTGTTCTTTAGAGCATATTCTGTCGGGATGGTTACAAAGAATCGAGCGATGAGCATCGACATCAAGACGCTGCATAGAACTGGTCCGGACACATCGCGGGAAGGGCGTATAAGAGGATTGTGGAAGCAAAGGAGAGATCATGATCGAGCTGCTGGCCGTGCCGATGGAAATCCCGGCTGAAGCCAATATCATCATTGGCCAGTCCCACTTCATCAAGACCGTCGAGGACATTTACGAGGCCGTGGTGTCGACGGCGCCACAGGCGAAATTTGGGCTGGCATTCAATGAGAGTTCCGGCGCGTGCCTGACTCGCTCGGAAGGGAACGATCCGGCTCTTCGCGAGGTTGCAATCCGTAACGCCACGGCTCTGGCTGCCGGGCACGTCTTCGTATTGATGATCCAGAATGCCTACCCTATCAACCTTCTCAACACCATCCAGAATGTTCCGGAGGTCTGCTCCATTTTCTGCGCAACGGCCAATCCCGTAGAAGTGGTATTGGCAAAGAGCGCGCAGGGACGAGGTGTGCTTGGCGTGATCGATGGAAGCTCGCCCAAGGGGGTGGAAGGCGAGGCGGACGTAGCGTGGAGGCACGACCTGCTGCGCAAAATCGGCTACAAGCGATAGCCGGCGAGCGCCAGATTCAACCAGAACAAGACAGCGGCTGCTGCGATCGGCGCAGTTGAAGACGTACTGAGGCTGTTACCCTGAAAGCATGAAATTCGGAGTGGTGGTCTTTCCCGGTTCGAACTGCGATTACGATACCTACAACGTGATTGCCGAAGTGGCGCACCAGCCTGTCGAATTCCTGTGGCATGACAACGAAGATCTGCGCGGTGTGGATGCGGTGCTGATTCCCGGAGGATTTGCCTACGGCGACTACCTGCGTACGGGAGCCATTGCGCGCTTTTCCCCGGTGATGCAGGCGGTGAAGCTCTTCGCAGCGAGCGGTGGCTTGGTCCTGGGCATCTGCAACGGGTTCCAGATCCTGACTGAAGCCGGATTGCTGCCCGGTGCGCTGATGCGCAACGCGGGACTGAAGTACATCTGCAAGCAGGTGCACTTGCGCGTGGAGACTGCGGACAGTCCATTTACGAATCAATTGAAAGAAGGCCAGGTCCTCGAGATTCCGATCGGGCATATGGAAGGGAACTACTTCTGCGAGCCGGATGAGCTGAAGCGCTTGCAGAGCGAAGACCGGATCGCGTTCCGGTACGCGACGCCGAAGGGCGAGCTCACGCCGGATGCGAACCCGAACGGTTCACTCGGCAATATCGCAGGCATTTTGAATGAGGGACGGAATGTGCTGGGAATGATGCCGCATCCCGACCGGTCAAGCGAATGGTTGCTCGGATCGGCCGATGGCTGGGGAGTTTTCGCCTCGATGGTTCAGGCGCTCGGGGTAGCAACCATGGGCTAGCGAATCGCGTCCCTTCAGATAAGACTGCGATCGACCTTCGATCCGTTCGACCGGTAGATGAATCGCCAGCAGCACTACGACTCACGCGAGGGCAAGCCCACCGTCGATGGCGAGGATTTGCCCTGTGATGAAGTGTGGACCGGTCGCAAAGAAGACTACCGCTTGAGCGACATCGGCTGCGCTGCCATTGCGACCCATGGGAGTCTTGGCGGCGAAACGCGCGGCCTGGGTGCGATCGGCGCCACCAGACGAATCGTCCAGATCGATCCAGCCAGGCGCTACGCAATTGACGCTGACCTCGGGCGCGAAGGCCTTGGCCATGGCTTGCGTCAACATATGCAGTGCAGCCTTTGACGCGCAGTAGTGGGCGTGGCCGGCCCAGGCGCGGATCCCACCGAGGGAACCCATATTAATGATGCGGCCCCGCGCGGCGCGAAGATGCGGAAGAGCTTCGCGAGCCACAAGAAACGGACCGCGGGCATTCGTCTCGAAGGCCGCATCCCATTGGTCGAGGGTTAGGCTCTCCACGGCCGCAGAGCCGAAAATCGCAGCATTGTTTACGAGCACGTCGAGGCGGCCGAAGCTACCAGCGACTTCGCCTACCGCGGCGCGGACCGAGGACTCCGACCGGACATCGCACTCGATGGCCAGGGAGCGGCGCCCGAGGGATGCAATGTCGGCTGCGGTTTGAGCCGCCTCGGACTGCGAAGCATGATACGAAATGGCGACATCGGCGCCCGCTCGGGCAAGGGCCAGCGCGATGGCGCGGCCGATACGGCGCGCGCCACCAGTCACGAATGCGGACTTGCCGGCAAGACCAACTGCGGAAGTCACAAAGTCAGTGTAGTAGGTCGGCGGAGGCGGCGTAGTTAGCGGGGCTGGCGGAGTGAATGCATCGGCAGGGCAGCAGCCCGCTTAAGCCACCAAGCCAAGGGCAGCGCGCTCGGAAATCGTGGCCGCGCGGATCAATTCGATTGGGGCTGAGGCGGAGTTGCGCTCGGCGGAGGATCGGGTTGGCGGCCGGAGGTTGAGGGCTTGTCGGTGGCGGGGGCCGGAGCGGCATTTTCCTGCGCGCTGGAATTACCGCTGGCCGCGGCACCGTCGGAGCCGGAACCCATCTTGGAGATGTTATCGGGACAGGCGGAGTCGCCGATCGTCGTGGGGTGGTGCGTGTAAATGGAGTATTGCGCGCCGGGGCGCCTCAGGCAGACTTCCCACGAGAGTTTGGACCTGTCGACCTGGTAGTCCTGGCCGTAAGTCTGGTAACCGTTGGCGATGATCTGGAGACGCACCGTGTCGCCGATCGGAATGACGTCGATGCTGATCTTGCCGTCCTCATTCGTCTTCAGTTCCAACGCTCCCTTGTCCTTGTCGCCCTCAATCGGATGGAAGATCACGTGGGCGTCCTGAATCGGCTTGCCGTTGTCCGCTTTTAAAACCGTGACGTTGATGCGCGCTGAGAGCGGCGGAGCCTTGTATTTGCGCCCACGGTGATCTTGATCCTGGGCGTGAAAAGCCGTGGAGCCGGCGAGAAATGCGAGCGACGCCAGAATGACGCAAAATCGTGAAAGAGAGCGGCCAAACATGTATTCCATTTTAAATGCTAAGACGCATTGAGCGGACCTTGGTTAGTGGGTCTGCTTGCATCTATTTCGAACGGGCAAAACTTCACTCGTGCCTTGTCGAGCACAAAACGAAAGTGGTTTGATCCACGAAGCGCGATTTCGCGGCGACCAAACTTGCCGTCAAAATTGAAAGCGATCGGATACTGACGGCCAATTCGGTGAACGCTGGGTTCTGGCAAACAGAGTGAAGGACGCGGAGGCCTTTAGAGGAGGCACCCCGTGCAGTCACGTGGAATCCGGACGCTCGAATCCCCGGATCAAATCCCCTTCGGCACCCCGGTGCGCGGAGCTGGAAGAAGGCTCAAAACCAACGAGAGGCTCCGGATTGTCATACAATATGAGTGAAATACACTCAAGATTTCAACCAATACCCCCTTGACAAACCAAATCTCGTTGCTTATCTTTAGCAATTGGAAGGCGAGAGTGCTAGATCGTGCTGGCTGAGGCTTCAGCCAGGAGCGCCGGCACCGACGGCGGCATGCACTCCGCAACCTCCCGAATCTATTGTCTTTACCAATCACTAACACCCGCGTGCCGGGGTTAGCTTCGGCGCGTGTGATAAGGAGAAGCGAAGCAATGGCAGCAACGGCAACATCTGTGGCGACTAAATTTACTCCGCTGCATGACCGCATCCTGGTGCGGCGGATCGAAGAGACCGAGACCATTCGCGGGGGAATCATCATCCCCGACAGCGCGAAAGAGAAACCCCAGGAGGGAGAAGTCATCTCTGTGGGCAAGGGCAAGTCGAACGATGAAGGAAAAGTGTTCCCTCTGGACGTGAAAGCGGGGGACCGTGTGCTCTTCGGCAAGTATTCCGGAACCGAGATCAAGATTGACGGCGAAGAGTATTTGATCATGCGCGAGGAAGAAGTTCTTGGCATTGTGAAGAAGTAGCTTCGCAGGGGTCAGTGAACAGCAAGATCACGAAGCGGCACTGAATCCCGGTCGGCTGCGACAGCGAAGGCACGACATACACCAGGTTTGTTCACTACGACTGATCACTGTTCACAGAACACTGATCACTGTTTTCAGGAGAGGATATGGCAAAGCAAATTCTGCACGGTGAGGAATCCCGGCAGGCGATTCTGCGCGGCGTGAACACGCTGGCAGACGCCGTGAAGGCAACGCTGGGCCCCAAGGGGCGCAACGTTGTGATTGAGAAAAAGTTCGGCTCGCCCACCATCACCAAAGACGGCGTGACGGTGGCCAAAGAGATTGACCTGAAAGATCCGCTGGAGAACGTCGGCGCACAGCTGGTGCGCGAAGTTGCTTCAAAGACCAGCGACGTGGCCGGCGACGGCACGACAACGGCGACTGTGCTCGCGCAGTCGATCTTCCGCGAAGGCGTGAAGACGGTCGCGGCCGGAGCGAATCCGACGGCGCTGAAGCGCGGCATTGAGAAGGCCGTGACGGCCGTTATCGGCACGCGTGACAAGGACGGCAAGTGGAACCAGGACGGCGCACTGGGCAAGCTTTCGAAGCCGGTGAACGAGGGATCGGTGGCCCAGGTGGGCGCCATCTCGGCCAACGGTGACCAGGAGATCGGCGACATTATCGCGCATGCAGTGAAGGTAGTGGGCAAAGATGGCGTGATCACCATCGAAGAGTCGAAGACGATGCATACCGGCCTGGAAACCGTGGACGGAATGCAGTTCGACCGCGGCTACCTGAGCCCATACTTTGTGACCGATGCGGAGCGGCTTGAAGCGATTCTCGAAGATCCATACATCCTGATCTACGAGAAGAAGATCAGCGCCATGAAGGATCTGCTGCCGCTGCTTGAACAAATTGCCCGCGGCGGCAAGCCGCTGCTGATTATTGCGGAGGACGTGGAAGGCGAGGCGCTGGCCACCCTGGTGGTGAACAAGCTGCGCGGAACCCTGAACGTCTGCGCGGTTAAGGCACCTGGGTTCGGCGACCGGCGCAAGGCCATGCTGGGAGATATCGCAGTGCTGACCGGCGGCAAGGCCATCACCGAAGACCTCGGCATCAAGCTGGAAAACATCAAGCTCGAAGACCTGGGCAAGGCGAAGCGCATAACCATCGACAAGGACAACACCACGATCGTCGACGGGGCCGGCAAGGCCAGCGACATCGAGGGCCGCGTGAAAGAAATCCGTTCGCAGATCGAGAAAACAACCTCGGACTATGACCGGGAGAAGCTCCAGGAGCGGCTGGCCAAGTTGGTGGGCGGCGTAGCCATTATCAAGGTGGGTGCGGCGACCGAGACCGAGTTGAAAGAGAAGAAGGCTCGCGTGGAGGACGCCCTGCACGCGACGCGCGCGGCCGTGGAAGAGGGAATCGTGCCCGGCGGCGGCGTGGCGCTGGTGCGGTGCATGGCGGCGGTCAGCAAGCTGATCGAGACCCTCCAAGGCGATGAGAGGACCGGCGCGCAGATCGTTTTGCGGGCCCTAGAAGAGCCGCTTCGCCAAATCGTGGTCAACGCTGGCGAAGAGGGCGCAGTGGTAGTGGCTAAGGTGCTTGATTCCAAGGAGCCTCACTACGGCTACAACGCGCTGACCGGGAAGTTCGAGGACCTGGTAAAGGCGGGCGTGATCGATCCCACCAAGGTCACGCGCACGGCGCTCCAAAATGCGGCCTCGATTGCGGCACTGTTGCTGACGACGGAAGCTCTTGTGGTTGAGCTTCCCGAGCCCAAGGCCGCAGCTCCGGCCGGCGGTCACGGCGGCATGGAAGGAATGTACTAAGGAATGTCGTCAGTGATCAACGGTCAGAGATCAGAAAAAGGCACGACAAGCGAACGATTCTGATTTCCGGCCGCGAGATCGAAGCAAATGAAAAAGTCTCCAGCAAACGCTGGGGGCTTTTTTGTCATCGTTATATTTAGAGCGATCTGGAAGCGTTAGCGAGAGCGCAAGCCAATCAGAAAACGTAGGTGGATCTTGAAATCCAATCATCCGTTGAGGAGACTGGAGCGAGATGGCCGCGCGATCGGATCATACGGCTTTGCCCGGCGGCGCATGTGCTCGATCATCCGCACTCTCTGGAGCGGCAGGTTCGAAACGATTGGTTCAGAGAACATTCCCCCCAGCGGTTCCGCAATCCTCGCAATTAACCAAACGACTCATCTCGATCCTCTTTTTCTCGCACTTGCCGTTTGCCGCCCCATCCATTTTATGATGCGATCAAGTTCGGGGAGTTGATTGGCATCTTTCCCGAGGGAAGGTTGGAACTAAAGCCCAATCGGAGAGAAATTGCCCCATTCCATCATGGGGCGGCGATTGCCAGTCGCGACCACATTCCTGTTGTCCCCATCCTCATGAATGGTATGGAAGCTGTAATGCCGCACTCTACGGCGCATCTGCGCGAGAGAATCCATATCGCGCCCATCGCGATCGTGATTGATGAATCGATCGTTCCCACTGAGCTTCGTCGGAAGGATTGCATACGGCAAGCCATTCTCGACCTGAGAAATGATTTCCCGGGCATCGCCTCCCAAATGCGAAGTCCGCAAAAAGACTGCACAATTGCGGATGTGCGCCCACGAAACGCTTAATGTTCATTCCCATCCTGAGAATTGTGGTTGGCACAAAGATGACAAAGGCCTCCAGGTGCAACTGGAGGCCTCACGAGCATAAGCGAAATTCAACCGAAACGCTGAAGGGGAGCGCGGTGTTGCGCCAGCCAGGATCAGGTTTCGCAAACAAATACTGCGCTACATGATGACGACAGGCGCAGGAGTGGGTGGCGCGACTCGAGTCTCGCGCGTCTCAGTGGCGACGGGTTCCGGACGCAGCGATCGCAACCATCCCGCGGAAAGCCATGCCCGCGGGATTAAGAACTCAGACCAGCCGCAGTCAAGACAAACGCGGATGTCAGGAGAAGGCGTCATCGGTGGATGACTCAACGTGCGCGGACTGTTGCGAAACAACCGAACCTCTGCAGGAACAAGAGAGACCGCGGCAGATTGGCACTTTGGGCAGATCATGCAAACACCTCAGGAGACTCAAACGAGCTGGAGCCCCCAAAAAGGAAATTGAGGGAGGAATTCAATGTAGCGGAATTTCAACAATGTTTTCAACAGTAACTCTACTTTTGAGGCACTAAAGTAATATTCGCTTTCATATTAGCGAATGTTTATTTTATGATGTGACACATCCGTTATCAGACTTAAACTGAAGAAAAATAAGGACAATAGACGGCTGTTTAGTACGGACGCGACCTTGCCAATGAAAAACGCGGCGGCCAACGGCCGCCGCGTTTGTTTGAATCAATCTTACCCAAGTCAGAAATTGAACCGGGCGGTGATTTCAACCTGCCGTGGGGTGTAGAGGAACCCGCTATTGTTGGAGTTCGTTGGATAATCGTACGTGTTGACAGACGAGTTCGGTGTACCACCCTGTGCGAGATAGGTGAAAGTACCACCCGAATAGGTGTATTTCGTCGTTCCTACTGTGGTGACGTTCTGGTGGTTGGCCACATTGAAGACGTTGCAAATGAGCTGCAGATTGTAGCCGCGCTCGAAGCTGATCTGCTTCTGCACGCGGATGTCGTCGACCAGAGTTCGAGGATAGCGGGCGGAGTTGTTCGCGATGTAGCCGGGAATGATCCCCAGGCCGCCGGCACCGTTCCAGTAATTGCCGAGCGCGCCGCTGAGCTTGGAACTGCTCATGCCCGGTGTAAAGGTCAAGCCATTCTGCATCGAGAAGCTATCGTCAAGGTTCCAGTCGTTGACGACCCATTTGAGCAGGTTACTCTGATTGAGGTTCGGGAAATTATACGTCGCATAGGCAACGAACCGGTTCGGAATATTCCAGGACGAGTTTCCGTAGTTGAGCCGGTAGTTGCCGTAAGGGTCGTACCAGGATTCAGTTCCTGGCGCTGTGCTGGCGTTCTGTGCGAAATCGAGTGAATGCGCCCAGGTATAGTTGGCGTCAAACTGAATGCTCTTGAGAGAACGATTCTGGATTTCGGCGACCATGGCGTTGTAGCTCGAGTTGACGTTGCTGACCATCTCGGTGATTGAAGCAAAATTTGTGGCCGCCGAACCGAACAGGCCTGTGTTGCCGTAGGCGGTGTAGATATTGTTGATTGTGAGGGAGCCGGCCGGAATCGGGCCCTTACCGGATGCGTCAGACACCGTGACCGTGTCGGAGATGCAAGCGGTCGGTGCTTGCGAGCAGGGCTCGATGTTGTTGTTGAGGAAGTTGGGCAGGCGGCGCCCCATGGAGCCGAGGTAGCTGATCGCGAAGAAAGTTCCTTTGCCCACAGCCTGCTGGAGCAGAAGATCGTACTCCTGCACCTCTGGCAGCTTGAGGTTCGACGAGAAATAATCAGAAACCGGCTTGGCGCTGCTGCTGCCGCCGCCGACGATGTTGGGGTAGTTTGGCCCCTGAGAAATGCCCGTGGTGAGCGGGTTGTTGTTGAAGGTGAGGCTGAGCTGCCCGTTGGGGCTGCCGGTGCTGTAGAGAACCGTCATCAGGTTGCCGTTGGTGATGCGGCCGAAGTACATGCCCCAGCCGCCGCGGAGGACGGTATCCCCCTTCCCGAACAGGTCATAGGAGAAGCCGACGCGCGGGCCGAAGTCCATGTTGTCGCTCGGGTGATTGGTGAGACCAGGGTACGGAGTGAAAGATCCCGTGGCCGTCACAAGATTGGAAAACGAAGCCGGCAAGCCCTCGTGATCCCAGCGCAAACCGAGTTCCAGAGTCAGGCGCGGCGAGTACTTCCAATTGTCCTGCGCGAAGAACCCCGTATCCATGGTGTTGATTGCGAAGACGGGCGGACCGAATCCCTGGTAGAAGTTGGAATAGCACGGATAGCCGGCGACCGCAACGCCGGTCGCGCTCGAAGTGTACTCGCTGTATCCCTTGTCGCAGCCGTAATTGGTGGCCGTGGTGCTGGCGGTCGGCGCCTTGCCATTCTTGAAGTTGAGCAGATCGTTAAAGTAGTCGCCAATGTAGAGGTAGCTGTAGTAGCCGTTAATCTCGTACAGATAGTTCTGGTAATCGTAGTTGTGGACCATGTCCACGCCGAATTTGAGGCTGTGATTGCCCTTGCTCCAGTAAAGGATGTCGCCGACCTGCCACTTCAACTCATATGGATTGGCGGGACGATACGAGTAATAGGGCGAGCCCGCGGTAAATCCATAGCCCGTGGAAGAAGAGCTGCCGATAACAACCTCGGGAATGTTGCCGCTCTTGTTGTTCATATCGGCCAGGGTGTACTGGGTGAATGGCTGCTGGGTTTCATCTTCCAGTTCACGGCCGTACTGGTATACCAATTCGTTGCTGATGGTGGGCGTGATCAGACTCGTGAGCTTGGCAAGACCGTAGTCTAGCTTCACAAAGTCGTTGCCGGCGGTATCGCGCGCATAGCTGACCGGATTGCCGGTCTGCACGTCGCCGGGCGCATCCCAGCGTAGGCGGTGGAACAAAACGCTCAAGTGCTGCTTCTGGTTGATTTGCCAGTCGAGTTTGGGAGTGTTGATTTCCTGGTAGCCGTAGCGCGGCGCCTGACCAATATCAGAGTTGAGGCCAAGATCGGAGATCGATGCCGCGCCTGAGTAATTGGAAGTCGTGACGCCCCCGCTGCCCAGGAGCAACGCAGCCCAGTCATAGGCAGCCTGCGGATAGCTGATACCCTGGCGCGCAGCCAAAGTACAGGCTTCCCGGTCCTGAACGACCGTATCGCCGCTCAGGTAGCCGTTACCCGCTGCTTCGGGAGTTGCCGGAGTGAGTGTGCAGTTGGCGCCGGTGGGCAACGTGGCGGCAGGAAGAATGTAGAACTGCTGCGGATTGCTTGGAATACCAACGAGAGGGAACACGTGCGTGTGCTGGTCGTAGGTGTAGATCCAGAAGAGCTTGTCCTTGATGATCGGCCCGCCGGCGGTGAAGCCGTAAATCTTGCGAAGATCCTCGGGCTTGAGGGGTAGCGAAGTATTGACGCCGTTCACCAGCTTCGTGACTTTGCTGTAGTCGTTGTAGGCTGCCCAGTTGCTTTCCTTATCCCAGAAATACGCCTGCCCGTGGATCTGGTTGGTGCCGCTCTTGGTGACGGAATTGATGACGCCGCCGGCGGCGCGGCCGTACTCGGCGGAATAGACGCCGGTATTCACGGCGAACTCGCGGGTGGCGCTCGACGATGTGGAATATGCCTCGCGGGTGCGCCCGCGCTCTTCAGAATAAAAGGCATTGTTGTCATCAGCGCCGTCGATTTCAATGTTATTGAGAATTGGGCTGATGCCGCGAACGCTGACGAGCCCGAAGCCGTTGGAATCGGACACGACACCGGGCGTCGAGAGAGCAAGCGCCGACCATCGGCGATTATTGATGGGAATGTTCTGCATCGCCGCCTGGTTTAATGTGTCGGTGAAGTCGGGCGATTCAAGGTTCATCACCGGCGCCTGTTCGGTGACAACCACCTCTGTTGAAGAGGAAGCAATCGCCAGGCGCGGCTCGAGGCTGGTCACCTGGCCGACGAGCACGATTACATGCTCAGCGCGATATCTCGCAAAGTTGGTCGCCGAGATGCTGACGGTGTAATCGCCTGGTTCAAGAAGCGGCGCCTTGAAGTAGCCGCTGCTGTCAGAAACAAGGGTGACCGTGAAGCCTGTGGCCGTTCTTAAAATGCTCACGTTAGCGCCGGGGATTACTGCCCCGGAAGCATCCAGGACGGAGCCGGCGATGGCACCCTGCGTGGTGGACTGTGCGCCAAGGACCATGGATCCAAGGCACGCAGCGAGAATGAAGAGCGCCATGCTGCGGACGGCAACGCGGACTCGATGGAATGTCATAACTGTCCTCCAAAGTGGTCTTTTTCGTTCGTGCTAACAGTGCGTGAATATGACGAAGCGGCGGTGATTCGACCCGCATAGCAGAATCCTCCTGGCCGGAAAAACGGCTTGGGGGCCCTGCATTCTGCGAATCTCCCAAAACGCAAGCTTACAAATTCTCGATGAAGATTCGATAAATCTAGCGGTGAGGTCGAGCGAACAAGCGACGACGAGAGCGGACCGGAATTCGTCCGTTTCAACAGCGGGCCAATGGACGGGGAGAATCGATAGCCTCGTGACTGGTTCTGATGCTCTGCTGTCATACCCTCACGAAAACTCGTTCAATTGCAGCAACAAAATTCCTGCGGAATGCGAACAGATTAAGCCGCTTTCAGCGAAGGAGGTTTTCGTCGACTAGGGCGGAAAACATTCGTCGCCGGCGTCTGTTGACATCCGGTCTATTTTTCAGGCGCTCAGCACGCACTGAAGCCCCTCAATGCATTCATCTCGGGGTTACTGCGATCTCTAGGGAAAGGTCATTGTAGGCCAGCCGAACATGAATGTCCAAGGGAGAAAAGGCGGAAAAGGAGGACAGGAATTGCGGTCAATCGAGATCGGTCGGCAAATTGTGGAAAACAAGGCAAATACGCTCCGATCGCAGGAGTCCCTCGTTGGGAAGGAGCGCCTCGAAGGGCCCAATTGACGCCGGAATATGCCCAAGAGGAGCCCCGAGGACGAATGACGCGGTTCGATCGTGAATCAGTGACCGCTGCCCGGGCCCCAGCGAAGGCGCAGTCCGACGCGGAGGTTGAACGGCAGGCTTTGATAGCCAACGGGCGCAATGTGTTCGTTGTTGAGCAGGTTTTCTGCCTGCGCATAGACGTCGACCCAGCTGCGCAGTTGGAAGCTGCCGCCGAGACCGAGGTCAGCATAACCGAAATCGAGATTGCGGTTCGGCAGCAGCAGGCTATTTCCTCCGTTGATGTCATCGTACGCAAGAAAGTCGGAGTCATCTGACCGGCTTGCGAAGGCGGAAGTGAACATGCCCGTGAAAAGCTTGTCGGAATAAGTGGCCGTGAAATAGCCAGTATGTGGCGCGCGGCGAAATGGGCGAGCGCCCTGCAGCGGCGAGTCCGCGCCAATTGGAATGCCGTTGGGGACGTTGTTGTACGTCGGGATGGGACCGAGCAGCGCGACATCGTTATTGGTGAATGAGCGCTGCACCGCGGCATCGAGATAGGTGTAGCCCCCGCGCAGAAAGAGATTGCGGCCAATGCCGCTTTCAACGCTGGTTTCAATACCGAGCGCGCGATATGCCTCGCTGTTGATGCTCAGCTCATAAGCGCCGGCCGTTTGTAAAATTGTCTCCAGTTGCTTTTGCTGCGCAGCGGCGAGATTGGGGAGGAGTTGCGGAACAAGATTGAGGCCAACGTACTCGATCTGCCGTCCGAATTCGTTGTGAAAGAAGCTTGCGCGAAAGATGAGGTGCTGGCTGAAGAAATACTGCTCCCCGCCACCCTCATAGGTGCGGACGCTAGGCGCAGCAAGAGGCATGATGTTGAGCTGCTGAATCGTGGATTGGCCGCCATTGCTCGCAAGAAAGTTGTAGAGCGAGTAGAACTGGTCAGTGAGCGAAGGCTCGCGCACCGCATCGCCATAGTTGAACAGGACACGCGTGCCGCTGAAGACTCCGCTGCGTGGCCGAAAAAGGTAATACGAGACTCCGGCTCGTGGTGTGGTCTGTGTCCCGAACAGTGAGTAGTGCTCGAGGCTGCCCCCGAGCGAATAAAAGAACCGGGTCTTGAAATCACCATGCACCGCGGCGATATAGTCGTAGTTGGTGCGCTCGACTGAGGGATAAGAACCCTGAGGATCGGCCCCGCGCTCGTCTTCAAATTGAAATCCGATCAGGCCGCCAAGGTGCGGCGTGATGGTGACGTCCCCGTGGTAGATCAGGGCGTCGCGGTTGGAGACGATCTGGTTGCTGTGCGGATACTTTTCGCCGTTGATCCAGCTGTAGTCGAGGAGCGCCGGGCCGGCCACGGTGTAGCCATTTGCCCCATGAATCGTAAAAGGTAGACCGAAGTAGTTTCCACCCGCGTAGGTAGGCGTGACACCGGGACTACCGCATGACCCGGCCGGAAAGCAGATGCCTTCAGGAGCCCACTGTGTGTACTGTTCGCGTTTCCGGGTCAGGCCGTAGCGCGCACTCTGGTAAATACCCGGTGTGGTCTGGTTGTCGATGGAGCCGCTGGCGAAGAGATCCTGGTCCTTTTGCGTGGCGTTGTCGGCAACATAATAGAAGTTCCACGCGTTGGGATCACCTGTCGATGCCACGCCGTAATGGACCGTCCCGCGAAGCTGCGTTGAGGCGTTGAGCGATATGCCGACATTTGCAGCCCCAGTGCCAAGATGCGACTTGTCCATCGGCAGATAATTGGCGGTCTGCAACCAACTGATGGCGCCGAGGTAGTCAAGCTTGCTGTGCGCTCCAGCGAGCGCGAATTGCTCGTGCGATGTGTTGAAGCTCCCGGCATCGCCTTGGAAGAGCAGGGAAGGGAAGCTGGTCGTGCCGTGCGGGGTGGTGAGGCTGACGACACTGGAGTCAGCGCCGGCGCCGTAAAGGTTGGAATCCGGTCCGCGATAGACCTCTGCACTTTCAACGCCCGCCGTTGATAGAGGACCAAAATAAGGTTGGAATCCGGTCCGCGATAGACTTCTGCACTTTCAACGCCCGCCGTTGATAGAGGACCAAAATCGAAACGCCCGCCAAGATCGCCGGCGTCGACGCCGTCAATGAGAATTTTGTTGTCGTCCGAGTCGCCGCCGCGGACAAACAGCGAGGCCTGTGCGCCTCGCTGACCGGTTTGGACCACAAATGTTCCCGGCATGAGTCGCAGCGCACTGACCAGGTCGGTTGGAAGCGCGAGATCAAGCGGACTCAGCACCGTGGTGGCGGCACTCGTTTGAGGCTGCGGCGTGGGCGTGCCGGTTGCAGTCACCACGATGGACTCTCGCACCCAGTCCGGTTCAAGCACAATATTGTGCTCAACTGAAGCGAATTGGCTGGCGTAGAAGTCTGGCGTCTGCAGTTGACGAAAACTCCTGGCCGAAACCACCAGAAAGAAACGGCCGCTCGCGCCCGTGAGTATCTCAAAACTGCCGTCAGCCGAAGAGACTGCCGACGCGATGACTTTACCGTTGTTGAACAGAGAGACAGCGGCTCCTGTAACCTTGGCTCCGGTAGCGTCGGTTACAACACCGCGGATCGACGCCGCGGGAGCAAACGCGGCAAACAATACAAGGAAGAATGCGGCAAGCGCACGGACTGCGAATCGGGCCGGGACTTGCTTAAGAACGCGGGCGCAAGCGGAGCGCAAGAAACTGGGAGTCGGCATGATTGCTCCTTCGTTCCCCTCGGAACGCGAAAGCTGTTGGGTGCGCCTCGGACCGGTCTCCTGACTTGCGCTGCTTCAGCCGCCTTCCCAAAGCCGAATCAAGCAAGTTCGGCTGCAGTGGCTTCATGGGCCAACCCGCGGGTACGGACGGGCCCGGGCTGAAATCCTGCCTGGCTCCAACACCTCTACAAGGACGGGAACCTGACTAGGTGCGCTCACAGTTGCGGGGCAGTGGCGGAATTTCACCGCCTTCCCGAACATCCTGGCGATCGCAGTGGTGAGTTGCGCCGAAGCACGGTGCTGCGGCAATGATGTCATGGAAGTCACTTCCATGACATGAACTTTTATAGCTTGGAATGGTCGATTAAGTCAAAGGTCGGGAGAGTTGCCCCTTTCGATCTCGTGTTACTCCCGCGTACTTTTATTCGTCTTGGGCCAATCAATCCGCCAGCGGCTGCCAGCCATCGGCACCCAGAACAAATGCTTCGGCGGAGTTCCCCGCGCGTGATGGTAAAGCACAGCAGCCCGTTCGTAGAATCCTCGTGTATGCCACGAGTCCGCAAACCCAAACTTCTTGTAGTCGAGATGGTGGCAAAATTCATGGCATAGCGTGCTCAGAAACGTGCCGAATGACGTGATCTCCTTGCGCACTGCCGTTCGCATCCACACCCGGATCAACATCGTTTCGGGAGTGTAGTCGCCGAAAAGCTCGGAAGCCCATTGTTCGCAGACTCGAAGCGGCCGGGCGGCCAGCACCCTGACAGCGCATTCTGGCACGCTGTAATACAGCGACGCCCCTTTTATAAACTCGGTACAGGCGCTGCGGACGCCTGCGGTCTGATCAGCCTTCATCGCCGACTCAATCAACTTCGCGAGAGCCGGCAAGCGCTCATCATCCGGCAGATCGAGCGTATTCATTTGATCACTTTCTCGAAATCCGGCAAGGTCGCGATTACGCGGAGGAGCCTCGGTAAGCATCGGTCAAGCACTCGTTTTCTTGACTTGTCACTCCCATCACGTTCTAATTCTGCATCAATATTTGTATTTGTACATGACCGCCAGATACCCGGTCATATATAAGCCGAAATATAGGCCGAACCGAAACACCAAAATCCAACAAAGGGAGAAAACGACGATGACAACACAGACAATGCACGGAACTGAAAACCGCGCAATGAAGACACCCCCGATCGTATCTCCGCAGGAGTGGGAAGCGGCGCGGCAACAATTGCTCGTTAAAGAGAAGGAATTGACTCGAGCCCGTGATGCCATGGCCGCCCAGCGCCGGCGGATGCCCTGGATGGCTATCGACAAGAAGTACGAGTTCGACGGACCCAGGGGCAAGGCAACCCTGCTCGACTTGTTCGAGGGGCGCCGTCAGTTGATCGTCTATCGCGCCTTCTTCGAGCCCGGGGTATTCGGCTGGCCCGATCACGCCTGCCGCGGCTGCTCTCTCGGCGCCGACCAGGTGTCTCATTTGTCCCACCTGAACGCTCGCGACACCACGCTCGCGTGGGCCTCACGCGCGCCACAGGCAGACATCGCGCGCCTGAAGGCACGGATGGGCTGGGAAATGCCGTGGTACACCATGACCGACAGCTTCGATGCGGACTTCGGAGTGGACCAGTGGCACGGCCACAATGCGTTCATTCGCGACGGCGACAAGGTGTTCCGCACATATTTCATCAACAGCCGTGGCGACGAGGCGATGGGCACCACCTGGAGCTACCTCGATATGACGGCGCTCGGCCGCCAGGAGACCGGGGAGGATTCACCTGAGGGCTACCCGCAGACCCCGCCATACAAATGGTGGAACTGGCATGACAACTACGAGGCCGAGACAACGATTCACCCAATGTGGCTCGATATCCTCACTGACCCTGCAGGAGCCGCCATCCGGAGGCGCGAAGCAGATGCAAAAGCATGCGGCTGCGAATGAGCGCGACACCCAAACTCAAAGACTGGCAGCAAAGGAGGGGAACGATCATAGGCATCACGACAAAGGAGCTTGGAGCGCCCCGGATCGTCGATCGAAGCGCATTTCAGGCGGAGCTTGATGCATTGCTGGTTCGAGAAAAGGCTCACACGCGCGAAGGTGATGCCATAGCGGCTGCCCGCGGGCGGCTCCCAATGGTCGAGATCGACGCTACTACAATACTGATCGGCCCGCGAGGCCCGGTCACGCTTCTCGATGCGTTCGAGGGCCGTCGGCAGCTAATCGCCTACTACTTCATGTGACACAGCGGCCACCCTGCGCCCGAGCAGTGCGAAGGCTGCACGTGGGTCACCACGCAGGTTGCGGAGCTGTCCTACCTTCATTCTCGAGATGTCACCTTCGCTGTGTTTTGCCAGGGCCCGTACGAGGAGAGCGCTCGCTACCGCAACTTCATGGGTTGGGAGATGCCCTGGTATTCTGCGCCCCGGGAATCACTCGAGACCCTCTTGATCGGACGCCGGATCGGCAGAATGCACCTCGTCAGCTATCTGCGACAGGAATCCAGGGTCTTCGAGACATATTGGACGACGAGTCGCGGCGTAGAGGTGATGGATAACAACTACCACCTGCTCGATTTGACCGTGTACGGACGTCAGGAGCCATGGGAAGACTCCCCTCACGGCTGGCCACAGCAGTGCACCATCACGCGCACCAAAAGCGGCTCTCCCACGTGGCAGCCAGCGTGGCCGGGCGGACGCCCCATCGCCCAGTGGTACCGCTTGGATGCCGGGCGTTCGGACGACCTGGGAACCGGGAGACATTGAACCGGCGCCTGAAAGGCCAGTGACGAGATCAGCGCAACCGCTGGAAAATTCAAAGAAAACTGCGGGGCGGGTTCTCAAACCCAGCCCCGCGCCACTTGCCCGGCACTTAGCTATGGAACCGGGTTCTGGTTCGTGCTATCCGCAGAGGTAAGCGGATTTGGGAGTCCTCGACTCAATTACTGCATGGGAGGAAATGGTGAAAGACATCCCAGCGCACTTGGCCGGAGCAGAAGCTTCGTAACCGGCTCCTGTTTCCCGTCATAGGGAGCGATCGACCGGAAGCGGCAATGGCGCACCCTCAAGCGTAGTGACTCTGCGCGGCGCACAGCAGGCCTTGCTGAGACGCGCAAAATCGGTTTGCATTGCCCTCTCTTCTCTAACCACCGAGAGCGTTTCGCGAAGAATTTTGGCTGCACCGGCGTGACGGGGAACAACGATCTTGTAATGCATCCATTTGCCTTCGCGGCGTGCAGCCACTACGCCGGCTCGTCGCAGATACGCAAGATGTCGCGATATCTTAGGCTGGCTTTGGCCGAGAATCTCGACGAAATAGCAGACGCAAACCTCCCGCCCGTCCATCAGGTTCAGCAGCCGCAGGCGTGTGCGGTCTGAGAGTGCCGCAAACAGCAGTGCCAGGTCGGAGCTCTTTGGCGAACGATCCACAATATTTATTATATACGCCTTGACAGATATGTCCAGTGGAGAATACATTCGTTTTAGCGTATGCGAGGAGACGCGACAATGGATTCCAAGGCGAGCGTTCAACAACAGGTAAAGGAAAAGTACGGAAGTGCGGCGAGGGCCGTGACCGATTCGGGCAGCGCGCAGGCGTGCTGCGATCCGGGGCTGCGCTGCTGCGACCCGATCACCACAAACCTCTACAGTGCAGGGGAGAAGGGCGAACTGCCTGCGAAGGCCGTGCAGGCTTCGCTTGGCTGCGGCAATCCCACGGCACTGATCGAGTTGAAGCCCGGACAGGTGGTGCTCGACCTGGGGTCGGGAGGCGGGATTGATGTCCTGCTCTCCGCGCGGCGCGTGGGTCCGGCGGGCAAGGCCTACGGCCTGGATATGACCGATGAAATGCTCGCATTGGCGCGCGCAAATCAGCAGCAAGCCGGCGTCGAGAACGTCGAGTTTCTGAAGGGCGAAATCGAAAACATTCCTCTGCCCGACAACTCGGTCGACGTCATCATTTCGAACTGCGTGATCAATCTCTCTGCCGACAAGGATCGCGTACTCCGCGAAGCCTTTCGCGTATTGAAGCCGGGCGGCCGTTTCGCCGTATCGGATGTGGTTACACGCGGTCCCGTTCCCGCTGAGATCCGCGCCAGCATGCTGCTCTGGGTGGGTTGCATGGCGGGTGCGCTCGACGAGCAAGAGTATCTCAGCAAGCTGCATGCAGCGGGGTTCGAGGCCGCCTCAACCGAGATCACCCGCGAGTACAACGTCGAGGACGCACGCCGGTTCCTCGTCGAGGCGGGCGTGGACGTGGATGCACTGGCGCCGCAGGTCGCGGGTAAATTCGTGAGCGCGTTTGTACGCGCCACCAAACCAGCCGCAGCCTGCTGTGCGCCTGGCTGCTGCACCCCAGTAACCATTGGAGCGAACAACTAGCGATGCCGGATCATTACAACGTCCTCTTCCTCTGCACCGGGAATTCGGCGCGCTCGATCTTGGCCGAAGCGATCTTGAACCACAAAGGCAAAGGGCAATTCACCGCATACAGTGCGGGCAGTCATCCCACGGGCAAAGTGCGGCCGGAAGCCCTTAGGCAAATCGAATTCGCCCGGCTTCCGACCGCGGGCCTGCGCAGCAAGTCGTGGGACGAATTTGCCTCGCCCGGTGCGCCGAAACTCGACTTCGTCTTCACCGTGTGCGACAACGCGGCGAAGGAACAGTGCCCTTACTGGCCGGGACAGCCCATGACGGCGCACTGGGGTGTTGCCGATCCGGCCGCCGTAAAAGGCACGCCGGAAGAGATCGCGCGTGCGTTTCGTGATGCCTTTACGGTACTCGACCGTCGAATCGGGCTGTTCCTCTCACTGCCCCTGGCGGCGCTCGAGGACATGGCCATCCAGCGCGAGATCGACCAGATTGGCCGCTCGTAGGAGACATCAGTGAAAAAGAGCAGGTTGTCTTTTCTGGACCGCTATCTGACTGCATGGATCTTCGGCGCCATGGCGCTCGGTGTTCTGCTTGGCTGGCTTGCTCCCGGCGTGGTGCCGTTTCTGAATCGCTTCAGCGTCGGCACCACTTCGATTCCCATCGCGGCGGGCCTCATCCTCATGATGTATCCGCCCTTCACGCGGGTTCGCTTCGAGGAACTCCATGAAGTCTTCCGCAACAAGCGCGTGCTCGGACTTTCTCTTGTCCAGAACTGGCTGATCGGCCCCGTGCTGATGTTTGCGCTGGCGATCATCTTCCTGCGCGCCTATCCCGAGTACATGGCCGGACTCATCCTGATTGGGTTGGCGCGCTGCATTGCCATGGTGATCGTGTGGAATGAACTCGCAAAGGGAGATACGCAGTATGCCGCGGGATTGGTGGCCTTCAACTCCCTGTTTCAGGTGTTCTTCTATTCCGTTTATTCCTGGCTGTTTATCACCATTCTGCCTGGCTGGTTCGGATTGCGGGGCGCGGTGGTCAACATCTCCATCGGCGAGATCGCCCGGAGCGTGTTCATCTATCTAGGCATTCCCTTCATTGCCGGATTCCTGACCCGCACCGTTCTTCTTCGCGCCAGGGGGCGGGAGTGGTACGACAAGAGCTTTGTTCCGCGCGTGAGCCCGTTGACGCTCGTCGCCCTGCTGTTCACCATCGTGGCGATGTTTTCGCTCAAGGGAAGCTACATCGTCCGTCTGCCGCTGGACGTACTGAGGATCGCAGTTCCGCTGCTGATCTACTTTGTCGTTATGTTCCTCGTGTCGTTCTACATGGGACGGAAGCTGGGAGCCGACTATTCGAAGACGGCAACGCTGTCGTTTACGGCAGCCTCGAATAACTTCGAGTTGGCAATCGCTGTTGCGGTTTCGGTGTTCGGCATCAACTCGGGCGCCGCATTCGCGGCTGTCATCGGGCCTCTGGTCGAGGTTCCGGTGATGATAGCGCTTGTGAATCTCGCGCTGTACTTCCAGCGTCGGTACTTCGTTGGCCCCGAGTCAATCGCCGTTGAGCGAGTCTGCGTTTCCCGCACCCGCTGAATTTCGGCGGCTTGGTGCGCACTTCTCTACAGGTCCCGGTAGGGTGCTCGCTGAGTGGTCAATCGCCCATTCTCATTGCGCGACTCGTAACGAAAACCAGTAGTAGCGTCGCCAGCAGAACGTGCAGCGAACTGAGCGAAGCGCAAACATGGAGAAAAGTACGTCCAGCGAATGAATCTCACTGGGCTTGAATTGAACCGAGTTGCAGCAAGGGCAAGCGTGCCGGAACCACAGCACGCGCGGTAGCCAATTCGGCCAGATGATGGTCGCGTGATTCATCGTGAGCCTTCGTTCTGCAATACAACTGTACGCGTCGCCGCGCACCATCCGCTTCCCGAGCCTGGACTGAGGCTGCGCAGGAACATCGAGCGAGTCTTCAATTCCGGGCGCTTTTGGGAGCCGCACCCGCAATGGGCTCTCGGCCACTGGTCGAGGAAAGACTGAGTGGGTTCTCCATGGAATCGTTCCTGTTTGGGTCTCCGCCAGCGGGCTCCTCTTGTGAGAAACCAGTTGCGTCCGGCTCGCTTTCGGGTTGGCACAGATGTATTTTCGGGTTGAAGCGGGGCGACAGATGATTCTTAACATCGCTTTGCTTGATGTTGCTCATTTTGAGCTCCAGTCGTTCGGTTGCGTAGTCGCAAAATGCTCGTCTGGAGCGGAGCCTGGGATGCTGGAGGCGAGAAAGGGACAACGGAATGTACTTTCAGCATACGCCGAATGGTGCTGGGATGCGGGGAACCGGGATGATCTTCTGCCTCAAAGGTCCAGCCGAAGACCGAGGTACGGTTACAACGGCGCTCCGTATTCAGGCGGTTACGGGCGGCCCGGGACTCGCAGTGGAAATGAGCGTAGAGTTGAAAGTATGACTGAAACTGCGCGAACAATCCTATTGCCCACAAAGAAGTCTGCAAATTGGCGATGCTCCGATTGCGCGTGGTCTCAACCATTCGTGCAAAGCCTCGAAGTGATACCAAGTGTGCCATCCAAAGCGATTGAGGACGCGTTTATTAGGCACAAATGCACTGAGCATCGACACCCTAAATGGCCCCGATAAAGCCTTTGAAGCGCTTCATGGAGTTTGCGTCTCCAAAGCGTTCGCATGAAACCCGAATGGACAGAGACATGATCGGATGCACTCTGTCTTCCATCTGCTCTAGTACCAGGCGGCGAGGCAAATGCGGACTTGTGCTACACTGGGTTTGCGCTCAGTGATTTGGTCGTGAGCGGCGCTTTGCCCTCTGAAGGCAACTCTGCCTTGCACAGATTTCCCCAAGCCCCTACAGCGTAGCCCTTGAGTTTCCGTCATGGTGACTCAACTCCTGATCCGAGAAAAGGTCAGGAACCGCGCATGCAATGCGTGGAAGAAGGGTGCCGATCGGCGGTGTGCCGAGAGGCGTTTCGTGTAGCGTGGGTCAGTTCCGCGCCAGCATTTTTTTGAATGCTTGCTGCCAGTCCCAGGGACGGTTTCGGTTCTTCCTTACGCACATTTTCTGAAGAAGGCTCGCGCCCATTTGTGTGGCGGCGCGCCTCTTGTGTCCGGTTCCGTTTGCAGGCCTGAATGAAATCTTGGGCTCCCGGAACCAATAGAAAGATTGTTGTTTTGACGACTCAGTTCTCTCAGTTTTCCCTTTCCGCTGCCTTGATGGCACGGCTCAACGCTAACAAATTCGAAATTCCCACGCCGGTGCAGGCGGGGGCAATTCCTCCCGCGCTCGAAGGCCGCGACGTGCTGGCCACGGCGCAGACGGGAACCGGCAAGACCCTCAGCTTCCTCATTCCCATCATTGAAATGCTGCAGACGCCGGATTCGCAGAGAATGGAAGGTCTTGGAGCGCAGGCGCTCATCCTGCTGCCCACGCGCGAACTGGCCATGCAGGTCGAGCAGGCCTTCAAGGCCGTCCGGCCCAGCCCCGTGTACTCGGTCGGTCTGGTGGTCGGCGGCATGAATGAACGTCCGCAGATCGAAGCCATTCGTCGCGGCGTCCGCCTCATCGTCGCCACGCCCGGCCGCCTCGAGGACTATCTCAAGCGCCGCCTTGTTCGCCTTGACCGGATCAAGATCCTGGTGCTGGACGAAGTGGACCGCATGCTCGATATGGGCTTCGAACCGGCCATTCGCCGCATCGCCTCCGTGATCCCTGCGCAGCGCCAAACTCTGTGCTACTCGGCCACACTCGAAGGCGCGGTCAAGCAAGTCGCGCGTAACTATCTCAAAAACCCCGTCCGCATCGAGATCGGCTCGACCATGAAGCCGGCCGAGAACGTCGAGCTGCGCGCCTTCAGCGTGAATCCGGACAAAAAGCAGGAGCTCCTGGAACATTTGCTCAACGCTGAGAACGGCAGCTTCCTGGTCTTCGTGCGCACCAAGCACGGAGCCGACCGGGTCGCACGGCGGTTAGCTCGCTCCGGCCATGCGGCCATCCAGATTCACGGCGACCGCACGCAAGCGCAGCGGAACTCGGCGCTGCGCAACTTCACTGAAGGCCGCCACCGTGTGCTTGTAGCCACCGATGTGGCCGCGCGTGGCCTCGACGTGGCCAACGTCGCCCACGTGGTCAACTTCGATATGCCCAAAGTTGCAGAGGATTTTGTGCACCGCGTCGGACGCACTGGCCGCGCTTCGGCCAGGGGAGTGGCTTCAACCTTTGCCGGACCGGCCGAGCGCGGCGAGTTGCGAAAAATCGAACGCGCGCTCTCGATTCGGATGAGTCACTTCAATGTGCGCGCCGTGGATTCACGGGCCACCAACGAGAACGCGGCGTAGACTTCGTTTCAGTTTCATGCGCGCCCTAGGTTGTATCGACATATAGGGGCGCGTGTCGCCGAGAGCCGATTTTTCCGAGTTCTAGGAGCGACGAGTGACGGATACCGGGTGTCTCCTAGCGAGGAGCGACAACGAAATCGGCAAAATCGGCCACGGCCCAAAGGGTTGCGGCGAAAATCGCGCCATACTTCGTTGTCGTCCTAGGCAGTGGGCCCGCCACAGCCGTCGTCCTCCGCCTCGCCTCCACCCCACAGACGAAAACCTGTCTGCGGGGACCCCGGTGTCTGACCCGATTTTCACTCGCAACGACGCGCACCCCTATATGTCGATACAACCTAGCACCCAACGCCTGGCAGCGATCGGAACGGATCGCAGGCCGGGCGGTTGGCGCTGGGTTCGAGGTTGGGTTGTCGGCAATCCTTGCGTTCTATTGGTTACGTTTTTGATCTTTTTTGACCACGCTTTTCGGATCGATTTGTTGATTCCAAAACAGTTAGCGTCGAAGAACGCCCTCAAAACGGCAAGAAAAATTTGCAACTCCGGCTTTTGACCGGTTTTCTTCGGATCGGTTGTTGATTCCACAATAGTTAGTGTGGAAAATGTCCCCCAAAACGGTAGAAATCCGCGCTCCGCGACTGGTGGGGACGATGGTCTACGACGCTCTTGACCCACAGCGAATGGCGCCGAGGGCGACTCGGGCAGCGCCGAAGTAGTTTTCGGCCTGTTCCGGGCCGATCACTTCTGTGAGCAAGGCAAAGGTAACGCAAGCGATAAAGTCACGAATGTTCTTGATTCCGGCGAGGGGCGGCATGGCACGAAGATAGGCGCCTCTGCCATCATTTTGGGCGTCTTCGGAGGTCGCAGCCGGATCTTTGGAAAGGCATCTTTTGAAGGCGCGGTTATAGGCCCGTATACAGCGTAGGACGGCAGGGTTTTCGGCAGGACGGTCAACCCCTTCGATGTCATTGAGTTTGGCCTCAAGCTCCGCAGTTGGGTTCGGTTCGGATTCGACAGTTTCGACTTGTGCAGTTTTGGTCATCGTTATAACTTCCATAGTTAAAGCTTAGCGATATCTGGGAAATAATCTGCAGAGTTGGCCAGGGGAAAAATGAGCGTGGAATCAGGTGGTTGGATGGTTCCGAAAGGATGAAGGGATTGACAAGATCAAAAGGAAAGATGAGATCCCTGTTTTCCCACCCTTGCCGCGATAAGACCGCGTCAAGGATGGGGCACCCTCGACGCACATGGTCAACGACATCGGTGCGGCTGGTACACGGTTCACCGCCGACGAAGTCGCCGGACTGAACGCATCACTGGCATTCTCAACTGACGAGAACAGGCCAATGCACTCATTTCCACGATTCCGAGTGGTTGGTCGCCTACCCGTCAGTGTCGTTAGCAAGTGAAAATGGGTTCTTCGTCACATTTGGTGAAGAGGCTTCAGGT
>OKRB01000118.1:89563-89937 GCA_900290245.1 Candidatus Sulfuritelmatomonas gaucii | reverse complement strand
CCACACCCAAACCCGGACCCTGTGGCAAGTTAAGATAGCCTTCCTTGTCCACTTGTGGGGGGTTCTCCATAATCGCGAAACCATTGGTATACGCGGCGACGGGCGGATCGTGGAGGATCTCAATCCATGGCGAGTTCGGCCAGGAGGCGATGGCGTGGAGCTGGGCGATGGTGCCGAGATTGCCTCCGCCGTGATGGGGAATCAATCTCTTGTGGTGTGCCTGAGCCAGAGCCCCGATCTCGCGAAAGCCCGTGACGCCATCGGCCACCAGAATATCGGGCTGCACGATGCTGAAGACATTCTGCTCCAGAATCCAACGGAACTCGTGCACGCCACGATTGTTCTCTCCCCCGGCGATGGGAATGTCCACCAGG
>OKRB01000118.1:0-89553 GCA_900290245.1 Candidatus Sulfuritelmatomonas gaucii | reverse complement strand
TGCTCAATCTGGCCAGTTCATCGAAAGAGTAGCGTAGCCGCGGTTCTTCCAGCCAGAGACAGTTCAAACGCTCTAGTTCCCGCGCGGTCTCCAGAGCGCGGTGAAAATCCCACATCACCCCCGGCTGCCACGTGCCAAAAGACTGGGCTTGGTTGGCGTCCACCATGATGACCATGTCGTCGCCCACCGCTTTGCGTACCGTTTCGACCAGTTGCACGTCCTCCTTCAACGTCAGGTAATGCGCCCGAAGCTTGATTGCCTTCCAACCTTGCGATTTGAGCTGGACCGCCATCCGGGCTCTTTCTTCCGGAGTGGAAAGCTGGATCATGCTGGCATAGGCCGGTACCCGATCCTTGTCCGCGCCCCAGAGTTTGTACAGAGGTTGGCCGGTGGCTTTGCCGATAAGGTCCCACAGCGCAATCTCCAGAGCCGAAACTGTGCGTGGGCTTCCACCCAGGTAATAGCGGAGCGGACCGGCCAACTGCTCCATACTGAACGGGTCCCTACCGATGAGCTGTGTCTTGGCTGCCATCAGCCAAGCAGGGTCCATCTCCGGCCCGATGCCCAAAAGTCCTTGATCGGTTTGAACCTCGACGACTGAGCCGCCGCCGATCCGATGTGTGCTCACTGTTCCTGGATTCCACGCCGCTTCCATCTCGCCGGTTTCGCGAACCACCTTCAATTTCACGATTCGGATGTCGGTGATTTTGAGCGGGACCGCCGAGCGCAACTGCGGCATCAGCGAGGTTAAACGCGGCATAAGAACGGCAAAAGATGCGGATTTCAGAAAGTCTCTTCGCTGCATAGGCACAGAGTACACCAACCCTATCCGACATTGAGAGGTCGGGTGGATAGACTTCTCCATACCTTGAAATACTCATCCAACAAGCTGCCGCGCAGCGGGCTCCTTTCTGCGGAAGCGCCGATTTTCCATCCCCCTCAAGAGCCCTGAAAATATGCGTCTCGATGAAGGCTCTGCTGCCCTGATCGCCGACTCGCTGCCCGGCCAAACCAGCAGCTATAGGCGGTGCATCAGTGCGGGACCAGGGCGGTGAAGGGATGCACGTAGGCCATCAGATATGCAACTCCTAGGCAACTCCCCCCACCAGACACGCGAGCGCGATGCGGAGCTCTCGCCGCAACTCGGTACGAGGGCCCCACTTCACGTATTCGGACATGTACATCACGTAGACCTTTCCGATCCGGGAGGGAGTCAAGCTGCGTATTGATGGCCAGACGTTCAATGCGTTCAACCAATCCATTCCCCTTCCTATGCTCCCTCCATATCAGTTTGTCTCATCACCACTGATACAGAGTTTGCCGGGCACGCCAAGATTGAAATGCCCTCCAACATGTCAACAAAGACGCAGTTATGGTATAGACAACCGTTTGTCTCTGGCGCATAATGGACACCGTAAAATCAACGTGGGAGGGTGCGTAGTGAATACAAGAAGGCTGCAAGTCTGGACGGTACTGATCACGCTCTCAGCTGTCGGAGCCAAGTGCGCTTCCCGGCAGGATTTTCTGGCTCATTACAAAGGCTCTCCCTACGAAGACAGCCGCTATCACGGCGGCCCGCAGAAGATCCCGGGCAAAGTGTATTGCGCCTACTACGATCGCGGCGGCGAAGGCGTGGCTTATCACGACTCCGACGCCAAGAACAACGGCAGCGGAGCGCTCAATCCGGCAGACGGTTCCTACCTTAATGAATTCCGGATAAATGAAGGCGTGGACATTTCCTATACAAAGATGGACCGGAACCCGCCGATCGACAATACGCAATATGACAAGTTGCAACCACCGGCGAACATGTTTTATGTGGGCTGGACCGTGCCTGGGGAGTGGTTCAACATCACCATCGATGTGAAGGCGTCCGGATGGTATAGTGCGGACCTGCTCTACACTTCGAACCGGGGAGGAACTATCTCGCTCGACGTGAACGGTGAGCCCGCAACCAGCGAGTTGAAGATCGAGTCTACTTTTGATTCGTCGGATCCCGTTGCCTGGCGGCAGTGGCACCACTGGAACATTGCGCCTGGAATCCTAAAGGTAAAGCTTGCCCGCGGAACGAACGTGCTCACGGTGCACATCCTGACCGAAGGACAAATGAACCTCGCATACTTTGATTTCAAGAAGGCAGGCTGAGATTGCGTATTGAGGCTGACTGTGCGTATCGGCCCGATCGCTCTTCCAGACCCGAAGCAATCTTTGGATCGATCGAATGAGCTGGAAAGAACTCATCGTTGAATCTCTTGAACCTGACAGGAGCATTCAAAGAATGGAAATGACGCGCCGGCAATTCGCTCTATCGATTGCAGCTGCCAGCAGCCTGCGTTCCTCCTTGTTCGAACCCGCGCTTTCGCCGCTCGGTGTTCCACGAGGCGTAGTTCCCGGCCGGGTCACCTGGGCGCACAACCCGGCGGCCGTGACCTGGGATGGAACTGGTTCCTGGTGGACAGACGCCAACAACAACCAGTCTGTAATCGACGGAATGGTTTCCCGTTCCGTCCGTGGCCTTACAGATCAAAAAAGCGATTCCGAAGCCTGGAGCGCGATCTTTCACTACTTCAACCGCACTCATGGTCGCGGCAACACGGGATACAAGGCTGGTGAGAAGATCGCAATCAAGGCGAACCTGAACAACACGGTAGATCACGGTACGATCGATCGCCTGAACACGTCACCCCACTTGATCCTCTCGCTCGTCAGGCAGTTGACCGGGCCCGGAAAAGTGCCGCAATCGGCGATCACCGTCTTCGATTCCAGCCGGTTCATTCCGAGTTATCTCTACGACAAGATTCACCATGAATTTCCCGCCGTATTCTTCGTGGACCATATTGGCGGGGACGGACGAGCGAAGGCCGAGTTTAAGCCGAACGCAATCCCGTTCTCGATTACAAGTCGCAACGCTACGGGGCTCGATACCACGGTTGTTGAGGCCACGTACCTCATCGATGCTGCGGTGTTGCGAGCACACGTGAGTTCAGGCGTGACACTTTGTGCAAAGAATCTGTTTGGCGCTACCAGCATCTATACCGACTGGCACAAGAACGCGCACGATGGTTTCGCTCATAACGGTGACGGTTCGGCCAGTTACTCCGCATTCGTGGATTACCTGGGCCACAAAGACCTCGGCGAGAAGACCGTCCTCTTTCTGATTGACGGGCTATATGGAAACGACAATGTGGATGGTCCACCACACCGTAAATGGAACATGGCGCCCTTCAATGATGCCTGGCCGAACAGCATCTTCCTGTCGCTTGACGGCGTGGCGATCGATTCAGTGGGCTTCGATTTCTTGACTTCGGAATGGCCCGTTCTTCCGGATATCGCGAATGCCGATAATTACCTGCGCGAAGCCGCTCTGGCGAATGACCCACCATCCAAGACGTTCTACGATCCTGAACGCGACGGCATCCGATGCCGCAGCCTCGGTGTATTTGAGCATTGGAACAATGGGACGGAAAAGAAGTACTCAGGCAATCTCGGCAAAGCGCATGGAATCGAACTTTTCCAGGTTGGCTGACGTACGGGCACGCTTTTGCGCAGGCCCGGATCCTCCTCGCGGCTTTCGTCTCCAGTCCGGCCGACGTTTTTACATTTCGATTGGGAAATCAAAAGTTGGCGGGGCCCTGCGGCTTTTACGATCTTTCACCGAACGCTGCGCTCGCTCCAATTCCGGACGGCGTGCCGAAGCGGATTAGTTTGAAGAATCGGCCGGGGTGAGCAGGCGCAGGCGTAATTCCCACGTCGTGGACTGGCTCGGATGGAGCGTAACCATTCCAGTATCCATGCCCTTCCACTCCTTGCCGAAAGGATCGATAAAGTTGAACTGGTCTTCGACCGCGACGAAGTTCTTGCCCAGCGGAGAATAGACCTGCACGGTCTTGATCGTCGGCGACACGCCTTCGACGTCGATGCCGTAGTGGGCCTTGGGATCGATCAGCTTCACTTCGACCGCGCCGTGGGTCCGCAGCAAGTGGGAGAAGTTGTCGTCGAGCGAGTGGTCATCCAGCGGGACGCCCTCCGCAGCCCGGTAATCGAAGAAGGTTCCGCTCACAGGCTTCAGCTCTCCGGTCGGCATCTCCTCTTGATAACTGGTGATCCCGGCGATCTTCTCTGCCGGAATGACAAGCCGGGCCTGGGCGCGGTCCTCACTAGGAATGGCAAAGTAAGGGTGGGCGCCGATGGCCATGGGCTCGTCTTCGTGGCCGATATTCGTCGCTGTGATCTTCTCATCCACCGCGTTGCCAGTGAGGGTAAACGTGAAGTGCAGATCGGTCTCGGAGAGCCAGTGGCCGCCGAAGCTGCCGGCGTGGATTACGGCCGTCGCGGTCTGGCCGTCGGCGATTGCTTTGGTGTACAGGTCCTGTCCATGATCCTTGAAGATTAGGCCGTGCATAACCACGCCTTTCGATGATGGCGATGCCGCCGGATTGCGGAACCGCGGAATCGCAGGTAGCGCGAGCTTGTGGCCATGCCACTCCGTGGTGAGGGTGGTTCCATCTGTGGAGAGCTCGCCGAAGGTGCGGTTGGGGTACGGAATGAGAAATGCCGTGCCGAAGCTGGCGCCCATGCCGTTGGAGCTTCCACTGAGCCGTCTGGCCAGCTCTTCGAGCGAAGGAGATGTGAGGATGTGAATCTCCCCCTTGCCCGGGATGTTGGCCGTGATCTGAAAGACGTTCATTCCCAGGCCGGGCAGAAAAGTAAGCGAAAGGAATTCAGGCTTGTCCCCCTTGCTTGTGGCTGCGCGCTTGAGCGTGACGGGCGCCAAGCCGCCGATCTGCAGTGGCGCCGCTTTCGCTTGCGCATTTGCTGCCTGCGCGGCGGTGCGTGCGGGGTAGTTTGCTAACAGAGCCACGGATATAGATAAAAGAGCAAGGCGGATTCTCGTGAGATGCGGCTGGTTCTTCATGGTTCCGATCTGGTTCACGCGGACGCCGCCCGCGCTGTCGACGGCATCCGATGTGGTATCCATCGATGCCGACCTCTCGAAACCGCTTGCATAACGTGCAAGCCTGTGCCCAGCCTGGCAGGAGTCTCTCCTGAGAAACTTTCGACGATTCATGATTCGCTCCGCTGGAGTACACCGCTGCGGCGCAGCCCATGCGGGCCGGCAGCCGGCGATACATGCGAATGCTGTTCAGCTTACGTGCCCCACATAGTCGGGGCCGTTGACCTGCACCAGAAATCCATCGGGATCGCGGAACTTGAAAGACTCTAACGAGCGTTCGTCCTGGATTTCCAAGTTGCGTTTACGGAGGGCTGCGCGGATCTGGTCGGCCTTGAAGTTGGTGATTCCGAAATCGTAGTGATCGAGGTGCCCGGATTGACTATCGCCCTGTTCGATGCCGAAGAAAGATCTGCCAACGCCGAGGATATGAACGGTTGGAGAGTGCTGCCGCAGCGGCATCTGAAAGAACTCCTGGTAAAAGCGCGACGTTCGCTGGAGGTCTGGAACGCGCACGGTGACATGGTTCAAGCTGATGGCCGGAAAACTCTGCGGGCCTGCATCCTGCGCCCGCGAGACCGGAGAAAGGAGCGCCCCTGCGGTCAAGGCCGCGAGAGAAACCGCAACCTGGCGCCGGGTCAGTTTGCCACTCTCAAATTCGTTGAGCAGGCTTTCGATTTCATTGATCATGGATCTCTCCTGTCGCGAATGGGTTGGAAAGACTTATGAAGCCCTCGCCGTCATGAAAACCGGCCGGGCATCACCACAACAGCGTGACGACGGAATTTGCGGGCAGCGTCACTTGCAGCTCCGAGTTGGCGAACCGGCAGGGAACCTGCATCTCAAGCCCGGCGCGGTTGGTGAGAACGAGCACGTGGGTGCCGTCAGGATTTGCCAAGGCCACGTGATCCAGATAGGGCATCGTGCCCGTCGATGCAATGACCCTGGCCCCCCGTTGAATCACCTTCGAATAGTGTGCAAAGGCCTAATACTGGCCGCAGCGGGTGATCTTCTGCGTCTCCGAATGGATGGTGACGATACCGCCTGACTGCCCCAGCCCCTTGTTCGGCGTTCCTTTTTCATCGAGCGCCAGGTTCCAACCCACGATGCAGCGTGCCCAGTTCTTAAGCACATCGGTGAAGGTGTTCGACCAAGTGCTCCAGTCGGTTTCGAAGTCCGGGCTGGTAATCACCGCTCCATATTCCGTGGCGTAGGCGTGCTGATTGGGATATGCATTGTGCACGCGGGTCATCGCGTCTGCGGTGCCCTCGTAGGCGTGCCAGGCGACACCGTCGACGAATTTGCAAAGGTCGGGATCGCTGAGCTGATCGATGACTCTGCCCCACAGATTGTAGTTGTGATCGAGAATCCAGATTTTGGTGTCAAGTGAGGCATTCCGCAGGGCCGGTCCGAGGAAGTTTTTGACGAAGACCACTTCATCCTGTTGCGACCAGATGCACGCCGGCATGGTGCCATCCTGATCGGTATCGACTTCGTTTTGCACCGAGGTGGCGCGGACGGTGACGCCGGCTTCCGCATAGGCTTTCAGGAACTTGACGAAGTACTGGGCATACGATCCGAAGTACTTGCGATGCATCGAGCCGCCCTCCATGGAATTGTTGAACTTCATCCAGGCGGGCGGGCTCCACGGAGCGGAGAAGTAATACAGATCGGGATTCAACTCCAGGGCGGAACGAAGTGTAGGAAGGATGTAGGCGCGGTCGTGATCGATGCTGAACTTGGCTAGTTCGGGATCGGGCTCCGCGCTCTCGTCGAAGCTGTAAATGCTCGTGGTGTAGTCACTCGATCCGATGCAGGTGCGGCCGACGGAGAAGCGCAGTCCATCCGGACCATACAGTTCCCGCAAAACGGCCTCGCGGTCGGCGGGCGCGAGTTTGGAGAACAGATAGCAGGAGGCGTCGGTGAACGCTCCGCCAAAACCAAGAATCTCCTGATACCAGGTATTCGGATCGATCTGGACGACAGCATGTGTGTTGGCTTCCGCCGGTTTCCAGTTCGGGCAGTCGAATTGGGCGAATCTTCGGGTATCGGCCGTCACCCAAGCGCGAAGCGGCTGCATTTTTAGATCCAGCTGACCCCATGCGCGGGACCCGGCGGCCCAGGCCGCAGCAGCGGAGCCGGAGAGCTGGAGAAATTCACGACGGTTGGTGCGTGTCAAAGCGGACATCTTTTCCTCGATCAAGTGTTCAGTTGCTGAAAATGGTGCGCATCGGCTCGTGGCTCGCGATGCAATGGGTGCGCCGCCGGCACGTGGTCAGGTGCGTTGAATGACCTGCCGCTCGGCTCTGTCGGGGTCATTCTGCAGGGTACATGTGTTGTCAAAGATCATCGTGGGGCAGGTAGCCATCGAGAACGCCGGCCAGTGCGGAAGGGTGCTGTGGTTCGGATTGCCGGTGCGCGCAAACTGGATCCATGCCTCGCTCACCGGTGCCGCCAGGGCTCGCGGAACCGGGCCGCCCCCGGTCAGGTTTTCCGAGCGGTCGGTATTGTCAAAGCAGAAGGGAAGATCGATGCAGTGGATGGAGCGGGGTCTGCCATTAAGCACTGGCGTCTTCCACTGGAACCAATAAAGATACGCGGGCGTGCCCTGCGCGGCCTTTAATCCGGCTTGGATCACGGCTCCCTGGCGAACCTGCGTGGTCATGGCAAGAGAGAACAGGTCAAAGGGTTTTGCGCTGGGATGCGAGGCGCGGAAGACTTCGAGAATGCGCTTCGGGTCAACGCCATACATGTCGTTTAATCGCCTGCTGGCTTCCTCCTCAGTCATCGCTTCATACTCGGGATGATTCAGAGAAGTTGTGAACTCGTTGAGCGTGGTGCCAATCAGCATGGGCACCTGCGCCGAGATGGCAGGCGCAACGGGAGCGAAGGGATGATGAGGGAGGAACTTGCCATCCACCACAGGACCCCAGCCGAGAATGTCGGCCACGCGGTTCCAGACCAGTGGTGTGGGCGGATGCGTCTTGAGCAATGCCGCGTCGCCTGCGGCGATCAACGTTTGCAGAGGAAGACTCTGGAGTTTGTCCACTTCTGAAGGGCCAAGGTTGAGTTCGTCAAAGACGGCGCGCGTGAGGATCTCCGACCGTTCCGGCACGAGTGCGCGCAGGAACGATCCGCTCTGCACGATAGCGCGATGAAAGAGCCCTTGAGCCGCCGGCATCGCCATCAGAGCGCCAACCTTGCCCCCTCCGCCGGACTGGCCGAATATCGTGACGTTGCTCGCGTCGCCGCCGAAGTTGCCGATGTTGTCGCGCACCCACTCAAGTGCGGCGACAACGTCGAGCATGCCCAAGTTCGCCGAGGCCGCATACGGCTCACCGAAGTGGATGAGGTTGAGGAATCCCAGCGGACCGAGCCGGTGGTTGAGCGAGACCACCACTACGTCTCCTCGGCGGCTCAAACGTTCGCCTTCATATGAGCGATGTTCCTGGCACGAGCCCGAAACGAAGCCACCTCCATGCAGCCAGACCATCACCGGCCGCTTGCCCGCGCCTTTGATGCCCGGCGTCCAGATGTTCAGGCGCAGACAGTCTTCGCCGGGGTAGCCATCATCGTAGTCGAAAAGGAAAGACTCTTCATCTTCTCCCCAGGTTCCGCGTGGAGCCTGTGGACAAACGGGTCCATAGTGCATCGAACTGCGGACGCCGGTCCACGGCCGCGGAGCGCGCGGCGGCGCGAACCGCCCGCTGCCGGCGGTGGTATCGCCGTAAGGAATGCCCTTGAAAGTGAAGATTCCTTCGTGAATATAGCCACGCACTTTGCCGGTGGCAGTTTCCGTGATCGCGGTCTCATCAGATGCGATGACCGAGGGAGGGACGAACCCGGTTTCTTTCGCTGCCGGCGGTTCCGGGATAGTTTGCGCTGTAGCTCCGTGCGGAGAAACCAGGGCTGTTCCCAAAAGCGCCGCGGCGCCTTGCAGCAGATCGCGGCGACCGATGCCGTGTGCGGGTGAGAGCCCAGGGTCGGGAAGGTTTGCTTGCTCCTTCAATGTCTCTTCTCTCTTCTTTCCGTTCCGGGATGCATCCCGGGATAGTTTTCGATGCATTGCGTGATCGTTTTCGTCGTGCAAGACAGAGGCAAATCGTTTGTCCCTCTCGGCGACTGAAAGGGTTTAGATGAGACGGCCGGTATTGACAAACTGCGAACGAAGTCTTATCCCACGCTCGGGATCTTGTCAACTCCATGTTCCTCGCCGCGCATCCGTCAAGCTGCATGCCAACGGGGAATTGGGCATTCGAGAGGTGGCGAGATCCGCGCTTTCACTTCGAGCCAGTTGGGGAGCGAGCATTCACTTTCGCTCCAGCTCGCGTTGACAGGCGGCAGTGCGATCCTCTAAAACTTTCTGCTGATTTAACCGATTTATGCCGCGCCGCTCCGGTTTGTGTGCGCTGCGGGCGGGATTGGAGCCACTATGAGATTGCGTTCTTGCCTAGCGATGGCTACCTTCTTGACATCGCAGGTTCTGCTTGCCCAGCAAATAACCGCCGCTTCTTCTGAGTCCGCGGTCTCCAGCCGCATCGACGAACACGGAACCGCATACATCACGCGTTTCGTTCCGGTTCCGGAGACGATCAGCCCTGAAGCGCAGGAGTCTCTTGTGCCGGACGACTCCGGCACGGAGGTCACGGGCAAGAGTTCCGTCGCCCAGGTCCGCTCGGAGGCCCACAAGCAGACTGCGCTCGAAACATATGAAGCCAACTACCCAGTGGATATCGAGTCCTCTGCGATTGCCGGCGTGCCGGTGCACATCGTCGCACCTTTGGCGATCCCGCCCGCCAATGCCGATCGTGTGCTCATTAATCTTCACGGCGGAGGTTTCACGAGCGATTCCGGCTCGTTGATCGAGTCCGTTCCGATCGCCAACCTGACCCAGACCAAGGTGGTGGCTGTCTTATACCGCCTCGCGCCGGAGCATCCGTTTCCCGCCGCGGTGGACGATGCGGTCGCGGTGTACAAGGAACTGCTCAAGACCTACAAGCCGGAGAAGATTGCCATCTATGGATCATCGGCGGGCGCTGTGCTTACACCTGAAGTTGCCGTGGAGATTAAGCATCTCGGGTTACCGCTTCCCGGAGCGCTGGGAGTCTTTTCCGGCGGCGGAGACTTCACGAAGACGGGCGACTCGCAATACATCTACGGCGTGCACGGCCTCTCCGGTCCTCCGGACACGCGGCCGAAAGGGGTGCAGTGGCTGGCCGTGTATGTGGGCTCGGCGGATCCGAAGAATCCCGTTCTCTCTCCGATCTTCGCCGACCTGCACGGTATGCCGCCCACGTTGTTCATGACCAGCACGCGCGACATGCTGCTGAGCGACACCACGATTCTGCACCGCGCCTTTCTGCGCGCCGCGGTTAATGCGCAGCTTGTGGTCTTTGAGGGGCTCAATCACTGCTTCTGGTACAACCCGAATCTGCCGGAGTCCCACGAGGCGGACCAGATCATGGCGCATTTCTTTGATCGGGCGCTTGGCGGTGGCCAGTAGCGAGGACAAACGGTTGTTCGGTATGTCCGGAGACGGAGAAAGTGTCGAAATTCTTCCCGGGCCGGCCAAGTGACATGTGAGAGCCGCACGTGACGGCCTGAAGGCAATGTACAAAGCGAGAAGCTCTGGCCCGCTCCGGCTGGCCTGAAGCGATTTACTAGAGGACTTAGGTCGAGCTCAAGACAATCGGTTTTTGCTGGTTCCTGCACCGCCTCGTTCAGACAGATTGAAGCCAATCTTGAGCGATATTCATGCTCCTCGGGGGAGCATTGAATATCGTATACAATTTTCCCCTTGACAGCCCCCCCAGTCGCGTGGTTAAATCGGGCCCGCGTTCGGGCGATGAGGATTTTCGCATCGAACACAATCGTTTGTCTTACGGGCCAGCTATCGATTCCCGTGTCTTTCAGTGCAAAGACGCGTTAGGAGGCAGGATGATTAGGCGAAGCTGGATGCTGATGTTTTGCGGGCTCGCTCTCGGTTTGGCGAGTTCCGTTTGCGCGCAAAATTCAAACTCAGGTGATATTCGCGGCACTGTGACCGACTCATCCGGTGCGGTGGTGCCAGGCGCAAACGTCACCGTAACGAACACCGATACCGGTGTGATCAATAAGTACGTGACGAATAACGACGGCCTGTACGACACCAATTCGATTCTGCCCGGAACCTACACGGTTGAATTCAGCAAGGGGGGCTACGCATCATACAAGCGCAGCGGGATCCCGCTTGAAGTCGGAATCATTGCCGTTGATGCCCAATTAAAGGTTGGGACGGCCACCGCAGTGGTCGAGGTGAATGCCTCCGAGATTCCTCTGCTCAAGACGGAGGATGCCCAGGTGTCAACCACCCTGACAACCAACCAGTTGAGCAACCTTCCGAACACCAATCCGTCCAATGGCTACACAGAACTGCTGAAGCTGCTTCCCGGCGCTACTGGCGTATCAGGAGGCCACGGCAACGGTGGCGGCGGGAATAATCAGGACCCCCAGTTCGATCAGGCCATCAACGGAACCATGCCCTACTTCTCCAGCTATCTGGTCGACGGCGGCTCGATCTGGCTGCCGCATAGCGCCAACACCGACCAGGGCATAAGCGAATCCGTGTCCGAACTCAACGTGATTGGCACAGACGCTCCCTCCCAATACGGCGGCGGCGGTTCGGTCTTCAACGTCATCCTCAAGAGCGGGAGCAGTCAATTTCACGGCTCTGCCTACGATTACATCCAGAACGACGACTTGAATGCGAGATCCTACTTCAACAACGGCGCCAAAGGGAAGGTGCGTTACAACTACTTCGGCGGGGCGCTAGGCGGCCCGATCATCAAGAACAAAATGTTCTTCTATTACAACTATCAACAGTTGAAAAACCCCAACAGCGCGTTCAACACGACTAATGAGCCAACTGCAGCCATGATGGCAGGCTGTTTCGATCCTAAGCTTTTTGGAAATGCTCTGACCCTTGACGCTGCGCACGGCGGCACGGCTCTAACGTCTGGAACCGCAGCCGACATTGCTCAGTGCTCGACCGCTGACCCTGCGAACGCCAGTAACGATTTGGTGATTCCGACTGCCGATTTCGATCCGGTTGCTAAAGCCATCCAGAGCAATTACTACCTCGCCGGCCAGCAAGGAAACAGCGTATTATCAGGCAATTACAAGTATCTGGCGGCTGGCAATGGCAACCTAGCCAAGCAGATTGGGCGCCTGGACTACGACATTACTCCGAAGAACCGCATCGACTTTTCGATCATCGAGCGCTACACGCCGGTCGTGCTGGCTACCGGCAGTCCGAATTGCCCCGTCAATTGCCAGAATAATTCGACCGACGGCGGGAACGGGCAGCTCTCGGATGTGTGGACCATCAGTGCGAACCTGGTCAACGAAGCGCGTTTTTCGTTTAACCGGGAGGCGGATTACTATGCTCAAGCGTCCCTGGGCAAGGGTATCCCGGCCAAGATTGGATTGAAGTTCTCTACCGCCGATGTCCTGCCGTCGATAAATATCAGTGGAACCGGCGGGAACTCGACTATTTCTCCCAACACGGAGGCGCTTTTCATCCAGAACAGCTTCCTTGCCGCGGATTCGCTCACTTGGATAAAAGGCAAGAATATCCTGCACTTTGGCGTCGAGGTGCTGATGGAGCAGGACAACTCGACTCCTTGGGGCGGCATTAACGGCGCAACCCTGGGTTTCTCTGGCCAGTACACCACCAGCAATGCCGCGGTCTCGGAAACTGGCTATACCGACTTCCTGTTGGGGGATGTGCAGTCATGGAATACAAACACTACACCGAAACATTACATGCGGGCCAACAATCCTTCGTTCTATGTGCAGGACGACATCAAGTTGCGGCCGAACTTGACCGTCAACCTCGGGGTGCGCGCGGAAATTCATGGCGGATCGTGGGAAAAGTACAACCATGCGGGTGGATTTGACCCGACCCTTACCGATCCGCTTGGCAGCTCCTACGTCAGCGGAGGGACAACCTATCCTATCAACCCGTTGGGCTCGCTTTGGTTCGCAGGTGCGAGCGGAGCGCGGACTAAGAGCAACGCGAACAAGGCCGCTGTGATGCCTCGCTTCGGATTCGCCTGGGAAGCCACGAATAAGTGGGTGGTGCGCGGCGGCGTGGGGCAATACGCTTCGCTGTGGAGCGAGGACACCGTAGGCGGACCGATGGGCTTCGGCTCAGGCTTTGTCGGCGGCCAGGCCGGTACTGCCACCACACCGGTGGTGCAGCTATCGGGGAGTGGGTCGAATCTGCCCATTCTTAGCGGCGCTACAGCCCGCACCCCTTCCGCTTACATTACCCCTGCAAGCCCCCAGGGAAGCGGCGTGATCCCTTATACCCCTTACCAACTCCCAATTCAGAACGGCTGGCAGTGGATGGGCGGCGTGCAATATCGTTTGCCCGGAAATTTGGTGGCAGAGGGGCAATACGTCGGCGCCCATTGGGAAAACATGATGTTCCTGGCCGATATCAACCAGCTTTCCGCGGCCAATCTCGGCAAGGGCCAGGCGGCACGGCCGTACCCGCAGTTCGCCGGCATTGGTGTCGGTTCCGGCGGCTCGCGTACCGGCTCATACAATGGCATTTCGAACTACGAGTCGGCGTCATTCATGCTTCACAAACCAATGAGCTATGGCTTGGCTCTCGAAGCCGCTTACACATGGTCCGTACTGAAGGACGACATGGACGATTCCGGCTGGGGGGAACAGTTCGGAGACTCGTACTATCAGGACGCGTATAATCCCGCGGCCAACTATGCGAAGTCGAATCTTAACCGGCCAAACGTCCTCAAGGGGACGCTGCTCTACAGGGTACCACTCGGAAAGGGACATCAATACCTAAGCTCGGATATAGGTGATGCGGTGCTGGGCGGTTGGGAGGCATCCGGTGACTACATAGCCGAGTCGGGAACTCCATTTACGGTGGTTATGGACGACCCTAACCTAGATGGCGACCTGGCGGGGTCGGGGGCGCCCGATGGCAATAGTGAGGCGGCTTGGTATCCCAACCTGTCCGGGAATCCGGGTTCCGGGGGTAATATCAACTCGTGGTTCAATCAGCTAGCGTACAAATCGCCGGCAGCGAATACCTTCGGTACCAACCCGAGAAATTCGCTAATTGGGCCTGATATGGTGTGGTTCGATTTCTCATTGGCCAAGAGTTTGAGTTTCCCCGGATGGGAGCAAGGCAAACTCCAGATTCGGATGGATGCGAACAACATCTTCAACCATCCAGCCTTCAGCCTTCCTAACAGCACGCTCAGTCACGCCGCGTTGCTCTCCGGGAGTCCTTCCGCCAGTGTCGGTCGGATCACAGGAACCGACGGCGGCGGTCGAACGATTCAGCTCTCGGCCCGATTCTCGTTCTAAACCGCAGAGGGTGGTTTTCCGAAGTAAATGAAAGGGCGGGGGTCTCGACCCCCGCCCTTTCGTATTGCACATGCATTCGCGCTGATCACTTCACGGGTCGGATGGATCCAAGCCTTGGCTGACTCGGCTTCAAATCGCGGAAGCGCTCCAGAGCGGCGGCTTTGCGCCAACGACGCACAAAAATGGAACGGCTCGAGCGTTCTATATGCCTGCAATGACGGGCGCCAGTAGACTGCCACATCCGCATGGCCCGCACCAGAGACAGAAGCGGCACCTGCTTTAGCCGCCATGCGCGGCAAATCAACAACATGCTGTCCGGAGAGTGGATCTCTGCGCAGAGAAACCGGCGAAAACGATTGCAGTTCCGCCGCAGAACAGAGAGAGGACGGAAATCATGATGGAGAGTTCACGTAGAGGCTTTCTAAAGGGAGCATCGGCTACCGCCGCTGCTGTGGCCCTGGCGAAAGGGTTGCCGGCGTTCGCCGAAGCTGCGGCCGCTTCAGGGCCGGTGCAGGTGTGGAGCACGTTTGGCGACCGGCGTCACGCATTGGGGCCGGCCTTGAGCTGGTCGCCCGTATCGCAGCTTGCCTCGGATGCGATCGTGCTGAATCCGGGCGCGACCCGCCAGGAGGTGCTGGGTTTCGGTGCAGCGTTCACTGATGCATCCTGCTGGGTGCTCAGCCAGATTCCCGATGAGCAGCGGACCGAGCTGATGCACGAGCTGTTTTCTCCGGATGAGATGGCCCTGAATGTTTGCCGCACGTGCACCGGATCAAGTGACTACTCACGGTCCGTGTACAGCTTTGACGAAGGCAGTGATCCGGATCCGGAGCTGAAGCGGTTCTCCATCGACCACGACAAGGCCTATATTCTCCCCACTCTGAAGGCGGCACGTAAGCTGAATCCCGACCTTTTTCTTTTCTCTTCTCCATGGAGCCCGCCGGCGTGGATGAAGTTCAACAACTCGATGCTGGGCGGGACCATCCGTAAGAGCACGCTCGAACCCTATTCCCGCTACATCAAGATGTTCCTCGACGCCTATCGGGCCGAAGGCGTGGAGATGAACGCCATCACGGTGCAGAATGAGGTCGACACCACGGTGGACGGCCGGTATCCGGCGTGTTTGTGGGCGCAGGAGGATGAGATTCTCTTCGTGCGCAGATATCTGGGGCCGCTTCTCCGCAAATCGGGCAGCTCCACCAAGATCTGGGTCTTGGATCATAACTTCAACCTGTGGGGACGCGCCATCGGCGAGCTGAGTAATCCCGAACTATACGAGTATGTGGATGGCGTGGCGTGGCACGGATACGCGGGCGATCCCACCGGGATGACCCAGGTGCACAATGCCTTTCCGGAGAAGAACGCTTACTTCACTGAGGGCGGACCGTCACACGATCCCGGCGTTCCGCGCACCGATCCAATGGCCAATTGGGCCGATTGGGGCGAGTGGGCCAACAGCATAATGAGAAACTGGGCCAAATCGATTACGGTTTGGAATCTGGCGCTCGACGAGAAGGGAACGCCGTATATCGGCCACTACGATCCGGAGGAGCACGTGAGCTCATGGCCGACCATAGGGCGCGGCGTTCTTACGGTGTGGAACGACACACACAAGGTGGATCGCAGCGGCCGGTTCTGGACCTTTGCACACTATTCCAGGCACGTGCGGCGAGGCGCCAAGGTGTTTCAGACGGACAGCCTGGGCGACAGCGCGGCGCAAACCTCGAAGGGCAAGGTCTCGCACGCCGGATTCTCCAACCCGGACAGGAGCTACGTGGTGGTGCTGGCCAATACCGGGCAGCAGAAGAGGACTCAGCTGGTGCTCGGAACCAGCGCCCTGGATCTTGACCTGGCGGCCGACTCGGTTTACACACTGCAGTGGTCTTGAGACCGATGCAGTGTGATCGATTTCCTCCAGGTTTTCAGCGAGTTGTATCATCTAGTGCCATGGTGCGGAAAATCGTATTTCTCGTGTTGCTTGTTGTTGGGGTGCACGTCGCGGCTGGCGGCCAGAACGCGCCGCCTGCGTCGCCGCAAAGCGCGGACGATCATCTCAACAAGGCGAAACGCTATGTGGCGGAGCAGAAGATCGACCTGGCGATCGCGGAGCTGAAACAGGTAGTCGCGCTCGACCCCGGCAACATAGAGGCGCGCGGCAACCTGGGGGTGCTGCTTTATTTCCACGGCGACTACGCGGAGGCAGTCCCCGAATTGCACGTAACCTTGCAGGCACAGCCCGATCTCTGGAAGATCCAAGCGCTGCTGGGAATGGCGGAAGACCACACCGGAGACCAGCAGAAGGGCCGCGACGACCTGGAAGCCGCATTTCCGCACCTTACGGATGAGAAAGTGCGGCTGGACGCAGGCGAGATCCTGGTGGACCTCTACTCGAACGCCGGCGATCTTGAAAAGGCCGCGAGCATCGTCTCGACTCTGCTGGCATCCCGGCCTACCGACCCCTCGCTCCTTTATCTCTCGTACCGCATCCACTCTGACCTGGCGAACCGCGCGATCTTGACGATGGCCATAGCCGATCCGGCAGGTGCCGAGATCCACCAGGCGATGGCCAGGGAACTGGCTAAGCAGAGGGACACCACACAGGCGATCACCGACTACCGCGAAGCCATCCGGATCAATCCGCGGCTTCCTGGCGTGCACACGGAGCTGGGCGATCTCCTCTACCACTCGCAGGACCCCAATCAGCAGGCCGCTGCCGCGTTGGAGTTTCAGGCCGCCTTGAATGTGAATCCGACAGACGAAAAGGCAGAGCTTGCGATGGGAGTTCTTGCGGCCCAGCGCGGCGATCTCAAGGCCGCCTACACCGACGATTCGCGCGCCCTCCAATTGGACCCGACCGACAGCGACGCGTGCACCGAGTTGGCCAAGGTCCTGATACAGATGAACAAGAACGACGACGCGCGGCAGTTGCTGGAGCGCGCTATCCAGATCGACCCCGCCAACTACGTGGCCCACTTCCGCCTCAGCACGCTCTACCGGCACCAGGGCAAGACTGACGAGGCGAAACAGCAGGTGGAGCTGTATCTCCGCTACAAGCAGATGCACGAAAAGCTCGAGAAGGTCATCCACGACATGCGCGTCGCCTCCGAGGAGGACACTGCAGATCACGACGCTGCCGATAAGCCTTGAGCCGACGATGAATCGGGGTTCGCGCCCGGACACCCAGCATTCTTCCGAGTCCGAATGCGGCGACAGCGCCGGTCTTTCTCAACTGCCGGGGCTGCCTCGAACGCTTCGCCGCCGCCGAACCTCGCGCTTCGCCCCAGTTAGAAGCAGACTTATTCTGCTCGTATGGTATCGTGGCGAGAGACAACAATTCCCCGATTCGATCTCGATGCAAATGCGTCCTTGTTTAGGAAAGGATTCGAGACGCTTCAGCGAGACGATTGTCCTGCTCTTTGTAGCTCTAAACCATCGTCGAGGCACGGAGGCGCGTCGGCTTTTACGGGGCCTGTGGATTCGCGAATTATGAGCTCCGGCTCAACGGTAATCTCATCGCGTGGCGGAATCGTGTTGTGAATGCGATTCAGCAGGCTTTGCGTTGCGACTCTGCCAATCTCCTCGAGCGGCTGATTGATGGTTGTCAGTCGCGGCAAGGTGAATGCTGCTGCTCTAATATCGTCAAAGCCGATCACGGATACATCTTCCGGCACGCGCAGATTGAAGTCTTTGAGTGCTCGAATGGAGCCCATCGCGGAAATATCGTTAAACGCTACAATGGCGGTAAATGGTTCTTTCGTGGCCAGAAGCTGCTGCACCACCGGATAGCCCAGTTCCGGCGAGGTCATATCGCGGTCAAGACTGACGACCAGTTCCGGTTTGATCTCGAGGCCTAACCGATCGGCAACGACAACCAGATTCTTCCAGCGCTCATCTGAATCCGAACTGAAGGGCTGGCCCCGCATGAATGCGATTTTGCGGTGGCCAAGCGCATACAAATGACCCAGAGCGAGTTCCGCAGCACGCGCGTGATCCAGTAACACGTTCGTTACACCCCCAATATGCCGGTGACCTGCAATAGCCACAACCGGAATGGAGACTGGATGTTCCAGCCGCGTATCGATCGCGATGAGCCCTTGCGCTCCGCGGCCAATCAGCATCCGGGTATAGTCCTCAATTAGGTTCGGCTTGTGCCGGTGGTGCGCGGTGAGGTAAAAATATCCAGCTTGGATCAGCTGATCGCCGATGCCGCGCATGACCTGCGTATGATACCCCTCGCCGAGCTCCGGAACCAGAATTCCTATGGTCAAAGTCCGCCGGCTCCGCAAGGAGCGCGCCAGCAGGTTCGGCTGGTAGTTCATCAACTTCGCGGCAGCCTTGATCCGGTCGCGCGTCGCCTGCGGAATCGACCTTCCAGGCACCTCGTTGAGCACGACTGAAACCGTCGCCGGATTGAGCCCTAGATGCTCAGCAAGTTGCTTCAGGCTCGTTGTCTGATGAGTCTGCGGTTTCGTACTTTGTTCTCGCTTTTTGCTGCTGGCGGTGTCCTTCATGTTGCAATCAACTCTCAATTCGCTTATTTGATGTTGATTTTACAACGTTCGACGAGCAAAGACCGCGCGTCCGAGCGCGCTGCCGCTTTGATGGTTTGTCCGCGTTCAATCGAGATCGGCAATGCGGCCGAATCCAATATCAACGTAAGCGCCGGCCTTGTTCTGTTCTGTGAGCTGTGAAGGAATCTACCGGCTTCACAGCCGGAATGTCTTACGTTCGGTGCCGATCTGCACGTCCTGAGAGTTGAATTCGAGCCGAGAGCAGACGGCCTCGTCTTTGGCGACCCAAAAGTCTCCTTGCCGCAATCTGCAAGGCGAGGCAGTGCGATTGAATCAACTGAAGCGGCCCCGACCATGATCAGTTACCCCCTCGACTTCTACTATTTGTCTTCGCGCACAATCCATGCGCCATGCCCTGGACTGGTATCGATACGGTCCGAGTAAATTAGACAATCGATTATCTCGATACTAATGAGCGATAAAGTCCTCTGCACCATAGTATTATGGCTCTCTCGCCACAAAATTTGTCGATCTGGAAATGCAAAGTTTTCCGCTAAAGATAATGTTTTCTAAACGATTTATTCACATAGCGAATCAGCGCGGTCTTATCGCCATGATTTCCTCAAAAAGAGTATTGGAGTAAGACATACGATTGTCTTAAAAGAGTTAATGGGTGAAGAGAGTTCGCTTCATTCAACTTATGTGCAGACCAAGAAATCAGAGCATCAAACGCCCAACGGCAGGCCAGCCGTGCAAGGAACGTCCAACCCGTAGCCCGTCTTCTATCATAGGCTCGATTCTGTTACTGCGAATCCGCACTCTGCCCGCTAGGGAAGGTTCGTCGGAGGCTCCGGCAATCCCGTGGAAACAATTCCCTGTCCCTCGCGCACAACATAGAAGTGGTCGGTGGCCAGGTGAGTCAACGTGTCTTTCTTCCCGTCCGGCCACAGAACTTCAGCCCGATCGATGGATTCGTGACCACCCAACCCAAAATGAAGACGAAGATCGTTTTGCGACAGATAACTTCCCCCGCTGATGACTTCACGCAGTTGAACCAAGTCCCCCGCACTCACGCGCACTCGCGCATTCAGCGCAAGACGATTGCACTCCACTCCTTCAAGTTGAAAGCTGACCCAATGGTTCTTTGGCCCGCCTTCGGGGCGCAGGATCATCGGCTCGCCAACCAGGTTCTCGACAACGGCCTCCATCCGGCCGTCATTGAACAGATCGCCCACGGCAAGCCCGCGACTCACTTGCGGAATTTCGAGCGCCGGACCCACGCGGCGGCTGATGTTCTGGAATGTGCCGTCGCGCAGATTCAGGAAGAGCAGTTTCGGCTGAAGAAAATGAGTTGCCGTATGCGTGCTGTCGACCTGCGGATACACATGCCCGGATACGACAAAGAAATCCTGCCACCCGTTGTTCGCAAAATCGACGAAAGCATCACCCCAGCCGACATAGCCCTGCGTCCCTCTGGCAATGCCCGATGCCACGGAATTATCCGTGAAGTTCATGTCGCCGTCGTTGGTATAAAGCGCGGTGTACTCGATGTCAAAGTGGGAGATTGCCAGCGACATGCGCCCAGAATGCAGATAGTCTCCGTACGCCAGGCCCATGTTCGCCTGCTCCGCTCCATCCTCGTTGGCCGCCACGCCTGCCAGCAATGCCACGTCTTCAAACTTGCCGTTGCCGTCGCCCTGGTACAAATAATTTGCTTCGCCGTCATTGGTAACGAACAAATCCAGCTTCCCGTCATTGTTGAAGTCCGACCAGATCGAAGTAAGTCCGTAACGGCGCTCAGCGTCGTCCACGCCGGCCTGTTTCGAGACGTCAGTGAAGGTCCCATTTCCGTTGTTGTGGTAAAGATTGTCGGGTAATCCCTTCAGGCCGCGCGGACCGCACTGCACGTCGAGGCCAAGATACTTACATGACTTACTCGATCCGAATACAGGCAGATTGTCCAGGTGAAAATCGACATAGTGCGATACGAACAGATCCGCGTAGCCATCGTTGTCGTAGTCCCCGAATGCGGCTCCTGTCGCCCATCCGGAATCGCTTCCGAGGCCACTCTCCTTCGTCACGTCGGTAAAGGTGCCGTCGCCGTTATTCCGGTAGAGCACGACGCCGTTGAGGCAAGTTACCAGCAGGTCGGGCCGGCCGTCGTTGTTATAGTCACCTACCGCGGCGCCCATGGCCCAGCAGGGATATCCCACTCCTGCCTTCTCAGTAACGTCAGTGAATGTACCATCGTGATTGTTATGAAATAAGGCGCTGCGGGACTTCACGCCGTGAAGGGCCATGTCGACGCTTTGGGCATTGGTGAAGTAAATATCCGGCCAGCCATCGCCGTCATAATCAATCAGAACAACTCCTCCGCTCATCGATTCCGCAATGAATTTACCTTCGGGGCTCGATTTATGGTCGAAGCGGATTCCTGTTGACTTCGTGATGTCGACAAGTTCGGGATAGTTCGGAACCGGACCGGTAGCTGTCCTCTCGGCTTCGGCCTTCTTGCGCTCTGCCGGAGATAGAGGCGTTGGCGTGCCCATGCCCATTTGCGCAAAGATCATCCCCTGTGCGCAAAAGAATGAAAGCGCAACAAGCCCCCTCCAAATGGAAACCCGCAACTTCATGCACGTGCCCGCTTCATTTTTTTCCGGACGGCTCCTCGTCGGGATTTTCGTCCGCGCGGATCTCATCCGGCTGAATAAGCAGTTCCTTGTAGACAGCACGAAGCTGATCCTTCATATCTTTGTATTTCTTATGAAGCTCTACTTCCCGCCTGGCATCATCCATGCGACCCGACTTTCTATAGAGTGTCGCCAGCCGATAGTGGACGATGGAGTCTGTCGGCTCAAGCTGCTCTGAGGCTTCGAGCAGCGGCGTTTCGAACTGTCCACGATGAAAGCAGAGCGTTCCTGGATTGTCAAGCAACTCGATAGGTAGCAGCGCAAATCTGCCGGCATCGCACTGCGGTCGCGTCCAATCACCGCAGCTCTCGCCAAGCATCGCTGTGATCCGGGTTAGCTCGTCGATCCGCTTCCGTCGCAGCGACCCGGGGAGCAGTCAAACGACATCAGGGGCGTGGCGTCGCGGTCGTTCTTCTGGGGCAGGCGGAATCCGATTCCGCGGATACTGACTCAAGTCGAGAACTGCGCCGTTGACCAGCGCCGTCTCGTCGGAGAGAAAATAGACGGCCGCCCTCGCAACTTCCTCTGGGGAAAGCAGCCGGCCCGAGGGAGCAAATACCTTTGGCAGCCTCGCCGGCAAGTCCTCAGGAAGGCCTTCTTTCATTTTCAATGCATGCTCGTTCGACGTCAGCGTCCAGCCCGCATTCAACAGGTTCACGCGGACTCCTTCTGCGCCGTGCGCGTCCGCTACATTGCGCGTGAGTGTCATCAGGGCGCCTTTGCACGTCGAGTAAATGCACTGGGAACGCTCGCCGCAATAGGCATTCACCGAGCCTATGTTGGGGATGCGTCCGCCACCCTGCCGGCGAAAGTGCGGCAGCACAGAGCGAATCAGGAAGAACGGTCCTTTTAGATTGACGGCAACCGTCTTGTCGAACGCTTCGAAATCCGTCTCTTCGATTGTCCCCGCGTCATGATGGCCGCATTGTTCACAAAGCAGTCGATTCTTCCGAATCGGGCCACCGTTTTCTCAATCAAGGCTGCGGGAACCTCGGGATCTTCGAGCGCGCCCACGGCAAAGGAGGCATTGCTTCCAATCTCTCCCGCCAGCTTTTGCGCTTAATCGCGGCGGCGCCCATGGAACATGACCCGCGCACCCTCACGCGCGAAGATGCGCACCATCCCTTCGCCAATCCCAGTGGTCGACCCGGTCACCAGGATGACCTTGTCTTTCAGGCGCGCGCTCGCCGGCAGTTTCGATTCAGAGGCAGACGTATGCCCTACCGGGAGTTCCAAAAGTCGCCATGTTAAGCATATGCCAAATACAATCGATTGTCTAGTGAAATATCTCTGGATGCTCGTGCTCGGAGCAAAGTCCGAGATCATCCGTCCGCAGGCCAATTGTTCAAGGAATGAGCGTCGAGATTCTCACCGCCGCATCAGCCTTTTCGCCAAGGAATGCTCGCGAAGGTTCCAGAGGATCTGGCTTCCAGGCGAGGTGTAAAACGGCGCTGAATAAAAACCGTTGCAAACAATCGATTGTTCTGCTATAAGTGTTAGCCGCGTAATGTGTTCAAGAACTGGTAAATGCAAAGTTCTTTGCGACTTGTGCCCAAACGCGCGGGTAAACGATGGTAAGCGATTCCCTTGGGATCTCGAAGCAGCCAAACAAAACGCGAGATTGGCTCGGTAGGGAGCCTCGGGATGGGTCGCAAGAGGGTGATTTGGCGAGTTTCAAATCCCTAGAACGAGGGGGTATTTTCGAGATGGACTGCAATCGTCGCGAATTCATTGCTCTAGCGGGCGCGGCACTTTCCGGCCCCGCTATTCTGCCCGTTTTCGCTGAAGTTTCAGGCGAAATCCAATGTTTGGTGTATGACGCAGATGGACAGCCTTTGCCGCCGACTGCACTGGAGCGCTTTCACATTTGCGACTCCCTCATGCGTCCGTTCACCGTACCCTTCGAGACCGGTTCAGGCGCAGTTCGATTTACGCCGCCAGCCGACAAATCGTTTCGGATCTCCTTGCCCTTGATTGTGCCTGGCTTCGGCGAGGTTTTTGTCTACGCCGATGACGGCGGCGAGGGGTACAACGAGGGCTCATTGCACCACGCGAACCCGCTCGTGCTGAATTATGCCTTTGCGCGCGATCGCATGGCGACCGTGCGCAAGGTGGAAGCGGACTGCCGGCAATCAGGAGTCGTGATCTCTCCAGAGACCCAAGAGCGCATCGATGCAGCACAATCAAGCCTGACGCGCGCAGAGGCCGCGGGAGCAGACCGAACGGCTCAGGTGCGGGCATCGATGGAGTCGCTGCGAGATTCGCTCTGGGCAGGAGAATTGTTAGTCCTGGCGCGAGCCAGGACGGCGATTGAACACCGGCCGTCGAGGGCTGGGTTTCTCTTCGGCTGCAACGGCTTCGGTCTTGCCGCCGGCTATCCTGACACGCTCAATCAATTCTCGGCGATATTCAACTACACCACGATCCCCATCTACGAAGGCTGGGTGGAACGTGAAAAGGGACATCCCGACTATTCCTTGTTCGAAGCGGCGCTCAACACCCTTATCGGTACGACGATCGTCCCAAAAGGCCACCCGGGAATATGGCTCGAGCCGGAAAACACGCCCAAATGGTTGCAGAACATCAGCTACGACGAGACGAAGCGATATTGTCTCGAACACGTGAGGCAAGCGATCAGCCGGTATCGTCACCGCGTTCACGTTTGGGACATAGTGAATGAAGCACACGTTCAGCCGGAAGTTGACCGCGGGATGAACGGCTTCACCCGCGAGGACAACGTGGATCTTACAGTTTCGGCTTTGCGGGCAGCGCATGAAACGGATCCGACGTGCTTTCGCATCATCAACATCACAGGTACGTGGGCCGACTACTATATGGGCGAACACCCGGAGGGAACCAAATGGCAACGGCGACCTGCTGCCTGGCAGCAGAGTCCATACGATTACTTATCGATGTTGCGAGACGCTGATGCCAGATATGACGCAATAGGTTTGCAATACTATCACTCCGGGCGCGACATGCTGGAGTTCGAGCGCGATCTTGAGAGCTTCAATCACTTTGGGAAACCAATCCACGTCACCGAGATGGGTTTTCCGTGTTCGTTGGCCCCATTTCCAGGTCAGGAACAGTATGCATACTGGGGCGGCGGAAATGGCGGAGAGAAGATGGCATGGCACAACGACTTCACTGAATCGGTTCAGGCGGACTGGGTGGAATATGCTTACACGATTGCCTACAGCAAACCGTGGATAGAGGCCATTACCTATTGGGACTTTAACGGAAGAGGACACGACGGCTTTGTCCAGGAGGATGGCACACCGAGGGAGAGTTACGATCGTCTGAAAAATCTGCTGGCAAAGTGGCGAAACCAATCTTAAGCAGGTTGTGGGACATATCTTCTGAACTTGCTAAGAAGATGTGTCTGAATCTCAGGCTTAGACAGTGCCTGATTTTTCGGTTTGAAACTGCTGCCGTAAGCGCAGTTCCAGGAACTGCAATCTTGGGGGGAAACGATGCCAAATGCAAACCGTAGAGACTTTCTCAAACTGGCCGCAGCGGTTGGCGGCGCACTGGTTGTAAAAGAGGGAAAACCGCTGTATGCGGAATCTCAGATTGCACCGGGCCCAGTGCGAGCCTGGAGAACAACCCCGCAGGAGAAATTCCAACCCATTCAATCGCCGCCGCAATGGGAAAGCGGCGAGGAATTATCGCCGCTGGCGATTTATCTGGAACCCGCCACGACCTATCAGGAAATCCTCGGGTTCGGCGGCGCTTTCACCGACACCTCGAGCTATCTTCTGCATCTTATGGAGCCGGATGCCCGTCACGCGTTTTTATCGGATCTCTATGGTCCAACCGGGCTGCGCCTTTCGGTGGGGCGAACCTGCATCGGAACGAGTGACTACTCGACCAAAATGTACAGTTACGATGACACTCCGGAACCCGATCCGGAGTTGAAGCATTTCAGCATCGAACAAGACCAAGCCTGGATCGTTCCTACGTTGCGCGAAGCGCAGCAGATTAATCCCGACCTTTACTTGTTCTCGTGCGTATGGAGTCCGCCTGGATGGATGAAGAGCGGGGGTTCGATGCTCGGCGGCTGTATGAAGGAACGCTGGTTTGCCGCCCACGCCCAGTATTTCGTCAAGTTTCTTCAGGCTTATGCGGATGCTGGAATCAAGGTCAAAGCCGTCACTATCAACAATGAGGTGGACACAGACCAGGACGGACATTTTCCTGCCACGATCTGGGCCCAGCAGCATGAAATGGTTTTTGCCGCGTTGAACCTGGGGCCCGCCCTGGAAGCGGCATCGCTAGACACAAAAATCTGGATTCTCGATCACAACTACAATCTGTGGGGCCGTGTGGCCGACGAGCTGAGCAACCCACAAGTCTCCAAGTACGTGGACGGTGTTGCTTGGCACTCTTATGCGGGAACGCCGGACGCGATGACCCGCATCCATGAGATGTTTCCCGATAAGCACATGTATTTCACCGAAGGGGGACCGCCGGCAAATCTGTTTGGTCCATCGGAGGAGCGACACCCGGGACAGCGGCCCCGGCGTGATGATTCTTCTTTCGGAACGGACTGGACGAGATGGTCCAGCTCGTTTACGGGCATGCTTCGGAACTGGGCCAGGTGTATTTGCGTCTGGAACCTGCTTCTCGATGAGAACGGGCGGCCAGACATCACCAATCCGCCCCGTCCCATGCGCCGCGGAGGACTTGTTTCCATCGACTCGAAGACAAAGGAACTCACCTATAGCGGGAATTACTATGCATTTCCGCACTACTCAAAACTCATTCAAAGAGGAGCGCGTGTATTCGCATCTTCCGGAGATTTATCCGGCGTCGACCACATAGCGGCCGAGAACCCGGACAACAGCCGCGTGCTAGTGCTGACGAACAGCAACAACGCCGAGCAACATGTGCAATGCAGACTCGGAGATCAGATCCTCAAGGTTGCGCTGCCATCGGACTCAATTACATCTTTCGTTTGGTAGAGCGCCAGCTGAGCTTGGACCAGGTTTGGCGCGAATTGGAGAATAGGTAGATTTTGAGACGGAGGCGTATCAACGGCCTTCCTTGAACAAACGTAGCAATCTTGAATTTACGAGGTGCAAACCGGTGTGTCAGTCGGTATCGCCGCTGAAATGGGTTGCGGTGGTCTGTTTTGCAGGGTCCTTCGCCCAGGCGCAGCAGGTGCCGGTGCAATCGTGGATCACCACAACAGATGAACACGGAATCGTCGTCGGCCTCGAGAAGCAGCCCGACCTAACCTTCGGAGAGGATTCTCAAGATAGCGTTGGAGAGATCCACGTAAACGAGAGGGTGGCCTATCAAAGCCTGAAGGGTGGAGGGGCCGCGTTTACGGACGGCGCCGCGTGGCTGATCAATCAAAAGCTTTCGCCCGTGCAGCGCGACGAGGTGATGAGGCGTCTCTTCGACCCGGTCGAGGGAATCGGCATTAGCTTTCTTCGCAACCCCGTCGGCTCGAGCGACCTGACGCGCGAATGGTACACCCTCGACGATAACGCGGCGGACCGCAATGATCCGAGTCTGCCAAACTTTAGCATCGATCACGACCTCACCGACGTCATTCCCCTGACGCTCACGGCGCGGAAGCTGAATCCCAGGCTCACGCTGATGATCAATGCGTGGAGCCCTCCGGCCTGGATGAAGTCGAGCGGATCGCTGGTAGCTGGTGACGTGCTGCCGCAATACTATGCCCATCACGCCAACTATTTTGTGAAGGCGATCCAGGCCTACGAAGCGCATGGCCTGCACGTGAACTACGTGAGCCTGAATAACGAGCCCACCTGCTGCGAGGATGTCAATTACCCGTCGCTGCGCACCATTACCTCCGCGGAGATGGCGACGATGCTCAAGGGCTACTGGTTCCTGGCCTTCGAGAAGAACCACCTGACCACGAAGATCCTGCTTCTCGACTACAACTGGAGCGCCGCCGATCTCGTCGAGCCGCTGCTTGCCGATCCGGCGATCCGGAACTCGCCCTTCGTGGGCGGCTTGGCCTGGCACGGCTATAGCGGCCCGCCAGCCATTCAATCCGAATTGCATGACCGCTACGGCATCGAGATGTTTATGACGGAGCGCTCCGGATTCGGCGCCGGCAGCAAGCAGCAGAAGCAGGACATGCGCGACATGGTCAACGTCTTCCGAAACTGGGGGGAGAGCTTTGTGAAGTGGCCGGTTGCGACTGACGAGAACCTCGGGCCCCATCGTGGCGGTTGTGCCATCTGCACCGGCCTCGTGGTTGTGCACACCGACGATGCGCGGGCCGGGACGGTGGACTACACCACCGAGTACTATACGCTGGGCCAGTTCACGAAGTTCGTGCCCAATGGCGCCGTTCGCATTCAATCGGATGACAATCCAAAAGTGTTGAACGTCGCCTTTCAGAATCCCGATGGCTCGCTGGTCCTGATTGCTTACAACGACACGGCGGACCCGCAAACATTCAAGATCGTTTGGCACGGCCGGGCGTTTCACAGCACGTTACCGATCAACACCACGGCCACCTTCGAATGGCGAGGCGATGGACGATAGATTCACCCGGCGCAGGTTTCTGCATGCGCCACGCACGAATGCCGTTCTTATGTTGATCCAGGGCGCTCGTATGAGACAAGGTGCGCGCAAACGAAATGATACTGGCCGACGATTGTGTCCGCTTCAAGGTGGACATCCGTTCATGATTCGCGGGACCTGAAATTTACTTGCCAGCCGAGATGCGACCTCATTGTCTACCAGATTTCGAGCGCTATGACGCACTACATGGGACTCGTTTTGCGAGGGAGGCAGGCGCGATGTTGTTGCACGTCGCAGAATGCGCAGCGATCGAGAATAGCTCCGTGCCGGAGCACAAGCGGCAATTGCTGGCGCAACTTGTCCCTCGCCAAAACTCGGTCCGGCTGGAGTATGAGGATGCGACTTGATTGTTGAGGGCATTCTATACAGCAGATTTTGTGTCTTGGCGATTTGAGCGATTTTGTCGATTCTGAAATCAGCAACTTGCGTATTTCGAACACCGGAAAAGGTTCGACCCCCCTCCCGGCACCAAAATATCCCCTGAAGGAACTGTCATTTATTGTGGTACGAATTCTGGGCGAATTTGTACCCAAAACGTGCCCAACCTCTCTTGCGATGGCTGAAAGAGCGACCGGGTTTCTTTGCAAAAAGATGGGTCAACAGGGGACGAAAACGGAACAGCGTCATTTGGCGAATTCGATGCGATTGACTTCTTACTATCGCGATCTCATCGAACCGGGAATTTGCTACGATCTGAGCGCACCGGTCACAAGGTTCAAGGGCAATCCACGGCTGATTTAGTGATCCAGGATTCTCCTGGCACAGAGAGCAGCGGCAAGGATGCCGCACCCGAATATGAACCAGCCGCGATGTTTCGATACCTCCGCTTCCAGGCTAATGGGGTGGGATTTCGATTCGAACGGACCCTGAGCGCCAAATGAACTTGGCACCGGTCGATGCACGTTGTTTGTGCGATCTGGCGAGTCAGGGATCTCACGTTGCTGCGCTTTGTAGCCAGTCTTGCCTAGATAAATATCGAGCAATCCGGGAAACAGTTTTTGACCCACAATTGCCTTCACCGTGGACCCGCCAACCCAGTACTCCCGCCGCGGTGAAGCGGTAAGCGCTGCATGTAGTGCTACCTTCGCCCCAACCTCAGGGTCATAGATTGGAGGGACCGGCTGCGGAAGATTGGGCAACCGGCTTTTTACCCATGTGAACTGCGGTGTATTCATCGCGGGCATGTGAACAACGATTGCCTTCACACGGCTCTTGTCATGAACAAGTTCACATCGCAGCGAGTCGGTGAATCCAACGATCGCATGTTTGGTGGCGCAGTATGCTGACTGTAGCGGTATGCTCCGGACAGCAAGCGCCGAACCAATCTGAATGATGCGGCCATGATTTCGCGGCAGCATCCGCCTAAGGGCCGCGAGGGTGCCGTGGACATAGCCCAGATAGCTTACCTCGGTGACTCGCCGAAACTCCGCAGGTTCCATCTCCTTGATCGGTGAAAACACAGACACCATGGCATTGTTCACCCACACGTCGATTGGCCCGAGATGCTCTTCAAAATGCGCAGCCGCATTTTCAACTGCCTGATCATTGCTCACGTCAGCCACATAGGAGGCGGCCGTTCCGCCGAGTTGCTCGACTTCTGCTGCGGCCGCGTTAAGAGCCGCTTGATCTCGGGAGATCAACCCAACTTGCGTTCCCGCCTTGCCAAACTCCTGGGCAATGGCCCGGCTCAGCCCTGCGGATGCTCCGGTAACCACAACGGTTAGCGCTTGTTTTGTGCTCGCCTTCATTCCAATCCGATTAGATGCAGGCAATTGTAGGCAAACGGCATCAAACCCATCCGATCGTGAGCTGAATCAAGCGAGGACTGAGGGCGTGGCTTTCGAAACGCGATCATCCTGTGAAGCGGAAGGTGAGGAGGAGATGACTTCAAGTCCGGAGTGCGGTGAGGGTTACTTCAGAGAACCGCTAACCGACTCGATAGACGGCTTTGGTGTGCCGGTCCAACGGAACCGAAATGTCCGCCCTTTGCGAACGTGGGCCACGAGCGCCGGCCGGAAGCAGACAAGACAAACGCCTCCAGTATGGCGCACGCTCGGATAAACCATTCCGAGGGATCCAACCAGGAGGAGAGTTTGACCCAGAGTTTGAGAGAGCGTGTAGCTGGCGGGATCGAGGGCCGCGGCGAATTTCTGGCTGGTCCGCAGGTCGTGAAACTGACCTGTAAAGTTGGCGAGGTATTCGTCGTAGGTCACCTCATCCTTGAACTTTCCAACCTCTGAGAGCGAGACGGTCGCATGGTATATGACTTCCGCCTGGGCCGTCTGAATTCTTCTTGCAGCGTACCAGGCGCCGCGAAACGGGCCACTGAACCGTGTTCCGGCTGGGTGGGCGTGGGTGAATGCCGCATTTATGACGCTCGCATACGGAACGTTTGCGACGAGCTCCTGTGGGCTTATTCCAGGAAGCAAGCCAAATTCAGCTTCCAGCCGTTCGTTGGTCCTGCTTTCAGTCTGAAAGAGTTCGCTGAGAACGTCTTCATCGCGAGCCAGCCGGGTAAGCACGCTCTCTGCTTTCGGACTGTACTTGGACTGAATGAGCCGGCGTGTGTCCTTGAATGCGATCGCAGAAAGAAGCGGGAGAGCATTTGCCCTCCCGCTTGGTTGGTGCTTGAAATTGATCCTTGGCACAGGCCTACACTCCTCCACGTCGGGCGTCCAACAGGCGGCGGACGTTCTGCATTGCCGGCAAGCCGCCGTCGATCATGTACTGCAAAGGAGTCTTCCCACCGAACATGGAATTGCTGTTCGGAAGCCGTACCCACTCGTCGGCGAGCTCCTGACCGTGCAAGATGTTGACTGCTTTGAAGATCCCAAGAAGGTACGAGATGCGGAACATCCGGTCCACGTCAAGAACCTTACGCTTCGGGTTCTTCTTCATCTCATAGAACGGCCCATTCGAGATACCACCGAGGAGCATCCTGGCGTCCTCATCACGGACTTTCCAAATCTCCATCATCTTGAAGAATCCGGTGAGGGCAGATCCGCTGAGCCGCTTGCGCTCCTCGGCCGAATTGAAATCGACAAGTGGCTCAGGAGTATACCGAGTTTCTGGGTAGCTGAGAAGGGTTGCCATAGACAACCTCCCGATAAGGAGATTATATACTCCTGTTTCGGATTGTAAAGACAAAAATCGCGAACAGTCCCCCGGGCGTCCAGGCGCGCAAAACGCACTGGCGATGACGCGCTAATAGACAGAGACAACCGACTTGAAGCGAAAAACAGTCACAGCCTAAGCTGGCTTTGCCTCGAGGACTGCCACATCGCTGCCAACCGGGTAGGCTTCGGTCAAGTGAAAACCTGCTGCTCCAAGGAGTGTCCTCCATTCACGCTCACTTCGTTCTCTGCCGCCCGTAACAGCAAGCATGTTGAGGTCGCTCATCAGGTGGCCTTCAAGATGCGGGTCTGCCTGAGCGACCAGCGGAGGCAGTATGAATTCGATGACCAGCAGGGTGCCGTTCTCGGGAATCACCGCGCGGCAGTTCTTGAGAATCGTGATTGCCTTCAGGTCCTGACACCCGTGCAGAACATGTTTGAGCATGTACACATCGGCGCGGGCTGGAACAGATTGGGTCAAATCTGCCGCGAGCAGCCGGCACCGGGAAGAGACCTTTTCGTCCGCGAAGCGCGGCCTGGCTGCATCCAGGCTGGTCTCCCAATCGACGAGCATGCCTAGTAGATGAGGGTTGAGTTCCAGAACTGCGAGAATCAGTGAGCCCCCGCCTCCGCCAAGATCAGCCACCACCTTCGCGCGGGAAAAGTCCCATGCCCTGGCGATGGGAACGTAATCTTCTGCGGGAGCCGTGCCCATGACAGCACGAAAGATCGAGCTCGCTTCAGGATCTTGTGACCAGCGAGAAGGCACGTTCGGATCGCGCACCTGTGCGGCAGGCTTGCCCGTTCGGACGCAATCGGTGAGGAGGGACCAGCTGTCGGCGAGCAGATCCGCCCAGAAAACGACGGCTGGCCATGCCGACTGGGGCACGTCCCTCCGTAGCGGCCTTCCAAACGGGGTTAGCCGGAAATGTTGTGGCGCCGTTTCTTGCGTAACGCCGACGCTGGCCAGGGTACGCAGCAGGCGATACAGAGCATCGGCATCGGCCTGACAGGCCTCGGCCAGTTGATCGACGCTGCAGACTTCATCTCCGAGTGCATCCGCAATGCCGAGACGCGCAGCGGCGCAAAGGACGCAGCTGCGGGAATACGCCATCGCCATTTGCACCAGCGCCGTATTGGGTGCCACATTACCGATGCCGCTGTTAGGTTGAGCCATGAAACACCTCAAGATTGTGGGGTAGGATAGCAGAAAAGCCAGCCTGTAACGGGACATCCGCAACGTTCAAGAACTCCCGGGAACACCTATTCTGCCGATATTCCTAATCGGCGGAATTCAGCGCATTGCTCACTTTCGACGAAGGCTTTGGAGAGTGCAGCAGCGTGAAGACCGGTAAATGAGTCATCGATTGCCGATCAGCCCGGGCCACGCACGATGGGTAAAAGCAAAACCAAAGCACAGATCGCCGAAAACCGGAGTTCCGGGTTGTTGACCCGGTTGGAGGGCACATCTCCGACCCCTGCGGCGTTCCCCGTTACGAATCCGCGGAAATGACGTTCTCGACGCTATAGTCTGGAATTGTCGCTAGGCGGCAGCAGCATCGCCGTGCAGCGAGTCATATGCCTCTGATTCACTGGCACGAGTTGGAACTGCGAAAGAAGGCCGGGGGACCTCAACGACAGTGAGGGTACTAAGTCTCGTGCGATTCTTCCAAAAGATAGCAGGATTTGCGGCGTTTGTTCTCGCATTTATGGCGCTGGGCCAGAGCGGAAGATCCCAGTCGCCGAGTGACTACCGGGATATGGCATCCTCGCGTGAACCGGGGACGCAGGTCGAGTACAGTTCGTTCCAGTTCCGCAGCAAGAAGGCCGAAGAGCAGATTCCGTGCCCCGTGAATCATGGAGCGGATGCGTTCGATGCGCTTGGGCCGTGCCATTGGCAAAGCAACCAGTTTCAGCACCTGCCACAGTGGGTATGGGTGCATTTCGCGGGGCCGCGGTGGATCGACAAGGTCGTGCTGCGCGCGGCGAGTGCGGCCACGATGCCTGTTGAGTTTTCGGGACAGTATCTGGAGCGCGGCGCCGCGTTCCGCACCATCTTTCATGCCAAGGACGCTCGCTTCGACCCGGGGACGCTCACCTGCACGGTTCACTTCGCTCCGGTGACCACGGACAATTTTCGGCTGGTGATCGAGCGGACCGCGGCTCAAGTGACGCCACAGTCGTGGCTGGCCGAACTGGCGCAGTTGGAGGTCTTCGGAACAGATGCGCCTGAAGGCGGCACTGCGGCTGCGACCGAAACGACGGCCGAGGGCGCGACCGTGCCTCATGCCTGCCTGGCTCCGACGGCATTTGTTCCGAAGATCGAAGAAGTCGGTGGCAGCTTGGCGATCAGCACTCCGTGGTACCGGCTGGTGCTGGATAAGCAGCAGCCACGCATTTTGTCGCTCGCGCTGGATTCGCTGGGAAAGGGCGAGTTGGGCGTAAATCTGTTGCAGCAGAGCGGGGCGTACCCTGTGCTGGATCGGCCGTTCGAGAGCGCGACGCCGCCGGGGAAGGGCGCACTGACCCGCGCCGGAAATGTGTTCCGCTATGCGCCGGTGGAAGTTGCGCCCGGGGTGTTGGAACAAGTTGCCATTCAGGCAGTCGCTCGAGGGTTTGATCTCTCGCTGGCGGTCACGGCGAAGCATGCGGTAATGCTGCGGGGCGGATTGTTCCGCTTCGAATTCGCGGCCAACCAGACACCTACGACGTTCGTTTGCCATCCGTCGAGGCTCATGAATTACGGGGAAGTACCGGCGTATCTCGCCGCACCGGATTTTGGCACGGCATACGTCACGCGCACGGGCGATGCGGCTGCGTTCTATCGCAGGCCGTCGTCGCTGTTCCCGGCCACTTCGTACGCGGTAGACATCACGCCGCACCTGCCTGCGAGCGAAGACGGGTTGAACGAAATCGGACCGCAGCCATGGCACACGACGCTGCATCTCTCGGTGCAGGCAGTCGAGCCGCTTCCCGAGCTGCTCAAGCGAGATGCGCGGCTTCCACGCTTTCCCAAATACTCGCTGGACATGACGCAGTGGCGACCGGATACCGGCGTTGTGAGCAACAGCGTGATGAGCATCAACTGCGGGCTGGCGATGTTGTTCTACGCAGAGCAGGCGGTGTGGGCTCCTCGTCTCGAGGACGGGATTTCGCCGATGGAACTGGTGGGGGCGTCGGTGGATCAATACTTCAATGGCGCCCGCGGGTACATGATGCCCAACGTAAATGTGGAATCGCCGGAGTGGAAGTCGTCGCGCGAGACTGCGGCTTACCTCGTGATTTCGGGCTGGTACGTCATCCGCACGATCGGAGGCTTGCCACAGGCGAAAAAGTGGCTGAAGCCGATGGAGGCGGTGACGAATCGTATCGAGTCGCACTTCGATCGCGACGGGCTGATAGATGAGCCGGGGAAGGAGTGGTTCGACGTGTATGACTTCGAGGGGCCCGATGCCTTGACGAATGCGGCCGACTACCGAGCCTTCTTGTGCATGGCCGATGTGGAAGCTCTGTTAGGACGGCAGGGCCTGGCGAAGCGCTATCGCGCGGATGCGGAACGGATCAAGACAGTGTATTTCAAAACGTTCTTCAATCCTGCGACAGGCGTACTGGCGGGCTGGAAATCGCCGGACGGAAAGCTGCACGATTACATGTTTCCTTGGGTGAATGGATTCGCGGTCTACCAGGGTTTGGTCCCGGCGGAGCGAGCGAAATCGATTCTCCAAACCATGTTGGCAAAGATGCAGAGCATCGGTTTCCAATCCTTCCAATTCGGTTTGCCGACGAACCTGGTTCCGATGAGCCCGTCGGATTATTTTCCGCGTACAAGCGGCGCGCCGAAGCAGGCCGATGGGAAGGATACCTGGCAGGTCTATATGAACGGGGGCGCCACGCCGCCGCACGAATATTACTTTATCCAGTCGCTCTACCAAACCGGGTTGGTAGACGACGCGGAACGGCTGCTGTGGCCGCTGATGCAGTCGTACGAAAAGGGAACTTTCAACGCCGGCATCGAATTGCCGGGACAAAAGCAACGCAACCCGGTAGGCAGCGCGTTCTACGTGTGGGATGGCTCGCGCGGTCGCGGCGAAGGCTATCTGCCCGAGGACTGGCAAGGCGTGGACGCGCTCTTCACCGGTCACTTCGGCATCGGCTTCGATGAGCGTGGGTATTTCTTCGAGCCGTGGTCGCCGCTGAAGGGGCGGAAACTCACCCTGGAAATGCCTTACATGGGGAAGACAGCTCCGCGGGTCGTTGGTTTCCGATCTGGCGAAAACTGAGAATGTCGACGGGGATGAGTACTGGTATATCGAGCGTCTTCGTTGCTGAAAGCCGCCTAACGTACTTGCCCACATCTTGAAAACAGGAAGGTAAGGGAGAGTAAGGACTTCATTCTAAATAGGGTGCCTTCGTAATTCGGTGGACCAGGATCGTGTGTGCTTGCGAATTTCGGCGGCATTATCGGCACTTCGCATCTTTTCGATAAAAGAAAAATTGCAGATGCAGGGACATAAGACGTCAGGCGTACTCAACGAGTCCAGCAAGCGAAATTGAGATCGACGATTACGCCTCAACTCGCCCAAGACGGATTGGGCATGTTCGGGCAGTGCGGCAAGCAGCTGGACTCGGCCTTTCCCGCGGGTCCGCGGCGACTCCTTGCGGTGAGCTAACAGGCGCCGAAATATATGCATCCAACTGATCTTTGGGCTTCGCTCCACTGCTGATTGCAGTAAAGGTTGCACAAAGGGTCGGGAAACTTAGATGCCGCAGGATGCCAGCACGCTTCCTCAATTAGAAACGGCGGAGCGGAACATGAGGTCCGAGGCAGACGCAATTGTTGCATCCGTCATTGAGGATGCGGAAGTTATCCATGCCACCTTGAAAGCAAGTTCCATTGCACAGATCGTTATTGCACTCGCTGCGGTCGTCGCCCTTCTCTACTTTCTTCGCTAGGTCCTTATCATTTGCATCAGCGCGTTGCTCGTAGCCTTTGTTTTGGAGCCGTTGGTCGGCAAGATCGCACAACTTAGAATTCCACGAGCAGCAGGCGCATTCGTCGCGGTGCTTATCGCCTCAGCAGTCGCTGGCGCTCTCGCCTACTTTCTTCTTATCCAGGTTGACTCCATCTCCGGCAGATTGCCCCAATACTCGGAACGTATCAAACAAAGCCTCAATTGGATTCAGGAGCCCATGAGCCGCCTCGAAAGAACGACGCGCGCGATGACGAGCTCGCCAGACGACGGCAACGAGCCGGAACCGATTCAAGTGCAGGAAACCCCGGCTCCTTCGCGCCTCCTAGTCTTCAACTTCGGGACCATCGGCGAGTTCATGTTGAGGCTTAGCTTTCTGCCTTTCCTCACATTCTTCATGCTCACCTGGAAAGACCATGCTTTCGCTACAACCCTGAGGTTGTTTCCTGAGGAACACCGTCAGGGCGCGTACCGAGCCATCGCCAAGATTTCTCGGATGATCCGCAGCTTCTTGATCGGAAATCTGGTCGTCTGGTTCATTGGCGCAGCTTCCTGCACGGTTCTATTCTGGTATTTGGGAATTCCGTCCTTCTATGTGATCGGGACAATCTGCGGGCTTTTGAGCCTGATTCCTTCCGTCGGCGCCATTTTGGCTGTGATTCCGCCCATCGTCAGTGGCCTCGGAGTTCTTCACATGTCCGGGTTTCTGATTGTCCTTTTTGGAGTGATCGCGATCCATGCGGTCACGCTTAATCTGCTTTATCCCACGCTGGTTGGGAAACGAGTGCTCCTGAATCCCCTGGCAGTGGTGCTGTCGCTGCTGATCTGGGCGTGGCTTTGGGGCGCCATGGGCTTGATTCTGGCCATACCCATTGTTGGGGCGGCGAAAATTGTCTGCGACCATACCGATTCGTTGAAGGGTGTCGGTACCTGGTTGGGAATCTGACGGAGGAAACCTTGAGGCGAGACAGCCGCCGTCATGCGCGAGCACCATCGTTGAGTGTCTGTGTTCTATTCCTGTCGCTCATCGGGCACTCATCCGCGTCGCTGAAATCAGGATTGGCTCTTTGAGTCGTGGTCGCTGATGTCTACTGCTCCGACTCTTTTGCGCCCCAAAATACTTCTTTTGCAAATCGGCCGCAACTCTCGGCGTGAACAACTGCACCGGTTCTGGAACCCTGGTTTTGAGCGGACAGTGTTGAACGGAACAGCCATCGGCAGCGCGATTACGGAGCTTCAGCCGGACCTCCAGCCCAACTTCTTTACGATCTCCCATTCCAGTTGGGGAAGGGTTGGCGAGCAACCATCCGGAACTCTTTCGACGAGTGGTTTGGCCTGTTGGCAACACTTGACAGTTCAATAATTATCGTTCGATTTGTTCGACCCAGGTTCGCCTTTTGGCAGGACTCCGATCATCATCAACGCGGCGAAGCCGAGGCGACGATCATATTTGAATGATTAAGCACTTCCTCCGCCCTTTGCGCCAGCAATACCATGCCGTGGCGCCGAGTCTCTGCGGCGACCGAGGCGAGTTGGGAGTGGCCGTCTCCGGGATTGTATTGTGCATCAAGTTCTCCAAGCGCGAGGCGAGCTTCGCACTCAAGTTCGTAGTAACCAAGTTCTTTCGCGCTTGCGATGGCGGAACGAAGCTCCGTTCGCGCCGCATCCAGGCTCGAACGGTCTTTACTTCTCGCCGCGAGCGCCATCGTGATGCGTGCGTTCTGAATGGAGATGGGCAATCTCAGGGCGGGGTCGGGGTTATTCTGAGTGAACTCCCTGGCGCGTTGAAGCGCGTTGTGCGCATCATCAAACTTGCCGCGCATGAGCAAAGCTCGACTGAGATTGGTATAGGCGCTGGCTGCGGCTGGATCCGCTTTTTCTTTTTCAAATTCGTCGATAACAGGGCCGAGCAAATGTTCTGCCGCGTCAGCGCGGTTTTCGTCAAGGTCAAGATCGGCCAACTCCGCCTGGCTCTCTTGAATCAGGCCGGGCGAGTTTAGCTTCTGTCGAATTTCGAGAGCCTGCATATATTGCTGACGAGCGCCCTCCAGATTCCCTTCGGCCTTCAACGCTTCTCCTAAACTGAGCATCGCCGCTGTCCAGTATCCATAAGCTCCCTGGTCCTGGCGGCCTGCGTCGACCGCCTGTTGCGCAAAGCGATGCGCGTCCTGCACCCGCCCTTGCACCAGGGCCAGATCGGAAGATCGAGACAGTAGATAGGTCGGATCGCTGCGGTCCAGAGAATTCTCGATTGCCCGTGCTTGCTCGTACATCGTCTCTGCCGCCGTCAGCTTGCCCCGAAGAAAGAGCAGATCGGCAATATTGCCGAGCGCTGTTGCCGTATCGCCCTTGTCTCCAGCTTCTTCGAAATTGACTTTCGCCTGGCGGTACAACTGCTCGGCGCGATCGAGCTTACCCTCATTCTCAAAATTGATCGCCATGTTGTTCATGACCGCGCCGGTTTTGTAATGTTCACCAAGCCCTTCAAGCATCTCGAGCGCCTGCTGGTAAGTCGCAATGGCTGGCTCCAACTGGCTCAGGCTCCCCCGCATGTCTCCAATCAAGCGAAGCGTGTCCGCCGCCATCATGCGGTTTCCGGCGGCGAGAAAAGCATCGTAGGCCTCTTCGCATGCGGGCAAAGCTCGATCGGGATGTTCGCTGTAATTCAACGTTCGGCATTCGTCCTGTCGCGCCCGGGCGTAGATCAGCTTTTTGCCCTGCTCCGCCGCCTTGCGTTCGGCGCGTTCGATCAATACCAGGCGCGCGGGAATGCTGGTCGTTCCGAAGCGTGCATCAAGCAAATCGATGCGCGGATCGTCCGAGGCTGGCTGCGGCAGGCGCCGAAGCTGAGACAGTGTCGCTGCCGCCTGGCTGTCATGACCGGCCGCATCCTGCGCTTGCGCGAGTTGCAATCCGTACTCGATGTTGTCCGGAGACAATTCAAACAGCACGCGATATGCGGATGCCGCTTTCTCGTGATCGGCCATGCTGTCGTAATACCCTGCCTGCACGAGTAACTGCTGCACGCGCGGCAGATTGGTCGAGAGTTGCAGCGCCTTCTTCGTTTCCTCTCTCGCGTTCCGTTCGTATCCAAGTCCAGCCCAGGCGCGTGCCAGCATCAGATGGGCCAGCGCAAACCCTGGATCCGCAATGCAAGCCTGTTGCAGCAGATCTTTCGCCGCCAGTGAATCGGACTCGCGCAACTTGGCAAGCCCCAACGAGTAGAATCTGGCCGCTTCACGTCCCGCCGGCAACGATGCCAGCACCACCGTCTCATCGGAGGTTGCGAGTTCAGGAACTCCCAATGCCTGTCTCAGGACGCCCCCAACCCGGGAAACAATGTGAAAGAGATCTTCTGTCTCGCCAATCGCGGCTGTTTCTTTCAGGATTTCGCCGCTCCTCGCATCCTGGAGTCGCACGTCCAGCCTGACTTGCGCCCGTGTCGTGGTGTACGAGCCCAGCACCAGCAGGTCCGTATTCAACGCCCCGCCGATGCGCCGGGCCGTGCTTTCGTCCACCGTGCCAGTTTCCGGCCAAGGCGATGAGGAGTGATAGTTCGCCACTTCCTCTCCTGAAACCAGGCGGAGTTCCTCGCCTGCCGATAATTCCGTTTGCAACATTTCGGCAAACGCAGTGGACAACCATGTATCTGCGTCCCGTCCTGAGAGATTGCTGAATCCAAGCACCGCGACCGATCTTCGCGTCGGAGCTTGCGCACTCACCTGCAGCGGCAGTCCTACAGAATGTCTCCGGTGCAATGCTACCCATGCCACTCCGATCGCGGCCAGCAGAGCGACGACGGCGAACAGGTAGCTGCGCAACACAGGCGAGCGAAAGCTCAAGGATCCTGTCGACGGCGTGCGCAAAAATGCTGCCGTCAAGGGTGCCTCGGCCACGTTCCCGGCAACCGTGCTTTGAGCGCTCACAACCGCCACTGGCGCGATGAAACGATATCCCCGCCGCGGAACCGTCTCGATGAAGCGCCGATTGTCGGAGTCATCGTCGATTGCCGCGCGCAGCTTCTTAAGAATGACGTTCAGGCTGCCGTCGAAATCAACGTGGGTTCCTTCCGGCCAGAGCCTTTTGCAAAGCTCCTCCCGGGTAACAAGCTCTCCCGCGTTTTCCAAAAGCAGCATGAGAACGCGGAAGGGCTGATCCTGGATTCTGACGCGCACACCTTTGCGGGTCAGCGTGTGACGAGCGCCGTCCGCCTCAAACAAGCCAAATCGAAAGATGGTCCCGGGAGATATGGCCGACCCCATACGTCCTCCCGAATAGATAGTGAATCGAATCATAGCACGCGTTTCAAGACAAGTCAGCTATTGCTATAACTAGCTATATCCAAATGGTTTGCGTGGTCAGGCAACAGTTAATATTTAGTTCCTTTGACCTTCGGGTCAACCTGCCGCATGCTACCTCTCGAAATGAGGCTGCCGAACCGGATCGCATTGGGAAGAGACTGACCCAACCCCGCGGTGTGAATCGATGATTTGGGGAATCGGGTGGTGAGAAAGATGAAGGGCTTCCGTTGGTCCACAGCATCGCGGGTCATCCTGTGGACAGCGCTGATCCTGCTTGCGTGCAGCCTCTGGATGGCGTTGCGCCGCTGAAATACTTCGGCCTTCCCCCAATTACGAAGTCGTTCTCGGAGGTACAGGAACATGCTTACATTGAACCGCTGGCCACGGGCCGCGACGCGTCTGTTGGTCCCGATGCTACTTAGCGCGATGCTGGTGGCTCAGCAACCACAAAAGTCGATGACAAATGATGGCGTGGTGCAGCTGGTTAAAGCCGGATTGCCCGAATCGGTGATCATTGGGGCGATCCAGTCGAGTCCTCCGAGCTACGACATTTCGGCAGACGCATTGATCAAGTTGAACCAGGCCGGCGTAACTCCAGATGAGATGAAGGCGATCATCGCCGCCCAGCAAGCCGGCAATACGGCCGGAAGCTCTGCCCCTGCGGCAAATGCGAACGCCGGTGGCGGTCAGGCCCCTGCATCCACGTCGCAGGCGAGATGGGAGATGCCATCCGTCGCAGTCGTTTCGTCCCCATCGCCGCAGGTGCTGCCTATTGAAAAGACGCAGCTCGAAGAGTCGAAGATCAAGCCGCATTCACTGGGCAGCCTGGTCGGAGATTCCGCGTTAACTCAAGGAATGCAGGCGGGAGTCAGCGATGCGGCATGGGACACGGCCACACACATGAATAGCGGCATCGGCGGTGCCGCCGTTCTCCAAACGGGAGGCATTGTCAGCGGGCTTCTGGGCCGCCGGCCACAGACCACAACCTATGTTTGGGGAATTCCTGGTGCGGCCTCGTCGAACGTGTTGCATACGGCCACGCCCAAGTTCGGCGTGAGCTTTGCCAAGGCTCCAGGGGTCAACCCCGATGACTTCGCGCCGCGGATTGTGAAGCTGACACCCGCGCAGAACTCCTGCCGGCTCGTGGGAGCGGCGCAAGGCAAAGAAGATGCGCGCTCTGACATCGCCGCCGACTGGGAGATCTATTCCGCATTCGTTGAGGATCCTGTACAGGTGAACCTTGAGAAGACCGGCGAAGGCAATTACAATGTTTTCCCACAGGCGCCCATCTTGCCGGGAGAATACGCGGTGGTGCTCCGGCCCGTCTCGAAGAACATGAAGATCTCTGGAGCGGACGCGTCGCGCGGACAAGGCGCGGGGCTGATGTTCAGCGCCGTGTGGTCGTTTGAAGTAGCCATGGATGCGCATTGATTGCGCCGGAGAGAATCGCGATCAAGGCGGGCAATCGCTCAATTCGAATGGCGGGGTATTGCGGAACTGAATGCCACACCTCGCCTCTTGAGATTCGCCGCAGCCCGTCTTGGCGTATTAGCCGGTTGGTTCGAGGTGTACATATGCGCCGAATTCATCAGGTGTTGTTGGCCCTCCCGGTCACAGGCGTAGTCCTTTGTCTCTCCTCCTGTTCGGGGTGTTCAGCCAAGAATGCGCCGAGCAGCCCGCCGGCAAGCGCAGCCACAAGCTCCGCGCCGGGTGGCCCAGGAGCGGGCGCAGCAGCAACCCCGGCGCCGTCGCAGTTTTACGCGCCGCGCGATGCCGTGTACGACGTGACCTACACCCCCAACACCGTGCGAATCGATTTTCCCACCGTTCAAAAGACGCTGCGCGCCGTCAGTCCTGACGGAAGCGCCATGGTTTTTGATTCGTCTGACCCGCGCCTGCAAGGCTTGACCGCGGGCAAGGTGCTTTTGCTGGAACATCTGGGTGTTCGCAAGATCGTCGACGTCGAGAAGCAAGGCTCGCAAATCGGGCTCATCACTGACGATGTATCGCTCACTGATTTCATCCAGGACGGACATATTAAATTCACGGCTCCGCTGTTTGCCGACAGCCCCCAGGCGGCAGTCTATCCGCCGCCTGCCCCGAGAGCCCTCCTCGCCAATCTGACCGACTGGTTGAAGGGTCCGGTTGTGGCTTACGCGGATACATCACCTGCTTCTTATGGCATGCATGCGGCCGGCAAGGTGGACAATTGGGAGTTCGAAGCGAGCGGGACGCGGGCAGGAGACGGCCTGACTCTTACGATATCGGCCACAAAGGACCTGGGAGGCCTAAAAGCTAAAGTTACCGCCACTGGAAAGGTGAACCACGTGTCCAGCGCATTCGACGCCAACATCAAGGGCGGCAAGATGCAGGACTTTCAATACAGCACTCCCCTTCAAGGCAGTCTGCAGGTTACCTGGGCTGCTTTGACGGCGGGGCAGAATCTTGGTATTGGCGAGTCCCGGCTCGCCTTGCCCCCTGTGGCCAAGACCGTGATTGATGTGTATGGGCTGCCATTCCTGTTCCAGATCAACGTGAACCTCATTTTCAAGCCCGGCTTCGGAACACCGCACGATGCTGCCTCCGGCGGCTTCAATCTCGATTATGACGGCGCAGGCGGACTGATCATCCATGGATCGCAAAGTTCCACGACCGGCAACATGCAGGCCAACCCCAACGTGCAGAACACAACTTCTTCGTCTCTGGCGGCGCATGGCATCGTCCTGGCAGTGAATGCGCCAAAGATTTCCGTCTCCTTCGGCACCGACAGCTTTAAGGAAGCGCTCACTCAGCTCCTGCCCGAGACCATCACATCCTGGTCGTGGTTCCAAAGGCTCCAACAGAAACTTTTTTCCAAAAAATTATCGAGCCAACCGGGGCCGGGTGACTTCTTCAAGATCAACGGCGGAGCCTACGTCCAGCTCGTCGAAGAGTTCGACTACGCCGCTTCTGGCCCCCTCAGTCTGGTGCCTTGCAAGGTCACGCATTTCAATTCGTATGCGCAGGCGGGGGCCGATGCTCAGGTTCTTGCAATCACCGCAAGTTCCCCTACCGTCGAGTGGTTCCATAGCGCCAAAACATGGAGGGTTCCGGACAGTGACGTCTGCGGGCCGAAATGATTCCTCTGGACCAAGGCCTGCGAATTCCGTGCTCCATTCACGGGCGAAGCCGGCAGCGGTTCACCTCTGCACGAAAAACTGCGCGTTCGCGGGGCCTGGCTCGGCGATTTGCGGGCAAACGATTCAGAAATGACGAGTGAAGCAGGAGAGATTACGATGGCTGGTTCTTGCAATCAATGTGGCGCGGCGCTGGGCGAGCATGAAGTGTTCTGCACCAGGTGTGGCGCGCGGCGCAGTCAGGCTGAGGCGCCCGTTGTCGAAAAGCACTTCTGCGGGAAGTGTGGCGCCGAGCTCAAACCGGATCTGCGGTTTTGCGAAGCTTGCGGGAATCGCGTTGAGCCGGCAGCCCCTCCGGATGCCGGTTCTGCGGCAGCAAATCAACCTAGCGGCCAGGACGGTACCGTCGCGGCAGCATCGGGCTTTCAACCCGTCCCCCTCCCAAATATGGGGAGCGGCGCAGCCGGTTCGGCTGCAACATCGTCATTCACTCCCGCCGTCGCTGTCATGCCTTCGGCTCCCATTCAGCCGCAGAAAAACAAGCACACCGTCGCCAAGATCTTGATTTCCGTCATGGTCGTCTTTTTCTTGATCGTGGGCGGCGTGGTGGGAGCTGGCATTTATATCGGCTACAGGATCAAGAAAAAAGCGGAGCAGTTGGAGCAGTCATACAAAAAAGCCCTCGCCCAGGCGACTACGGGAGCCAGCGGTCAGGGCCAACCCGGAAGCAGCCCGGACCTGGGAAAGCTTCTCGGAGCACTCAGCCAGGCGGGCCAGGGCCAGTCGGGAAGCGGTCAGGACCTGGGAAAAATCCTTCAGGCACTCGGGCAGGGGCAATCGGGAAGTTCCCCCGATTTGGCGAAGCTGCTTGCATCCCTCGGTCATAGCTTGCAGGGCGCAGCTGGCACCGACGTAGAGAAGCGTCCTGCCAGGACTTGTCCCCCCGCGAATCAGAAGGCACTCGTCTCTTACTTGAAAGATACTTCGTCAGCTTCCATTCCACTCGAAGTTGGCCTGACGCTCACCGATGTCTGGACCCCCCGCGCAGACCAGCCGGATGTTGAGATACTCACGACTGTCAATTCCATCGCCGGCAATTCAATTCAGGTGATGGGAAAGCGATTGGTGGGCAATACTGCGCCAAGTGTGCGAAACCTCTGTACGGCCGACCTGTTGAACGCGCGCGAATACGAAGCGGCGTTCGGTACGTCGACACCGAATACGATTCCAGGCGCAACCATGTTCACCATGTCTCGCGCCGTTTTTTCCGACATCAAGGCCGGTCGTCCGGCTACGCTCACCTTCTACGAAGCGAATAACGACCCGGCCGGGGGTTACGACTTGAGCTCTTTCGGTAAGGGTACGCTTTCGCGTGTTGAGACAAGCGACGTTCCTTACTCGATTATTGTGAACGGAGAGAAGAAGGACCTGCCCACTCTCCATGTCAAGGGAACCCTTGGAACTCAGACGTTCGAACTCTGGGTGCTCGACGACATCGCCAATCCGCTTGTCCTCAACCTGAAAGTCCTCAACTCGCCGTTCCACGTAACGTACGTGAAAATCACCTTCCCCGAGAAAAAAGAAGTTGAGCAGCAGCTTGCCCAAACGGGACGCGCGGAGATTTACGGCATCTACTTTGACTTCGACAAGGGCACGCCCCGGCCGGAATCCGCTCCGGTACTGAAAGAAATCGCTCAGGCGCTCAAAGACAATCCGAACTGGAAACTTCAAATTGAAGGCTATACCGACAACGTCGGCGGCGATGCTTATAACCTGAACCTCTCGGACCAGCGGGCGCAGGGGGTTATGGCATCCCTTGTCTCCGGGTATGGCATCGCTTCCGATCGCCTGACGGCGAAAGGATTTGGCGCAACCCAGCCCAAAGCGACAAACGACACACCCGAAGGGCGGGCCCTGAATCGACGCGTCGAGTTGGTGCGCGATTGATTGCGGCCTCCACGGTGGTCGCGCGATCGCGCTCAACGCACGCCGCAAAAAGTTAGCAGCGATGGACCAATGTGTAGTGAAAAAAGAAGGAGAGACTGTCATGGCATCATGTCCAAACTGCGGTCAAGCCATATCGCCCGAAGCCAGGTTCTGCGGAAGCTGCGGGAATGTCGTCGCTCCGGCTTCGCCCACGCCGCCGCCGGAAGTCTTCGGGGCGAGCGCCGCTGGTGCGCATTGGACACCCGTGCCGACGCCCTCGGTCGCTGCTCCAACCCCGGCGCCGTCGCCGGTCGGCGGTTCAGCCGCTCCCGCCGCGAATTCTGTTTCGAATACTGGATGGACACCGGTTCCCAGCGCACCCCCTGCGCCACCGCCGATGAACGCAACACCCGGGACAGCTTTCATGAGAGTCGATCTTCCCGCTACTCCTCCAGGCGCTGCGCCTGCCACCGGCTGGGTACAGACAAACGCTGCGCCGAATGTAGCCGCAGGAAACTCCTCCAGCTCCGGCTGGGCACCGGTCAATGCTGCTCCCGTGGCAGCACAAGGCGCATCGTCCTCTGCGAGTTCCGGCCTGAGTTCAAGCCAGGCCGCGGCGCTTTCGTATCTGCTGGGCCCGATTACGGGGGTCATCTTCCTTGTGCTCGATCCCTACAAGCAGGACCGGTTTGTTCGTTTTCACGCCATGCAATCCATCGTCTACAGCGTTGCGTGTATCGCATTCAGCGTGGTGTGGAGCGTCGCGGTCAGCATCCTCATCCATTTCAGCGGGTGGATCGCGCTGCTCACGTTCCCCATAAGGCTGCTGATCTCTCTGGGCATGTTCGCGCTCTGGTTGTATGCCATGTATCAGGCGTACAACCACCGCGAGTTTTCTATTCCCCTGCTGGGCCCGATTGCCGCGCAACAGGCGAAATAGGCTCAACGAAAGTCCGTTAGCAATGTGACTCGCTCGGAAAGCCATTCCCCCGGATTATCGCCAACCCGGTCTTAAAGTGAGCCAAGCCAAGTTCGGGAAGGATTGGCGACGATAACTCCGGAACGGGAAACCGATCAAAAGGCAGTAGATTCCGAAGAAAATTAAACTGTGAATATGGAATGGGAGGAGGTGAAGCGGGTGAGGACTCCATCGGCGCATCCCGCAAGACTGAAGAGCGCCGCTACGAGCGAAACTGTCCGGTTTATGGGCTTGACGAGGTAATGGAAGAGAACAGTTACGGCGACATAGCTTGCTCTCGCCGCCAATCCAGATGCGACAGTGACCCAGTCGCCGCCCTTTCCCGAGAAGGCGATGCGAGCGAGAATTCTCCGATAGTGTTTTCGCAGTGCTGATTTCTATTTCTTCTTCGGAACCTTCGCACCCTTCTTACGAGCTTCTGAAAGACCGATTGCGATGGCTTGCTTACGGCTCGTCACTTTTTTGCCACTACGTCCACTCTTCAGCTTGCCACGTTTCATCTCGTGCATTTCCCTCTTCACTTGTTTACCGGCGGCCGAGCCATACTTTCTTTTCGAGGATTTCCTCGTAGCTCTCTTGGCAGTTGGTTTCTTCATGCTCCTCTTTTTCGTTGCCATTCACTCATCTCCTTTTGTGAAATTGACCGGACTCCGCGCCCAGCGATTTCCTGACACTCGGCGAGGCAGGACGCGGGAAGCCTCGAATCTGTGTGCCGCTTTCCTCGAGCCGTTGCACCCGCAAATCTACTCACACAGTCTGATGCAAATCCTAAGCAGTATCTCTCGCCGCCATCGATGCCGCCCCCGCCTGAGCAGCGGCCTCGTAGATTCTTGAGTCGATCTCGGTGCCTAGCACGAGCATAAAACCGCTGATATAGAACCACATAAGCAATAGGATCTCCGCACCCAATGATCCATATGTGAGTGTGTAGGTATTAAAGAAATGAAGGTAGATGCGGAATCCGAGCGAGATAATGAGCCATCCAGTGATGCCGAGGACGGTGCCTGGAGAATACCATCACGGGAAATCTGTTTGTCACCTTTTCGACCAATGTGGCTTCAACCCAGGGACAGACATTTCAGGGGCAGTATCAGATCTCGCCGCGTGTCGCCGTCAGCGCGACGCGCGATCCAAACGGCGGCTTTGCGGTTGACACATTGATTAAGAAGAGCTGGTAGAGGTCATTGGAAGCTCTGGTGTCGCAAGGTCATGAAGCGCGCCGGCAGCAGCCCGTTTCGGTTGCAAGGCGCAGCTATTTTGAGTTTGTGAATCCTCGCTCGATTCCGGTTCATCAAAGTTGGACAAGTATGCGATTATACGTGGCGCGAACGACCGCGTCGTAAAGTCCATTTCACATTTCAAATCTCTAACGGAGAATTCAATATGACTGTGCGACACGAGAGGAGAACTGCGACTTTGCCCCGCTATTACGCACTTCTCGCGGTCTCTACTGGAGCAATGGTGCTTGGCGGCGCAATGCTCTCCGGATGCGAAAGCCATGTAAATGCTGCATCCACCGGCGCCCGCCCACCGATGAAGGTCACGGTCGTGAGCGCTGCACAAAGTGATGTGCCCATAACGGGCGAATGGGTTGGCACACTTGATGGATACGTTAACGCGCAGATTCAGCCCCAGGCGAACGGGTATCTTATTCGCCAGGATTATCGCGAAGGTTCGCAGGTCCAAGAGGGGCAAGTCTTGTTCGAAATCGATCCTCGCCCGTTTGAGGCGGCCCTTCAACAGGCGCAGGGTCAATTGGGCCAGGCACAGGCGCAACTCGCTCTCGCACAAATCAACGTGAACCGTGACACCCCGCTGGCGCAAGCGCACGCGATTGCCCAAAGCCAGCTGGATAACGAAATCCAGCAGAAAGCGCAGGCAGAAGCTGCCGTAAGGACTGCAGAGGCCGCAGTTGCGACGGCGAACTTGAATCTTGGGTTCACCAAGGTTCGTTCGTTGATAACGGGAGTAGCGGGCCAGGCTACGACACAGGTGGGGAATCTCGTGAGCACCCAGTCCGTTCTGACGTCGGTTTCGCAACTCAATCCAATCAAGGTCTATTTTTCAATCTCCGACAGCGAGTATCTCGCATTAACGAAACAGGCAGACACGGGTGGCAGCGACCTTCTTCACGGCGCATCAAAGATTCCGCTGACTCTGACGCTTTCAGATGGCGAAGTCTATCCACAAAAAGGGCACGTGGTTTTTGTAGATCGGCAGCTGGATTCGCAAACCGGCGCGATTCGAATCGCCGCGGCTTTCCCAAATCCGGGAAACATTCTTCGTCCCGGGCAGTTCGGCAGAGTGAAGGCAGCGACCGAGGTTCTTCACAACGCGATCCTTGTTCCGCAGGCGGCAGTAAATGAATTCCAGGGCCAGGAACAGGTGTTTACCATTGCGGCAAACAATACAGTTCACGCAAATAACGTGACGCTCGGTCCACAGTTCGGTAACAACTGGGTGGTGGAAAGTGGTCTTAGCGGCGGGTCCCTGGTCATCACCGACAACGTGCAGAAACTTCGCGAAGGAGAGCCGGTCACGCCGGAAATCTCAGGACAAAGTGCCTCCGTCTCGAAGCCAATGCAAGCCGACGGGAGATAACGGATGTCGAAATTCTTCATACGCCGCCCCATTGTCGCCATTGTCATCGCCATCATTACAGTGGTGGTGGGCTTGGTTTCGTTGTTCACGCTACCAATTTCGCAGTATCCAGACATCGTTCCGCCTGAGATTCTGGTCACCGCCACCTACCCTGGCGCCGATGCAAAAACGGTCAGTCAGGCGGTGTCTACGCCGTTAGAGCAGCAAATGAATGGCGTGGACAACATGATCTACATGGACTCCGTCAGCGCCAATAACGGCGCGGCTCAGATCTTCGTGGATTTTGATGTCAAGACGAATCCAAATATCGATCAGGTTCTCGCCCAGTTGCGCGTAGATCAGGCACAGTCGCAACTGCCGGCACAGGTTACTGCCGCCGGTCTCACGGTGCAGAAGGCCCTGACCTCACCACTCATGCTTGTCGCCATCAACTCGCCGACCGGCCAATTGAGCCAGGACTTTCTAACCAATTACGCCATCATCAACCTTCAGGACCAGCTTGCTCGCGTAAAGGGAGTGTCGCGTGTGCAGGTTTTCGGCGGCCAATATGCGCTCCGGGTATGGGTTGAGCCCGACAAACTCGCCAAGCTCGGTGTCACTGCAACCGAGGTGATACAAGCGATCCAGACCCAGAACAATGTGAACCCCGCCGGGCAGATTGGCGGCGAGCCGATTCCGAAGGGCCAGCAGTTCACCTATACCGTCCGCACCCAGGAACGCCTGGTGAAGCCTGAAGAATTTGGCAACATTATTCTCCGAGCGAACCCTGACGGCTCGATCCTGCATCTTCGCGACGTTGCCCGCATCGAGCTTGGAGACCAAGCATACGGAGTATCGGCTCGCTATAACCAAGCTCCTTCTGGAGTGATGGCAATTTATCAGCTCCCCGGCTCCAACGCTGTCGAAACCGCGAGGGCAGTAAACCAGCGCATGAAGGAACTCTCAGCAACGTTTCCGCCAAGCATCTCTTACAGCGTGCCGCTGGACACCACAAAGGCAGTCACCTCCGGCATCCACGAGATATTGCTGACGCTCTTTGAGGCTCTTGGTCTCGTAGTCCTCGTCGTCTTCATCTTTCTGCAAGGCTGGCGGCCTACGCTGATTCCTTTGCTCGCGGTCCCTGTCTCGCTCATCGGAACATTCATCATCTTTCCTGCGCTCGGATTTTCGATCAACACGCTATCTCTCTTCGGTCTTGTTCTTGCCATTGGCCTGGTTGTTGACGACGCCATCATTGTTGTGGAAGCCGTGGAACACCACATCGACGAGGGTATGGACCCGAAGTCGGCAACCGAAAAAGCAATGCAGGAGGTGGGAGGACCGGTAGTTGCCATCGCGCTCATCCTTGCAGCCGTCTTCATCCCGACTGCCGCTATTCCAGGAATCACCGGGCGCATGTATCAGCAATTTGCTGTCACCATTGCGATTTCAGTTCTGATCTCGGCATTCAACGCGCTCACACTCTCACCGGCCTTGTCCTCGCTCCTTCTGAAACCAAGAGAGGGACCCCGCAAGAAGAGCTTGCTCGCCAGGGGATTTGGCCAATTTAACAAGCTCTTCGGGCGCACTACGGATAGCTTTGTGAATACCTCTCGCATTCTCATTCACAAATCATCCCTCGCCATGCTTGGCCTTATTTTGGTTGGCGTAATCGCAGTATTTCTGGGCAGCAGCCTTCCCGGAGGATTCATTCCGACTGAGGATCAGGGCTATATGTTTCTTGCGCTGCAATTGCCCGACGGCGCATCGGCGCAACGTACCGATGCCGCGGAGCAGAAGATCACCGCCGCGCTGTTGAAGACTCCCGGCATCGAAGGAGTCATCGCGGTCAACGACTTCTCGCTACTAACCCAGGTGCAGAGCACCAACTCGGGATTCTTCTTTGTAGGCCTCAAACCGTGGGCTGTCCGCAAAAGCAAGGATCAGCAACTCGAGTACATCCAGAGCAATCTGCAAAAGCAACTTGCAGAAAACCCGGACGGCATTGCCTTCGCGTTTCCACCGCCCTCCATTCCAGGCATTGGGACTTCAGGTGGTGTCACGATGATTCTCGAAGACCGCTCGGGTTCAGACGATCCTGCGGCGCTGACGAAGAATGTCTTCACGTTTCTCGGAGCCATTTCCAAGCGCCCTGAGATTGCGGCAGCCATTCCGTCCTACCAACCCGCGGTGCCCCAACTCTATGCCGACGTGGACAAGGAGAAAGCTCTTCAACAGCAGGTGGACCTGAGCAGTATCTACACCACCATGCAGACTTTCATGGGCGGATATCTCGTGAACTACTTCAACCGGTTCGGCCGGCAGTGGCAGACATACGTTGAAGCTGACGGCTCGTCGCGAACGAACATCGCAAACATTGACCAGTTTTACGTGCGCAGCGCCAACGGGAGCCAGGTGCCGCTCAGCTCACTTGTCAATGTCAGCCGGACCACGGGGCCCGAATTCATCTACCGATTCAATGAATTCAACGCCGCGCAGCTGAACATAACAGGCGCGCCGGGATACAGTTCTGCCCAGGTGCGGAAGGCGCTCGAAGAGGTCTTCCATGAGACCATGCCACCGGGCGCAGGGTTTGACTATTCCGGCATGTCCTTCCAGGAACAGCAAGCGGAGAAAGGCGTCCCATCGTGGGCCGTGTTCGGTTTGTCACTGATATTTGTGTTTCTGATTCTTGCGGCTCTTTATGAAAGCTGGAGCCTGCCCTTCAGCGTTCTGCTTAGTACACCTGTCGCCATCCTGGGCGCGTATCTCGCATTGCATGCCCGGCGATTTGAAAACGACATCTTCGCGACCATCGGGCTCGTGATGCTCATTGGACTCTCGGCCAAGAACGCCATCCTGATCGTCGAATTTGCAAAGATGAACTACGAACGCGGCGAAAGTATCTGCGATGCCGCGCTGGATGCTGCCCGCTTGCGTTTTCGGCCGATCGTGATGACCGCTTTGGCGTTCATCGTCGGCTGCTTGCCATTGTGGGCCGCGAGCGGCTCGGGTGCTGCCTCCCGGCGGATCCTCGGTACCGTGGTCGTAGGCGGCATGACGCTCTCCACCATCCTTGGCCTGATCTTTATTCCAGTAACGTTTGCCGTGGTGGAATATCTTTCGCATCGTTTCGTGAGAGGCGGCGCAGGCACCACGATGGACTCAATCTGCGGTCCCGGCGCCCCGTCTGGGAGGCAGTCAGAGCCAATTGGCGCCCACGCCGGAGCCGAAGGAGGTCAGGATTGATGAGATACCAGGAACTCTTGCGTTTGAGCTTTCTCGCCATGGCGGTCGGCCTTGTTGCCGGTTGCACGGTCGGCCCAAAATACGTACGGCCACCCGTCACGGCGCCGCCCGCCTTTCGTGGACCGGATGATGCCGTGATCAAGAGTGACGATCAGAAATCTTTCGGCGATGAACAATGGGCTGCGGTTTATCGTGAGCCCGAGTTGCAGGAATTGATTCGCAAGGCTCTCGCCAATAACTACGACGTGCGAATTGCGGCGCGGCGCATTCTCGAAGCGCAAGCCCAGGTCAGGATCACCCGATCGCAAGAGTTCCCGACCGTCACCGTCGGGGGCACAGGGATCGGCGCAAGCCTGCCAACTTCGCTTGGCACACAACTTCCCAATCCTCTGGTTGACGGGTCATTGAATGTTTCAGCCGCGTGGACGCCGGATTTCTGGGGACTCTACCGCAAACAGACTGAGGCCGCACGCGCCCAGCTACTGGCGCAGGTTTGGGCACAGCGCGCGGTGCAACTCACATTGGTGCAGCAGGTAGCGACGGCTTATCTGCAGATTCGGGCGCTCGACTCACAACTTGAGATCACAAAAGAAACGCTGAAGGCCCGGCAGGACTCGCTCGCGCTCACCAGGAAACTGGAGAGTGGAGGTTCGGCTCCCTTGTCAGATGTCCGCCAAGCGGAGCAGTTACTCTACACAGCGACCTCGGAGATACCCCAGCTCGAAGAGCAGATTCAACAAGAGGAGAATGCAATTGCCCTGCTGCTCGGAGAAAATCCTGGACCGATCAGTCACGATGACCCCACCGCGCTTGCGCCTCCACTCCAGGACCTTCCAACAGGGTTACCTTCACAGCTTCTCGAGCGGCGGCCCGATATCCAGCAGGCTGAAGCGACACTGATCGCTGCAAACGCGCAAATCGGTGTGGCTCGTGCGCAATTCTTCCCCAACTTGTCTATCAGTGCATCGGGTGGTGTCGGCGGCGACAGTCTTTCGAGTATCTTTGCAACCAGCGGAAAAACTATCTATGGCCTCGGCACGCTAACGCAACCGCTCTTCGAGGGCGGGAAACTTCGCGGACAGCTTCAGCTCTCACAGGAGACCAAGGAAGAGATGGTACTCAACTATCAGAAGACCATAGCCGGCGCGTTCCGCGACGTGTCCAATGCCCTGATCGCGTTGAACAAGGAGCGTGCCTACCGCGAGCAGCAGGAGAAACTCGTTGAGGCCGCGAAAGATGCAACGCGGCTTGCGCGCATCCGATACCAGGGCGGGTCTACCGGATATCTCGAAGTCCTGACCACGGATTCAAACCTATACGCCGCCGAATTGAACCTGGTCAACGCGCAACAAGACGAAGCGCTTGCGCTCGTACAACTCTATAGCGCGCTCGGGGGCGGTTGGCAAGCATAGTGGTCACGAACTATGCAGCGAGCGGGTTCAGGATAGACATCCCAAGGCGACGTTCCGAATCCTATGACCGAGAAATGCATGGAGAAGGGGCACACTATGGTTGGGTGGGACTTCAACCCACAGTTGACCAGCGCTTTTCACGACGCGCGACATTGCGAAGTTCGAGATCAAACTCTCCGGGCTACCTGATGACGGATCAGGAACCGCAACTCCGCCCGGAGCCGCACACCAAGGGCTCGTAAACAGAACGGCGTTTACGGGGAGCTGCCAAGCGATTATTCGCAATTGAAATCTTCCCGAGTCGGAAAACGGTTTTATACTGGTTGTCACCGTCATGGGAAACGCAGATACAGCGATGGATCTGTCACCGAGCGAGCATTCGCGTTCTTTCGATTTCCGCTTAGCCGGAGCCGTGATTTTGCTTTTGCCGGCCATCTGGTTCAGTTGGATGACCGTCGATGGCCTGGCGGCGCGCCGCCTCCTCCGTACCGACCTGGCCGAGATCACACACGCGCGCTACGGAATCCTAAGTGCCGACCAATGGCGCGCCATCATTGGCCCGATACTTAGCGCGCAAGTCGACAAGCTCGATCTCAAAGGACAGAGCAAGAGTCTCCGCCCCATGGTTGAACGGTCGCTGTACACACTGTTTGACAACATCAAGACGCAGATGACGGCGCCCAAGGCCAAGGCATCGGGCATGCCCGGCGGGGGCAACGCATTCCTCGTGAACATGATCATTGCGTCGCTGCGTCCGCATGTGCCGGAGTACACCAACGTGGTGATGGCGGAGCTAGCCGGCCCGAAAACGCAAAAGAGCTTCAAGGATTCCATTCGCGGCGTACTGGCTAATGCGGTCACAAACACGTTCGGGACAACCGACATGACCACCTATAACGCCATCCTGAAGCGATATGGGTGCGCCAATGGTGCGGCCTGCGAGGCGAACCTTGGCGCGAAGATCGCGGAAGCAGACTCAAAGGTGAATCGCTACTATCTGACGGTGCTCGCATCGGCGGCGCTGGGGTTCATCCTGTTGATGGTCGGCAAGCGGACGCTCTCGCGCGGCGCCGTTGTGGTGCTGATGTTGTTCTGCCTTGCGATGCTGGCCGGCGGCGTACTCAGCCCGATGCTGGAGGTGGAAGTTCGAGTCACAAAGATTGACGCAACCCTGCTCGGCACGCCCATCGAGTTTCACGACCAGTCGCTGTACTACCGCAGCAAGACCGTGTTTGAGGTATATCAAACTCTGATACACATGGGCCGGCCAGAGATGACGCTAGTTGGCGTGCTTGTGATCCTGTTCAGCGTGGTCTTCCCTGCCCTAAAGATGCTGGCGCTCGGAGCGAGTCTCTTCCGGCCGGCGCTGTTGCGCACGAACGGCTTCGTCAGGCTGCTGGCTTTCGAGCTATCCAAGTGGTCCATGGCCGACGTCATGGTCCTGGCGATCTTCATGTCCTTCGTCGCGTTCAACGGCGTCATCGGAAGCGGGTTGGACGGATTGCGCGAGGTGCCAAACGTCCAGGAAGTGCTGATCCCGACAAATGCTTCCAAGATCCTGCCCGGCTATTACTTGTTCATCGGTTTTTGCATATCGAGCATCCTACTGTCGAAGAAGCTGGAGCACGGGATCGCCTCAAGTTCCGTTTCTGAATCGAATTGACCTTGCCCTCAGGTAGTATTTCTGGTGTCACCAGTTCTTCACTGGCGTAGCTGAAAGAACTGAATCCTGTCCATTCATGCGGCATAGACTCGGTCGAGTAAGATCAGCTGATCAAGATGCCGATTGAATCTCCGAATGAGGAATCGGCAGTTTGCGCTTCTCCGAGCGCCGTTGAGACTTGAGGGATCGATTGCTCTACTCACGGAAAGGCTTGATGAATGATTAGTTTAGTCGAATTGCGGGGTGTGGCAGCATTCTCGGATTTGCCGGATGACCAGATCGAGTGGTTTCTGAGGCAAATACAAGAAGTCTCTGTTCAGCCCGGAGAGGCATTTGTACATAAGGACGATCCAGCGGACTGGATGTTCATTTTCCTTGAAGGACTCTTTCAGTGGAGTGGAGAGTTCGGTGGCGACATCGTTACCCTCCCGGCTCAAGCCGGCGAGGTCAGTGGGGTACTTCCTTTTTCCAGGATGAAACGTTTCACGGTAACCGGCCGCGCCCTGACGGATGGGCGTCTCGGCAAATTTCCCGTTGCGCGGTTCTCAGAACTTATCCACAAAATGCCGGAATTGACCACAAGATTGGTCGCCATGATGTCCGAAAGAATTCGGGAAGGAACCCGAATCGAGCAGATGCGCGACCGTTCGGCCTCATTGGGTAAATTATCCGCGGGGCTTGCTCACGAATTGAATAACCCGGCGTCGGCTGTCAAGCGCGCGGCCGATCAAATGCGCGATATGCTGGCGAAAATGCGAGGCGCGAACTCCGAATTGTGGCGACTGTCTGTCAATGATTCGGACAAGGCCAGAATTGAAGAGGCGGAGGCCTCGTTGCTCGAATCAAAGGCTGTTCTGCTAGACGGGCTCGCTCTCGGCGACCTGGAGGAAAGACTAAATTCGATACTCCGCAGCCATGGCCACCCCGATCCATGGGAGTTGTCGGCGAGTCTGGCAAAGTGCAATATGGCCTCGGACACTCTCGTCTCTCTGTTAACAAATCTCGATTCGCGCACGGCTCGCCCGGCACCGGCGCGAATCGCGGCATCTGCGGAATTGTCGATTCTTCTCGGCGCAGTAGAGAACAGCAGCGATCGGATCTCGAATCTGGTTCGGACGGTTAAGGAATATACCTATATGGACCAGGCGCCGGTGCAGGATATTGATGTCGCGCGGAGCCTCGAAACCACGCTTGGCACACTGGCCCACATCCTGCGACCTGGCATTGAGGTGAAGCGTAACTGCGAACCGGTTCCGCTGCTGGTCAGCGCGGTGGGGAGTGAGTTGAGTCAGGTCTGGACCAACCTGATCGAAAATGCCATCGACGCAATGCCCGGTCAAGGTGAACTTCGGCTGCAGATCTTCCGCGAAGACAACTACGCGGTGATTGAAATTGGCGATAGCGGTTCCGGAATTCCAGCGGAGATCAAGCCCTACATTTTTGATCCATTTTTTACGACCAAGGATGTTGGCGAAGGAACGGGCCTCGGGCTGACCACTGTACAGACCATCGTTAGAAAGCTTGGCGGCAATATACAAGTCACTTCAAAGCCGGGTGACACTGTCTTTCAAGTTCGGCTTGCGCTCGTAACTTAGTTGCCTTCCAGCCAATGGACCGCACGATGCCCGCCTCCATTCAGGGTTGCGGAGCACAACGTTGACGCGCCGAGCCGGGAAGCTTCGAACGTTCTGTTGTATATCGCTGGTCAAGTTAGCCGCGGCTTTTGAACCAGTCGATGGCGAGTTGGGTATATTGGCCAACCTCGATGATGTAGCCGTCTGGATCACGCAGGTAGCAGCGCCATTCCCAGCCATCAGTATTGGCCCATGGTTCTGTAAGAAAGGAAGCTCCTTTGTCGCCCCATTCTTTGTAGCAGGCCCAAATGTCGGCGACACGCAAATTCAAGAAGCTGCTTACTCTGTTCAGATTCGTCGGCGTCTCAAGAAGGACCTTCGGCTTGTCGGGAGTGGGGCCACCGCCGGAATTGAGAATGATCCACGTATTCGCCAACTTGATGTAGCCGGGATTTTCTGGTTTGATCAATTTTCCGCCAAGAATTCGGACGTAGAAGTCCCTCGATTTTTCCTGGTCGCTGACGGTGAAGAAGTGGGCTGCGAAGAAGCCTTCGTGTGCAATCGGCGCGTCAGGTAGATCCATGTGGTATCTCCTGTTTCAAGACGAATTATGATGCGGGCGAAAATGACTACGGTAAAAGAAGCCTTTCATCTGCTGGCTATCCTATAACGGGCAGCTAATTCAGGAGCGACTCCCAGTTGGCTGGCACTCTTCCTGCGGGTCCAGGTGTGGGCTGACTTGCGGGATGCGCGCGCGGCGGAAGCATCTCCACACCTTCGACCGTTTCCTGCTTTTGGTAATCGAAGAACCAGTCCTCACCCGGCTCAAAGCTGGTTATGATCGGATGCCCTGTCGCCGCCGCATGCTTTGATGCGTGCTGACTCGGGGAACTGTCACAGCAACCGATGTGCCCACACTCCGCGCACCGCCGGAGGTGAAACCACCAACCATCCGGCGACGCCAGGCATTCTACGCACCCATCGCCACTCGGTCGAGAAGCGGGATTAATTCCGCGCCGCTTTTTCACCATTTCAGTTCTTCCTTGAGACAACATCTGTCCAGCAATGAGTTCAAGGTATCAGCAAGAGCTTCCCGCTGCCACCCTTTTCCGCCTCTGCCTAGGCCTGGCCGCCTCACTGAGCGGCAGTATCTTGCCAATCGAACTTGCATGGTTCTTTAGATACCACAGACCACTCGATTGCGGCCTAGATTCTTGGCTTTATATAAAGCTTCATCTGCAGTTGCAATCAGTTTTGTACTCGATCTGTCACCCGATTTTGAGATCGCTGCGCCGATGCTGAGCGTGACTTGTATTTCGTTCGCTTCTGCATGAAAGGGCTCCGCATCGACGGCCGCTCGAATTCGTTCCGTGAGTTCGCAGAGTCCTGCCTGGTCGACAGCGGGAACAACGATCATGAATTCTTCTCCGCCATAGCGGCCGAGGCGATCATGCGCGCGCAGCATGCTGCTTAAACGACGAACTACTTGCTGCAGTACCAAATCGCCCGCCGGGTGTCCGAGAGCATCGTTGACCCTTTTGAAATGGTCCAGATCGAGCATCAGGACTCCGGTGGATTGAACATTGCGGCCGGCGCGGACTAATTCTTCTTCGAGAAACTCAAGAATTGCTCTCCGATTCGAGACTCCTGTAAGCGAATCTCTGGAAGCCTGATCGCGAAGCTGCTCGCGCGAGCTGATCAAGCTGTCCTGGCGGGTCAGCGCGCGAAGGGCAACAAGGAGCCTGGCTTTCAACTCCTGCTCCTCGAATGGCAAGCTCAGATACTCCGAGGCCCCCGATTCAAGAGATTCGGCAACGTCTCGACGGCCGTTCTGGCAGCCCGTGATGAAAATGTATGGAGACTGTCCGCCCGATTCGCGGGTGATCCGCCGGCATAATTCGATACCGTCAATGGCGGGCAACGACTGGTTCATGATCAGCAGATCAGGCGCTCTGTGTTGTTCAAGAAACATCAGCGCTTCGATTCCGTCTGTCGCCACCTCACTGTTGAAGCCCCATTCGCGAAGCAGATGGAGCAGGCGAAGCCGCGTGGCGCTGTCGCTTTCGGCAATCAGAACCCGCCGGAGGTCGCCAAATTTATGACGCCGTTCACCAGGCGTTTCATCTGCCGCGGCGCTTTGGGTCACAGGCCCCGGGTGGCCCGAATGATCGAGCCGCGGCATGCGTACGAGCATATATCTTGCGCCGTCGACTTCAGCGTCGACCAATATTGTCACGGAATTTGGCTTCTGCTCGTTGCTGGTTCCCCCTTCTTCCGCAAATTGATTCGCCATTCCCGCCAGGTCGCGGATTGCGTCAAAAATCGGAAGCTGATGCGGAGAAACGGGAGTATCTAACGAAACGTACGCATGGCTTGCACACATGGCGTTCCCTCCAGATAAATCGCTTGCGATGCGGGCCCTGGCGCGGAATCTGACGATTCCATTGGGAAGCGGCGAGGTCCGGTAAGAATCGCCTGCATCTCAGATGAGACAGTCTCAATTCTTGGCCCGATATGTGAAATGCGGTTTTAGGACAAGCGAAGTCTTGAACAAAATTCAAAGCGTTTGTCAGGCAGCGTCGGTACTGCTTCATCCCAATGGTGCTGATACGCTGGCAAACGTTTCAAATAAACGGCGAAGAAAACGCTCATCTTCGAGGCAGGCGTAACCCCCAGTCAATCTTTTTCTGAAAATGCTGAAACGATCGCCTGGAGCGCTGCACTACCCATCGAGCCCGGAAAATCGGGCGTGAAAACCGATGCATTCAAAGGCACGACTTCTGCCGTGTCTGACGAGTGCAGCGGCGTTTACATGGATGGCGATTCATGCCTAACGACTCTCAGCCCAAGAATCTCTTGAATGCGGCGGCAGCTTCATGCTGCTGGGTCGCACGGGCCGGTACGGCGCGGAAGCCTTGGCCGCGTCCTTACTGGCCCTACGGAGCCTCCACAGTCGAGCCAGGTACCCTCCCCCAGAACATGCGGGGCCCGTCACTTGGGGCGGGCCCCGCAGGCGCTCAAAAACCGGCTGAACAGGACTCGAGATGAGTACAAACGATCATGCCGCGCGACCTGACGCGGATCCATCAGCGCCATGGCGGCTCCTATTAATAGAGGCGGATCATCCCATGTTCCGAAATTCAGCCACCGATCTGGCAGCGAAATCCCGCCCTGGAAAGGCTGCATACATGACGAATGTCATCTCCTGTTTGACCCTTTGGATTTCATTTTTGGCTGCAATATGGTTCGTCAGAGGCTGGATCGGATTGTTCTTCAGCGGGCAAGTGCTTTCCGCAGGGGCCTGCCTGCTCCAAATATTGGCTAAGAGGACCAACTATGCTTTCTCCGCGAGCAAAAAGCCGGCTCATGAGCTCGAGGTTGGGTGGAATCAATAGTCATCCGGCGCAGATTCGTTTCATGCTCGGTGAACGTGACTACCACTTGAACGTCGAGTATCTCGGGCGCCTGGAAATCGCCATATCCGGAAGATTCACCGGAAGAATCTACCGGTTCAACCCTGTCCAGCCGATCCAGCAGGTCGACCCCAGAGACGCATTCTATCTGCTGGCAAGCAGACGATTCGGGGTTGCTCGATGAGCTCTGTGCGTCGCTGCCAGGCCGGACGCGGCAGGCCTGTGAGGCGCCGAACGCATTCCGCCACCCCACGGCCAGGATGCTTTCCATCGCCGACACCGCCTGCGATACTATACCCGTCTATTCCCAGGGCGGGGTTAGCTTTGCAATTTCATTCATTCGATGCGAAGTACGTGGCGGATCTTCGCGCGGGAGACCGGCAGACACAGGAGCATTTTGTCGCATATTTCACTGCCCTGCTCAAACTCAAGCTCCGGTCACGCCTTCAATCTTCCCACGCCATTGACGATGTTTGCCAGGAAACATTCGCGCGGGTCTTTGATGTCTTGCGCAGGGATGAGGGTCTGCGCCGACCGGAAAGCCTGGGGGCGTTCGTTAACAACGTGTGCAACTACGTTCTCTTCGAGCATTACCGCTCCACAGGCCGCAGCGAGTCGCTCGATGAAGCAGGCGCGCCGGAGCCCGCTGCAACGGGTGCTGACGTCATCGACATCATTTTCGCCCGGCAACTCAAGGAAAAAGTTCGCTCCATTCTCCTTCGCCTTCCGGAACGAGACCGCTCCTTGTTGAAAGCAATTTTCCTCGATGAACGCGATCGAGATGAGGTCTGCCGGCAGTTCGGCGTCGACAGGGAGTATCTGCGAGTCCTGCTCCATCGCGCCAAGCAGGAATTTAAGGTTGAGTATACGAAGCACATGGGCAACCGCATGCCCCTCGGCGCCGATACCTGATTCTCTTGCCATATCGTGGCTGAAGCGTTGGCCGAATTGAACGGGAGGAAAAGATGAATCATACCGAAGCAGTGGAACAAATGGCCGCAGAACGATACCTGCTCAATGAACTCGCTCCCGATGCGCGCGATGCCTTTGAAGAGCATGTTTTCGATTGCGCGGAGTGCGCTCTCGACCTCCGCGCCGGCACTCTCTTCGTTCAGGAAGCAAAGAATCAGCTCCCGGCCCTTGCAGCTTCGCAAAGCAGATCCGACGAGACAAAGTCCGGCACCAAGCGAAGCTTTTCATTCTTCTTGTGGCGCCCGGCATTTGCGGTTCCTGCCCTGGCCGCGTTGCTTATGGTGGTTGGGTATCAAAACTTCGTGACATTTCCTGCGCTGCGCCAGTCGGCGACCGAGCCCCGACTTGCCCCTGTGGCTCCGTTGCACCCGGCAACGCGCGGCGCCACGCTGCCCACCTTCACAGTCGATCGGGCGCACGGCGTAGCATTGCCGATTGATTTGTCGGCCGATCCCGGCATGGCACCCGCGGCTTCCTATTCCTTCAGCCTACGCGACTCGCAAGGTAAACTCGTCTGGGCCAGCACGTTAGCTGCTCCGGCGCCTGAAACTGATAGCGAAGAGCGGTTTTCCCTCACCATTCCGGGCAGCGCCCTGCACTCCGGATCGTATTCGCTGTTGATTACCAGCGTCAGCGCACAAGGGGTGCGTACTCCATTCGATCAATACAATTTTGATATAGTAATGACGAATTAGCAGATTCCAGAAGGTTTGGAACCGGCCCCGAAATCGTCTCGTTTTCCAAGATCCCCTCCTGCGGGCGAATCAGAAGCCAGAACCCGGCAAGCACTCCAAGAAATGTCTGCATGCAAAGGAGCATGAGTCGACCATGTCTTATGTGAACGAACAAACTGTGAATGGAAGAACGCATCACTATCATGCGGAAGCCAAAATCCTGTCGGGCCACTTGCAGCTGCCCCTGGTTGCTGAGATCGAGCCTCAGGGCTATGCGCATCTGCGTGATGAAGGTGGTTATCTGTCGCAACGGGCCGAGGGCTATCGTCTTGAATCGGTCATTTCATTCCAGTCCGGCTATACGCAGGTTGCCGGCAATCGCAGCACAAAGCCGGGGCAAGGCTGGACAACATTGACGACAACAGCCGTTGAAGGGTTGAACGTGCTCGATGTCGTTACCGCCGATCGCATCGTAGGTCAAATGATCACCGAGCACTCGCTCGACGGATATGTCCCGACCGTCAGTTTCCTCGGAACACGCTTTGAGAATCTGCGCATCGCCGGGCATCCGGTCGCGCTTGACCTCGATTTCAAACTGCTCGGCTCCAAGCCGGCGGACGATGCGGCGTACACGCAGGACTCCAACCTCGTGTCGTGCGTCTCCAGCATGCTGAGCCGGATCCGCGAACGCCAAGATCTTCCGACCACTCTGCGCGAACGGTACAATCAACTTGCTTCCACTCTTGGGTCGCCACAGGAGGAAGTTGAGTGTTCCCTGGTCAAAGCCGCGAGTGGAGACTATCCCGGAGCCTCCTCTGGCCATGTGATCACGATTCCGGACTTCGGCACGATCGTCCTGGGCAAAGTGACGATCAATCACGAGGACTTCAAGCCGGGTTCGGGAGTTCCCAGGAAAACTACGGTGCGGCTAAAAATGATCGAATTCCACTTTGGCTGCGCCATCGCTGGCGGCGCAGATACCGGGGATGGTTCAAGCAACGGGACAACGGAACCATAACGCCAGTGGCCTCGCGGACGGACACTCCGTTGCGTCGAGACTCGCCACAAGTGCACCGCAGTTTCCGCCCGATCACGCTTCTCCCGCTGCTTTTGCTACTGTTGGTGCTTCCGCTCGAAGACACACGACCCACTTGTGCCCAGGCTGCATATGACCACGCATGGCGTCTGTTTCAAAGTGGCTACCTGGCGTTGAGCCAACAGGAAGCCGAAGCAAGCGCCAAACAATTTCAGGTCACTAACCCTTCATGGGCGTCGCGATTCACTTTGCTCGAAGCAGACTCCATGCTCCGACGCGGCATGTATGAGGATGCTCTTCATGCCCTCAGTACTCTTCGGAGCCCCGCAATGCCCGACGCTGACGCCATAGAAAAACTTGCAATTGAAGCAGTCGCGCTCACGCGTCAACAACAGATTTTGTCAGCCGAACAACGGCTTACTCAGGCCGAAACCATGTGTCAAGCTTCAGACTTTGCAACCTGCGGGAATGTACTTGCCGCACGCGGTATTTTTGGGGTGAAACTTGGGCATTTCGATCAGGCGCGTCAGAGCTTTCTTCATGCGCTGTCCTTCGCCCGCAGCCATCATGATTCCTGGCTTGAGGCAACCACTACGCTGAATCTCGGCTTTATCGCGATGCAGGTCAATCACTACGATGAGGCTGTCGACTGGTCAAAGTCGGCTTATCAGGAGGCCACAAGCTCGGGATATGAGAATACTGCGGAAGGGGCTGCGGGCAATCTGGGTTGGGCGTATTTTCAGTTGGGCGATCACGAGAGAGCCCTTGAGCAGTTCGTTGCGGCAGAGAACAACGCAGGCCGGCTTGGTAGCGTGCGCAACCAGCTCAAATGGCTCAGCGACGCTGGTTACATTTATCGCGATTCCGGTGATTGGTCGCGTGCTGCGCAGGCCTACAGCCAGGCGCTTGGTTTGGCGAGAGAGATCAACAGCAAAGAAGATATTGTGAACGCGCTTCAGGACCTTGCCCGCGTTTCAGTCCTGAGCGGCAATCTTGATGAAGCGGATGCGACCATCGCGCAACTCAATTCGATCGAAAGCGCAGGCGGAATACGCCCGAGCGCAACCTTGCGCCTCACCATTGGCGAGCTGGCCGCCGCGCGAGGGCAACCTGCGCAGGCTGAAGCGTATTTCCATTCGGTCCAGAAAGATCCCGCGGCCATGATGACGACGAAACTGACCGCGGGATTTGAGCTGGCTAAGCTCTTTGAATCGCAGAATAATACTGCTGCCGCCAATCGAATGTACAAAGCTACTTTGTCAATGTACGAGGCGGCACGAGCACAGCTCAAGAGTGAAGAGTCGCAACTTCCGTACGGCGCCAATGCGGCGGAGATCTACGATCACTACGTCCATTTCCTCGTGCAATACGGAAGGAGCGATGCTGCTTTAGCCGTCGCTGACCAAAGCCGCGCGCAGACCTTGGAACGGAGTTTCGGTGAGCCGGCGTCCGGAAAGCGATCGCGGCCCGCGTCGCTGAATCCGCAACAAGCAGCGCAGAAAATCAAATCCACCCTCCTTTTCTATTGGCTCGGACAACAACAATCGTATTTATGGGCCATCACTGGCACAAAGACTCGGCTATTTCTGCTGCCGCCATATCAGCAAATTACTGAACTCGTCGAGCACTATCGCAAGGCACTCCTCGATTTGAAAGATCCATTGCAGGACAGTAATCAGGATGGCGAATCACTCTACAGGATTCTTGTATCGCCTGCGGCGGCGGCGCTTCGACCCGGCATTCCGGTAATCATTCTTGCTGACGGAATCCTGAGCCAACTGAACTTCGAAACGCTGCTCGTTCCCGGCGCAGTCCCTGGTACGCAGCCGAACGCAGCTTCTAGTGTTCAGACGCATTACTTGCTCGACGACCTTATTGTCTCGTCCGCCCCATCACTTGCAATGCTGGCTGCTGCTAAACCCACAGGCCAGACAAAGCAGAAGATCCTCTTAATTGGCAATCCGGTTTCTCCCAATCAGGATTTTTCCTCGCTTCCTATGTTCGGATTGGAAATGACCCGCATCGAAGGTCATTTCACTTCCGCAGAAGTCTCGGCGCTCGCCGGGCAACAAGCCACGCCAGTTGCCTATTTCGCCAGCGATCCGCATCGATACACTTACATCCATTTCGTCTCTCATGCCGTTGCCAGCCGCACCAGCCCATTGGATTCGGCAATCATCCTCTCCAATCCCGCCGGGAACGAAGATTCTTACAAACTCTACGCCCGCGATATCATCCAGCACCCGGTCAACGCAAAGCTTGTCACGATCTCTGCTTGCTATGGCAGCGGAACGCGCGCGTACGCGGGAGAAGGCCTTGTGGGACTTTCGTGGGCCTTTCTCCGCGCCGGCGCGCAGCGCGTGATCGGCGCGCTTTGGGAGGTGAGTGATGACTCGACACCGCGCCTGATGGATGAACTTTACCAGGGGCTCACCGCCGGCGAATCACCGGCGGTTGCATTGCGGAACGCCAAGCTTTCGATGCTACATTCTCACAGCAGATTTCGTGTGCCATTCTATTGGGCTCCTTTTCAAATCTACAGCCGGCAATAGCGTCGACCTGTTCCATTTCTTCAGAAGCGAATGAAAATATTTCAATCTCATTTGGAAGAGATTCTCCACGGCAAGGTCAATATCAATCAGTTGCAGTCCTCATTACACAACACGATCCTCTTTGCTGTTTCGACCAAGCTGTCTATTCGCGGGCGGAGGATTGTTCATGGAGACACTTCAATCGGTGATGACGAATCCGGTTTGCGGAGCTTTTTGGCACGGGGCTTCCCCTGCACGGTTTGACATTCGACTTGAACTCGTCGTATATTCCAGTCGAATGTCGACTAGAACAGCAGATAAGCAGCTGGAGCTCATGCAAGGCACTCTGGATTTGTTGATTCTGCAGACGCTCGCGGCTGGGCGCGCTCACGGCCACGCCATCGCCTGCACTATCGAACGCCGATCGGACGAAGTGCTGCAGGTGGGCCATGGATCCCTCTACCCGGCGCTTCAACGCCTGCTCAAAGTGGGCTTCATCGCTGCCGAGGACGGAATTTCAGAGAATAATCGCAAGGCGCGGTTTTACCGCTTGACGGCAAAAGGGCGCAGGCAGCTTTTCGCGGAAGCCTCGAAGTGGCAGAGGTTCTCCGATGCGATTGCGCGTGTTCTGGCTCCAGTGGCGGAAGAGAGCTCATAGAAAAGAGGGCTCAAGGATGTTTGGCTGGCAAAATCGCAGCAAGCAATTGCTCAACGAAATCGAGACGCACCTCGAGATTGAAACACAGAAGAACATCGACGCCGGAATGCCGCCCGATCACGCGCGGCAGGCGGCAAAGCAGAAGTTCGGCAATGTGCTCGTGGCCGTGGAGCAATCACGCGGGGTGTGGGGAGCATTATGGCTGGAGAACCTGCTGCGCGACATCCGGTACGCAGCGCGCAGCCTGAGTGCGGTCCCTGGCTACACGGCCATGCTGGTGTGCACCTTGACGCTGGGGCTGGGCTGCGTGACCGCCATGCTAGCCATCATCGAATCCGTGTTGCTGCTGCCCATGAATCTACCGCACCCTAACCGGCTGGTGCAGATTTACTCTGAGGCCGAGACTGAGGGGTTTTCCGCCAGCGCACATGCCCTTTCGTACGCAGCCATTGACGCGGTACGCCGCAACACTCGCTCGCTGGTTGGCGTAAGCGGATACAACATCATGGCGCGACCTGTTGTGACCTCAGAGGGTGCGCGTATCAACGTTCTGATGGAAGTAACGCCAGACTTCTTTCAGACGCTGGGTGTTTCAGCGAAATTCGGACGCTTGATCGGCGCCGGCGATAGCAACGCACCGGTCGCCGTGGCCAGCGATGAGTTCTGGCGCGACCGGCTTAAGGGAGATTCCAAGGCGATCGGCGCGGGGATCACGATCTCGGGCAAGCAATGGACTGTGATCGGAGTTTTACCGCGCGGATTTCATGCTCCCGGGACTTCCGGCGGACCCATCATCTATCTGCCGATTTCCATCGGATCATCGGGCGAAGACGGATTCGGGATCGAATCGGCCGCGGTGATTGGACGTCTCAAAGATGGGGTTTCGATGCAGCAGGTGCGCGCAGAGGCGCAAAGCGTTTTCGCTCATGCCGGCCACACGTATGCCGAGCAGCACAGGGAGCTTATGATGCGCTCCTACAGGGACCTGGTGACTGGGGACGTGCAACGGCCGCTATGGGCTCTGCTCGGCGCCGCGTTGGTGTTGCTTTTGATTGCATGCGCCAATGCGGCGAATCTGCAGATTGGACGGACAGCCAGCCGCATGCCGGAGATGACAGTGCGGTCTGCGCTGGGCGCCGGGTTCGGCCGGCTGATGCAGCAGCTGGTCACCGAAAATGTGCTCGTTTCCCTGGTCGGCGCGGCGCTCGGAGGAGGGCTGTCTTTCATAGCGGTTGCGGCGGTGCGCCATGCTTATGCCGGCAAATATCCACGGTTCGATGAGCTGTCGGTCCATCCGCCGGTTCTGGGTGCTGTGTGCGTGCTGGCGGCCGCAGTGGGAGTCGTTGCATCCGTAGCGCCCGCACTGAGCGTTCGCCGCAAGACGACCGGCCGCTTTGCTCAAAGAAGCGCCACAAGGAGAGCGCGGCTGCCCGGGTTGCTGGTTGCGATCCAGGTGGCGCTGACGTGCGTGCTGCTGGTGACAAGTGGCCTGTTTGTGCGCACGCTGCGCTCGCTCGAGGACGTCAAGCTCGGATTCGATCCGCGGGGCGTAACCACGCTGGTGCTCATGCCCGAGAACCAGCAGCAGGACCCACAGCTCTCGCGGGAGATGGAAACGCGCTTATTACACAGGTTCGAAAATCTGCCAGGCATTCAATCGGTAACAACGCAGACGGAGATTCCGTTTTCGAGTTACAACATGGTTCTGCACGGAACCACCGATGTTGCCGGGCGGCCATATCACAAGGGGGACTCGGCCTACTACAGCTTTGTGAGTACGAGTTTTGTGAAAACGAGCGGAATTCAACTTCTGAGAGGACGCGGTTTTCTGTCCATGGATGAGTCGAGCGGCGCGCTGGTTGCACTGGTGAACGAAGCGTTCGTGAAGATGTTTCTAAGTGATCAGGAGCCCATCGGCGCGACGATCAGATTTCATCGCAATCCGGGAGAGACAGTTGCGGACCTCCCATTTACCCGGCCCATGAGCGTTGTTGGAGTGGTGGAGAACGAGGTGCAGGGGGGAGACCTGGGAGCGCCCTATGAGCCGATGGTTTACCTCGATGACCTGGCGCTTCCGAAGGGCTCATTTCTCAGCCAGGTATTCAGCATGAGCGTGCAATACGCCGTGCGTTCTGCGTTGCCGACGGCCACAGTGGCATCCGAGCTGCGGGCGGTGGTGAAACAGGATGCGCCCACGATGGTGGAGATGAGCCTGAAACCGATGGAAGAGGAAATCTCGGAGTCGCTGGGGCAGCGGAAGCTCGCGTTGCGGCTTGTGGCCGGATTCGGCATTGTGGCACTGATTCTTTCGGCCGTGGGGATTTACGGCGTGCTGGCGTACTCGGTGGCGCTGCGGCGGCGCGAGATCGGAATCCGCATGGCGCTTGGATCAACTCGGCAGAACGCGGCCTGGCTCGTAGTACGCCAGGCGGGGAAGATGATTCTGCTGGGGCTTGTTCCGGGGATTGCTGGCGCGTGGGCCGCGGGACATGCAGTGAGGTCGTTCTTGTATGGCGTGAAGGCGTTCGACGCGGAAACCCTGGTCGCTGCCGGCGCCGTGCTGCTGCTCGTCGCAGCTGCTGCCGCATTCATCCCGGCCATACGTGCGGCACAGATCGACCCGGTGGATACTCTGCGGACAGAATGAATGGATGTTTCCGCGCGCATGGTTGTTGATCAATCACGCGTGGTCGAGATCCACCAATTGGTCTACTGCAACGATCGTCAGATTTGCTCGACGCAGGTTCGCCTTTCGGCAGCACGCCGCTCATCGTCAACGCGCCGAGGCCGAGGCGACCATGATATTTGAATGATTGTGCGCTTCCTCCGACCTTAGTGCCAGCAATCCACTGAACTTTGTTCGTCGGCAAATGACTTTGAGGCGCCATCAAGCATATTCTCGGATTTCGAAGGCCAGTATTTCCGACCGTATTACTTGGATTTCATTTGCCAACGTCGATTAGTAATTCGCCCGATGGTGAATCCGCATGGGAATACGTCATACTTTTCCTGTGCACCGAATCCAGTGGATGATCGCGGGCGTGGGGGCGATTGGACTCTTGACTTTGCCCTCCCGGTTGACATGCCAGACATGGGTGGGCGCCGTTCGCAGCGGATCACTCCAAGCGCCAGAGGCTCGCGTCGTCGTGCTCGACGTTGCAAGCGGAAGACTTTTGGCAGCGCACAAGCTTGGCGATGCGGCACACACACTGGCTGCACCGGGATCAACTTTGAAGCCACTTGTGCTGTACGGTTTGGTGAGCGCGGGACGGTGGAATCCTGCGCTTCGCATCGCCTGCAACCGGCAGCTTGTCGTTGCGGGTCACCGGCTGGCTTGCTCGCATCCGCAGGCGCCGTCGTTCAATGCGCGCGAAGCACTGACGTGGTCGTGCAATTCGTACTTTGCGGCGTTGGCGCGGATGCTTCGGCCGGGCGAATTGGGCGGCTTGTTGCGCCCCACCGGACTATTGGGAGCGACTGGACTCGTGCGTGAGGACGCCGTCGCCGAGTTCCGCGAGCCGATGTCAATTGACGACGAACAGTTGACGTTGTTGGGGGTGGAAGGTGTGCGCGTGACACCATTGGAACTGGCCGCGGCATATCGGTGGCTGGCGCTTGAGCTGGCCGCGCATCCTGGCTCCCAAGCATCTCGAGTGGTGCGCGCGGGACTCGAGGACTCGGCGAGTTTCGGCATGGCTGGGCAGGCAAGCCTGGGTGGCGTCTCTGTCATGGGTAAAACAGGAACGGCGGATAGCAAAGCATCGGGCCGGTCGCACGGCTGGTTTGTGGGCATGGCTCCTGCACAGAGGCCGAGCGTGGTGATCGTTGTCTTCCTTCCTGTCGCCCGTGGCGCGGATGCAGCGCACGTGGCCGGCGAGATTCTGTCCTACGCACCCCTGGAGCAGCCGTGAAACATGCACGTGTTGCCCGATCGCTCCTCAGCCTGATGGTTGCAGTTGGTGTTGTGTGGTACGGCATCGAGCCGGGAACCACACCGATTGTGGGGGCAACGGCGAAGAATGCAGTTCCGACCGAGACGCGAACGACGCTGCGTGTGGGAATGTGGACCCTGTGGCATGACCGCGAAGTTGCGCTGACGCCCTCCGCTCTTGAAAATCACACTTTGCTGCGCAGCTGTGAGCGATGCAGCGCTGAGGTCCTCCGGACGCTTGCCAGAATTCGAGCAAACGGCAATGCAATCGCACTCACGATGGCTGGCAGAACGGTGCACTCTGACGGAGTTTGGCTGGCCGGAACGTTCACGCTTACTGCGCACGGCGAGAAGATCACTCTGCACAATCCAGCAACCATCACTGCGCGGAGGGGCCTGCTGGTCATCGTGGTCACAATGCCGGTTGAGAGCTATGTGGAGCGGGTTGTTGCGAGCGAAAGCGGCCTTGCGGACAGCGAGGCATCCCTGAGAGCGCTGGCGATTGTTGTTCGAAGTTTTGCTCTGCACGAAGCGCACGGCCATGCGAACTACGATCTCTGCGACTCGACGCACTGCCAACTTCTGCATTGGAGCGGCAACGGCGAGCGCGGCCTTGCGGCACACAAAGCTGCGCTTGCTACGGCTGGCGAGACACTTTGGTTCCATGGGCAGCGAGCCCTAGCCTACTTTGGAAAAGACTGTGGCGGGAGCACGGCTTCGCCTGACGAAATCTGGCCGCGCGCGAAGCTGGTTCCCTATTTGCCATCGCAGCCTGATCGATTCTGCGCCGCAGATGGCAGGAGCGAGTGGGCATCGGAGATCACTCATCCCGAGCTGACCGCCGCCCTGGCCACGCACGGACTTGCAGCGCCGGGCTGGCAAAACTTGACTGTCGCGCGGCGCGGCCAGTCTGGCCGTGCTGTGACACTGAAGCTGGACGCGATGGAGATTTCTGCCGATGAGTTCCGGCTGGCCGTGGGCGAGTCGCTGGGATGGAACCGGATTCCAAGTACCTGGTTCGAGGTAAGCCGCCAGGGAGACCGCTTCGATTTTCATGGGCGCGGATGGGGACACGGCGTGGGCCTCTGCCAGAAGGGCGCGGCCGTGATGGCACAACAAGGGCGCTCTGCGCAACAAATTCTGGATCAGTACTTTCCGGGATCGCGGACAGCCGACGAGGCGACCGGACGCGAGTGGAAGACGTTTTCGGGTGATGGTTTTTCCGTCGAATCACTCGATTCGGACGACTCTGCATACGTGGCCGAATTGAATCGCGCCCGGTCGGAGGCTGCGCAACGTTCAGGGCTCAATGCAGCGTCGCGATTTACCGTGCGTGCGTTCGATTCGACGCCAGACTTCCGAGATGCTACGCTGGCTCCCGGCTGGGTGGCTGCGTTCACTGAGGGCGATTGGATCGGAACACAGCCTCTACGCACATTGGCTGCACGCCAGCTTCTCGAAGCGACGATGCGCCACGAGTTCCTTCATGCGCTCGTGGAGCAGCAGGTGGGTCCGCGTGCGCCGCTGTGGCTGCGGGAAGGGCTGGTGGAAGTTTGGAGCGAGAAAGGCCACGAGGGAACTGTGACGCCGAGACCAACAATGGACCTCGATGTGGTGGACACTGCGCTCGTGCACGCAACAACAGAAGCCGAATCGGCGGTCGCGCATAGGGCCGCCCGGTGGTACACGGCACAGTTGCTCGCGCGCTTCGGCCGCGCGCAGGTACTGGAGTGGCTACGCTCAGGCGTTCCCGCCAGCGTCACTGCTGCGCTCAGATAGTGGCAGGCGGACGGAGTCTTCGCCAAGCGGGCCCGAATGTACAGGCGCAAGCACAAGCAAATCATCGCCGGGCTCTTTCGCGGCAGTAGAGCCGCGCTCAAAAAGAACAGCCGCCCAGGCTACCAGCAGAACCCAACAGACAACAGCCTGCAGGTAGGCTCCAGCGAACTTGAAGATGACGGCCCATACCTGATGCGCCACGGTCCCGTGCGGAATTCCCGAAAAGAAATGGATTGGCAGCGTGACAGCGATAAGCGACGCAACCACCACCGCGAGCCACCAGCGCCAGTTCAACAGCAGTCCGAAAAGTCTGCGCCACGGCAATCGCCAGCCCCATTGTGCCGACGCAATGGCATAGGGAATCACCTTCGCCGGGATTACGATCCAGCGCAAAATCCATTCGAGAAGCGTGAGCCAGGTTTGAATGTGCCCGTAGGTGAAGACGGTGGCTCGTGCGTGAGCCGAGGCACGTGAGTTCAGATAGCCTGCCCACGACGGGATTTGATCGTCGCACCAGTTGAGCGCCCACCACGCAAGCCATACAACTGCAGCCCAGACCAAAAGCATGAGCGTGCCGATAACGAGCGGCGTGCGCCCCTTTACGTGACTGAGCAGATTGCGCATCGTTTTGGCCTGCACAAACAGAAGCACGACGATCAGCAGGATCGGCAGCAGAAGGGTCAATCCCACCTGCCAGGCATGCTTGTCAGGAAGGCGCGTCCATGCAACTCCCGCGAGGATGAGCAGCAATGTGGCCCAGAACTGGGCCGCTACCCAGGCAAGACTCGAGCGGAGGCGGAGAAAAAGATCATTCAAAGAACTCGTGGCTGATACATCACTCACGGCTGCACCTCCAGCGTGGCGGGATCTGTAGTGGTTTCGACGTTTGATTGGTACATTGGCCCGGCTTGCGCTGGACTGATCTGGAACTTGCCAGGGTTGTCAACCTTGAGAAGGTAAACGTACTCGACCCGCGTCGCGAAGTCGGTGTTGAAAAACGCAGCGCGGTCGTCGTGGAACTCTTTACGCGTGAACCAGTCAGCCCACCAGTCAGGCTTGTTGTTCAGCGTGTAAAGCCCTGGGTCCGATAGAAACTCCGTGCCGGCCGGAATCGGATCTTCAGCGAGCAGATATTTCCAGTTTGTCCCGCTGAGTGCCAGCTTGACGGCCACGATGTCTCCGATGTGCACCGGTCCATTGAGCGGAGACAGATCGTAGGTGATGGGATCTGTGGGTTTCAACTGCCGCTTCTGGAGCAGGTAGTAGTCGCGCGTGACGTTGAGGGCGAGCTGACCCTGCTGGAACGATTTGCGGTCGGCTGAGTACCAAGTGCTTTCGGCCGACCAGTAGGTAATGCCGTTGCCGCTCTTGCGGATCGTGAGCTGGCCGCCGCTTTCTGCCTGTGCCAGGGGAACCTTGATCTGCCAGGGCGCGGCAAAGGCGTTTTCGGAACCGAATTGGCGTTTGCCCATGCTTGAGCCGTTCACAAGCACTTCGACGTCGGAGCTGTTGGCGAGTTCTCCGCTTAGGGTCAAGTAATCGGTGAGTCCCTGAATCACCATCGACGTCTGCTTGGTGGAGTACCAGTAGTCGCCATCGCGATGTTCAGCAAGCCAGCGTGCAGCTTTGGGTAAGAGGCCGCTCGAGCGATCCTGGCGAATCAGCAGCTTCAGTGCAAATGCGGTAGTCTCCGGCGATGTGTCATCCCAGAAATCCATCATGCCGTCATAATTGCCTTGCCAATAGGTATCGACATCAGTTGTGTGAGCCTTCTTTTCGAGAAGCTCAGCGGCCTGGTGTGCCCTGCTGTCACCGGCTGCGTCGAGGGCGAGGCCGGCCAGGGCCAGTCCTTCGTCGCTCAAATTGTCGCGGCTCTCCCAGGTTTTATCGAGAGCGCCCTTCGGCGCGCCGCCTGTAGAAGCCAATGCATACACCGCATAGGCACGCAGATCGGGAATCATGTCAGGATGTGCGTTGAGCGTTGAGAGTAGCCAGTTTCGCCCGTTGTTGAGCCGGGTCTCGTCGATTGCGTAGCCGGCATCTTTGCCTTGGCCCAATCCGCTGACCACGTAGGCAGTCATAAAGACGAGACTCGGATCGTCCTGCCACCACCCCCAACCGCCATCGTCGTGCTGGTAGCTCGCGAGCCTCTCCAGGCCCGCCGCCACCATGTCGTTCAACGTCTTGCGATCAATCGGTGACTTGAGGTGCAGCTTGTCGAGGGCCTGGGCCACAATCACATCGGGCAGGAAGTTCGACATGGTCTGTTCAGTGCAACCCCACGGGTAGCTGGTGAGGTAGTCGAGCGCGTCGAAGACCGTTCCTGCGACGGAGGGCGCGACCGTAATCGTGAGACTGCGCGATCCGGGATCGGAGCCGGCGGGGTAGCTGATCGACCATTCGTTTTGCCCAGTACCGGAGAAGACCACACCAGTTCCGGCAGCACGCTGTTTGACCCCGAAAGGCAAAACGGGCAGCGTTTCTTGAAGTGCATCAGACTCTTCATTTGTCAGCGCTTTGGCAGTGAGCACAGCGTTCCCGACCGAGCGCGCTTTCACGCGCCAATCGACGTAGCTCTCGCCCTTGGCCGGGACGTTGATTTTTTGCGTCTGCCCGCTTATAACATCCACACCGCTGACGTCGAGCGCGAAGGTGACATCCTTGGCAGTTGCCAGGTAATTATGTGCGATCACGCGCAGCACGGTCTCATCGCCCTGGCGGAAAAAGCGTGGTGCGGCGAGGCGTACGATAAGGTTTTTGCGCACAAGCACGCGTGTGACAACGCTGCCCGCCTTGCTGTCGTCAGTCATCGCGCGCACGGTTGTGCGCCAGGTGGTCAGAGCGTCTGGGAAGTTGAACTCGACGCGCGCGTGACCGTCGGCCCCGGTGCGCACAGCAGGATTCCAATACGCCGTATCGGGAAAGGCCTTGCGCACCTTAGGGACGACGAGGTCGGAGCCAGGTTTTACTTGCGCCAGGCGCGGATGGTACAAGCCATTGGCCAAGCCGGCTAGCATCGGACTCTTGGTGCCGGCCTGTCCGGAGAAGTAGAAATCAAATGACGTTTGCGGTTCGAGCTCGACGAAGCGTTTCGGGTAAAACGATGCGACGATGTCCGGAGTTGCGTCAGGCCGCACGGAGTACAGCGCTTCATCCACGACGCCGAAGCTCAGGTCGGCCTCTACCGGCTTACCTGCAGAGTCCAGAGCGAGCACGTCAAAGCTGGCTCTTTCTTCCGGCTCATACTGGGTCTTGCCAGGCGTGGCTGTAATGGTGAGCGTCCGCTCCACAAGCGGCACCTTGAGGCTCTTTTGCGCCGTCATCAACTGATCGTTGTGGACTATCACCGCAGTGACAACCAGGTTCGGCTGAGTCTGCTGCGTGATCGGCACGTCAAATGCAGCGTTTGCGCCAGTCAAGTGGATGAGCCGCCTGGATTGCACACTGTCACCCTCAGCGGTCACGACCGCCCATGACTCGTCCAGCCCAGTCACGAGCAGTAGGTGTGCGGTGTCGCCCACACTGTAGCTCTTCTTATCGGCGATGATCTGCGCCTGAGCGTTAGGCTGGTACCAGGTGCCTGCACCGTTCCAGGCCCAGACATAAGTGAAGTCCTCGACGGTGCGGTTTTCAGGCGTCTGTGCGGTCGCTTTGATTTCGAAGTCGCCGCTTCCATTGATGGGGAGATCGACAAGCACTATTCCATCGGCGCCGGTTGTGGCATCCTTGCTTGCCACGGAAGTCTCTGATCGCTCGTGAGTCACCGAGTCCCACTTTTCCAGAGTGGCGACGATATGGACCTGAGTCTGCACGGGCTTCGAATCGTAATCCTGCGCCGTGACTTTGATGCGCGCAGGTTGCCCGGCTTGGATGACGTAACTTGTGGGTTCCACGCCCAGGCGAAACGATCCATAGGTGGCCAACACCGTTGAGTGGCCCGCAACCTCCCGGTTGGCGGCGTCCGTGACCCGCGCCTCGATGCGATAGTCCTGATCGGTGTGCTTGCTGTCAATCCCGGTGGGCAAGGTGACCGTGAGTTGTCCGTTCGCGTCGAGCACCCCCTGATGCTCCTGCTGTTCGGTCTGGCCCCATGTGTCGTCGACCTCATCGGCGGATGATTCGGCCGAATCCGACTCGGCGTCGGCGTCTCCGCCGTTTTCGACCTCCTCGTCCTGATCCCACCAATAGTGAGTAGATGTGTGGACCACGTAGGTGACCTTGGCGCCTGAGACCGGTTCGCCGAAGAAGTACCTCGCCTCAATGGTGGCCTGAATCGAATTGCCTTGAAGCACACGCTGCACTGCCGGCTTGACGGTGACTTGGTACTCGGGTTTCTTGTACTCCTCCACGTAGAAGCTTCCGCTGCCGCCAATATCCTGCTCTGCAAATTGGACCCAGTAGTATCCCAGTGCCGCGTCGGATGCCAAATCGAGGTCTATAGCAACCGTGCCGTGCGGCGAGAGGGGCAGCTCTTTTCGGAGGACCTCCTTGCTGTCGGGTCCGCGCACAGTCAGCGTGACGGTTCGCGCCTCGGGAAGCACAAGGGTGTCATTCTGCTCCCGTCTTACGACGCCCTTAATGTGCACGGTGTGGCCGGGCCGGTAGACGGGCCGGTCGGTATAGATATAGGAGCGCTCCGTTTGCGTTCCGTTTTCCTCAAAGTTATAGCCCCACGGCGTGACGAGCGCTGCGTCAGTTCCATGCCGCGCCAAGATCCAGACGTTTTCTGGCGCCGCACCCAACGCGCCGCCCCGAATGGTCACTGCGAGCGAGGCCAGTCCGTCGCTTCCGGTTTTACCGGAGGATTGCATTTGCCCGTTTGCCCAAAGGACAACGTCCGCATCACCGATGGGCGCGCCGGATTTGCGATCGGCAACGTAAAGATCGGCTCGGGCACCGTCGGTTCGCTCGACTACGGCGATAGAAGTGACGATGGCGACGGTGTAGGCCTTGAACGTGCCGTCCGTCGCCTCGATGAGGTAGACGCCGGGGCCAAGACCGTCGATCGGCAGTTGCTGTGTCTCGCTGATCAGTGCGGGCGGCGTCTCAAGCTTCCAGCGCGCCACTAGCTGGCTCGGATTCAGAAGTGGAATTTGCGCGAACTGCGTCGCGCCCACGATTTGGCTGCGCTTGCCCAGCTTACCCTGCTGCTCGCGGAAAGAATCGCGCGCCTCGTCAGTGAATTGGCCGCGGAAGAAACGCCGGATGAGCCACCAGAGATGGGCCTTGAAATCGTGCAGCCGTTCGACGAATGTTCGCTGGTCGATTTGTTCCTGCGGCGCGTAATGCTGCTCGCCAAAGCTGTGCGGATCTTGGAGCCCTGCGAAAAACTTCCCGGCATCGCGAACCTTATAGACGCGGAACTCCAGCTCCGGCACGTTGCGCGCGATGAGCTGAATTTTTACGCTTTCACCGGGTGCGAAAGTACGGGTGGTGGAAAGAGAGAAGGAGCGAGGCGCATCCTTGGCCGTTGCGGGGGCCGCGGAAGCAGCCAGGGTCAAAAAGATGAGAGCGCCAAGCAGCGCCTTGGCGGGCGTCGCTTTCCGGTCGAGCGTCTTCCGGTAGATCATTGAGTCCCTCGCAGGATGTTCCAGCGATAGATGCCGAGAAAGTTGGGGTTGCCGGGGAGCGGCCGCCATTGAGGTTCAGGATGGTTGAGAAGCTCTGAGAGAAGTACGCGGCGCAGTTCGCCGGGGCGGCCATCACCGGGGTCCCCACTGGCAGGTCTTTGCCTGTGGGATGGATGATCGGGCCCGGTGTCGTAGACTACCTCCGGTACCGCACCGGAACGAACAAGAATCATGGAGTGCCAAGGCGACGACTGGCCGAACTGCCGGTAAAAGAGCAGGTCTCCGGGCAGCGCTGTGCGCACATCACGGCTGACGAAGTAGGCATTCCGCTCGACCAGCGTTTTGGCATCGGCGAATTGAGCAAAGGCGCCATCGGAAATGTCCCCCGGCTGAAAGGGGCCCGGCCACACCCGAAAAAGCGCCGCCTCAAGCGGCGTATGAGGATAGCTCCATGCGCTAATCTCGCCCGGAGGCGCCGGGACCTCGATTCCCGTGGCCCGGAACCAACTTTCATCATGACGCTTGAGGGCCTCCCGATAGGAATAACGGAGGAGGCTTGCGCAATCGGCAATCTCTGCGGGTACTTCGGCAGGCGGACGAATCGTCTGGTACTCCGCGATGAGCGTAAACCAGCGTCGAAAGGCGGCTTGGTCCGCAGGATCGGCCAAACGCAGAAAGTCTGGTGTGCCGTCGCTAAAACGATCGCTCCAAGTGAGTGACCTCGGGGACCGGGCCAGAGCCGTCGCAGTGAAATGAGAGGAAGCCTGCCAGCGTGAGGGTTGGATCTGTCTGGCGGCGATGCCGTCCCGGCAAAGGTACAAAACAAGTGCGCCCAGCGTTACCAGAAAGGTCAGTGCGAACAAGGACCTTCTTCGGCGGTTAGTGGCCGCCGGTCCGCCAACGGACGGTCTGCCGTGCGCGATCATTTGGAGGCGAGAAGTTGAGCCGCCCCTATCCTACGTCATCCGCGTGCAAAAGGGGCAATGTTAAACTCGTTTCCTGCCATTTCTTTCCGAGCCTGGCGCACCGGCCAATGATGACCTATTCAAATGGCGACCGCCCTCGCCAGTATTCGCGACGCCTCCTCCACCGCTGATTTGACGGCGTCCAATGTGCATCGAAGACAAACGATAGTCTCTATTATTCGATTGGTTGGCATTTCAATCTTGCCATGCCCCGCACCGCATGACAGGTGGTGAGACAAACTGTTTTAATTGGTGCAGTGTTTGTTCCATTGCGAGGTGTCGACCGGCGCACAGCTTTCGGCCGCACCGACATAAACACTGTGTTCTTACGGCCGAATGCTGCGGACAGCTACGATATTGACGGAGACCGGGGCGCCAGCGACAGCTCCTGAGCGAATCAGTGCCTCAAAATACGGTGAATCCGAATTGCTTCTCCGCTTCACTGCCTGTTCCAATTGTTCCCGATCGTTGGCATCGGCAAGAAAGGCGCTCAAAGCCTCGGTTCCCTCCTGACGTAGCCCCTGCAAGATCATTGCATTGCCCTGGCCAATCTCCCCTGGAAGCACGGAGATCGACGCATAATCCTCTCCCGTGGAACCAGTGCTCACCAAGCCCTGGTATTGTTTTTCCTCTCCGGGCAGCGGGTTGCGATTGAGGAAGTACATGCGTCCGCCCACACTTTGTTCCATCTCCTGAAAGTTGAGCTTATCAGCGAAAAGCGCGACCCATGGGTTGGAAGTTGGACTGCCGACGAATACGTAATTGCCTCGCTCTAAATCACGCCGGTCGAGGTCACGAGCGGAACTCAGGACGAGTTGGCTATTCAGCGGCCCGGCAAGTCTCATCAGCGTGGAGATCGTTGTGAGATCCGCAAAGGATGTGAGCTGCGAATCCGTTACGTAATCCATCAGCCGGTCAAGGTTCTCAGGCAGATGCGGGGGGATTAAGCTCTTCCGGTAGTCAGGCTGCAAGTAGTCGTTGAGAGTGATCTCGTGCTGACCCAGGAGGCGTAGCATCAGGCTGCTGTCAGAGACTACGACCCGTGTTTGCCGAACCGGCTGAATCACGGCATCGAGCGGCCAAGGCACCCGGACATGGCTAACGGTCCTGCTTGCGCGATACCAACCCGCCGCACAAACTACGGCGGCGGCCACGGCAATCCAGAAGAGAACCTTCATCACGTGGTTTAGGCGGGCACGAGCACGCTCCGTCTGGCGCACGAGCGCTGAACTGTACCGCGGACTCAGCAACGGAACGGCGTCGCGAAACTCCAGTGTGTATGAGCCTTTGGGGATCTCCATGAGCAGTGCCTCGTTCCGGCCGTTCTGCGCGAAGTATTCATGGATGCGGAGACGCAACTGGCGCACATACACACGCACGGCGCTGTCTTCGGCCGGGCTGTAATACGCCGGCTTGCCGAAGACCGCGATGCCGATCTGCCGCTCGGTCAGACCATCTGGCTTGCCTTGGATCGAATGTTCGGCCAGGTAGGAAAGCAAAGCATGAAGATGGGCCGATTTCTGAAACGGGGGTGTGAGGAGAATGCGCTCAACGAGGTCCCATCGAGGATCGGAGCGGATATCTGAGGCCAGCGCGCCACTGATTTTTCGCACATCCGGACTCGATTGAATGGGAAACATAGGCCCAGAAAAATTATATATACGCAAGTTTTAACCTCGCATTACAGGCGACCGGCCAGACGATTCATCAAACACTCGAAGATTCCGGAATAACCGAGCCCATGGAGCCAGTATCTGTGGATAAACTCCTTTTTCTTCTTTGTTTTCAGTCAACAAGCCGAGCGGAAGAGCCGAATCAAAGAGTTCACAAAATAGCGGCCGTCCCTTAATACAGCGCAGGAGCGAATTCAATCATCCATGTGTTCGTAGCGCTTCATATTGAGGAAGCCTGCCTCGGTGAATAACCGGGATTTCACCTTGTTTTCCATGCTAAACCCTTGGCACCGCTCTTTCCATTTCAGAAACTCTCTCTGCAGGTTTTCGAGGCCACATCTGCGCCCCGGAGTTCCCCGCGTTTCGAGTTGACTGAGGCGTGCTGGCCCGGCCTACCCCGAATTCTTAGGAGGTCTTGAAAAATGATTTGCCCAAACGCTTGGGAAGATGACGTCGCTGAACCGAGAAAGAATCTCCTCGCCAGCTCGAAGTTGCTTCTGCTGTTGACGTTGGCTTACCCGGCGGTTCAACTTCATGCACAGGCAAGCGCCGGATTGACCGGAACCGTGACGGACCCTTCAGGTGCTGCCGTTGCCGGCGCGCACGTCACGTTTACGAACGAAGCGACCGGCATAAAAACGAACTTCGATACTTCTTCAGTGGGTCTCTACACGGCCACCCTGCCTGCCGGGACCTACGATATTACAGTTGAGGCGCAAGGATATCAGATCACACAATCGCACATGGTGGTGGAAGTTGGCGCCATGCCGACCGACAATTTCCAATTGACCGTAGGCAGAAGCAGCCAGACTGTCGAGGTGTCGGCTTCGAATTCCATCGAACTCAACTCCACAAACCCGCAGCTTGACTCGATGCTTCCTCCGCAAGAGGTCACCGACCTGCCCTTGGAAATTAACGGAAACATACGTCAGATCACCAGCTTTGCCACTCTGGCGCCCGGCGTCAGGACCGGACCTTACGGCAGCGTGACGATCGAAGGCGGTGCACCCAACCAGATCAATTCGGCAGGGTCCTATTACAACGGCCTGCAGCTTGACACCGCTTCAGCCATTAACTCTGACCCGCCGTACGAGATGGTGGACCAGTTTCGAGTTATCCATTTCCTTCCATCGGCACGGTATGGCCTGGTGCAAGGCGCGATTGACTACAATATGCGCCCGGGCACGAATAAACTGCATGGCGATGGGTTCCTGATCGACCGCAACAGCATCTTTGACTCAGCCGGCTTCTTCCCGACTAACTTTAACTCCACCGGTACGCCGATTGCGCCTGCAGATCAGGAGACTGACTGGGGCGGCACGATCGGTGGCCCCGTGGTTCTGCCGAAAATCTACAACGGACACAACAAGACGTTCTTTCTGGGCAGCGTGGATATCTTCAACAAGACTCAGGGCATTACCACCGTTGGCACGGTTCCCACGGCAGCGATGAAGCAGGGTGACTTCAGCCAGTTTGTCGATGCAACAGGCAAGTTGATTCCCATCTATGATCCAAAGACCGGCCAGCAGTTCCAGTGCAACGGCAAGCTGAACGTCATCTGCCAAAACCGCTTTGATCCTCTTAGCAAATCACTGCTCCAGTACATTCCGAACTCCAATACAACGGGAACAAACTTCGGACTACAAGACAACATAAATCCGGTCGTCACTTCGGTTCCCTTCCAGACTCGCGCGTGGGGTATTACGCTAAACCACCAACTCACACAGAGCCAGAATCTCGCCCTCACTTGGTGGCGCAACCATTACTACGTGGTGCAGGAAGAGAATGCTCCCATTGTTCCGCCCACCAATCCGCTGACGGGTGAGCAGTCGGGAATCGATGATGCCAATATCTGGCTGGCGAACTATTCCAAGGTCGTGACTCCCAACCTAGTGGTGACGGCGGGATTTGCGGCGCAAAACAAGATGCAGAACTACGTCAACGACAACACCAAGGTGAGCTTCCCGGGCGTGACGGGGGGCAACACGATGCCGTTTCTCAGTTTCAACGGCCAGAACGCGCCGACTCCGTACGGCAATAGCAACGGCGCCATCATCCAGTACTACGTGGACAACATCGGCTGGAACGCGTTCAACAACTGGATGTGGAACAAGGGCCGCCACACCCTAAATATCGGAGGTGAGTTGCACCACTACTATGCACACACCATAAGCAACTATGGCAGCGGCCACTTCAGTTTCAGTCAGGCTGAAACGTCCGTGCCGAATACCACGGATCCCAACTTTGCCAAGTATGGCAGCTCGTTTGCCAGTTTCCTTCTGGGCCTGGTGGATTCTGCCAACCGCAGTGCCAAAACTGAAACAGCCTTCAATACGCAGGATTTCTCGGCGTATATCCAGGACGACATCAAGGTCACGCGCAAATTGACACTAAATGCCGGCGTACGCTGGGACCTCATGGTTCCGTACACGATGGCCCAGAACAACGACGTCTTCCTTGACTCGACCGCCCAGAATCCGTCGGCCGGCAACCTGCCTGGTGCTGCAACCGAATTTGGAAACTGCGCGGGCTGTGTCGGCTATGATCGCATTGGGATTCATGATCTGAACGTTGGCCCGCACGTAGGCTTCGCGTTCAGCCTCGACAGAAAAACGGTGATCCAGGCCGGTTATTACATCACCTACCTGGGCTTCAACGGCGCCTACGGACAAGGTGAAGGTGAAGGCGGCCCGACCAGCCTCGCAGGATTGCTCGCAGGGAGTTTTACGGTGAACGGGACGGGAGGCTTTATACCTGGCTACGGCCAATGGAGCAACCCTACAAGCGGCGCGGCTGTTCCACTGCCCAATGTGTCACCGACGCCGTTCAGCCCGGGACTGGGAGTTGCGCAAACCATCAATTACCTGGACTACGCCCGCAACGGTGAAGCTCCGCACCTGCAGTCCTGGACCATTAATGTTCAAAGGGAAATTGGCTGGAACACAATACTGACGTTCGACTACACGGCCAACAAGGACACCCACCTGTCTGGATATAACATCAACCCCATCAGCCAGCCCGATCCGTCCGTTCTGCAGTATGGCTCGCTGCTGACGCAGAACATCAATTCGGCGGCGGCGCAGGCGGCCGGTTTCAAGGCGCCCTACCCGCAGTTTGCCAGCCAGTTCGCCGGCGGGGCCACGGTGTACCAGACATTGAAGCCGTACCCACAGTACTCTAACGTAGCTCGGGCTTTCGACCAGTCTGCAACAACGTTCTACAACGCATTCCAGGTGCAGGCCGACAAGCACATGTCGAACAACCTCAACTTCCTTGCATCGATCACGCTGCCCACGTTGTACGACAACATGGACACTGCAGTGAACAAGTACAACCCTGCGGCGGAGTGGGCTGAGGACGCCATGGGCTCGTTCGAATCTAAAATTGCCGCCACGTATGAGCTACCGTTCGGACACGGCCAACCCTGGCTCAATTCCGGCCGGGCAGGTAAGTGGATGGATGGTTGGCAAGTATCGGCGATCGTGACCTACAACAACTCCCAGCCGTTGCAGATCACGCAGAGCGGCGAAAGTTTCCTCAACGGCGCCAACCGGCCCAACTTCAATCCTCTGGCCAATCTGTGGTCTGGCGGCTACGGCCAGGTTACAAAATACTTTGAAGGCAGGGGACCTGCGCCGGAGCTGTTCAGCACCAATGCTTTCGTCAACACGGGAAGCCAGTACGTGCTGGGCAACGCCAAACGTGCCTACAATTCGATCCGAGGACCCTGGTACCCTGTCGAGAATGTGAGCGCCCGGAAATTGTTCCACATCACCGAGGGCACCTCGTTCACGGTGCGCATGGACTACTTCAACGTGTTCAATCGGACCCAGCCCCCATTCCCGAGCACCAACATCAATGCCTCCAACTTCGGCTCGATCAACACTAAGTTTGCTGGCGGCAACCGCCAGGGACAGGTTGAAGGAACCTTTAACTTCTGAGCAGACCATTTGAGCACGCTCTTGAACGGGTCGCTAGCCAAGTTTTGCGACCGATCTCGACTTGAAGGACGTATACCGATGTATCCGGACTTCTCCTGGCTTTCCACGATGCTTGATAGCCTGAAGCACTGCAGGTTCGCTTTCCTTGTTGCTTTGGTTCTTGTCGTGCTGCTCGCCGATCGGGCGGCGGATGCACAGGTCATTCCCGAAGAAGCTTATGGCCCGTACAATGCCATCTTCCTTCCCGACGGGCTTGGCCTCATTAAGCCGCTCGCGTCGCCTCTGTCACTCGACCCGCGCTACCGTGGGCCGCAGCCGCCCGACCCGCTAACCGCCGGCGCTGCTCAGTGGACGCTTACCTTCTGGTTTCAGCCTGCCGAGCCGCTCTCCGGCATCACGCTGCTGGCCGGCTTCGGCGACCCCGCAGGCGATGACGCGCGATTCATCGGCGTCGATAACAACCACCTCGGCCTTTGGCTTGGCAACGCGCTGGGGAGCGCTCATTTGCTTACCGGCACGACGCCCATGGGCCAAGCGGAGTGGCATTTCGCCGCGGCGGTTTGCGATGGCCGGCACGTTACGCTCTATGCCGATGGCGTGGCATTGGCCGCGTGGCCCTCAATGCAAGGGACGATCGCTGCCCAGATCGAAATCGCACCTGCAGCACAGCCATCGCTCGGCTCGCAGATGTTGTCGGCAAAACAGCCTTCACAACCGGTACTCATCACAAAGCACTTCGGCGGCCGGATCGCTGCGCTTGAAATCTACCGGGAACCACTCAACGCCGATCAGATCAAGGCGATGTTTGATGCACCCCCGGACTTCAGCCTTCCTACCTATGAAGAGGCTTCGCCGCGGTGGGGCGTGCAAACCCGTGGTCAGGCCGGCATGAGCGAACCGCAAGATCCCTCTACCCTGCCGCGAGGCAAGGCGCCATTTCAAAAACCAGTCGCACTGCCTCTCACCAAAGCAGATCTTCGAGATGAGATGGTAGGAGATGATCCCTGGACGCTGCGCGGCGGCTGGTGGCTCGACCCCGCGCCGCGAGTCAAAGCGAACGGAGACGAAATTGCGAAGGACGGCTTCGACGACAAGGATTGGCTTGTGGCCACGGTTCCCGGGACCGTGCTGACCACCATGGTTGACCGCGGAATTTATCCGGATCCCGACTACGGCCTCAACAATATGGCCATACCCGAAAGCCTCGCTCACCAGGACTACTGGTACCGCGTTGAGTTCAAGTCACCCGCCGCTGCACGCGGTCGCCGCCTCACACTCAACTTTTTGGGTGTGAATTATGCCACGGAAGTCTGGCTCAACGGCAAGAAGCTGGGCGCCTTCCTGCGTGGCACATTCGACGTTACCGGGTTGGTGAACGATTCCGGCGAGAACGCCCTCGCGGTTCTGGTTTCGCCGCCGCCGCATGCCGGCATCCCGGAGGAAGAATCGCTCACTGCAGGCCCGGGAGAAGATGGCGGGGTGGAAGTGCTCGATGGCCCGACCTTTGCTGCCAGCGAAGGCTGGGACTGGATTCCCAGTATTCGCGATCGCAATACCGGCATCTGGCAGGACGTCACTCTCACTGCCTCGGGTCCAGTCCAGATCGGCGATCTTAATGTCGTTACTGTTTTGCCCAAACCAGACCACAGCGAAGCCGATATTGAGATTGACGCGCCGCTCACGAACGTAACAAAAACACCCGTCGAAGGCGAGCTTTCTGCCGCGTTTGACAACATAAAGGTGACGAGGCACGTCCGCCTGGCTCCCGGCGAAAACGATGTCCGTCTTGGGCCCGCAGAGTTCGCGCAGCTCAAAGTGCAGCATCCGCGCCTGTGGTGGCCCAACGGTTACGGCGATCCAGCGTTGCACAAGCTGCACACCACATTCACCGTCGGCCAGAGTGTGAGTTCGACAAGGCAAATCGAATTTGGTATGCGCGAGGTCAGTTACGAGCTCTCACTGCTCGACAGCACCGGGCACCTGCACAGAGTGGAAGTGCTCCCAAGCCGCACCTATAACGAAGGGTTGCCGCTCATTGACGTCAGCCACAAGGGCATCCGCGAAATCGACGATCAAACGCCCAACACCTGCCCGCACCCGGCAAGAAGCCGCCGGAGGGCTGGGCCCCGCGAACGTGGGTGCAGACCCTCGATCAGGGCGCGTTGGCATCGGCCTCCGTCCGGCCCGTGGAAAGCGGCTGGCCCGGTACCGATCTTGTAATTAAGGTCAACGGCGTACGCATCGCTGCGCGCGGCGGCAACTGGGGCATGGACGACATGATGAAGCGCGTCAGCCCGGCCCACCTGGAACCATTCTTCCGTCTTCACCGCGATGCCCACGTCAACATAATCCGCAACTGGATGGGCCAGAGCACCGAGGAGAGCTTCTACACGCTCGCCGACAAGTATGGCCTGATGGTCTGGAACGACTTTTGGGATTCCACCGAAAATTACAACCTCGAAGCTCAGGATCCGGAACTGTTTCTCAAGAATGCTCGCGACACAATCCTGCGCTTCCGCCATCACCCGTCAATCGTAGTCTGGTGCGGACGCAATGAAGGCGTGCCCCAGGAGGCCATCAACGATGGTCTGGCCGAATTGGTGCGTACGCTCGATCACTCGCGCTATTACACGCCCAGCTCGAACCAGCTAAACCTGCGCGGTTCCGGACCTTACTTGTGGGAGCCGCCGGAAAGTTACTTCCGCATCAACCGCGGCTTCAGTGTCGAACTCGGAATGCCCAGCGTGCCGACACTCGAAAGCCTCGAGTCCTTCATTCCCCCGCCCGATCGCTGGCCCATCAGCGATACCTGGGCCTACCATGACTGGCACCAGAGCGAGGGTGGCCGCGTGTCGTTCTACATGGACGCCATGGACACCGAGTTCGGTGCACCCACCAGCTTGGAAGACTTTGTGCGCAAGGCGCAGATGCTTGACTACGCCGGTCATCGGGCGATTTTTGAAGGTATGGCCGCGCACCTTTGGCAGCCCAACTCCGGCCGCATGATTTGGATGACGCAACCCGCCTGGCCGAGCACCGAATGGAATTTCCTCAGCTGGGACTACGATACGCAGTCCAGCTTCTACGCCACCGAAAAAGCCCTTGAGCCGGTTCACGCGCAGCTCAACCTCAACGATGAATCTGTCGATTTGATTAACCTCGGCGAGGCGCGTTTATTTAACGTGCGTGTCCGGGTCGTCAGTCTACAAAACAAAATCCTGAACGACCACACCTACAGTGTCGAGGCCGCGGCCGACGATCGCACCCCTGTGACGAAGCTCGATCTCGCCTCGCTCGCCACGGGCCACACGATCCTCGTCGTGCTCGATGTCGCCGATGGTTCAGGCCCGCCGGTAAGCAATAACTTCTATTGGTGGGCCGCCAAGGACGCGACGCTGCGTGAGCTGGACGATCTGCCGCCCGCTACCATTCAGGCTTCGGCAACCTCGAGTGCAGCCAACGGCAAGCGTAAAGCCTCTGTGAGTCTCACAAACTCCGGCGGTTCCGGCAGTCCTCGTCAAGCTCACGCTCGAAGACGTCGCAACGGGTCGGCGGATCTTGCCCGCATACTACAGTGATAACTACATCTCGCTGCTGCCCGGGGAACAAAGCACAATCACCGTTGAATTTTCTGGCGGATCCGAAACACCTGGCCTAGGCTTGCGAGGCTGGAACCTCAAGGCACAGACGATTACCGTGCACTGAACCTTGAACGGCGCTCACCCGAGCGATTACGCATGCGCGTAAAATGCTGGCGATAAGAAAACAGTGATGGCTAGTGAGTTCACTATCAGAGAGGCTCTGGCGATTTGACCGGTACGGCAGAAGGAACTCGGGAGTCACGCCGAATGCGCTCCAACGGCATGCAAAGACAGCCGGCCCTTCCGCAAGAGTTGAGGACCGGCTCCAAGTATGAATCACCTTTACGACTTTCCCGATTTTCTTCAGCGACTGGCCTGGCTCGCCGAGGCTGCGCCGAAGTATTCGGTGACTGCATTGAGGAACGGATCTGCAGCGCCAGGAGGATGAATTTGTCCACGCAGAATCTGGCTGAATGGATGTGGAGCCCCGTAAAAGGCATCCGTGTCATCCGCATTCTTGCTGACCGTCACACCGTTTAGGTCGACACCTGCGAAGACTCCGCGGCTGCGCGACCACGTGAGCAGTTCAGCTCTCATCTTCAAATCCGTAGCAGCCTGTGCATCCCTGCCCACAGGTCCCGCCGTCGCTGATGCATCGCCGCCAATCTTGAATTTGTCCTTGAGCAGATCTTGGAATCCGTTTTTGTTCACCGCTACTAGGACCAGGTCTGTGCCCTGACCGCCAATCTGAAATCCAACCGATCCTCCCGCCATGCGAATGAATACGGGCGCACTCCACCCTGTCGCGGTCCGGCAGGTGACCACCCCCTGTCCGTATTCCGCTCCAAAAACAAACGCGCCTTTTACCATTCCCGGCACGACTCCAACACATACGGCGCGGCGTGCTATGCCGTTGGGAACCGCCTTATCTGGCACGGCCATGATTTGTTGCAGGACGTTCCGCGCGGCTTCGAGCCTTCCATCGAGCTTTTGCTGATCCTCTGCAGCGAACGCGGCGACCGGCATTGCAACTGCGAACACGAAAGCGAGCAACATCCTCATGTTCTATCTCTCCTTTTTTCCACCCTGACAGCACGGTTCATTGCGAACTTGTACTCCCGCCTTAATGCTCCGATGCTGAATTTCGAAAATGGGAGGCCCGCGGTCGTGACGAATAAGGGGGCCGGCAAGTACTCGGGACGATGGCGGCTAAGGCGAATCACCTGGCCAACTAAATCGGCATCGGGATCATCGCACAACCTGCAAGAAGGACGGCTAGGACAATCTCGGAAACAAAGGGGTCAAAGCGTTCGCGAGGGTCTTCGCTCGCTTCCCTTACGGACGAAGGCCTGTCCGTGGCGACCTCGTACTTGTGGGTCGCTCAGACATCGAGTTGCCGCACACCATTTCCGGGATTGCTATACCGACACCCGTCCAACACGCGTCTCCAGACGAGATACCGCACATTGGAGAAAGATCATGACAATTCTTCTGATCATCCTGGTTCTGTTGCTCATCGGAGCAATTCCAGCGTGGCCATATAGCCGTAACTGGGGGCCGTATCCGAGCGGTGGCCTGGGGCTGATCCTGCTGATCGTGGTCGTGCTGCTTCTGCTGAAGGTGATTTAATCCATCACGACAGCCATCTACGCAGCAGGCGGATGAAGGACTCGGGCCGCCGAGGGGCTGTTTCTTCTGACCTGAGACATCGCTCTTTAGGTCCAGAGCGCCACCTTCATCCTCGCGTTCATTCGCATTGAGCGAAATGGCGACTTCTCTTATGCCTTCGGCGCGCAGGTGGATTCGCGCAGCACAAACCGTGTCCTGTACTCGAAGCTGGTCTTCT
>OKRB01000119.1:3957-32589 GCA_900290245.1 Candidatus Sulfuritelmatomonas gaucii | reverse complement strand
TCCTAAGGGGATCTAGTCCCTACGTCCCTGTTCTATTGGTCTCGCGTCTGTTTGATGGCGCGTGGCGATTGGGCGATCTCATCTGGACCCTGGGTATCATGGGGTCCCAGCCGCATGGCTGCTGGAGAGCCCGCAGCCCGGCAATTGCGCAGGTCGCGCAGGATCTCCTGCTTCTCGCGGGCGTACTGGCCGGCCAGGCGCGTGAGCGCGTAGGTGATGATGTCGCTGTGATGCAGGTCGGCAACAGAAGGATCGCGGCGCATGTTGAGCCAGAGACGGTGCACCAGTTGCACGTCGTCCGGGCTCAGTGCCGGAGCATGCGGCCCGATGTAAAACACCTTCACGTCCCCATTCGGAGAGACGACGCAGAAATTGAACTGGCGCTTGGGTTCATGCAGCGCTTCCCAGGCCTGCCCCATATGGAACGCCTGTTCCTCGGCGCTAAGCGAGATCGAGAGCCCGGAGACGACTGACTCCACTTCAAGCGAATTTGCGGTTTGCGCCAGCGCCGCAAACACATCGCCCGCCGGAACCACCAGAAGCGACACTTTCTTGCCGAAGCTCTCGGCCACGGCGACTGCCTTGGTGAAGACCATCTGCTCGTGCTCGCTGAAGCTCTGCTGCTCGGCGCTCAGGTATTCCGGACCGCCCACGCCCATCATGCGCACGCTGATCACGACGACGTCGCGTTCGTCGGTCCTGGTGCGCGCCAGCACCCACTTCAGGGCGAACGGATTTTCGAAATCGCGCATGGTCACCATCACGCCGCCGGGGCGAATGGCGACGGACTCGCGGCTCACCCTTTCCTGGTGCTCCAACTGGAAGTGATCGCGCATCTGGCGCGCGGTGAGGGCATGCCTGCGCAGATTGATCCGCTCCGAAACGGTAAAGATGATGAAGAATACAATGGCAAACGCAATACCGCTGATGGTGGCCACCGACTTGGTGAACAGATTCACGGTTGCCGTGGCGAACAGAACCATGAAGACCGACAGCAGGCCAACGGGGATCTCGATTTTCCCGATACGGATGTTCGGAGGAACCTTCCAGCCGCGCTCGCCGGAGTATTTCCAGCGGAGGACGAGAATGGAAAGGCTATTAAAAGTGAAGGACCAGATCACGCCAAAGGCGTAGGCCTCGCCCAGCATGATGATGTTGCCGCGGCTGGCCAGAATCGTGAACATCTGCAGCACAAAGACCAGATTCACGATGCGAAAGCTGGTGCCGTACTTGGGGTGGGGTTTGCGGAACCAGTCGGTCAGCACTCCATCCTCGGCCACGCGCATCAGTACACCGGTCGAGCCGATGATCGAAGTGTTGATGGCGCCGGAGAGGATGAGGAATCCGACCAGCACCACAAAAATGCGGAAGAGAATGCGCCAGAACAACGGGCCGACCATGTACATGGCGAGTCCGGCGATCAGGTTGTCCTGGTAAATATGGATCCGCGGCCCGGTAGGAATCAGCATCGAGGCCAAAAGCGTTGCGCCGCCGGTGAAGATGAGGCTGTAAATGGCGATGACGATCGCCGCGCGCTTCAAGTTCTTCAACTTGGGGTGCGCGATCTCGCGGTTTACCTGGGCGAGGGTTTCCTCTCCGCTCATGGCCAGAATGGAGTGGCCGAATGCCATGAGAACCCCGAAGAGGCCGAAGATGGGCAGCCCCGTACCCCTGAGGAATCCAAGCGCGTCCTGACTGAAATGAAAGTGCGAGGGGATGGGTGACGGAGGAAGTTGCGCGCCGCGCACGCCCACCGAGTAGCAGCCCCAGATCATCAGGATGACCACCATCACCGTGGTGATCTGCATGACGCGCAGCGCCTTGTCGCTTGACTCCTCAATGCCCTTGATGTTCTGCCACCAGTAGTAGATCGTCACAATGGCGGCAAAGACCGCCGAGGTGTGATCCATGTTGAACTGAATGGGATGGCCCTGCGTGGTCATCAAGGCAGGCGGCAGCCAGTGGCTATGATCGGCCACCATCAGCAACTCGTTGATCAGGCCGGTAATGTATTGTCCGGCTGACACGCCGGAGATCGGGCCGGTGAGGATGTAGTCGAACATCAGCGCCGACACGCTGAGCTTGGCGAAGCCGCCGCCAAGCGCTTCCTTCACCACGCGGTACACGCCGCCACGCGTGAACATGGAGCAGCTCTCCACGTAGACCGCGCGCACCGCAAAGCTGAACAGCATGATGCCGAGAATGAACCACGGCGCAGCCGCTCCCACCGCCTGCTCGGCAATGCCGCCGGCGTAAAAGGCCGAAGAACCCAAGTCATTGAGAACGATGGCGGCAGCGCGCCAGAAGGAGATGAACGTGAGCATCACCGAGGAGGCGACGATCAGGCGTACGCGGTCGTTCGGTGGAGCCACGGTCGTTCGAGTAGAGGCCATCGCGAGGGACCGGCGAGGCAGCCGGTGGTGTGAAAGCTAAAGAGCGAAACCACCGCTCTGCGCTAAGTTTATTGGCAAATGAAACGAGTGTCAATGAAAGAACAGGCGATAATATACTTGACAAAATGGGCAGACGGGCGCATCGTTGGATCATGAAGCTCAAGACTCTCCAAAATGCGATTCTCTTCTTTGCCGATCCCGTTCATTGCCGGGAATATATGGTCGCTAATCGCTGGCCTCACGGGGTCGAGTGCCCGAAGTGTGGATCGAAGGATGTTCTGTTCCTCGAGAAGTACAACCGCTGGCATTGTCGGGCAAACCACGACGCGCCTCAGTTCACTCTCAAGACTGGGACCGTGATGGAAGATTCGCCTATCAGTCTCAGTAAATGGCTCCCCGCGTTCTGGCTTTTGGCTAATTGCCGCAACGGAATCAGTTCTTATGAGCTTCACCGCGCTCTTGGCGTCACCCAAAAAACCGCTTGGTTCATGCTCCACCGAATCCGCTTCGCGATGAAGAAAAAGGATCGCTTCAAGATGGGAGGTTCTGGACGGGAGCTTGAGACTGACGAATGTTACATCGGCGGGAAAGACAGCAATAAACACATCGGGAAGCGCGCGGAACTCAAAGAATTTCGCCAGTCAGCGGAAATGAAAGGCGCGGGGCGCCTCGTGACTAAGACTGCGGTCTTGGGGCTGCTTGACCGGGAACGGGGCAAGGTACATGCTCAAGTGGTTCCCGAGATCAGTCGCCGCGAATTGCGGCTTGCGATTCTCAACCACATCCTGCCGGGATCGAAGCTCTACACCGATCAGGCCGCACTCTACAAGACTTTGCCTTCGGAGATTACTCACGAGTTTGTGAATCACCTTAAGGAATACGTCAACGGGCGAGTGCATACCAATGGGATTGAGAACTTTTGGAGCCTTTTGCAGCGCGGATTGAACGGAACCTACATTTCCGTCGAACCTTTCCATTTGGACCGTTACCTTGATGAGCAGGTATTTCGTTTCAACCATCGCAAGGATCGCAAGGGAAACAAAACTCCCGATGTAGACAGATTTTCGCTGGCAATCGAACAGATTATCGGGAAGCGGTTGACTTATGCGGAGTTGACCGGCAAGGTGGGAGAAACGCAGAATTAAGATTTGGGGCGGGAAACGCGGCACCAAGGGTAATACTTAGACGTTCGCTTCGCCGCCTTTTCTGCTTCGAGCGCCGCTTTGATCTCGCTGTGGGGTACAGCGAGAATACGGCGCGTGAATTTGTCGAGAGCGGCTTTTGTTCCCACTACATCCTTGGCCGGGGTTGTGGGACCATTCGCCATGGTGTGCCCTCTAGAAAGAGAGGGTATACCTGTGCTCTGTGCCAGTCAATCCCGCTCCCAATCTTGCTCACTCTACTCCCACCTTCGCGCTGGTGGAAAACATTGGACACTCGCTATGTTCACTCTCTATTTCGACGACAGCGGAACCCATTGTGAGTCCGATATAGCCGTCGCCGCCTGTTTGATAGCCTCAGATGCAAAGTGGGAAAACATTCATGACCGCTGGAATAAGATCATCCTGCGCGAAGATTTGGATAAAAGCAAAGATGAATGCTTTCATATGGCCGATTGTGTCAGCGGGAAACAACCGCCCTATGACGCCTGGAGCGGCGCGAAGAAAAGAAGCGTTTATCGGGAGTTCCTTGCGCTCATGGCGGAATCAGTCGAGACTGGCTTTTCCTGCTATATCTCCAAAGAGACACATCGGCATTTCATATCGAGCCGTCATGCGACCCTAGTCGGAGCGCGTCCCTACACCTACGCCGTCCGCACATGCATCGGAAGCACACAAAAATTCAGAGAACAGCGAGAAGAACCGTTCGCTTTTGTCTTTGATCAAATGAGCCAAGGCAAAGGCGAGATTTTAGACATCCTTGGAAAGTTGCCTCAAGAGGCAAAATCGGAGCTGAGGCTGCCCTCTGGATTCGACGCATGGATTCATGCAAATAAACGCAAGCTCCCGCCACTTCAGGCAGCCGACATTTTTGCGTGGAATGTCTACCGGATCGCCACCGACAGAAACCACCCGGCTACCGATTGGTGTCTCATGCTGAATGAATATCTCCCGTTTCTCAAGATTGCCCCAATTTCAGAACGGCAATTGATTGAAAACGCACAAGCATTGGCGACAATACAAAGGGAGGAACACGAAAAATGAATTGGAAATGGGTTCTAGTCGGCATCCTCGGCGTGCTCTTGGGCCTATTGATTGCTCCTTTTGAGCACAAGAGAGTACTTGCCTCGGCTGCTCCTGTCAGTACTCACTTTCAGATACAGGCTGCAACGGTGGATGAGTCAGACGGACAGGGACAGCGCGTTCCTTCACACGAGGTATTTCTTCTGGACACAGAAAGTGGTGAAGTGTGGCAGTTTCAGGGCCCGGTTACGGCTTTTAACCAAACTAAGGGAGAAGCGGCGTTTATTCCGCCGAAATTCTTTCGTGTTGCGGTACAGTAGAACAAATAGAAAAGCCGGGGTGCCAGCCCCGGCTCTGGTTCGCTCATCCTCACGCGAATTATCGCACAGGAGGAGTGTGTATGCGACACCCGGTCGAACTAGCCGAAAAGATTCTCGCCCTTCTGGAACATGAGGACTTCCGCGACGCCGTGAAAGCGTTGAAGATCGCCACGATTCTTCTGCCTTTACCGCTTAGCTCTTTGAGTGTTCCAAGTGAAACTGCTCAAGTTCTCGAAGAATCTGCTGTAGAAGTACGATGATCCGTTCGGCTTGCTTTTCGGTCATTTAATTCGCCACCCCCAAACCATAACTTTCCCTCTGTTTAATTATTTTGTCAAATATATTATTGCCAAAGAACAACGACGCTGAGCAAGTTAATTCTTTTGAGCAGCTTCGGCCGGCTATGCACCGTGGGATGTTCGGTCGATGGGAGGCGTGAAACAAAGACGGTTCTACTCGCAAGAAGCGCGAGCAGGGCTCGCTTTGGGCCATGATCTCCAAGGCCAATTGAGCTGGGGGATTGCGTAAACGCCGGCGCCGGGGGAAACGCGATTTATTCCTTACCGAACAACTCTTTTCCGTCTTCGAGAAAGCTGATAACAACCACGATCGCCGACCCGATGAGGCCGAGGAAGAACATCAGCTCCAGAATACGCATTCCAACGATCGCGAATATCATGCACCGATTCTAGCTTACCCCGATGTTTTACACTCGCCCCAGTATGCAACAGAGCTCAAAGTGGCGGTCGTGGAAGCCTTGGGCCGCCGCAGTTCTTTCCGCGGGTTTGCTTGAGCTGCCGTTTCCACTTGCCGGCCCGCTGCCGCCGTGGCGATCGATCTTCGCCTGGTTCGCGCTGGTCCCGCTGCTCTGGGCGGTGCTTTCGATCGCTCGCTCTGTGCGGCCGCACCCGCTACGCGACGCCTTCTTGATTGGTTATCTCTGCGGCTTTCTGTGGTACATGGGCAACTGCTACTGGATTCGCGCCACGATGATGCATTACGGCGATATGCCGCCGATGGCGCCGACTTTGTTGCTAATCGGATTCAGCCTTGTGCTGGGGCTTTACTTCGGTTTTTTGGCCCTGGGCGTGGCGCTGGTGCAACGCGCCACCGGGTCCGTTCGCATAGCACTTGCATTCGCGCCGTTTCTTTGGACGGGACTCGATCTCGCCGCCGCCCGCATCACCAGCGTTCCCTGGGACCAGCTTGGCTATTCACAAGTGGACAATGCGCTGGTCAACCAGCTCGCGCCTTGGACCGGCGTTTATGGAATCACTTTCGTTCTGATGACGGCGAACGCGCTGCTCGCCGGCGGATGGCTGGTTGAGAGCCGGGCAGCCAGCAGGTTTTCCGGCCGCTGGGCCTGGGTAGCTTGCGGAGCCGTTCTGCTGGTTGCGGGGGAGTGCGGCGTCTTTGTTGCATCACCGAGGACAGATGCGACTACAACCGCCGTCCTTGTGCAGCCCAATCTCGATGTGGGCGCAGCCAGCAACTGGCCTGGCGCCGAATGGGACCAGCACATCGCTGAATTCACGCATCTGGCGAGCGAAGAGTGCAAGAGCTACATTGCCGGGATTCCACAATCCGGCGCGCCGAAGGGCGAAATTATCTGCCCGCCGTACCACACCTATCCTGATCTGATCGTCTGGCCGGAATCGCCCGCGCCGTTCGATCAGACTGACCCGCGGCTTCAAAAAGCGCTGATGAATATCGCCGGCGCGGTGCACGCTCCAGTCATCGCAGGCGGCATCGGCTGGACCTACGATGGCCCCACACAGGAGTGGCACTATTACAATTCGGCGCTGATCTTCGGCGCTGACGGCAAGCTCGCCGGACGCTACGACAAGATCCACCTGGTGCCTTTCGGCGAGTACATTCCGTTCCAGAACCTGCTCACCTTTGCCCACAAGCTTACGGGGCGTGTGGGGTTATTTTCGCGCGGCACCCAGCGCAATGCATTTCTTCTCGACACGCAGACTGGCGGCAGCCATCGCTACGGCATCTTCATCTGCTACGAAGCGGTCTTTGCCGACGAAGTTCGGCACTTCGCGCGCAATGGCGCCGAGGTCCTGGTGAACATCAGCGACGACGGATGGTATGGCGATTCGAGCGCGCCGTGGCAGCACCTGAATATGGCGCGCATGCGTGCCATTGAGAATCGCCGCTGGCTGTTGCGCGACACCAATTCGGGTGTTACGGCCTCCATTGATCCCTATGGCCGCGTCCGCGAAAGCATTCCCCGTCACCAGGTCGACGCGCTGCCCGCCGAGTTTGCCTTCCGCGACGGCATCACGTTCTACACCGCGCACGGCGACGTGTTTGCGTGGTTGTGTGCCATACTGGCATTGGTCATTGTGGGCCTTTCGCTCGGGCGCGGCCTGCGACCAGAATCTGAATCCAAAGCCAGGTCTTAAGAGCAGCATGACGTTGAACGATCTCGAATTCGCTTACGCTCCCGTGCGCAACCAGGTGCGCGACCTGCGGGAGTATCTTTGACCCTGCGCGGCTGCGCAGGGAACTCTCAGACATTGAAACCAGGCTTGCTGACCCAAAGCTGTGGTCTGATCCGGCCGCCTCGCAACCGCTGATGCGCGAGCGCAAGCGGCTTGAATCGCTCGTCGCCGACGATGAACAGCTTGTGCGTCGCACCGGCGACATCGAGACCTACTTCGAACTGGCGCGCGAAGACGAGGATGTGCTTGCAGACCTGGAGCGCGAGGTCAAAGCGCTCGGCGCGTTCGGCGAAGAGCTGGAAGCGCGCACCATGCTTGGCGGGGAAGCCGATCCGCTGAACGCGATCGTGACGGTGCATCCCGGGGCGGGCGGCACTGAGAGCCAGGACTGGGCCGAGATGCTGCTGCGCATGTATCTACGCTGGGCCGAGCAGCAGGGCTTTAAGACCGAGATGAACGATTACCAGGACGGCGAAGAGGCCGGCATCAAGTCCGCCACTTTCACCATCATGGGCGAATACGCCTTTGGGCAGCTAGCGGGCGAGAGCGGTGTGCATCGGCTGGTGCGCATCTCGCCCTTCGACTCGGCCAAGCGCAGGCATACGTCTTTCGCTTCGGTCTACGTTTCGCCGGAGATTGACGAGACCATCCATGTCGATATCAAGCCTGAAGACCTGCGCGTGGATACGTATCGCTCCGGCGGCAAAGGCGGCCAGCACGTCAACACCACCGACTCCGCCGTGCGCATGACGCATATTCCAACTGGAATCGTGGTCCAGTGCCAGAACGAGCGCAGTCAGCACAAGAATCGCGACAAGGCGATGAAGATGATGCGCTCGCGCCTCTATGAATATGAACTCGAGAAGAAGCAGGCAGCGAGCAAAAAGCTTGAGGACACCAAGCTCGACATCAACTTCGGCTCGCAGATTCGCTCGTACGTTCTTCAACCCTACCGCATGGCCAAGGATCATCGCACCAAGGTTGAGGTTGGCGATGTGGACAAGGTGCTCGACGGCTACTTGGAACCGTTCCTGAAGGGCTACCTGCTGGCCAAGCGCCGGGGCACGGCAAATGGCGCCGGTCCGGCTGACGATCTGGACGTGTAGCGCCGTGGATCGCAAAGTGGCGGGAACTGCACTGCCGACGAATGCGGATGATGAAATCGACGTGTAGTACGGTCTCGCGGTACGCCTGTATTTGGAGTGAGGTGCATGATGTCCGGTGAACAAGCACTGGTCCCGGCAAAGATTGAGCTCGGCGGTGTAACGCCCGTTCTGCGCGTCGCCGATGTGGAGGCGAGCATTCGATATTACGTCGATAAGCTCGGCTTCAAGGTCAAATGGGGATATCCGGCCGATGGAGAAGCATCCTTCGTGTCGATCTCCAGAGGCAAAACCTCCCTCTTCCTCAGCGCTGGCGATCAAGGGCATCCCGGCAGTTGGGTGTGGATCGACGGAAAAGATGTTGACAGGCTTCACGAAGAGTTCAAATTGTCAGGAGCCAGAATTCGCAACCCGCCGACCAACTACGCATGGGCGCTGGAGATGCAGGTCGAAGACCTCGACGGAAACATTCTGCGGATTGGCTCGGATCCAAGACCCGGCGAGCCGATCGGCGAATGGCTCGACATGCACGGGCAACGCTGGCGCCCGGAGTCCGACAGCACATGGACTCTCGTTCAAGCAAAATGAACACTCTTGTGCCTGTTTATTCCTGGCCGGTCACTCCGCCGGGGGTCTGGACAGCGCGGTTTCGCTCGCTTTTCTGTGCAATCGCGCGTACGCGATTACGCTGTGCGATGGCGTAGTCCGGCTTGAGGCGGATGGCTTCCTCGTAGTCCTGAATGGCGCGGTCGAGTTGCCCCATGCCGGCGTACACGATGCCGCGATTGTTGAACGCTTCAGGGTAATTCGGCTTGAGGCGGATGGCATCACTGAAGTCTTGAATGGCGCGTTCGGGCTGACCCGTGCTGACGAACGACACCGCGCGGTTGAAAAACGCCTCGGCGTAGTCCGGTTTCAGGCGAATGGCCTGGTTGAAGTTCTCGATCGCCTGGTCATGCTTGCCGTTGGCGTTCAATGCCGAGCCTCGGTTATTGAAAGCTTCGGTGAAGTTCGGATTGAGACGGATGGCCTGGTCAAACTCCGCAATTGCACTTTTGTAGTCGGCCATGTGCATATAGGCGATCCCACGATCGAAATGCGCAACGGCAAAGTCCGGCTTGAAGCGAATGGCCTGGTTATAGTCCTGAACGGCGCGTGCAACATCCCCTTTGCGGGCGTATGCTGCGGCGCGATTGTTCCATGCGGCAGCGAAATCCGGTTTGAGAGCAAGAGCTTTGTCGTAATCCACGATGGCGCGGTCCAACTCGTTCTCTGCGATGTATACGTTGCCGCGGTTGTTGAATGCCTCTGCTAAATCCGGCTTCAGATAAATTGCGCGATTGAAGTCCTCAATGGCGCGGTCAAGCTCGCTCTTCTCCAGGAATACGAGCCCGCGGTTGTTGAAAGGTTCCGGTGACTCAGGCTTGAGCTCGATAACCTGGTCGAATTCCAATATTGCACAATCGAGTTCGCCCCGGTTCTTGTACGCGAGGCCGCGCCGGTTAAGCGCGGCCACCATGGCGTCAGTTGTCGCGTCGACGATTTCAACCTGCCGGCTGCACGCGAGTGGATCGGGCGGTGCTTTGGTGAGACTGGCGGGCGCCTGATTGCTGGGTTGGCAGGGAGCGGACGCCGGGCCGGTGACGAGTCCGGCTGAAATGCAAAATGTGGCGGCGACGCAAACAAGCCGGAAAGATTTGGTGTGGAAGCAAAGCAGATATGTCACGTCCCAATTCGCCGTCATTCGACGACCCCTCCTCGGGCTTCGGGACAGGGATAGAGGGGAAGGGAACCGGTGAGACTTGGGGTTTTGCAGCCCAAAGCACCGCGGCAGCGCCGCGACCTGAAGGAGCCGATACGACGTCGCCGGAGTCCCTATTCTGTCGGATAAGCTAAGCAAAGATACGCCCGAACCGGGCGAAGGCCCAGTGATTTCGCGCACACTCGGCGTTACCCTGATGAGAGGTGCGGCGGAAGTTCAGTTTGCGGAAGCGGGCTGCTGAAGAACTATGAGCAATGATCCAGCGGTTATCGACGAAATGCTGCGCAATGCAAAGAACATCGCCGTGTTGGGCATGAGCGACAAGCCGCATCGTGCCAGCTACAACATCGGGCGCTATCTTGCGCAAAACGGGTATCGTATCTTTCCTGTCAACCCGGTGCTCAACGAGGTGTTCGGCGGTCCATGTTATCCGGACCTTGACGCCGCCCAAGCCGCAGCGCTCAAAGAAACGAGCTCTGCCCAGGCCGGCCGGGGAATCGATCTCGTTGACGTATTTCGCGCCTCAGAACACGTGCCGCCAATTGTTGACGATGTGATCCGGCTGAAGATTCCTTATCTCTGGCTGCAGGACGGAGTGATCCACGACGAAGCCTTGGCTCGCGCCCGCGCCGCAGGCGTCAAAGCGGTGCAGAATGACTGCATCTTCCGGCGTCACGCGGCGATGCTGGATCGCGAAAAGCGCCAGTAGATCCCGGACACCTCGTAACCGTGGTTCGGTACACTGAGTTCTAAGAAGTGGGTTCAGCGTTCCGCCTTCATGCGCCGTCACCAATTCATCATCGGACTGATGTTTTTCCTTGGCGCGGGCCTGCCTGCGGTCGCCGCATCCAACTCCGCCGACGCGGAGCATCTGCACGTGGAGCTGGTCATTCCTCATGATCAGCTTTACCCCGGCGGCACAAACCGGGCCGGCCTGTACTTCAAACTTGAGCCGGGCTGGCACGTTTATTGGCAGAACGCAGGCGACTCGGGCGAGCCGCCGCGCATCCACTGGACGCTGCCTGACGGCGTGACCGCTGCTCCGCTGCAGTTTCCTGCGCCGACGCGGCTGCCCCTTGGCCCGCTGATGGACTATGGCTACGAAAACGAGGTGCTGTTTCCGTTCAGCTTTCAGGTAGCCGACAGCGCGAAGCAAGGCCCCGCTGCTCTGCACGCCAAGGTCGACTGGCTCGTTTGCCGCGAAGTGTGCATTCCGGGGAAGGCGGAGCTCGACGAGAACATTCAGTTGCTTCACGCGGCGCCTATGCCGGCCGCGGTTTCCGGCCCCGATCAAGCGCTTTGGGACCGGCTCGCCAACAATCTGCCGCAACCGCTTCCGGCCGCAGATACCGCCGTCTTCCAGCCGATTGCAAGCAGCCGATTGCAAGCGGCTTTCGTCTCGCCGTCTCCACAGGCCGGCGCGAAAAGAAAGCTGAATTTTTTCCTGAAGACCAGAACATTCTTAGCAACCCTGCGCCGCAAACTGTCACGCCCACGTCGGCTGGACTGGTTCTCGAACTCAAGAAGGATCCGAACCTCACGGCGAGTCCGGCGCAGTTGAAAGGAGTGCTCGAGCTCTCCGGCGGCCGCAACTATGAGATCGCGGCGACTCCGGGAGCCGTAGCCGCTCCGCCGCCGGTGCCGGCCGTTTCGCTGGTAGCCCTCGCGCGCATCGTGGGGCTCGCTTTTCTCGGCGGACTGCTGCTCAACCTCATGCCGTGCGTGTTTCCCGTGTTGTTTTTGAAGGGCCTGGCGCTTTGCCGGTCAGGGACCAAGGGACGCCGCGAGCTTTGCGCGCACGGGCTGGTATATGCCGCCGGCATTCTCGTTTCGTTTTGGGTATTGGTGGCTGTGCTTCTGGGCCTGCGCGCTGCAGGAGCGACGCTGGGCTGGGGATTCCAGTTCCAGTCACCGGTTTTCCTGTTTCTGCTCAGCGGGCTTTTCTTCCTTCTCGGCCTTTCGCTCGCCGGACAATTTGAAATCGGCATTTCGCTCACCAGCGCAGGCGGATCGCTCGCTGCAAAACAAGGCTACGCGGGCAGCTTCTTTACTGGAGTTCTGGCCGTCGTCGTGGCCACGCCATGCACGGCGCCGTTTATGGGCGTGGCCATCGGCTACGCGCTCGCGCAGCCCGCGGCCGTCACCTTCGCCGTGTTCACGGCGCTTGCACTCGGCCTCGCTGCGCCCTACGTGGTGCTCACGCTGCAGCCTGCGTGGACTCGCTTGCTGCCCAGGCCCGGCGTATGGATGGACGTGCTGAAACAGGCTGTGTCGCTCTTCATGTTTGGCACTGTCATCTGGCTTACGTGGGTCGTGGCGCAGGCTTACGGCGCCGCGCTGCTGGCGGTGCTGCTTTCGAGCTTTCTGCTGCTTGCCGTTGCGGGGTGGTTCCTGGGCCGATGGCCGGCTAAGCGGTGGGCAACTGTTGTTGCGGTCATCATTCTTGCGGGATTCGTGTTTGTCTCGGTGGCCGCACCGAAAAAGCTGGGAACGGCAGCCGAAGCCGCAATGCCGGCGGCCTCTCCTACTGCGCAGGCTACGTGGCAGCCCTGGTCGGCCGATGCCGTGCAGCGCGCCCTTGCCGCCGGGCAACCCGTATTTGTGGACTTTACCGCGAGCTGGTGCCTGAGTTGCCAGGTGAATGAGCGAGTCGCGCTGGATCAACCGCAAGTAATGCAGGCATTTCAGGCCGCGCATGTCGTGCTGCTCAAGGCCGACTGGACGCGGCAGGATCCAGCGATCACCGAGACATTGGCAGCGCTGGGCCGCAGCGGCGTACCCGTTTACGCGCTTTACACGCCCGGCCAAAGCGATCCCGAGCTTCTGCCGCAGGTACTTACGCCCGGAATCGTCATGAATGCATTGTCAAAACTGCCGCAGCGCACAACTCCGGCCAGCGGTGATTCGTCCAACCAACCATAAGCTCGAGACGGGCCCCCGGAAGTCGAGCCGGTAGTTCTTCGGAGTTCCCCCCAGGAGGTTCACGCGGATGAAGTCCATACCCTTTCTCGCAAGTGTCGCCGCGCTTGCGGCCGCCCTTGTGCCCGTTTCGTCCCACGCCCAGGCGGTTGTGGGCTCTCAAAGCCCAAATTTTACTGCGACGGACTCGCACGGGCGAACGCACGCGCTAAACGAGTACCGCGGCAAGTATGTGGTTTTGGAGTGGCACAACCAGGGCTGCCCCTACACAAGAAAGCACTACGTGAGCGGCAACATGCAGTCCCTGCAAAAGGAGTGGACCCAAAAGGGCGTGGTGTGGTTCACGGTCATCTCTTCGGCGCAGGGACAGCAGGGCTACGTGACTGATGCCGAGGAGAACGAGTATCTGGCGAAGATGCACGCCGATCCCACCGCCGTGCTCATGGATCCCCAGGGCAGGCTCGGCCACTTGTTTGGCGCCAAAACCACGCCGGAGATGTACGTGATCGATCCCGAGGGCAAGCTGATCTACGAGGGCGCTATCGACAACCGGCCCACGCCCGATGTCAGCGACATCAAAGGCGCAGACAACTACCTGAATGACGCGCTGAGCGAAGCCATGGCCGGCAAGCCTGTGGAGCATTCGTACACGCGCTCGTACGGTTGCTCGGTGAAGTACGCGGACTGAAAACAGCCACGGGAACGAGTTGGGTGCCGAACCAACTTGGGGCACACTCGGCCGGCGCCCAACGCCAATCGCGATTCCCGCATCCTAGTTCGCGAGGAGATGCGATGAGTGCCAAAACCAAGCCCACGCACGAGATGCCCGGCGGCCAAAAGGAAAACACGAAGGATGATGGCGTGGTGAATGAATCGCTGGGAACTGTCGATTCCGCCGATTCAACCGGCACTGACGAAGACAAAGAGACCGGCGACGCGAAGAGGGGTAACACGAATACACGGGAAGACTGAGCGAGGCGTAGGCGGGAACGCTGAATCGTCATCGCCAGGGCCCTGTTGAATCTGCTACCCGCCGCGTTTCCGCGTCCTGATCTTCCTGATCTCTTCGAGCCTTTGCGCCAACTGCTTTTCGCGCCCCTCGTGTGTGGGGTGGTACCAGGCGCGGCCTTTGAGCGAATCCGGAAGGCAGTCCATGTCGGCCACTTTGTTCTCTTCGTCGTGTGCGTAGCGATAGCCTTCTGCGTAGCCGAGTTCCTTCATCAGGCGCGTGGGCGCGTTGCGCAGGTGCAGCGGCACTGGCTCCTGCCGCGTGCGCTCGATGTCTTCCTGCACCGCGCCAAATGCCGTGTACACCGCATTCGATTTGGGCGCAAGCGCGAGATACACCACCGCCTCGGCCAATGCCAGCTCGCCTTCCGGCGAGCCGAGAAAATCGTAGGTTTCCTTCGCCGAAAGGCAAAGATTCAGCGCCTCGGGAGCGGCCAGGCCGATGTCCTCGACGGCCATACGCACGATGCGGCGCGCAAGATAGAGCGGGTCCTCGCCGCCGGCCAGCATGCGGCCCAGCCAGTAGAGCGCGGCATCGGGATCGGAGTTGCGCACGCTCTTGTGCAGCGCGGAGATCAGGTTGAAGTGCTCCTCGCCGGCCTTGTCGTACACGAGCACGCGCTGCTGGATGGCTTCTTTCGCAGTGTCCCGCGTAATATGCTTTGTTCCGTCGGCAGTCGCCAGCTGCGCAGCCACTTCCAGCGTGTTGTAAGCGTTGCGGCAGTCGCCGCTGGAGTAGCCGGCCATCAGCTCCAGCGCATCATTGTCGGCAGCAAGCTCCTGCGCGCCCAGACCGCGTTCGCGGTCGGCCAGCGCGCGCTTGAGCAGAGTCACGATCTGCTCCTCCTTCAGCGGCTCCAGCACATATACGCGGCAGCGCGAGAGCAGTGCGGAGATGATCTCAAATGAAGGATTCTCCGTGGTCGCGCCGATCAGCCGGATGGTTCCGCGCTCCACGTAGGGCAGAAACGCGTCCTGCTGCGCCTTGTTGAAGCGGTGAATTTCATCAATGAAGAGAATGGTGCGCGAGTGGAACTCTGCGGCTTTGGCCGCATCGGCCATCACCTGCTTAATTTCCTTGATGCCGCTCGTGACCGCGGAGAATTCGATGAAGGTGGCCTTGGTAGTTTCGGCGATGATCTTGGCCAGCGTGGTCTTGCCCACGCCCGGCTGACCCCAGAAGATCATGGAACTCGCGTCGTCGCGCTCAATCTGCACGCGAAGCGGCTTGCCGGGACCGACCAGGTGTTCCTGCCCGAGCAGCTCATCCAGGCTGCGCGGCCGCATGCGCTCCGCCAGCGGCGCCATTGCATGGAGCGCGCCTGCCTCGGGCGAACCTTTGGACGCGTTGAGTGGAACGTCGAACAGGCTCATCGCGCGGTTCCTCGACGGCCCGACTCCGGCAGCATATGCTTTCCCACCCTTTTGCCGTCACGGCGAACCGTGCCGGAGAAAGGATGGGGCAACCCTCGTTGCCGCGCCGCTTCATACAGCAGCACACTCGCAGCGACGGCTGCGTTCAGGCTCTCCACCGGGCCCGGGCAGGGAATCGTGACCTTAGCATCGGCCCTCGCTATCAGATCGTCGGCAACGCCGTTGCCCTCGTTGCCAATCACCAGGGCGATGGGACCAGCCATGTCTACGAGATTGGCGGGCTGCGCCGCGTGAGAAGTCGTCGCGAGGACCCTCACGCCAGCCTCGCGCAGCCTCTCAGAGCAATCGTTCTCATTCGCCGTCATCAGCGGCACGCGAAACACGCTCCCCGCCGACGCGCGCACCGCCTTCGGGTTCCACGCGCTCACCGTTCCCGGAAGGCTCACCACGCCTGTTGCGCCGAAGGCCTCGGCCGATCGCAGAATCGTTCCCAGGTTCCCGGGATCCTGCACGCCGGCGAGCACGATGACCAGTGGCGCCGTCCTTTTGCGAACTCCGAGCATGTGGTCCCACTGCCATTCAGGAGGCTCGACAAGGGCGGCGACGGGCTGTGGCGTCTCGGTGGCGAGGGCTGCATCGAGCAGCTTCTTCGGCAGGCGCAGGATCTCGGTTTCCGGCGGAAGGTGGATCGCTTCAATCAGCCCCTCGCTCCCTTGCGCGACGAACATCGCCGCCACGCGCAGTCTTGCGCGCAGCGCTTCTTCGAGCAAGTGCGGCCCTTCGATACCGGCGAGCCTGGCCGTCGCGCGTCCCGTGCCGGCAAGCGCCTTTCGCAGCTCCTTCAAACGCGCATTTTGCTTGCTTTCGATTACGCGAACCGGCATCGGTTTCGAACCTCTGAGCACTGTGCCGATTCTAAGAGCAGCTGCCAGCTTCTAGCTACTACAGCAATTCCTGAGTTATTGTGACCTCTTGAATTCGGTGTAAGGTCGCCGCTGCCTTCCACCCAACGGACGAAGACCTGTCCGTGGGGACCCCGGCTCCCTGGGGGGCGCGTCGACTTGGGTGTAGCACTTTCGGGATACAGTGACTCAGGAATTGCGATAGCCACGAGCTTCTCGCGCATATCGAACTGTTGAGAGGTGAGAGCACATTCTGCATCCGCATGAGCAAGGCAGGCGGCCCGCACAACGAGCTGGCAGCTGGAAGCTGACGGCTAAAAGCTCGCAGAAAACTTGCACCAAGGCAGGTGCTGTGATAGTTTCCGTCTTTGTAGCGACTTCTTTTTCTATTCGGGAAATAAGGTAGGCCTCCTTGTCCGCGGAGATATTGCGCGTCCATCCCGATGAACCCCAACCGGACCGGATCGATTACATCGTCTCCTGCCTGCGCAAAGGCGGTGTTGTTGCCATGCCCACCGACACCTATTACGGGCTGGCGGTGGACCCGGTGAATCTGTGCGCCGTGGAACAGATCTACCAGATCAAGACCCGGCAGAAGCACAAGCCGCTTTCGTTGCTCATCTCGAGCCTGGCCCAGGCCTACAGCCTCGCGCGCGACACGGATCCCATGCTGGATAAGCTGGCCGATCGCTTCTGGCCCGGCCCGCTGACCATCATTGTCCGCGCCGGAACCAAGCTGCCGCTCCGCTCCACCGCCAACACCGGCAATGTGGCCATTCGTGTGCCCGATGCCGCTATCCCGCGCGCCGTGGTGGAGCGCCTCGGACTGCCCATCACGGCCACCTCGGCCAACCTGCAAGGCGCCTCAGAATGCACCAACGCCGCGGCTGTCCGTGACCAGATTGGCGACCGGATTCCGCTCATCATTGACGGCGGCCCGACGGGACGGACGCAGCCCACAACCATCGTCGATCTCACGCTTGGGTCGGGCCGCTGGGAGATCCTGCGCGAAGGTGCCATTCCCACGCATGAAATAGTCATGGTGCTGCAGAGGTGAGGAAAACAGGGAACAGGGATTAGGGAACAGGGACCAGGAAAAAGAGTTCCGGCGCGCGATGCGAAACTAAGAACTGCGAACTACAAACTTGGAAAGACGCCTGAACCGCTGCCCGAATGTCTGCCGAATCCAAGCCGAAACGCCGCAAGCTGGCTCTGATCCTGGTTCTTTCGCTGGTTTCGGCACTGCTCGTGGGCGCTGCTGTCTGGTGCTACCGGGTCTATGGGCAGATCCAGCTTTATGCCCTGCAAGACCAGGCGGCGCCGGCCGATGCTATCGGCGTTCTGGGCGCGGCGGAGTACGATGGCAGGCCCTCACCGGTTTACCGCGCACGCCTCGATCATGCGCTTGTGCTCTACCACCGCGGCTTTGCGCCGTTGATTATCACTTTGGGCGGGCCGGGCGGCGACCAGTACAACGAGGGCTCAGTGGGCGCCGACTACCTGATCAGCAAGGGCGTTCCCGAGCAGGACATTATTGCGGAAACCGAGAGCCGCAACACAGAGGAGTCTGCGCGCCGCATCGCCGTGCTGGCGCAGGTGAACGGTTTGCATCGGCTGGTGATCGTCAGCGACGCTACACACATGTTTCGCATTCATGCCATCTGCTCCGCTGAAGGTCTCGACGTGCTCACCTCGCCGCGGCCCAGCTCCGCAGTCGAAGACAGGACGCTTGAGGCCGAACGCATCGCGCACGAGATCCTGAGCTACACGTTCTGGCGCCTGCATCTGCATTGAAAAGGAGCCAGAAATGACGAGGAGTGAACGGTGCTGGGCCATTTGCCTTTCGGCACGCATGGGACATGAATCGCGATGAGCGCCCTTACCGGACTCTTTATCGCGCTGTGCTGGACGGTCCTGTCCGTCTACATGATTTGCGCCGCATTTTCGGCCAGCCGCAGGGTCGAGTCTGATCGGGGGTGGAACTGGAGTTGGCTTGTCTTTGCCGTGATCGTTGTGCTGTTCCTGCTTTTGAGGAATGACGATCATCTGCCTCCGTATGTGACCTGGGCGATTCTGCCGCACACGCCTTTCGCCTGCTTCGGCGCGGATCTGTTGGTGTTGGCGGGCCTCATCGTTGCACTGTGGGGACGCATCGCACTCGGCAAAAACTGGAACCTGTATCCAAGTTTCCAGGAGAATCATGAACTGATCCAGAGCGGCCCTTATGCTTATGTGCGCCACCCGATGTACAGCGGTCTCATCTTGATGTTTTTGGGTACGGTCGCCTGGTATGGCACCGGCTTGGGGATCATTCTCTTTATTGCCAGCCTCCTCGGAATCTGGTTCAAGCTTCGCCAGGAAGAGAGAATTCTGACCGGCCACTTCGGAGCAGCCTATGCAAGTTATGAGGAGCGGGTAAAGGCACTCATTCCCTTTGTGCTTTAGCGTATTCTCGCAGGTGGCCCAAAGCTGAGCCGGCTACCCGACCATCGGAATAGGCACGAATTCGAGCAGGAGGAGCGCAAGTCCCGCCGCGCTTGCTGTCGAGAGGAAGTTGGCGGCGTCGTTGTTCAGCCAGCCCCATTGCTCAAGCGTTGCGCCAAGCCCGCTATCGAAAAAGAGGCCGAAGACCGCCCCAGCGCAGGCGACGACAAACAAGTTCCGGTCGCCACGGAGCGCCCATGCTCCCGAGGACGCGACTACACCTGCTGCAATCACGCCAGCCAGCGTGCCCGTCACAGTGATCGCGCCGTTGCGGCCCGGCGCAGCCGCGCGAAACGTCGTAATCATGCGGGGTCGGCCGCCGAACACCTGCCCGATCTCCGACGAAACCGTATCCGCGGCGGCCTCAGCCAATGCGGCCAGCGCCAGAACGAGCAGCGGCACGCGCGCATGAGCTGCGCGGTCAAGCCATGGGCAATCCATCAGCCAGAACTGGACCGGTCCGCTCGAAACCAGCGTCGCGAACCCGAGATTCGCCGCCACCTGCGACGCAGAGCGCCCTTTGCGCCTTTCGGCCGTGCCGAGGCTCTCTTTTTTCGCCCTGCCTACCCGCGTGGCAATGAAGGCGAGCAGCGCGACGGCCAGGATCGGGATGAGCGCCGTGTGCCAGGGCTCGTAGGGAAACGCGACGGTGGAAAACATGAGGCTTGCTGTGATCGCCGCGCCGGTAAAGGCGGCCGCAGCGGTTGCGGCGTGTACCCGCCAGGTCACCAGTCCCAGCAAAACGCTGAGCCCGGTTGTCCAGATTGCAACTGCTACCGACTCCGGCATCCACTCGTGGAAGCCCCGCACCGCATGCACAGCCGCGAAAGGCAGCACTGCAAGCAACACCAGCTTCGATTGCCAGGCCAGCTTTTCTTGAGGCACGCTTCATCGTATCCTTTCTGGAAGTTTGTGAGCCGCCTCCGCCGCAATAGAAGGTCCAAGGCCCGCAAACGCCGGAGCGATGACATATTGCATCGCCGCGCGTCCGAAAGCGGAGAAGTGACGGACACGGATGGCTCCGCCCGGTTGATTTACAATCTCAAAGTAAGCAGGAAAGATTAGGGATGAGGCTTTTTCAGACGATTCCAGGCCAGGCGCGTGTGTTGCTCGCCGAGGCAGGCGCAGCCCTTGCGATCGCGGTCCTGATCGGCGGTTGCGGAGACAACTACAGACCGGTGGTTACGCCGGTAAACACCAGCGGCCCGCCGGCCCAGCCCACGTCGTATGCGATTGTGATTTCGGCCCCGTCGCCGACAACTGCCGGGGTGGTTACCATCATCGATTATTCGGGAGATTCGATCTTGACCGAGGCGCCGATTGGTCCCGGCCCGAAGGTTTTCACGCTGGACGAGCTTGGTGCGACCGGGTACACGATCAACAGCGATGGCACATTGTCGAACTTCGCCATCACCACCTCGCTGCAAGCCAAGGAAGTTTCAGAATCCACGCTCCCGACGGGGTCGGCACCAATCAACATCATGGCGCCATCTTCGGGATTGTGGGTCACCGACCTTACCGGCAACGCGGTGGACCTCTTCCAAGGATCCCCGCAGGCGTTCAAGCTTGCGGTTCCCATTGGGTCGGCCACGAATGCCGCCACCATGCCGGTATTTGCCGCCGGATCCGCAACGCTGACCGGCCAGCGCGAATACATCCTCAGCCAGAACGTGCCAGATTCGCCCGCGGGGCAGATTCAGTGCAATCTCTCGCCCAGGACGGCGCCGGCCGGCGTCGTCACACCGGTTGAGATCTCGAGCAATACGGTTGATCCGGTGATCCCGGTTGGCAAATGCCCCGTTTACGCGGTAGAAACGTCCGATCAGCAACGGTTCTTTGTGTTGAACCGCGGTGACGACACGATCACGGTCATCAACAGCAACGAGAACTCGCTCGACGCCTGCACGCCGTTCGTCAACCAGAACGGGCAGACCGTCCATTGCCATCCCACGCTGCCGCTCTCTACGAGCGCAGTAGCAGCAACCGGAATTACGCCGCCCAATGGAACTGCCGGCATGGCGGCGATCGCCGGCCCGATTTCCGCCGTGTACAACCAGGCAACGCAACAACTCGTGGTGGCGAACTATGATGGCGGCTCGATCAGCGTGATTGATGTGAGCCTCGATGAGTACGGCAACGACAGCCCGACCTTCGGAACGACTTATACGATTCCGGTGGGGAATACCGCGACCCCCAATCCGGCCGACGTCGCGGTTCTCTACGACGGAAGCAAGGCCTATACCGCGAATCAAAACGATGGCGCGCAAAACGGCACGGTCACGGTCGTGAATTTATCCACGCACACGGTAGAGAAGACGCTGACCGTCGAAGGCCATCCCCGCACCATTGCCTCGACACAGAATTCCGAGTTTGCGAAGATCTACGCGGCCTCGCCCGATAGCCCTTACATCACTGTCATTGAGTCCACGCCGACCGTCACCGACCTGATCGATACCACGGTGCTGGTGGAGGGCAATGTCGTGGACATGCGGGTGACCTCGCAGAACGGTTCCAACGGCAACCCAAACTTCACCAGCCGCGTTCCAGGCTACGGGCAGCCGTGCAATCTGCCGCCATCACTGATGGTTTCAAGATATGGCGCGAGCTACAGCCTGGCAAATTGTCAAACGTTGCCTTAAAGCCTGAGCGCGAGAGGCTCGGCCAATGACCGATGCGGCAAAGGCGCAGCGCGAAGGGTCGGAAGACGGGAATATTCCAACTCCGCTGAAGCAGCCTCCGACGACGAAGCCCACAAAAACACGTCTTGATCTGCTGCTGGTAGAGCGCGGCCTTGCATCCAGCCGTGAGCGTGCCCGCGCTCTGATTCTTGCGGGCCGCGTATTGGTGCGCGAGCAAAAAATCGACAAGCCAGGCACCGCGGTTCCCGTGGATTTGCCAATTCGTCTGCTGGGCGAGGAGATGCCCTACGTCAGCCGTGGCGGGCTGAAGCTGGCGGCTGCCCTGGAACATTGGCAGATTGCAGTCAATGGCCGGGCTTGCCTCGACGTTGGCGCATCGACGGGCGGGTTTACCGATTGCCTTTTGCAGCACGGAGCAGCGCACGTGACGGCCGTCGATACGGGCTTCGGGCAGATCGATATGAAACTGCGCAACGATCCACGTGTGCGCCTGATGGAGCGGACCAATGCGCGGCTTTTGAAGCCGGGATCGTTGACAGAACCAATCCAAAAGCAGGAAAACACTCTGCTCGTCATGGATGTCTCGTTCATTTCGGCAACGCTGGCGCTTCCCGCCGTCCTGGCCGCGGCTCCCACGCTTGCCGAGGCTGTGATTCTAGTCAAACCGCAGTTTGAGGCCGGTCGCGAGCATGTGGGCAAGGGCGGCATCGTGCGCGATCCCCTGGCGCACGATCTGGCCATCGCCAAAGTCGCTGATTGCGTGCGCGCGCTGGGCTGGCATGTCGTCGAAACTATTCCATCGCCGATCACCGGCGCCGAGGGCAACCACGAGTTTCTGCTGTATGCGAAGCGCTTGTGTTGAGCTTCACCTTCTGATATAAGTTCCGCAACATAATCTGGCAGGATTTGGAGAACCGGGAGGAACTCAATGGGCCTTCGGGGATTTTCTTTGTCTGTGGCTTTATTCGTCCTTTTCTCTCAACTTTCCTTTGCACAAACTAGTGATTGGGCGATCGTGAAAGCGCTTTCGCCCGGTCAGAAAGTGAAAGTCATGACGACGGACGGCAACTCACATGTTGGAGCCGTTCAATCGGTTGCAGACGATGCGATTCGGATCGGGAAAGATCAGTCGATCCAAAAGCAGGATGTTCGGCGCGTGCAATTGAGGAGCCCCGGGCACCACGGCCGCAACGCGTTAATTGGTCTTGGAGTTGGCGCCGTGGTTGGCGTCGCGAGTGGAGCTGCGACCGGCTGTAGCCCCAATGACAAGAACAGCTTCTGCTTTGTCACCAAGGGCGAGGCAATTGCGATTTTGACACCTTTCTTTGCGGGCGTGGGTGGCGGCATCGGTGCTCTCCTGCCCTCTCATGGAGAATGGCGCGACATTTACAACAGCAAATGATCGGCGCGCGACCCTTCGGCTGCCCGCGAACGAATTTCACGAGATTGATCGAGTGTGCCGGCCGATCCATTACACTGAATCCGCATGCCCTGCGTCGCGATCGTTTGCAAACCGCACCGCGAAGAGCTCAAGCGACTTCTGCCCGAACTCATCGCGTGGCTGCGCAAGCATGGCTACGAGCCAGTGCTCGACCGTGAAGGCGCCGGCTATACAGCGTCCGCGCCATCCGTCGACCGCGCCGACCTGCCGAAGCAGTGCCCGGGACTTGTGATTGTTCTCGGCGGCGACGGCACTCTGCTCGCTGCGGCACGCATCTTCGCCACGGTAGGAACGCCGATCCTGAGCGTGAACCTCGGCTTTCTCGGTTTCCTTACGGAAGTCCGCCTGGCCGATCTTTATGCCACGCTGGAGAACTGGTGCGCCGGCTGCCACAGCCTCGACGAGCGCGCGATGGTCCACGCCATACTCTGGCGAGAGGGCGCCGAGGTCACCAGCTTTGAAGCGCTGAACGAGATCGTCGTCTCCAAAGGCGATATAGCACGCATGGGCGAGTTCGCGGTTGAGCTGGACGGCAGGAGCGTTGCCCGCTTCCGCGCGGATGGCGTGATCGTCTCAACTCCTACTGGGTCGACGGCCTACACTCTTGCAGCCAACGGTCCCATCCTTACGCCGGACGTGGATGCCATGGTGGTCACGCCCATCTGCCCGCATCTGCTCACGCTGCGCCCCATTGTGGTGCGCGGCGATGCATCCCTTATCGTGCGCATTGAGGGAGTACCGAACGTCGCCTTGCTGACGATTGACGGCCAGCAGGGCCTGGAACTCCACCTCGGCGACGAGGTGCGGTGCTGCCGTTCCAAATACAAAGTCAAGCTGGTTCGCCTTGGCGACACCGGCTTCTTTGAAGCGCTGCGCAGCAAATTGAGCTGGGGTGAGCTTTAAGAGAAATACCGAAAGCCCCGACCCTATTGCGAGAGTCCGGCGAGCAGGACCTGGGCCTTGCCGGCCAGGGTGTGCGCTCCTTCCACATCGCCTGTGGCGAGAGCGTCTTTCGCCTGTTTCAGGTACTCACGAATCTGATCAGCCGTTTTCCGCTCAGGGTCGCTGAGATTGCGATTGATACCGTTCAATCCACGCTCAATTGAGGCAATCGAGTCCCCCGTCTGCTGGCGGACATTGGCGGGGTCTCCCGAAGAAAGCGGGCCGGCAATGGCGCTCACCTCAGGGTTGGTGGTGCCTTCCTGTGCCGTGACCTCCACGGGCTTCTGCTTCCTGTGCCTGATGGGCGGGTTGATCGGCTCAGGCGGCAAGTTGTAAATGGGCCGGGCGGGCAGCACAATCTCCGCGGGCGGCAGCTCGATGATAGCGAGTGCCACAGGAAGTGATCGTTCAAGAGGGGGCGCGAACCCTGCAGGCGGCGCAGGCACGGTATGGTGAAAGGGCATGTGACCGCAGCCCGTGATCAACAAGGGCAATAGCCACGAAGCGCATTTTGCATGCGACTTCATCTCCCTGACCCCTTTTCCTCTAAATTCGCCGGTTGCGGATACCGGCGACCCCGATCCGTGGCGGCGAGCGGAATTCGCAGCCGGAACTCCGAACCACGGCCCTGCCTCGATTGTACGTCTATGCTCCCATGGTGCAACTGCAGGATGCGGTAGGTCATGGCAAGGCCAATGCCGCTGCCGCCCGTCTTGGTCGTGAAATAGAGATCGAAGATCTTTTCCCGGATCTCTTCGGGAATCCCTGGTCCCTCATCCGCAATGCGCAGCACGGCGGCGGTGGGGGCGGCATGAACCACTCTTTCGCCGGTTCCCCCGTTTGACAACGCGAGCAAGGGAAGGTCTTCGCCGTGATTTCGATCCTCTTCCAGGACAATCTCGAGTTTGCCGCCCTCGGGCATGGCCTGCGCGCCATTCTGGATGACGTTGAGCATCGCCTGCTTCAGAAGATCGGCATCCACGTTCGCGATCAGCGGCTCCTCGGGCATGCGGCTGATCAATGTCACCTGGTGCGTCTCCAACTCGTCCGCAGCCAAAGCCAGCACGTCGCGAATCACCAGGCGAAGGTCCTGTTCGCGCAACTGCAGCTCCACCGGGCGCGAAAAATCGACGAGCGTCTGCACTACGCGGTCCAGGCGCCTGATCTCGACATCAATCACCTCCAGGTGTCTGGATGCCTGCCCGTTGGTTTCGCCGATCTTTGACTTCAACAGCTCCAGATGGACCACAATCGCATTGATAGGATTCTTCACCTCGTGACCTACGCCGGAGGTGAGCCTGCCGATGGCCGCCATTCTGCGCGATAGCTCCAGCTCCGATTCAATTTCCGCCGCCATCTCCAGGTCGTGCAGCGTGACGAGCGCCCCGAGTCCCTGCCGTGTTTCCTCGTCGTAGATCACATCGACCGAAGCCTGAATGCGCCGCCCGTTTTCAGTGCGAACTTCCTCCTTCACCAGGGTCGTGCCGGAGTCGATGGCCTCGCGCAGTGTGCGGCCCAAGAGCGTGGAATCATCAAAAATCTCGCTGGCGTGCCGGCCCAGAAGAGCGTCGCGGCCCACCTGGAGGAATCGCCGTGCCGCGTCCGACACCAGCACAGCGCGCTTGTCCTCGGTGAAAAGCAAGATCCCATCCTGCAGGTTGCCCAGAATCTGATCGAGATTCTCGCGCAACGCCGAGTACACCTCTTCCACGTTGCGCATGCGCTGCCCGATCTTTTCGATTTTGGTGGAGACGCGCGCGGCAACATCCTGTTTTGACGCGGCTTCGTCCTCGACGGGAGCGCCCTCCTGCGCTGCAAGCGTATCCAGTTGCCGGCTGATCTCGGTCAAGGGGCCCAGGGCAAAGTTGCTCAGCAGGAAGGCCGCGGACAGCGCCACAATCAGCGCCAGGGCCATGAGCTTGATGGCATTTCGAAGCAGAGGTTGATAGACCGCGCGCAACAGAGAGGTGTGAACTCCAACGTTGACGGTGGCGAAGAGCTTGCCGTTGTCCTCTCCGGTAAGAGGCACCACGATGTCGAATACTTCAGGCCGGCCGAAGGCCTGCATCATCATTCGCGCCGGATTGGCCCTGAGCAACTGGCTGTAGTTGGGCCGCGAGGGCAGTGGTTTGCCTACGTTGTCGGGAGTTGAGCTCAGGATGGTGACGCCCGCGCTGTCGCCGATGTTCACGTCATACACAGTCGACGAATAGCGAATCACCGAAACCAGAACGGTTTGCAGCGTGGGATCGCTTTGCACGGTTTCGGCAACCAGCTCGCGCAGCTCCTTCGGATTATTGGGATCCACCGTGCGGTCCTTCAGCCCGGTTTCAAGCGCCTGCTGAAGGGCGAACCAGACCTGTTGGGCCACCATGTGGTTGGTTTCGTAGCTCTGTTGGACCGCGGTCTTGACGAGCTGGTGCACATAGACCAGCGAGACGATCCCGGCGATCAGGAACACCAGGCCGCTTATGGCGAGCACGAGTTTGGTCTTCAAGCGCATGGACTATCAGGTTCCCCGGGGATCTTTCACGCCGCCGAAGCGTATACCAAGAATTCTTTCACGCAACGCGATATCCGGCGCAGTTTTCGCGGCGGATGGAGCCAAAGTGTAACCAGATCTGAATGGGGTGGGAAATGCTGCAAGTGATTGAATCGAACGGATTGCCGTCAGGATGGCTGTTCGTACCGCATCCGGCTGTATTCCCTGAGCTTGTTGTGAAGGGTCTTGAGGCTTACACCCAGAATCTCGGCGGCGCGCGTCTTGTTTTGTCCTGTGGCTTCAAGCGTGCGCATGATCAATTGCCGCTCAGCCTCGTCCACCGTGGTTCCCACTCGCACTGAGATGGTGCTGTCATCGCGGGTCGACGCTCCCGTCGTCGGATCTTTGCCGAATCCCGCAGGCAAATGCTCGGCTTCGAGCGCGGAGCCGTCAGGGCACAAAATCACAGCGCGCTCCACGGTGTTGCGCAATTCGCGCGCGTTGCCGGGCCAACTATGGGCTCGCAGCCTCTCCAGCATCGAGGGCGAGATGCCCGAGACCCGACGCCCGTGTTTCTGATTCATATCACTTACCATGGCCTCCACCATGGCCGGAAGATCGTCAAGGTGTTCGCGCAGCGGAGGCATGTGGATGTTGAAGACATTCAGGCGGTAGAACAGGTCGGCGCGAAGGTGCCCCTCGGCGACGGCGTGCCGGGGATCCCGGTTTGTCGCCGCCAACACACGCACATCCACATCCTGTTCCGCTCGCGCGCCAAGGCGGCGAAGCTTGCGCTCCTCGAGCACGCGCAGCAGCTTGGCCTGGGTGCCGTGCGGCATTTCACCCACTTCATCGAGCAACAAAGTGCCGCCGGTAGCCAGCTCGAAGCAGCCGACCCGTCGCTCAAACGCGCCAGTGAACGCGCCTTTTTCGTGGCCGAAGATCTCGCTCTCAATGAGCGTGTCGGGAATGGCCGCGCAGTTAAGCGCAACGAACGGCCGCGACTTGCGCGGGCTCAAATCGTGCAGCGTGCGCGCCACCAATTCCTTGCCTGTGCCGCTTTCACCGGTGATCAACACATGAACATTGGACGGGGCGACCTGCTCAATCAGGCGGAAAATCTCCTGCATCTGCCGCGAGCTTCCCACCAGGGCACCCAGCACGCCGGTTTCGCGCAAGCGTCGCCGCGCCACTTCCAGCTCGATCGCCGTCTCCCGCTGCCGGGTGGCGTTGGCCAGAATGGTTTTCAGCCGGGTGGCGTCCACGGGCTTGGGCAGAAAATCGTAGGCTCCCAGCTTCATGGCCTCGACGGCCAGGGGAATAGAGCCCATGGCGGTGAGCACGACCACGGCCATGTTGTTGCTCAGGCCCAGGCCGCCTTCGGCCAGCTTGGCCAGCAGGCCCATGCCATCGAGCCGCGGCATCTTCAAGTCCGTGACCACAATAGCCGGATCAAACTTGAGAGCCTTTTCCCAGGCCTCGAGACCATCGCGCGCAGTCTCGGTGCGGTATCCCCATCCCGAGATCAGCTCGGCCAAGCCGGCCAAAGCATTGGGCTCGTCTTCGGCAATCAAGACTTTTACAGTGTTCTGCACGTTTTGAATCTGCTCACCTTTAAGCTTACCTTTTTTGGCCAGGCAAAGACAGTTTGACGGTTTGGCTCGGCCGGCGCCCGCGATTTGCGGCTTTCCTCGGGGCCTTCACCTAAACTTCAGTCATGTTCGAATACGAGATCGATCCCGCTGACGCTGCGAGTTTGCTGGCCGAAAAGGGCGCCCGATTCATTGACGTTCGCGAGCCTTGGGAGTTCGCCGCGGCCCGCATCGAGGGAAGCGTGCACATGCCCATGAACGAGGTGCCGGGTCGCGCGCACGATGAATTGAACCCGGACGAACGGCTGATTATCGTTTGCCATCACGGCGTCCGCTCCATGAATGTGACCGCCTGGCTGCGCCGCCAGGGCTTCGACAAAGCGCAGTCGCTGCGCGGCGGCATCGACGCGTGGTCGTGCATGGTCGATCCGGCGGTGGGCCGCTACTGAGAGCTACCGCCGCCCGAGCCGGAAGCAATAGGTGACCTGCAACAGCCCGTTGTCGATCCCGGGATTCAGGGCTGCGGTTTCGTGGTTGGAGATGTGATGGTAGCGGTATTCGGCGCGAATGGAGCGCCCTTTCGAACGAAAGATCTCAATTCCCGCGCCAATGTCGAAGGTGAAGTTAAAATTGCC
>OKRB01000119.1:0-3947 GCA_900290245.1 Candidatus Sulfuritelmatomonas gaucii | reverse complement strand
GGCTGGACCTTGCGCGTCGGCAAAAAATTCCACTGCATTCCAGCGGGAGACATGGCTTCGCCAATCGTCCATTGCCGGCCGGAGCACCCGAACGTCTCGGTGCCGCTGTAGGTCACGTTGTCGATCGTGTAGGAATACGCCGCCGACAACGGGGCGCAGGTGACAGGTGAATCGGGTAACGTGCCGGAGTATGTCCCCTTGACGGGTGATGTCTCCTGATTGACGTAGTAGGTCAACGGATCGCTTTCCAGCGACACCGGCAACAGTTCGCCATCGTACTGCCAGTTGACGAATCGATTGAGCAGAAGACGCCGGCTGTAGGCAACGCCGATATTCACGAGCATGCGCCGCTCGGCTTCGCCCAGCAGAATATGGTTTGAATCCCAGGAATACGCGCCAATGATCCCGAAGGTGTTCTTTCGGGCGTAAATTTTAGCGGCAGAATCGCCTGCGGCAGGCGCAGGCGGCTGAGCAACAGAGGTCAATCCGGCGAGGGCCAGCACGACGACAACAGAACAAAGACGGAACCAGTCAGCGCGCTGGCGCGCTCCTCCTTGTTGCTCCAAAAGACTCCCTCCTCTTTTCGGGTTCGGGTGAACGGTACGTTGGGTGAAGGCCTATACTCTTGTTTTGACTGTGAATTCATTGTAAGGGAGCAATTCCATGTCATCTTCTGCCGTTGCCTACGCGCGCCAGAACCACCCGCGATTTCTGAATGAGCTCAAGGACCTGCTGCGCATTCCTTCCATTTCCACCTTACCCGAACACAAGGCCGATTGCCGCAAGGCCGCTGAAACGCTCCTCGCCGAACTGAAGCGCATCGGCATGGAGCACGGCCGCATGATTGAAACCAAGGGCCATCCGTTGGTCTATGCCGACTGGCTGCACGCCTCCGGGAAGCCCACGGTTCTGATTTACGGACATTATGATGTGCAACCGCCTGATCCGCTCGACGAGTGGCATTCGCCGCCCTTTGAACCCACCGAGCGCAACGGAAATATCTACGCGCGCGGCGCGGTCGACGACAAGGGCCAGGTGGTGGCACAGGTCAAAGCACTTGAATCCCTGATGGCCGCAAACCACGCTCTGCCGCTCAATGTGCGCGTTCTCTTTGAAGGCGAAGAAGAAGTTGGAGGGGAGGGAATTGCGAGCTACGTGGCGTCGAAGCCCGCAGATCTCAAAGCCGACTTTGCGCTGGTTTCCGACACCGAACTGTTTGCGCCGGGCCTTCCCACGCTCTGCGTTGGCCTGCGCGGCATGATCTACACCGAACTTGAAGTACGCGGCGCGAAAACCGATTTGCACTCCGGCATGTATGGCGGCGCGGCCCCCAATCCCTTTGTCTCTCTGGCGCACATCATCGCCAGGCTCAAGGACGAGAACGGCCACATCCTCATTCCCGGCTTTTACGACGACGTCGTCGCTCCCAGCAAAGAAGAGCTGGCGGCGTGGCGCAGCCTGCCCTTCGACGAAGAGGAGTACCGCAAGGCTGAAGTGGGATCGAAGCAGCTGGTGGGCGAGGCTGGCTACAGCGTGCTCGAGCGCACCTGGGCTCGGCCCACGGTCGATGTGCACGGAATTCTCGGCGGATTTGTCGGCGCGGGAGCCAAGACCGTAATTCCCGCCAAAGCCACCGCGAAGGTGTCAATGCGGCTGGTGCCAAACATGACTCCCGCCAAGGCATTTGCACTTTACAAGAGCTACGTGGAGAAGATCGCTCCAGCAGGAGTGGATGTCGATGTCCGGCTGATTCACTCCGGCGACGCTTGCCTGATCCCGGTCGACAACCGCTATATCCAGGCCGCTACGCGCGCCCTGCATGAGGTCTGGGGCAAGGACACCGTGTTCATCCGCTCCGGCGGCTCCATTCCGATTGTGGGCGATTTTGATCGTCACCTCGGCTTGCCCAGCGTGATGATGGGTTTTGGACTGCCCGATGACAATCTTCACGCTCCCAACGAGAAGTTCAACCTGAAGAACTTTGAGCTGGGCATTCAATCGCTGATCCGCTTCCTGGAGGAAGTCGGCAGCTAAGTATGTCCAGCGGGCCGCTTGAGCCGGTTGCCCCATTCTCTTGCCGCGAACGCAGCGAGAGGATGGGAGACTCCGCCGGTTTTGTCCTCGCCGGCGGCGAGTCGAGCCGCATGGGCCGCGACAAGGCTCTTCTTTCCTTTGCCGGCCAGCCATTGATCGCGCGGGCGATTTCCATCCTGCGCGAAGCCGGCCTCCCTGTTTCAATTGCCGGTGCGAGGTCGCCGGCTCTCGCGGAATTCGCGTCCGTCATTGAAGACTCCGGGCCCGGGCTCGGCCCCCTTGCCGGCATCTGCGCCGCACTGGCGTCGACTTCAGCGAAGCAGGCAGTTTTTCTCCCGGTCGATCTTCCGCTGCTGCCATCCTCGCTTATCGTCTACCTGCTTCATCAGGCGCGCATCGCCGGCCACGCGGTCACTGTTCCCACCGTCAACGGCTTTGCGGAGACATTCCCTGCGGTGCTTGATCGCGCCATTCTTCCCATGCTCAAAGCGGAGCTCGGAGCCGGCCGCAATGGCTGCTTTTCCGCATTTCAAAGGGCCGCGTCCGTGCTCAACCAGCCCATCAGCACCGTTGCCGTTGAGCTTCTTGCGCAATCCGGTCATGTCGATCACCCGCTTGGCCTGGCGCCTTTCCGCTGGTTCCTGAATCTGAACAACGCGGCGGATCTCGCGCAGGCTGAAGGGCTGATCGCCAAGCGCATCGCGTAAGCTGGTTTCAGGCTAATGTCCGATCCATCCGGCAAACCCGAACCGCAGGAGTCGTTGGCACCGCTCGCGGCTGAATTGGAAGCGTTGGCGCAACCGCCGACATCTGGTGATGGGCCTCCGTCGATCGCTCCGCCAGGGCCGCCGCCTCTGGGCCCGGTCATCGTCTTTGATCACGTTTCAATTTCGTTCGATGGCCGGCCGGTTTTGCAAGACGTCAGCTTTTCTGTGGAGCGTGGCCAGACACTCTGCATCCTGGGCCGCAGCGGCGTCGGCAAATCTGTCTCCCTGCGATTGCTCATGGGCTTCCTGAAGCCGGACTCGGGATCGATCCGCGTCGAAGGCGAAGAGATCACCGGCCTTGGCGAAGAGGGCTTGCGGGCCATTCGCAAGCGCGTCACCATGGTCTTCCAAAATGGCGCGTTGTTCGACTCGATGAATGTTCGCGAAAATGTTGCCTTTCCTCTGCGCGAGCGAGGCGGCCTGGTCGAGGACCAGGTGGAGCAGCTTGTTGACCGGCTGATCGGCCTAGTCGGCGCCGAAGACGTAGTGGACGCCTTTCCGGCCAGCCTGTCCACGGGACGCAAGCGCGCCGTGGCCATGGCTCGCGCGCTGGCCGCGCAGCCTGAGATTGTGCTCTACGATGAACCGACCACCATGGTTGACCCTATTATTGCGCGCCGTCTGGGCGGGCTGATCCAACGCTTGAAGCACCAGCTCGGCTATACGAGCATCGTGGTCACACACGATACGCGCCTTGCCGAGCAGCTTGCTGACACGGTCCTCTTTCTTGACAAGGGGAGGGCGGAGTTCTTCGGCCCGCTCAAGGAATTTCTGATTTTCCCGGATCCCGACATCCATCTCTTCCTTTCCCTGGATACCTATCTGGTACCCCAGAATTAGGCCTCGGAACTGTATTGATTTGCAACAGTTTCGCGCTAAAATGGGAATGCTTGGTTGGCGCGAACCAACAGTAACGAGGTTGTTGCACAGTTTGTAACAGTTCCGCAGAGCTTTCCCCTTGCAAGTCCAACGCTCACTGAGTGATGCTTGTGCCCATGAGTCGCAAGGATAATCGCGTCATGGTTGATTGAAGAAATGGTCCGTTTTCTCTGTACCTCAGGTTTTGAAGAACCAGAATCTCTACTTTGAATTTGACATTCGTTATCGCCACAAAGTCTTCCAAAGAAACGCCGCAAGGGACCGTCT
>OKRB01000122.1 GCA_900290245.1 Candidatus Sulfuritelmatomonas gaucii | reverse complement strand
CGGGATGTTTACTCTTCGGTACCCCCTCCCCCCTCCCTTCCCCCCCCGGGGTATTTTTGCGCAAGTTGTCTGTTTTCAGCCGGCTGGAAACCGGAGTTCACCGCTAAGATAGTCCATTTTGAGGAACCTGGAAGCCAAATTCCTGAAAACGAAGATGTTTCGAGAGCGTTCGATCATGATCCGCTTTCGGAGGATGACGCCCGGAACTTGTCGATTGAGAATCACCAATGCCAGAGTAGCGAATCGGGAGATATAACCCGCAAATCGACGGCGCCGGTATCAGGCTGAAGCCAAAGGGGAAGCGGACGGAAGAAACCGGAGGGGGCTTGACTTGCAGCGAATGCAGCAGCGGTGATCAGATTGCGCAATCTCCCTGGGGCGCCCTCGATGCAGCTCTACGGGACGTACGCGGCGGGATTGCGCATAAAAGTGTTCACCGTTCGATAATCGGCCCGGCCGCTGCCGTCAGTAAAGTGACTGAAGACCTCTACGCGCAGTTTTCCGCCGGGATCGAGCGACAGCGTGATCTCTGATCGGCTGAAGCCTGTTTTCTGCCTGGCAAAAAACGCCGTTGCATCGTGGGAGTCAACGGATGCCGCAAAGCTCTTTGCCTTCAGCACGCCCCAGTCGCATAGGTCCGGATGACACGCGCCATAGGGATGGACCTTTTCGCCGTTAATCTGGATTCGCACGATGCCGCGGGTTGCTGGATCGACGTTGATCCAAGTGCCATTCATGGCATTTGTGACGGCCGGGTGTTCTGCCCGAGCGTGGCGTGCGCTGCAAATGGGAAAAATGATGAGAGCGGAGACGATAGGCAAGGAAAGACGAAGAGAAATTCCGAAGGCTTTCATGGACGTGCACCAGCCACACCGAATCTTACACCCCTTGATCCTTTTCAGCCGGTCATCTGCACCTGCGCCGCAATTCGCCGGAGATCCGGAAGCACTTTTCCCAGCGCCACAGGCGCGGCGTCGCGTTTGCCCAGCGCAAAGTACACGTCGCGATAGAGCTTGTAGAGGGATTCGTATACGGCCGCAGTTTTCGCGTCCGGCTCGACTGTGCGGAATGGCAGGCAGACCGCCGCTTGCGCTTCCTCAACAGTCTTGTACACTCCGGCGGCGAGCAGGGCGAAGATGCCCGAGCCCAGGCTCGTGGGAATGCCCGCGGGAACCAGCACGGGCTTTTGCAGCACGTTGGCGTACACGCGGTTGAGCACTTCGTTCTTTTGCGGAACGCCGCCGGCATTGATCACGCGATCAATGCGGACGCCGTGCTCGGCCATGCGCTCCAGGATAATGCGCGTGTGAAATGCCGTGCCTTCGATGGCCGCGAAAAGCTCATCCTGCGCGGTGTGAACCAGGTTCCAACCCAGCGTGACGCCGCCAAGCTCGGGATTGACCAGCACCGTGCGGTCGCCGTTGTCCCAGCTCAGGCGCAGGAGTCCGGTCTGGCCGGCCCGGTAGGTATCGAGCCCTTCGCTTAACGCGGCAACCGTCGTACCGGCGCGCCCGGCAATGGCTTCAAAGATATCTCCGACGGCCGACAATCCCGCTTCGATGCCTATTGATTGCGGATGGACACTGCCGGGCACCACGCCGCACACGCCGGGAACCAGCTCCGCCTTGCGCGCGATGGCCATGATGCACGTTGAGGTACCGACCACATTCACTGCATCGCCTTCGCGAATGTTCGCGCCGATCGCATCCCAATGCGCGTCGAATGCGCCGACCGGGATGGGAATTCCTGCTTTCAGTCCGAGCTCCGCGGCCCACTTGGCCGACAGATGACCTGCAAGATGATCGCTGGTGAGATATTCGCCGCCCATTTTGGCGCGTACGCCGGCCAGCAGCGGGTCGACGGCCACCAGAAAACTCTCCGGCGGCAGTCCGCCCCACTTGGGATTCCACATCCATTTGTGGCCCATGGCGCACGCGCTGCGCTTGAGGCCGCTGACGGAGGTAACGCCGCTGAGCGTGGCGGCGACCATGTCGCAATGTTCCAGCGCCGTGACAAAACGCGCGCGCTTTTCGGGGTTGTGGCGCAGCCAGTGGAGGAGCTTGGCGAATCCCCACTCGTGCGAGTAGATGCCTCCGCACCACTCGATGCCCTCGAAGCCCAGCTCGTGCGCTTTGCGCGTGATCTCCTCCGCCTCGGCGAAGGCGCGATGGTCGCACCAGAGGTAGTATTCGTCGAGCGGCTCGAGGTTTTCGCTCACCGGAATCACGCTGGAACCGGTGGTGTCGAGGGCGATGGCGGCCACCTGGTCGCCAGCGACGCCTGTGCTCTTGAGTACTTCCTTCGTCGCTTTGGCCAGCGCAGACATCTGGTCGACATGCGACTGCGTTGCGTAGTTGGGATCGTCGCGGCGGCGATGCAGCGGATAGTCGGCTGAAGCCGTGCCGATGGGACCTTTCTTGCTGTCAACGAGGGTGACGCGAACGCTGAGTGTGCCGAAATCGACGCCGGCGACGATGGCCATGGCAACCTGCCTCCAGGTAAACGCTTGCTGATCCGCAGACCAGACTACACCATGGTGCGGGTGCGCGCTGTGGACGGGGAGACCGATCTCTCTATCTGGTCAATGCAACGTCCTGCATGGCCAACGGCTACTTCTTCGCGCCCTTAAACAAGGTTGTGGGCTTGTTCATCAAGCCGGAATTCGGCGGCGGCACGGCTGGTTTGGCCGGAGCACTGGGAACAGGCGCACTCTGAATCTTCGTTGGCGGGGGCGCGGATGAAGGAATTGCCGACTTCGGGCCGCTATCGACGACTCGCGCACGCGCAAACTGCGGCGGAGGCGAGCTGTCATCCAGATTCTTGACCAGGATGGTGATTCTGCGATTCGAGGGGTCGTAGGGATTGTTCTTGACGCGGAGCATCTGATCGGCAAAGCCGCGCACCTGCGTGACCTGGTCGCCGCGCACGCCGTCCTGCTGTAGAAGGCGGCGCGCGGAATTGGCCCGATCGGCGGAAAGCTCCCAATTGCTGTAGCTCGCATCGGTGGTGTACTGGGCCGCGTCTGTGTGGCCCTCGATCAGAAGCTTGTTGGGCAGCGTCTTCAGCTCTCCGGCAAGCAAGGCCAACAGCTCCTGCCCGCTCTGGCTCAAGTGCGCGCTGCCGCTCTGGTAGAAGGTGCCGTTCTTGTCTTCGAGCATTTCGATTCGGAGGCCTTCAGGCGTGATGGTGATCTCAATCTGCTTGATGAGCTTTTCCAGGTCTTTTCGTGCCTGAATTTCCTGCTCGAGCTTCTGCTTCAGCTCTTCGAGCTTTTTCGTGTTTTCGTCCGCATGCGGGTCGCATTGGTGCCTGTGCCAGTGCCCGACATGGTGGTGCCCAGCAGAGTTGCGGTTCCCTTGGGGTCGTTGAAGTATCCCGCCACGGCCTTCTTAACCGCATCGCTTTGATTCATCAGCCACAGCACGATAAACAACGACATCATCGCGGTGACGAAGTCGGCGTAGGCTACCTTCCAGGCGCCGCCATGATGGCTGCCGTGCCCGCCTTTTTTTTTGAGGACGATGATGGGTTGTGCTTTGGCTGCCATGATCTTTTTCGCGCCTCAGGCCGCGGCTGCCGGTGCCTGCTCGGGGGCCTTGTTCTTGCAGGTTTTCTCCATTTCGTCAAAGCTGGGGCGGGCGTAAGCGGGTATGGCGCGCCGTCCAAGTTCAATGGCGATCATCGGCGCCGAACCTTTGAGAAATGCCAGCAGCAACACGCGCAGCACGTGCAGGTACTCATCGTGCTCCTCGGCGAGCTTGCGCATGTTGGCGGCGAGCGGGCCTACAACTCCGTAACAGAGAAGAATGCCGAGGAAGGTGCCGACCAGCGCCGCGGCGACGTGTTTCCCGATCTCTTCCGGTGGTCCGCCCAGCGCGCCCATGGTGATGACGACACCAAGCACAGCGGCGACGATCCCCAGGCCCGGCAATGAATCCGCGACCGTGGTCAGCGCGTCCACCGGCTGAACGGCCTCGTGATGATGGACTTCCATGTCCAGTTCCATCATTTGATCCATGTCGAACGGCTCCACGCCTCCGGTGATGGCCGTTCGCAACGTGTCGCATACAAAGTCGCGAGCGTGATGGTCGTTGAGGAACTCGGGATAGTTCTTGAAGATGGCGCTTTCCGCGGGTTTCTCCACGTCCATTTCCACGGCAAGCAGCCCTTCTTTACGCACCTTGTTCAGGAATTGGTAGAGCATCTTGAGCGTGTTGAGGTAACGCTGCCTTGTGAACGGCGACCCCTTGAGTGATGCAACAAGACCCCCGGCAATGGCTTTGAGAATGCGGACGGGGTTGGCGACCAGCAGAGTCCCGGCCGCGGCGCCCACAATGATGAGCAGCTCAGCAGGTTGAAGCAGGACCGCAATATGCCCCTTCTCCATGAGAAAGCCGGCAATGATGGCGGCGAAGACCAAGACGATGCCTACGATGGCGAACATGCAAAGTCCTCCCCTGCCTCTGCGGCGGAGTCGGCGCAGGCAGCGGCGGTGAGCCGATTGCCCCCGACCCGCATGCTGGTTTCCATGGCTTGACGAGCCCGCTCGAGCAATTGCGCCAGCGTTTCCCCAGTGGTCCGACTAACCTGTGCCGCGCCAATGCTTACCGTCACCGAGATGCGGTCTCCCCACCAGCGGAAGTCCGCGACGCGAGCCAGGCCAACCAGCGTTTGCGCGTGCGCCGCAAGCATTTGCGCGCTGCGTTCGTGTGCGACGACCAGGAACTCAGCGTCACACCAGCGGCCCATCTGATCTGTTGGTCGCAAGCCCTGCGCCAGGGCACGATGTACTTTCTCGAGCATTGCGCGACAGGCGCCCAGGCCGTGCGTCTTGTGCAAATCGGAATTCTGGTCGACGCTGATCCACAGAATCCCGAAGGGCGGTCCGCCGCGCGAAAAATCGTCAAACTCGACTTGCAGCTTTTCTTCAAGCTCGGCGCGGCTGGCGTTTTCGGTTATCTCCTCGCATGGTTCGCCGCAGGGCAGCGCATCCAGACTCGCAGCGGGATGAAATGCGACCGCCAATCCAATCCGCTCGCCGATTCCGTTGCGTAATACCACCCGGCGCGCGATGGCCGGCACGCTGTGACCCAGTTTGTAGCGCGCATAAACCAGCGCTCCGCCCAATGCAGGCGGTGCCGTGCCCAACGGCAGATCTTCCTGCAGCGCGGAATCGAAGAGCAGCGGGCCCAGTGGAGCGGGAATAGGACGAGCCAGAACTTCAATGCCCGTGAATCCGGTGATGGCTTCAGCAGCACGATTCCAGAACACAATCTCCCCATCGCCGTCGAGCAGCGCTATGCCGTCGGGACGGCTGTCAAGCGCCGCTTCGAGCAGTTCGGTGCGATCAATCATGGAAGCCTCTTGCCTGCCCGTTTCCTTCCTTCTTGCAATACCCTCGCCTGGCTCAGTGAAGACGGCGCCGGACACTGGGCGAACTGCTGCGCAAAGCGCTCTCTGAATCCATCGGCCAAGAACACCGCAACTTCATTGCGTCATGGCGCGATGAGGGAATTCCAATGTGGAAAAGGGGTGTGGCGAATGTGAGCTTTGCGGTAACGATCGATCGGGGCTCGCGCCGGAGGGACAGTGCAGCAACAGACTTACCAGCTTCGGACCCACTCGAGAATCGACCGCACGGCGACACCGCTTGGGCCCTTGGCGACGAAGGGCTTGGCTTCGTCTACCCAGGCTACGCCGGCAATGTCGAGATGAATCCACGGTGTGTCTTCTGCAAAGGTGTGCAGGAACTCGGCAGCAATCGAGGCGCCGCCGTAGCGGCCGCCGGCGTTCTTGATGTCGCCGATGTCGGATTTGATGAGATCGGCGTATTCCTCGCCCAGCGGCAGCCGCCAGAACTTTTCGCCGGAGACCCGGAGGGCGGCTTCGAACTTCGCGTAGGCAGGCTCGTCGTTGGAGAATGAGCCGGCGGTCGTCTTGCCCAGCGCGACGGAGATGGCTCCGGTGAGCGTGGCCGCGTCGATGAGGTGCGTGGCGCCGAGCTGGCGGGCGAAGGTGAGCCCGTCGGCCAGCACCAGCCGGCCCTCGGCATCGGTGTTGATGATCTCAATCGTCTTGCCCGGCCTGTCGGGAGCGATGGGCATTGCGGTCTGCACGTCGCCAGGCTTTTGCGCAGTACCGGAAGGCATATTCTCTGCGGCACAGACGATGGCGAGGACGCGGACCTTTGGCTTGAGCAGCGCGATGGCGCGCATGGCGCCGAGCATTGCCGCGCCGCCGGCCATGTCGTACTTCATCTTTTCCATGTTGTCGGCGGGCTTGATGGAGATGCCTCCGGTATCGAAAGTGATGCCCTTGCCGACCAGGCCCAGCACCGGGGCCCCCACAGACGGGTCCTTGTCCGTGGGGTGAAGGACCGGACCGTTGTCGACACCCTCCGGCTCATAGCGCAGAACGATCAGCGCCGGCGGCTCAACAGAGCCTTGGGCGACGCTCCAGAATGCTCCCATCTTGAGCTCGCGCAATTTTTCAGTGGAGTGGACCTCGCACGCGAGGCCCACCTGCTGCGCCATCTCTGCGGCACGCTGGCCGAGAATGGTGGGCGTCAGCTTGTTGCCGGGCTCGTTCACCAGCGATCGGGCGAAGTTCTGGCTTTCGCCGACGACCACTCCTTCAGCGAGCGCTGATTCGATCGCTGCGTGGTCCGCGCCGGGCGGCGCCACCAGGGTGAAGGACTGGATGCTCTGGTCCTTGCGGTCGCTGCGGTAGGTGTCGGGGTCGAAATCGGCGATGATCGCCCCCTCGACGGCAGGGCCTGCGGCCGGCAGACCCTTGGACGACGACAGCGAAAGCGCGACCAGGTTTTCGGGCGAAGGGAGTGCCAGGACGATTTCCCGAATCCCGCGCGGCTTGGCGAAACGGACCGCGGTTCCGGCGGCGTCGCGGATCTTGTGAATCGTCGCTTTCGATTGCTTGCCGAGGCCCACGATGAGGAGCCGTTTGGCCGCGAGCCCGGCGGGGGCGTGCAGGAGGACCGTCTCATTTGAGCCGGCCTTGAATTCGCCGGTCGAGAGGACGCCGGCGGCCGCGGCTTGAACGGCCGGATCACCGGTGAGGAGCGCGGGCTGAGGCCTGGCGTCAGGCGTTTTCGCGGCCTGGGTATCGGCGGCCAGTACAGCCAAAAGATCAGTCTGAATTCCTGCAATCGAGGCAAACGAAATTTGAGTCCGCATCAGCCTATTCTTTATGCTCCGCGAGGGTTGCTGCAAATCGAAAAAGACTCTGCGAAGTGACAGGCTTGAATCACATGTCAATTATATCATCTTGACATATAATATAAACATGTCATAATCAACGCGGAGTCATTATGAAATCAACTGTCTCTGAAGACAAGTATGTCATGTCCAGGCTCAATAACAACGGAAGGATTGTGATTCCGGTAGTCATTCGTCAGCGGCTCGGGCTTAAACCCGGCGATACGCTTTTGCTGCGTATCGACGGAGACGTCCTGGTACTGGAATCGCATCAAGCCAGGATTCGCCGGGTGCAAGAAAGCCTGAGCAGGTTAATTCCTTCTGACCGTGTTCTTTCAGACGAGTTAATTGCTGAACGGCGGGCGGATGCAAAACGCGAAATGGAGGAGTGGCTTGGATAGCCCTGCGGTTCTCGATGCCTCTGCTCTTCTTGCTCTGCTGCGAAACGAGAAAGGCGCAGCAACTGTCTATGCATGTTTGTCAGCAGCCGTAGTCAGCACAGTGAACCTGGCTGAGGTTCAATCGAAGCTGGTCGCGGCGGGCTTAAGCGAGCAGGACGCATGGTGGCATATCGCTGAAGCTGGTTGCCCGAGTGCCTTATTCGACGAGGAACAGGCGCGGATTGCCGGTGGGCTGATAAGGATCACCCGTCCATATGGTTTATCTCTTGGCGACCGCGCCTGCCTGGCGCTGGCCATCCAGCGCAAGGCGACGGTCTACACCACGGATACTACGTGGAAGAACGTCGGCGTTGGGGTCGACGTTGAAGTGATTCGATAGGGCCTCCGCGCTGGGCTAGATGCCTTACCTTCCCATGCGGTGTTTATTGGCGTTGATGGCGGCGCGGGTCTCCCGGTCGGCCTCCCGGCGGCGTTCGGTTTCCCGCTTGTCCCAGTCCTGCTTGCCCTTGGCCACGGCCAGCTCGCATTTCACCCGGCCGTTACGAAAATAGAGGCGGGTGGGGATGAGCGTATGCCCTTTAATCTGCGTCTTAGACAGTAGCTTGCGAACCTCATCGCGGTGCAGGAGCAGCTTGCGGGTGCGTGTTTCGTCGTGGTTGGCGATGTTTCCGTGGGAGTATGGCCCGATATGCATGTTGAGCAAAAACGCCTCGCCGTCTTTGATGAGGCCGTAGGAGTCTTTGAGATTGGCCTTTCCCTCGCGAATCGACTTAACTTCAGTTCCGCGCAATGCGACGCCGGCCTCAAATTTCTCAAGGAGAAAATAATTGTGCCTGGCTACGCGGTTCTGGGCGGCATCGCGCTCGCCGCTGGCAACGGGATCGCGCGGCGCGGCAGCCTTTCTGGCGGCTGCGGCGTCCTTGGGAGCAATCTCGTGGCTGGTCTGGCGGGGCACGGTCGGGCGTCCTTGAGTTTTCATCCTAGCATTGGGCGGGGCGCAGGCGGCATGCGGGCGCAGGCGGCGTGCGATGGATGGCAGCGGAGCTTTGTTAAAATGAGGCAGCGTTTTTCTGAGAAGATCGGCACAACAAGTCCCATTGGGCAGCCCGCCGGAAACGCGCGCCACAGACTGCAAGGGCATGAAGCCCCGAGCGCTTGCGGACCCGTGGGATTACCGGGGAGTCGAATGAACTTCCGCAAGCCCACGCCGGCACGAGCCGGAATCATGATATCGAGAGCTGTTTTCGCACTTTTGCTTTTTTCAGCATTGGCCGCGATCGGCGTGCCGGCAACGCAGCTTCACGCGGAGTCGGCAAACACGGACTTCAAGCGTGGACAGGCCGCCGAGGCACGCGCCGACTACGATACGGCCTTCGATCTTTATCAGAAAGCCTATAACCGGGATCCCCGCGATACGCGCTTCCAGATCGCGCTGGCACGCATCCGCACGACCGCCTCCTCGGCGCACGTGACCAAGGGACGCAAGCTGTTCCAGGCCGTGGATGTGCAGGGAGCCCTGGCGGAGTTTCTGCATGCGGCCGAGATCGATCCCGGCAACGAGGCTGCACAGCAGGAGATCACCCGCATTCGCCAGAAACAGGGCACGAACCAACCAGCGCCCGAGGCCGGATTGCCCGAGCCATCTTCAGAGGCGGAGGCACTTGGAACGGTAGAAGCTCCGGCCCAGCTCAAGCCGGTTTCAACCGAGCCGTTTTCGCTGCACATGACCGAAGACGCCAAGGTGGTGTACCAGGCCATCGGCAAGGCCGCGGGCGTGAATGTGCTGTTTGACCCCGACTACAACTCCAAGCGCGTCCAGGTGGATTTGAACAACGTTTCGCTGATGGATGCGCTGCGGATTGTCGGCGTTATGTCGAACACTTTCTGGCGACCGGTAACCACGAATACGATCTTTGTGGCGCAAAACTCACGCACCAAGCGGCAGGAGCTGGATGAGCAGGCGGTGCAGACGTTTTATTTGACGAATGCCTGGCAGCAGAACGATTTGAACGACGTGCAAACCGCTTTGCGGAACGTGATGCCTGAGGCCAAGGTATACGGTGTGCAAAGCCAGAACGCCATCGTAATGAAGGCCACGCCTGACGAGCTTCTGCTGGCGCAGCAGCTGATCGACGATCTCGACAAGCCACGCGGTGAGGTTGTGGTGGACGTCGCGGTGCTTGAGGTGAGCAAGAACTGGGAGAGATCGCTGGGGCTGTCGTGGCCGAGCAGCTTCGGCATTGCCCTGCAGCCGAATTGCGCGGTGAACAACAGCTGCGGCACGACCAGTTCATCAACTACGGGAACTGGGACGGGGACGGGGACCACCCCCACCAACAGCGGCGTAGCTCCAACGCTGTATAACCTGGCACACCTCAACTCCACGAACTTTGCCGTGAGTGTCGGTACGGCCACGTTGAATCTGTTACTGACGGATAACAACACAAAGGTTTTGCAGAGCCCGCGGGTGCGCGCAACTGACGACCAAAAGGCAACCATGAAGATCGGCTCGCGCATCCCGATTGCGACCGGCTCCTATCAGACGGGCGCGGCTACGGCGCTGGTCAGCTCACTGGTTAATACGCAGTTCCAGTACCAGGACGTGGGCGTGAATATCGAGATGACGCCCAGCATCCATTACGACCACGACGTAACGTTGAAGATCAAAATCGAGGTTTCAGCCGAAAGCGGAACGGAGACCATCAGCGGAGTGACGGAGCCGATCATCAGCCAGCGCGTGGTCGACCAGACGATTCGGCTGCGCGAGGGTGAAGCCAGCATTCTGGGCGGCATTCAAAACAACCAGGAGCAGAACAACTGGAACGGCATTCCCGGTTTGAGCGCCATTCCCATCCTCAAGTACATCTTCGGGTCAAAGGATCACATCATCCAGAACGACGATATCGTCTTTGTTGTGGTGCCGCACATCGTGCGCTCGCAGCAGTTGGACGAAGCGAATTTGCGCGTGATCGATACGGGCGAGGGCCAGTCGATCGATTTGCGGCGCACGGATGACGGGGCGGACGCGTCGTCGCTGCCTGCCGTGCGGCCAACGGCTATGGAGCGGCCGACCGTAGGCTCGATGCCGGCGCAGAGCGCAGTGGAAGCGGCACCGACCATGATGGCGCAGCTACGCGCCGATATGGCGGCGAACAGCGGCCCGGCGACCGACCATGATGGCGCAGCTACGCGCCGATATGGCGGCGAACAGCGGCCCGGCGTCGACCGCGCAAGCAGCAGCTAATCCGCCACCGAACGGCGCGATGTCGGCTGCACAGGGAGTTCCGCCGCCGCCAGTTCAGACGCCACCGGTTCAGCCACCTCCGACGACCGCGGCAGCACAGTCGCCCGCAGCGACTGGCGCAGCTATGCCAAGCTCAGCGCCTGCGACGGGCATCAGTTTTGCACTGAATGGGCCGGCGGCTACAGTGGCTCCCGGCACCGGTTTTCAGGTTCCCATCGTGCTGAATGGAGGCACAGACGTTTCTTCGATTGCCCTGAAGATGCACTACGATCCGGCAAAGCTCGGGCTCGTGAATGTGTCATCAGGGGATTTGCTGACCCGTGACGGGCAGCCGGCACCTTTCATTTCACACAAGGACGAGGCGGATGGAAGCCTGATCGTGAGCGTTTCGCGGCCACCGGGAACGAAGGGAATCAGCGGCTCGGGGGTGGTGTGCGTTCTGACATTCCAGGCCAAGGCTGCGGGCCCGAGCGACTTGAGCATTAATGGCGCCTCGGTGGTGAACAGCGCGCAGCAGCAGCTGCCGGCGCAGAACGCGCAAACCAGCATCATGGTGAAGTAGGGAGCAGCGCAGATGAGCCTCGAGGGGTCGATTCCGGTACGCAGGCCGGTGCGCAGCGGGGAACGGGGACTGACGCTGGTCGAACTGATCGTGACCGTGGCGATCCTGACGATTCTCGCTACCGCTGCGATACCCGTGGCGCGGTTCCAGGTGAAGCGCGACAAGGAGCGCGAGCTGCATTACGACCTATGGATGATGCGGGACTCCATCGACAAGTACAAGGACGCCGCAGACAGGGGCGCGTTTCAGATCAAGCTCGAGAGCCAGGGATATCCACCTGACCTGGAGACGCTTGTCAACGGCGTGGATGTGCAAGGCAAGAAGCTGAAGTTTCTGCGGAAGATCCCGGTGGATCCGATGACGGGCCAGGCAGATTGGGGAATGCGCTCGATGCAGGACGATCCTGACTCCAATTCCTGGGGCGGGCAAAGCGTCTTCGACGTGTACTCGAAGTCGGATGGAACAGCGCTGGACGGAACGAAATATTCGACGTGGTGAGAGAGACAAGCTATTAGCCGTTAGCTCTTAGCCTTTAGCTCGGCCGTGGTTGAACGAGCTTCGATGGTTGAGCGAAGACGCCAGATGCGAGCAATATCGAGCTAAAAGCTAGCGACTGGAAACTAAGAATATGGGTAGCCGCCACAGACAATCCGGATTCACGCTGATTGAGCTTCTGGTCGTCATGGCGATCATCAGTATCCTTGCGACTCTTGCTATTCCGTACTTCGCCACGGCCATCAAGCACGCCCGGGAGGCCGTACTGCGTGAAGATCTTCAGACGATGCGCATGGCCATTGATTCCTACACGATGGACAAGCAGAAGGCGCCACAGGCGCTGGACGACCTGGTTCAGGACGGATACCTTAAGTCGATTCCCGAAGATCCCATGACGCACAGCAAAGATACCTGGGTGACTGACACGAGCGACGCGATGTACTCGCTGGATGAAACCGAACCGGGCATCAATGATGTTCATTCTGGTTCCGAGGAGTCAGGTTCCGATGGGCAGCCATACTCTTCCTGGTAAATAATCCAGTAGAGTATGAAAATCTACCTGCCGGCTCGCACGCTCTCCTGCGCCGCCTGGATGTTTGCGGCGATGGCGCTCTCTTTCTCAGTTCACGGCCAGGACGTGAAGACCATCCACATCCGCTTGCTCGACGGCAAGACCGGCCAGCCGGTCAAGGCCGACAATTTTCTTGTGCGGGTGGATCACCACGAAACTGTGCATAACGAATGGGTGAAGATCGGCGACGATGGATCCGTGATGGTGACGCTTCCCGACGATGCCAAAGAGATCGCTGTAAAGGCTACCTATGATATGTCGATGGATACATACATCAATTGCGAAACCGCAAAAGAGAGCGATAAAGAAAGGGATACCTGGTACCCCATTGCTGACATTTTAAAAACCGGAGTAATTGCGCCGAATGAATGCAGTAAAACAAATTACAGCGCCAAGCCCGGCGAGTTTGTTTTCTTTGTTCGAAAGCGGGGTTGGCGGGATTTCCCCAACGATTAGGGGTGCCCAGGGCTCGTATGGGCGCCGAGCCACGGATAAGATGGAATCTTGACGCTCAAACCTCAAATCCAGACTGCGTTTGATTTCGCGGCGCGCGTCGCGCAGGCCTACGCTGCCCTGATCGAAACCGCCGATCGCGAGATTGGGCTCGGCGGAAAACTTTTTTATGCAGGCGAACTCGATGACGCGGGCCAGGCATGCGTCGCGGCGGCCAACATCGCCGGCGCTGCCACGCTGGCTGCATCGGCCGATCGCGATGCGCAAAAGCAGGCTCTGCGCGACGGCGTTGCCGATTTCCTGGTGAACTCGCTTGATGAAGTGCTGCGCATTTTGAAAAACGAGTTACGCAAGCGCGAGACCGTGTCGGTTTGCGTCAGCTTGCCGCCGGAGACCGTAGAAAGCGAGATGAAGGAGCGTGGCGTTCAGCCGGATCTGCTGCGAGGCGGCCTGTCGATCGCTGCGTACCACGAAGCACTGATTTTTCGGGAAGGCGACGAGACTGAGTTCGACCTCCGGAAGATTCCCGCAATTGTGACCTGGCGCGTGGAATCGGGTCTTCCCCGAGAATTGGCGAAGCTGGATGAAATCGCACTGGGATGCCTTGATGAAAATGAATGGGAAGCGCGTCGCTGGCTGCGCCTGTCTCCGCGCTACCTGGGGCGCCTTGCGCAAGGTTTGCGGCTGCTAGCGAGCCATCGCGAGTTTGCTGCTTGCTTTTGGGAACAATTGACCGAGCGCATCGATCACCGCGAAATCACGTTCGCCTTTGAGACCTGTTCGTACTTTCGCGGCATACATGACCGGTTCCGTTACGATCCGGACAAGCATTGAGGCTGTCTTCTATTCCTTACTCCCCAGTTCCTGTCTTCGCGATCTTCTGCCACAACTCCGGGATGCCCTGACCGGTTTTCGCCGAGACCGGCAGGATCTCATCCAAACCTAGCTCCCGTTTGAGTGCCGCAAGATTGCGCACCCGCTGGTTACCGCTTAAACGATCCGCCTTGGTGGCCACCACGAGAAACGCGCGGTCCTGAGCGCGCAGCCAGTCAAACAACTGCCGGTCGTTCGGGCGCGGCGGGACATTTGCATCAACAAGGCAGACACAAAGCGCGAGTGTCGCGCGTTCAGCCAGATACGGTTCGATGAAAGCGGGCCAGGTTGCGGAAATGGATTTCGAGAGCTTGGCGTAGCCGTAGCCCGGCAGGTCGGCAAAGATCAATTGGTGTCGCTGACGTTGATCTGCGATGGCGAAGAAATTGATGGCGCGCGTGCGGCCTGGAGTGGACGAAACTTTGGCAGCCTTCTCGCCGACGAGCGCGTTCAACAGGCTTGATTTGCCCACGTTCGAGCGGCCCAGGAAGGCAACCTCCGGCACGCCGGGCTTGGGAAACTGGGCTGCCGAAAGCGCCGAGAGAAGAAATTGGATGGAGCGCTGGATCACGTCAGAGACCTTTCGACCAGTTTACGTGAGGAACAATCGCGGCCGGCCCGGTGGACAACGCATACAAGCCCCGATAAAATCTGGATGGTCCGGGAGACCGGTCTCGAACCTGCAGCCGAATTGCGCGGAGTTTCGTCTTGCGCGTGCCGCTCTCCGTGGCGAGTCTGCCAGCCAGCATCAGCTTGTCGGGGCCATTCCAATGAGTTGCCGCATCGTTTCGATGATTCCCTTCTGTCTTCTCGCCCTGATGACTGCCGGTGGTTGCGGCGGAGGCAGCATCATTGTACCCACGGCTGCAGGAAACACGGTGACTTCGGCACAGAGCTACTTGCAGCAGGCTGCGTCAGGCATTCAAACGCTGCAACATTGGTATTTGCAGAGCGGCGGACTCTACGAGGAGCCAACGGGCTGGTGGAACGCGGCGAACTCCATCACCGTGCTGGCAAATTACGAGCAACTGACTGGAAGCACGAAGTACAACTCCGTGATGGCCAATACGTTCAATGCCGCGCAGGCGTCACACGCGAATTTCGAGGACACGTTCTACGACGATGATGGCTGGTGGGCGCTGGCATGGATTGACGCATACGATGTGACTGGCAATCCTGCGTATCTCACGATGGCCGAGACCATCTTTACCACGATGACCGGGGTGTGGGACTCCACCTGTGGCGGCGGTGTTTGGTGGAGCACAGCCAGAAGCTACAAGAATGCCATCCCCAATGAATTGTTCTTGACCATCGCGGCCAAGCTGGCCAACCGAACCACCGGGAACGCGTCGGCCGGTTATCTGAAATGGGCGCAGCAGGAGTGGACCTGGTTCAAGGGATCGGGCATGATTAACGCGCAGAACCTGGTGAACGACGGCCTGACTTCGACCAATCCCAACGCATGCACAAACAACGGCGGCACCACATGGACTTACAACCAGGGCGTGATTCTCGGTGGGCTTGTTGAGCTTTACAAAGCTGATAAGGACCCGACGCTGCTGCCCGAGGCGGAAGCGATTGCTGCGGCGGCGATGGCCAAACTCTCGACCAACGGCATTTTGACGGAGCCGGGCAAGGTGACAGGCGGCGACGGGCCGCAGTTCAAGGGCGTCTTCATGCGTAACCTGATGACGCTTTACGCAGCGGTTCCCAACGCGCAATACAAGACGTTTGCCGACGCAAACGCCGACAGCATTGTGGCCAACGATCAAGGCCCCAACTGCGAGTTCGGGCTATTGTGGCAGGGACCATTCGATTCAGGCGACGCCACGCGGCAGACGTCGGCGCTGGACGCGATTATTGCGGCGGCGGCGATGCAGTGATTTCAGGGTGCACGCGAGGCCAGCACGGCAACGTCGAACGGGCCCAGCGAGAGCTGCGTGATTCCGCGCTGATCATGAATCAGGTCGTCCATGGGGTGTGGCAGCTCGATCTTGTCATGAGCGGTTTCAGTGAAGTTGAGGAGAAAGTAATAGATTGATTCAGAGTCTTGCCGGCTGGTTACTTCGACACCGGCAGGCGCTTCGATGAGAGGAGTAAGCCCGCAAGCGGAGCCGACCGCTTGCGCCACTGATTCGTAGAACGCATCGTCGGTGGAATCGCAGCCGGCATAAAACACCCAGCCGCTGCCGTGGCGATTACGCGTGACCGCGGGCTGCCCTTCCATCGGGCCGCCACCGCGTACCGTTGCAATCGTTTCGGCTCCATGCAAGACAAGCGATTCGATCGCCGTGCGCGTCCTGAAGACGGAATCGCCGCCAGAGAACTCGATGCCGAGTGCGTCCTGGAGTTTGGCGTCGAGATTGTTGTTCTGCGCGTTGTACTCGAACAGATCGAGGATGGCGACGGATTGCACTCCGGCAATCTCAGCGAACGGGCCGGGCGCAAGCGTCAGGCGCATGCTGTTATCCATCTTCTGTGTCGCGGCGCGGTAATTGAGCACGAGTGTGCCGCCCTGCTGGACAAACTGCTTGAGCCGCTCTACCGTCGCGTCGTCGATAAGACGCAGGTTGGGCGCCACGACAACCTTGTACTCGGCGAGATCCGTTGAGAGCGGAATCAGATCCATATTCCGCCGCAGAACTTTGAGGCCGCCGTAAAAGGCTTGCACTTCGCCGCCGTAGCGCGGATGCGGATCCCCGATGCCTCCCGAACCTTGCGCCCATGCATTGGGATAGTCATAGAGAACCGCAATGTCGGAGCGGGTTGTAGCGTTGGCGAGGCGCGGGCCGAGGCGTGCCATTTCTTTCGCAATCTGCTCCAGCATCGGCTTCGCCGGATTGATGTTTCCGTCGAATCCCTTGATAAATGACGGTCGGTGCTCTTCTCCCCCGGCGGCAGGCCGGCGCCATTCAAAGTAAAGCTGCCCGTGGCTGCCATGCGCCAGGTCCGTGTAGGCCTGCAGACGCAGCCCCTCTGTAGGCGCGTTGGGCGGCACATAGGCATTTTGTTCGGCGCAAATGAAACGCTGATGCGGACCGGCGCATCGGGTGAAATCGCTGAGATAACCGGCCGTGTACTGGCGCTGGAAACGGCTCAGGCCGGGCGCGCTGACGTAGTTGTCCCACGCGCTGGCATCAAGGAACTCCGCACCCGCGGTAAACGCGTCTACCGCGCCGGTGGGCGACGACCAGTTGGTGAGCACAAACTGGTTTTCGGTTTTCGCGTGCAGAATATCGGCCTGCCTGTGCAAGTGATTCAGGAATGAATCGGAAAAGAATCGGCGGTAATCGAGACTGATCGCTGGTTGCCAGCCGCCTTCAGCAGAATTGGTCGGAAAGTGAATCTGCGACCAGTCCGTGAACATGTTGCTCCAGAACGCACCGTTCCACACGCGATTCAACTCGTCCAACGTGCCATAGCGCTTCTTGAGCCACTCCTGAAAGGCCTTCTCTGAGACTGGATCGTATTCCTGAAATGGATTGCCAGGCTCGTTGTCGAGCTGCCACCCGATCACTCCAGGGTTCTTGCCGTAATGATCGGCGAGGGCGTTGACAACGCGCGCACATGCGTCGAGATAATGCGGGCTATTGGTGTTGTAGCCCTTGCGCCCACCGTAAGTGTATAGGCCCAATTGGTTGCCGCTGAGGACGTCAGGGTATTGCTGAAACAGCCACGGCGGGACGGATGCCGTCGGCGTGCCGAGAACCGTTCCAATGCCGTTGCGGCGGGCGATTTCAATGGCGCGATCCATCCACCCGAATTCGAACTTGCCCTGCGACGGCTCAAAGCTAGCCCACGCAAACTCGCCCATGCGGACCGCGTTGATGCCCAGATCGCGCATCTGGCCGAAGTCGATCTCCCACTCGGTAGAGGGCCACCACTCGGGATAGTAGGCGGCGCCGACCAGGTACCGGGCGGGCAATCCGCGGGCGCTGTTTTCTGTTGGATTCTGCGCACCGGGCGCGACTGCGGCAAACAAGCGGCGGCCCATGATTGAATTCAGTCCCGCCAGGCCGGCGAGTTGATTAAAAGTTCGTCGATTCAATTTTTTCGGGTTCTCCTTCGGGATCAGTTTATCTCCACACAAAGTGAGGCCGCCCGGATTGGGCGGCCTCCATGGTTGTGCATTCATTTAAGTGAGGAAATCAAGTTAGAAATGGTACGACCCCGACAACTGGAAGAAGCGTGCGTCGATGGTGTTGTTCTGGTTAGTAAACGGCCCGGTCAGCGAGACCGAGTTGGTGCCCAGGTTCGTGCTGGTGTTGCCGGGGCCGCCGAAGCTCGGGTGGTTCAGGATGTTGAAGGCGTCGGCGCGGAACTCGAAGTATTGCTCACGCCATGTCCTAAAGTCCTTGAACACCGAGGCGTTCAGGCGCCAGTTGCCCGGCCCGGAAGCATCGTTCCTGACGCTGCCGAAGAACGGAGCCGCAGCCGCGTAGCCGGTGACGTACGGCGCGTCCACGCCGAGGGCGCTCGTGCCGCCCGTGGTGCTGTATTTTCCGTCAGCGAGGGCGTTATCGGCGCCGGTCACTGGCGAGTAGTAGCTGAAAGTACCGGTTTGGTAAGGCTGCAGAGCGGCAACCGCAGCCGCGTTGCTGGTATTGATGACGCCCAGTGGGTCGGTAAAGGCGCACGGGTTAAACCAGCGCTGCCTTGTGTGGGTCTGCGCCGCGCAAACGTTCGCGGCTGTATTCGACGGAGTTCCCGTGGTCATGCCGCTCTGGTTGATCGGGCCAATTGTAGCCGGCGGCTGCAGGCTGCTCGACCTCGGATCGGCCACCTTAATCGCGCTGTTGGCCAGGCCGCCGTTGGCATTCTGCCAGCCCGAGACTCTGGCGATTCCGACCGTATAAGGGAAGCCTCCCTGGATCCACCACTGCATGTCGGTCTTCCATCCGCCAACAATCTCGTCGAAAACGCCCGGCTTGTTGACAAACTGCCGGCCCACGCCGAACGGCAGGTCGTAGTCCACGTTGATAACGGCGCGATGCCTCATATCGTAGCCGGATTGTGTGAACTCCTTGATGGGAGGAATGAGCGCAGCCTGTTTGTACGTATTGTCGCCGCCCAGCAAATCGGTGGTGTCATCGAACGCGTGCGCCCAGGTATAGGTACCCAGCAAGCTCAACCCGTGGCTATAGTGCTTCTGCACCGTAACCTGCATCGAGTTGTACGAGCTCGCACCTGTCCATGACATCCAGAAGAAGCCATTGAAATGTGGCGCAGTGGTCAGGCCGTGAAGGTCCTGGCCGCCAATCGTAATCGCCTGTGGCATTGCGGGGTTGTTGATCCCCGTCACCAGGTGGCGTCCAATACTGCCCACCCAGGCCACCGTTGCCGTCGTATCCCCCCAGAAGGCACGTTGCACGCTCACGTTGTATTGGAGGGTGTACGGCATGTGCATCACCGGGTCCTCTTCTCCGATCTCGGGGAAGGTGGCATTGTGCTGGATTCCTCCCGCTCCCTGGAAGCTTCCGAGACCGCCCTCGAGCGTGTTGTTGAACTGGTACTGAGATCCGCAGAAAGTTCCCTGCGTGCAGGTCGGCAGAACAGGGTTCTGTGCAGCCATTTCCTGGGGTGGATTGATCAGATTGGCCGCGCCGCCGCCTGGCTCGAAGCCGCCCATGAAGATGCCCGCGCCGGCGCGCGCGACTGTTTTGTTGTCAATCTGGTACGCAGCGCCCAGTCGCGGTGACCAGTTCATCTTCGGAAAGGCCGACAGGTATGGATTCGTGGTATATACCGGCACCACGTGATCGGCGGTCATCAGCGCCTGGAAGTTCGGGTCGAACTTCTGGTTCTGCAGCTGTATCGGATATATCAGCTCCGACGATGCGACGGTGCCGTTCGAGGTAACCTGGCCCGTCAACCCCACGAAGTTCCCCAGTTGGTTCGACTGCTCTCTCTTGGGCGTGAAGTACTCGTAGCGGAGCCCAATGTTGAAGGTCAGCTTCGGCGTCACCTTCCAGTCATCCTGAATGTAAGCACCCATGTACTGCATCACGAAGTGCTGATAGGTGAACGTGCTGATATTGTTGCTGACCATATTGTCCGTGTTGGTATATCCACCGCCGGGCAATGTGCCCAGGGCGATGAAGTCCGCGCCGCCGTTTCCGGAGGGGCCGCCCAATCCCGAAACTTGGGTAAATTGGCCGTTGTAGCTGTACGCTCCCAGCGGTTGCGCAGCGAAGGTGCTGTACCAGCGCATAGGCATGGCCTGGTAGCCCATCTTCAGCGAGTGGGTGCCAATGATCTTGGTGACGTTATCCATGACCTGGTATTGGTTCATGCCCTCGTGGGCCGGGTCGTTGCCGTGGGTTCCAAAGGTGGTAAAGCCGGGGTTTACCGACGGCAGGCCGCCCTCCTGAAGGGCAGTGTTGACCGGCACGCCGTTCAGTCCGAGGGTAGCCGCGATATTTGTGCCGTAGTTGTACTGCAGGTTCGCATAGGTACCATAGTTGAAGCCAAAGCGGAATTCGTTGATCAGCGTGGACGAGAAGGTGTGCGTCTCGCTGAGCATATAGTTCTCGCTCAGCCAGGTCTGGTTGTGGCCCGCATAGCTTCCGGTTCCGTCAAGGATGGGGCCCAATGGTGCCGGGTTGGTGTTGATGATGTGCTGGTAGTCGACGCGGAAGGTGGCCAGGTCGCGGTCGCTGACGTTCCAGTCGAGGCGTCCATCCCAATTGATCGGGTCCGACTCCGTCTTCAGGATCGTCTGGTAGTTGTTGGAGGTCGGTCCCGAATCGAGCGTCGTCTCGGTATTACAATTTCCAGTCTGCCACCCACCGTTGGGTTTCCCGAAGTTGGGCTGGCCGGCAGCAGCGTAGTTGGGGCAGGGGTACTGCTGAAGGAGCTTCTGGGCCACCGTATCGAGCTGCGCCTGGCTGAAGACGTTCTGGCCGGGGGCGAACGTATAACCGTCATACGTATACTGGCCCGAGCCGGACTGCTGCAGCGTACCGGTCGGCCCCGCTGATACTACGTTGCTGCTGCACTTGTATGTGCCGGTGTTGGAGTTGGGCACGTACAGCACCACGGGACAGGTGCCATTGCCCCAGGTCGGATTCAGAAGCTCGCTGAAGTCGCCCCGGCGCTGGCGCGGCGTTGGCACGGACAAGGTGCTTGGATTGGCTCCATTCACGTAGCGCTGCTCCTGGACGTCGCCGAAGAAGAACAGGTGGTTCTTGATGATCGGGCCGCCCAGGGTAGCGCCAAATTCGTTCAAGTGGAAAACGGGAATCGTCGCGGTTGGTGCGGTGTTCCAGACACGCGCGTCGAAGATGGTGTTTCTGTTGTATTCCCACACATCGCCGTGAAAGCTATTGGTGCCGGACTTGGTGGTGGCGTTGATCACCGCGCCGTGGCCGCGGCCAATCTCCGCGCTGTAGTTGCTGCCCTCCATCTTGAATTCGGCGATGGCGTCCGGCGGAGGCACCACGTTCGACTCCGAGCCCTGGATGTAGTCGCTATTGGAGACGTTGTTGTCTACGCCGTCGAGCATGAAGTTGTTCTGCTCTGCGTGCTGGCCGCCTGCGGAGAAATCGCCATTGCCGCCGCCGCGTCCCGCCCAGGGCGTCACGCCCGGCGCTTCCTGGGCCATAAAGATCCAGTTGCGATTAGCCAGCGGCGCGTCGTTGAGGAATCTTGAATCGACATCGACAGCCGTTTCCGCGGTCTGCGTCTGCATGATCGGCGCGGCCGATGTGACGGTGACCGTGGTGCTGACATTGCCCGGCTTGAGCGACAACGGGATGTTCAGCCGGTCGGTCACGTGCACCACGATGTTGTCCTGCTCCGTGGTTTCGAAGTTCGGCGCCGAAGCCCTGATGATGTAGTTGCCTGTCTTGATGGGCGCAAAGAAGTAGTCGCCGGTGGTGTTGGTCTTGGTGGTCAGCACCAGTCCGGTAAGCGTACTTGTCACCGTGACCTGGGCGCTCGGAATCGCGGCGCCCGCACTGTCCGTGACGACGCCGACAATTGCGCCCTCGTCCATCTGCGCATACGCGCGGTTCGCGCTAAGGGCCGTTACAAGCAGCCCGATCAGGCAGAGATGGAACATAATGCCCGAGAGTCCTGACGGCCTTCGATTCTGAGCTCGTTGGTTCATGTCACTTGCCTCCTCGTGAAGTTGGTTTGTTCTTTTAGTCATAGGGTGCTTTTTAAGGCAAAGCACTCGATTCTGGTATTGACCAGGCAATTTTTTGCGACACCCGGGTTGCGGCGGCCGCGCAAGGGTCCGCTATCCCACTACGATCTCATGCATCATCATCGATTGGGAATGGTCCCCGTTGATTACTTGAGAACACGGTCTCTCAAGTTCCCAAGAATCATAGTTCCGAGTCAAGGAGATTCGTCAACGTTAGGTTGCTCCCTAACGCTACGATATCCTATTGGAAATACATTGATTTATGTACACCTGAAGAGTTAACGGTAGCTACAAGCGTTAGCCGGGGCAGGTCCGGAACGTGCAATCGAGTGCTAGAATTTGAGTGCGCGCACACTGTGAGAGACCATGAACTTGTATGGTGGACGAGAGTCGGCGATCACCCAGATGTCCGGATCGGACGAGTGGGTCGCCGCGCTTCGGACGCACGTTCACGAGATTCTAGAGGGCGAAGCATTCAAAGGAAGCCACCGCAGCGGACAGTTTCTCAGCTATATCGTAGATCGGGCTGTAGACGGCCATTTTGAGCTATTGAAAGAGCGCATGATTGGGATTGAGCTCTTTGGGAGGCCTCCGTCTTACGACACGAGTGAAGACGCCATCGTTCGGGTCACTGCCAGTGACGTACGGAAACGCCTGCTGCAGCACTATGGCAAGTACGGCACGGCTTCAGAGTTTCGCATTACCCTCCCCCTGGGGTCGTATGTTCCCGAGATTCTCCACGAGCCGCGGAGCAAAACAGGGCGCCCGGCTGCCGGAATCGAACATCCGGAGCCGGCGGAAGGTTCCACGGGCTCACCCCGGCAACCGGTTTCTGAGTTCCTGACAGCATCCGCACCGGAGGCCGCGGGTGCTCATCCCGGCCCTTCCGATCAATTGGCTCAAGTTGAGCGCGCTCGAAGCCGCCGGTGGCTCTACTTTGCGGCGGTCATTGTGATCCTTAATTTCGCGCTCTGGGGAGTGCTGTGGAAGCATTCTCCACGCGCCGGGGCGGCTGCTCCGCCAGCAGTGCTGCCCTGGTCGATATTCTTCAGCTCCCCGCATGCGACGCACCTGATCACGAGCGATCCGGATATCTTCTCGATTCAGATTCTGACACACAGAGTGATCACGGTTTCAGACTACGCCAATCACCATTTTCTTCCTGACGACAATACACTTACGCCGGAAGTGAAGGAGATGTGCGAGGAGATCCTGGCAGGAGACAAGGCATCGAATGCGGATGCGCAGATCGCGGCGGAAGTGGCGGGATTGGCGAGAACGTATTCGCGAACGATTGAAGTGCAAGGCGCGCGCAGCCTTGAGTATTCAAACCTGAAGACGGATGACAACTTCATGTTTCTCGGGAGCCCGTCTTCGGATCCGTGGTTTTCAGTATTCCAGGATCAGTTGGACTTTCAATTCGTTTCAGCGCCGGTTCCCGGAGGGGGCTTGATTCGCAACGTTCGCCCGCGTGCGAACGAACAGGCAACCTATGTCCCCACCGCGAGAGGCGGCGCTACCGGAGAATCATTCGCTCTGGTCGCATTGGTTGGCAATCCCGACCAGGGTGGGCAGGTTCTTCTTCTCGCGGGATTAAACCGCGAAGGCACGCAAGCGGCAGGGAACCTTGTCACTGACCCCGTGCGGCTTTCAGAGGCTCAACGCAACTGCGGTATTTCGCCGTCGGGCCCATCAAAGCATTTCGAGATGCTGTTGCGGGTTAACACGATGGCCGGCTATCCGAGCCAATTCAATGTCGTTGCCTGCCATATTCTGCCCGGCGGTTCAAGCTAAGAATCGGTCAGGACTCCGAAGAGTCTCCTGCTTCCACTCCCTTGCTGAAGGGCGCGGCCTGGCTTGTGCGGCGGACTGCCCAAGACTGGTGCAGGCTTGAGCGCCTGGAGATTGTTGCGTTCAAGTCGACAAGCTGCGGAGGCGCGGGAGCAGTTTTTTGTGCTGCTATACTTCTGTTTCCGGGGAATTGCAGAGCCGCGCGCGGT
>OKRB01000123.1 GCA_900290245.1 Candidatus Sulfuritelmatomonas gaucii | reverse complement strand
TGAAACCGGACACTTCATTTGCTACGAAAAGCGGACATTTTCACTTGCTAACGACATTTCCGGATGGGCGACAATCCGGCCAGAACCACAAAACGGGACCGAGTCGAGGATGGAAACGCGCTTCGGGCTGTTGGCGTCAACCGAGGATCACGCCTGGCGTTTGCCAGTCCTTGCGAAAAAGGATCGTTGAAATCTATACTCGGGCCTGAACGTATGAAAGTGCGTTGTCTCATTCCCGGCTTTGTGCTTGCTGCCCTGTCACTGGTAGCGCCACCCCTATGGGCGCAAGACGGGCTGGATGGAGCTGTTTCGCGCCTTGGAACCACGAAGGGCTTCTTGCATCAGCCGTTTGAGCAGAGATTGGCGGCCGCCGATTTTGACAATGATCAGAAACCGGATGGTGCGGTTCTCGTCGATGCCGGACAGTTCCGCGGGCAGAAAACCTTTCGAATTGAGCTTCACGTAACTGCCGGCAATAATAGCGATCTCACGTTTGAGTCAAATGATTTCGCACCAGCGATCTCGGCCTTGGATGTCAATCAAGACGGCGCGCCAGACATCGTTGTTGAAGAGGCATTCACTCACAAGCGTCTTTACGTCTGGTTAAATGACGGACACGGAAACTTCCGAGAGGCGCGAACTGAAGATTTTCCCTCTACGGGTCGGGACGGACCGTACCAATTCAAAGCGCCGTCTCTCGCACAAGACTGTCCTGCAGTTTACCTGCCTTCCAAGCTTGGTTCCGAACTCTCAATTGCGAGCGCCGCCGTGCCTTCCTTCGGCTCTCTTGCTGGCGGCCGCCAGATCCGACCCGTTGCGCCGGCATTCCAGACACAAGCTGATGCGCCAAATCCGACGCGCGGCCCTCCTTCCTTCCTTTCTCTCTAAGACAAATCGCGGCAACAGGACCTTCGGATGGATTCAGCACCCGTCCCCTGTTGCTACTTCTTTTTGCGGTCCTCGTGCTGACGCACTTCTCTGATTTCGACCCGCGTCAGCCGTGAGAATTCTCCAAAAGAGATTGGAACCATGAATCCAAAACGATCGTGGCCCTTCCCATTTGAAAGGGGCGTTGCCGCATTGCTGTTCCTTGCGGCGTCGGTGTCTCCAGCGCAGCAAAGTCTCACATGGGAGCAGGTTAAATCCAAGTTTGAAGCTGCCAACCCCGCGCTCAAGGCCGACGCGTTGGGCGTGGATGAGATGCGCGCCGAGGAGACCACGGCTTATCTGCGTCCTAACCCCCAGTTCACGACAACCGTGGACGGAACGGAAATCGCTCCCAACAACGGCCATTGGCAGCCGGTGCAGGGAACGTTCGTCGAGCCAGGCATCAATTACCTCCACGAGCGCGACCACAAACGCGAGCTGCGCCTCGAAAGCGCAGAAGAGGGCACCCGCATCGCCGCCTCGCAACATGAAGACCTGAAGCGCACCCTCGAATTCACTTTGCGGACGGCGTTCGTGAACACCCTGCAGGCCAAGGCCGTGCTGGAGCTGGCACGCGCCGATCTCGACTATTACGACAAGATCATCGACATCAGCCGCAATCGATTCAGGGCCGGCGACATCGCCCAGATCGATCTCGATCGCATCGAGCTGCTGCGCGTGCAATACGAGGTCGAGATTCAATCGGCTATCGTCAACCTGCGCACTGCGAAAATCCAGCTTCTGCAACTGCTTAATGACCGCACTCCGGTCGAGCAATTCGATGTGACCGGCCCATTCGACTTCTCAGAGGATCTGAAGCCGCTCGAAAGCTTTCGCCAGATTGCGCTGGATACGCGCCCGGACCTGCAGGCGGCGCTGTAAGCCGTCCAGCAGTCCCAGACCAACCACAAACTGGCCGTTGCCAACGGTTCCGCCGACCCCACTTTCGGTGCCTGGTACACGTGGAATTCAGCTGTCAATAACTCGAACCCCATCGATATGCAAACTCTCGGCGGCAGCGTGAGCATTCCGCTGCGCATCTTCGACCGCAACCAGGGCGAGAAACAGCGCACCCAGATCGATATCGGCCGCAACCAACAGTTGACCGAGGCCACCCGCGCCCAGGTCTTCAGTGATGTTGACTCGGCCTACACGCAGGTGGAGAGCAGCATCGCGCTTCTGAAGCCATACAAGGTGAAATACAAAGACCAGGCCACTCGGGTGCGCGATACCGTCACCTACGCCTACCTGCACGGAGGCGCGTCGCTCATGGATTTTCTCAACGCGCAGAGCGACTGCCGCGCCGTGCAACTGGCCTATATGCAACTGATCGGCTCGTATCTGACGGCCGCAGCTCAACTGAATCTTGCAGTCGGACGTGAGGTAATTCCATGATCTCCGCACTCTCCCGCAAGCGGCTCCTGATCATTTCCCGGGCCTGCATTCTGGCGGCGCCGTTGTGTCTCGGTCTCTCAAGCTGCAAGAGCGCGCAGCGGGGCGACGGTGCTCCGCCGCCAGCTAAAGTCATTCAGGTTCCCGACATGAACCTCATTACCATCGACGACAACGATGTGAGCAAGTTCCCGCTCGCCGTGGCTGAGAAAGTCGAATCTGTTGACCAGATGAACGCCACGGGCGCTGTCTTCCCTGACGTTTCCCGCGAGGTTCCGGTCATCTCGCTGGCCAATGGCCGCGTGCTCGATATCAAGGCACGCCTCGACGACAACGTGAGAAAAGGCCAGTTGCTCCTGTCGGTGCAAAGCACCGACATTACCAATGCCTTCGATACCTATCTCAAAGCCGTCAATGACGAACAGTTCGCCAACAAGGCTTATCTCCGCGCTCAAGATCTTTTCCAGCACGGCGCCGTCTCGCAGGCCATGTTAGAGCAGGCAGAGGACACCGAGAAGGACGCCAAGGCTGACTTGACAGCTTCCGAAGAGCAGTTGAAGACGCTTGGCGTGAATAAGGACCACCCCAGCAGCATCGTCGATGTTTATGCGCCTGTCGACGGCGTTATCGTTGCGCAGAACGTGACCAATGCGAGCGCCGCGGGCGTGAGTCTCTCCGGCTCGGCCACCGCCTTCACCATCGCCGATCTCTCCAGGGTCTGGGTCGTTTGCGACGTCTACGAGAACGACATTCCCAAGCTGCAACTCGGCCAGGAAGCGAAGATCAGGATCAATGCCTACCCTGACCGTCCCCTCACGGGCCGGGTAGGCGACATCGGTCCTATCCTCGATTCATCGCTTCGCACCGCGAAAGTGCGCATCGAGGTTAGGAATCCCGGCTTCCTCAGGTTGGGGATGTTTGCGACGGCCACCTTCACCAGCCGCACCAAAGAAACGCACGCGGCAATTCCCGCCGACTCTGTGCTCCACCTTCATGACCGCGATTGGGTCTTCCTGCCCGCGGGAGGCAACCAGTTCAGGCGCACTGAGGTCCACGCCGGGCAAATGCTGGCAGGCAACCGGCAGGAGATTCTCGTCGGCCTTAGCCCCGGCCAGCAGGTGGTCGCAAACGCGCTGTTGCTTGAAACCGCGGGGAACCGTTAGATGCTTCGCGCACTGGTTGAATTCGCGCTCAAGAACCGCTGGCTCGTGCTCGGCGGCACGCTGGTGCTCACTGCCTGGGGCATCGTCTCGTTCCGTAACCTACCCATCGAAGCCTACCCCGACGTCGCCAACAACTACGTCCAGATCATCACCCAGTGGCCAGGCCGCAGCGCCGAGGAGATCGAGCGCCAGGTAACCGTACCCGTCGAAATTCAGATGGCCGGCATTCCTCACCTCACACATCTGCGCTCCACCACCCTGGCCGGCCTCTCCAGCCTCATGCTGATTTTCGATGACGACTCCACCAGCGACATGAACCGCCAACACGTGCTGGAGCGCCTCAGCCAAGTCAGCCTGCCCGCCAACCTTGTGCCGCAAATGGGCACAGACTGGAGTCCCGTTGGGCAGATCTACTGGTACACCCTCGAAAGCACCAACCCCGCCTACGACGTGATGGAAAAGAAGTCACTCGAAGACTGGACACTGGAGAAGTCTTTCAAAGGCGTCACAGGCGTCGTCGATGTTTCAAGCTTCGGCGGGGCGACCAAGGAATATCAGATCAAGCTCGACCCCGAAAAGCTCGTCGTATACGGGCTCTCCATCGCCCAGGTCGAGCAGCAGGTCGCAAACAACAACACCAACGGCGGGGGCAGCTTTATTGAGGAGGGATCACAGCAGATCAACGTGCAGTCGCTGGGTCTCTACACCACCGTGCAGGACATTGAGAACACCGTGGTCAAAACAGCGAACGGCACGGCCATTCGCGTCAAAGACATCGCCACCGTCTCACAGGGCCCCAAGATTCGACTCGGTCAGATCGGCCGCGCGACCCATCGCTCCGACGGCGCCATCGTCGATAATTCCGATACCGTCGAAGGGATCGTCCTGCTGCAAAAAGGAGACGACTCCGACCCCGTGCTGCAGGGCATTCACAGTGAGGTCGAGAAGCTCAACAATGGCATCTTGCCCAAAGGCGTTAAGATTGTTCCTTTCCTCGATCGTTCAGACCTCGTCAAGTTCACCGTGGATACCGTCGAGCGGAATCTGACCGAAGGTGTCATCCTCGTCTCCATCATTCTCTTCCTCTTCCTTGGCAATGTGCGCGGCGCCATTGTCGTCGCCCTCACCATTCCCTTTGCCCTCCTGTTCGCCGCCATCTGCCTTGACCTCATCCACATTCCTGCCAACCTGCTCTCGTTGGGCGCGCTGGATTTCGGCATGGTCGTCGACGGCACTGTGGTGATGATCGAGAATATGGTCCGCCATCTCTCCCTCCAGAACGACACACGCACGCCTGCGGAGAGAATTCGCGATGCCGCGCACGAGGTGCAGCGGCCGGTCTTCTATGCCCGCGGCATCATCATCACCTCCTACCTCCCGATCTTCACACTGCAGTCTGTCGAGGGACGCCTGTTCAAACCGATGGCTTGGACCGTCACTTTTGCGCTGGTCGGTGCGCTCGTCTTCGCCATCCTCATCGCTCCAGTCATGGGAGGCATCGTCTTCCAAAAAGGCGCGAAAGAGTGGAAGAACCCCATGATGCATTGGCTCACCGGCCACTATCGCACTGCGGTTCGCTCGGCCATTTTGCACCGCAACGTTACGCTGGGCGTTTCCATTGTTCTCTTCGCTTTCGCCCTTTTCCTCTCATTCGGCGGACCCATCGGATCGGAGTTCCTGCCCCACCTCGACGAGGGTTCCATCTGGGTGCGCGGAACATTGCCTCCCAGCGAAGGCCCCACCGCAAGCATCGATTTCACCAACCAGGCGCGGCGGGTGATGGCTTCCTTTCCAGAGGTCACGCAGGTCGTCAGCCAGACCGGCCGTCCCGACGACGGTACTGACACCGCCGGTTTCTTCAATACCGAATACTTTGTCGATCTCAAGCCGAAAGAGCAGTGGCGCCCCGTTTTCCACCAGAACAAGGAAGCCTTGATCGCCGCAATCGACGAGCAGTTGGAGAAGTTCCCCGGCGTTCTCTGGAACTATTCGCAGCCCATCTCGGACAATATGGAAGAAGCCGTCTCCGGCGTCAAAGGGGAACTGGCCGTCAAGCTCTACGGCGACAATCTGCGCACGCTGGAGAACACGGCTGAACTCATCCAGGCCCAAATGGCCACCATCCGCGGCATCGAGGATCTTGGTGTTTTCCGCATCGTCGGCCAGCCTAACCTCAACTTCACCGTGGACCGCGAAGCCGCCGCGCGATGGGGCATCAATGTCGCCGATGTGCAGGATGCAATACAAACTGCCGTCGGCTCCAACGCGCTAACTCAAGTGCAGCAAGGTGAGGCGCGTTACGATGTGACGCTCCGCTATCAGAAGCCGTATCGCGACACCCGGCAGGCAATCGAAGATGTACGCCTTCTGGCCCCTTCTGGCGAGCGTGTCTCTCTTGCCCAGTTGACCAAGGTTTCCACCGATGACGGCGCCGAGCAGATCAATCGCGAGGGAGGCCAGCGCTACATCGCCATCAAGTATTCCGTTCGCGGCCGTGACCTGGGATCGACGGTGGAAGAAGCCATCGGCATGGTCGAACAGAATGTGAAGCTGCCCTCGGGCTATCACCTTGAATGGGCCGGCGAATTTGCAAGCCAGAAGCGCGCCGACAAGCGAATGGCTCTCGTTATTCCTATCACCGTTCTGGCCATCTTTCTCATTCTCTACACCATGTTCCGTTCTTATAAGTGGTCAGTCATCGTCCTGGTGTCCGTCATTATGGCCTCTATCGGCGGCCCGCTCGCACTTTTCATTACGCACACCAATTTCTCGGTCTCGTCTGCGGTGGGATTCCTGGCGCTTTTCGGCGTCTCTGTGGAAACGGGCGTCATCATGCTTGAATACATCAATCAGTTGCGTGCGCGGCGCAAGGGATCGGAGGTGTCCGACGAGGAGCACATCATCGCGGCCGCAGTTGACGGCGCCGTCCTCCGCCTGCGCCCCGTCATGATGACTATGCTGGTGGCCACGCTGGGCTTGCTGCCCGCTGCGCTCTCCCACGCCATCGGCTCCGATTCGCAGCGCCCGTTCGCTATCGTCATTGTCGGCGGTCTGCTTGCCAACCTGATTATTGGCGTCTTCCTGATGCCGACCCTCTATGTCTGGATGGCTCGCGAAAATGACGTCCTGCCGGAGGTCAATAATCAAGGAGAAGACCATGTCGCCCATTGATTTTCCAAAGATTCAACTGACAATTTTCTGCATCATTCTGTCTGCAGGAACTGCCGTTTGCCAAAAGCCCGTCAAAACAGATTGCCGCGCAAGCATGCTTCCAACCGAAACGGCCACCGCGGCAAAGGAATCTATGCCGAAGCCGTTCTGGACGGTTAAGTACCTCGCTGGCTCTTTGCTTCCGGATGCAGGCTCGTGGCTCAGAATTGCCTTTGCTCCGCGGTGCGTCAAATCATTGACGAAGAATCTCTTGATCACCGTGCACGCTGACGAGATCGTTTCTGTCGAATTCAGCTCCAAGGTTGAGAGGGATTCGGATTCTATTCAAGGGCCTCGATCAGGGTGTGGCTACGCAAGAACTATGATGCCGGATTTGGCAAAGAGTCGACCGGACGACTTCATCGCGACCAAGGCAACACCGGGGCGCGCTTCGCGCTTCGCAGACGCCCTCATCCCCCATCACCCCGTTCACATTGTCTGGACCGAAGACATGAAGCAGGAACAGATGACCGTGAGAATTAATGATTGCGAGTATGAATCCTTCATAGCAAACCTACGTTGGTTGTTGGGAACAAGATGGGGTGAAGCGGCTCGCGATACTTCGAAATAGGCCACAGACCACCAAAGAAAGGGCCGCAACGGCTCCACCTGGAATGCATCGTAGTGGCCTCGCTCTTGAACGCAACGAATCAAACAATTGCACGGGAGTGAGAGGCTCTGGCGGAGTAGGAAGCAGCAATAGATAAATGACGGGCTGTCACCCTGGTGGGTCACGCTTGGCGCGGCGGTTCAATGTCATCTATTCACAATGCCACTAAGCCGTGACCGTGCGCGGTATCAGAGCGACAGAAGGAGCTTGCAGAATTGACCTTGCGCCTGCGACCGAAGAGCGGCTTGAAAAGCAGCTTCCCTGTCTAGCGGTTCCAGCCACAGAACCTCCGGCTGTAACCTAACCCACACCCTTTGAAACGGCCAGATTCTCAAGATGAGGGCGTTGATTTGACGGAGTTTAGGAAGGTGGGTTTTGGGACCCTTTTGAAACGGGCAAGATCTCTCTTAGCCAGGCGCTGGAGCAAGAAGCTCAGGGGATGCTCGAACAGTTCCCAGACTGCTCGGACGCCGTGGATTACTTGCCAATTGCAGGATAGGTCCTGGGAAACGTCGATGTCGCCAGGAATCCTTCTGGATTCACGCTAAATCGCCTCGGCGCGAATCGACCGCCCGTGAGCCGAATTCTGAGGTCCCGGGCGGGTCGTCGTCTTTCCGTCAGTGTCGTTAGCAAGTGAAAATGTCCGCTTTTGAGAACAAATGAAATGTCCGGATTCATAAG
>OKRB01000125.1 GCA_900290245.1 Candidatus Sulfuritelmatomonas gaucii | reverse complement strand
AGAGAGGCGATGGATTATTGAGTGGCGAAAGTAACGGTTCGGCTGAAAGTGGGTGCGGTGAACACACTGCGGCTGCAAATGCGGACGGGGATGCTTTCGGATCTTGGTAAATCCTCAAGCCGCGAGGTCGTAGCGATGATGTAGACCCCCGAGCCTCGGCATGGAGATGATCTTTGCATTTATTTGCGTCCGATTCGCTGCTTCTCTGCCCGCCGGAGTCTCATTGCCTAAGCCTAGATGAGTCCGGTCGTCGTGATAGTAACGGACGTATTCGGCCATGAGCCGCTTCAGATGCCATGCGTTGAGCGCGATGACATGATCAAGCAGATCTCGGCGGCAACTGCCGACGAAGCGTTCGGCAACGCCATTCTGCCACGGGCTTCGAACCGCAATTCGAATCGGCTGGACTCCCAGCCCCTCTAAGGTCTCTAGCACTTCGCCGTGGAAGGTGTGCTCGCGATCGAAGATCAGAAACCTCGGCGCAGAATCGTAGGGGAATGCTTCTCGAAGCGGTTGAGCAACCCAAGCGGTCGTCGGATTCCGTGTGACGTTAAAGTGAAGAACGCGCCGTCGATCATGAGCGATCACGAAGAAGCAGTAGAGTACGCCAAAAGTCGCCGTCGGAACTGTGAAGAAGTCCATAGCCGCGATGGCTACTCGATGATTATTCAGAAACGCTGCCCATCGTCTCGCAGGCTCGGGATCTCGAGGAGCCTTGCGCATCCATCGGAGGACTGTCCGCTCGGAGATGTCAAATCCCAGCATCTTCAGCTCGCCGTGGATGCGCGGCGCACCCCAGGTGCGATTCTCAGTGACCATGCGGAGGATAAGCTCTCGCAGTTTCATGCTCGTGGGCTTCCTTCCTACTACGGCATGTTTGCGAGAGAGCCATTTCCAATACAGTTTGAAGCCAGCCCGATGCCAGCGAATGACGGTTTCTGGCTGGACAACAACAAGTGCGCTTTTCCATCCGGGCCAGAATCGCCGCAGCATGACCCATAACAACCGATCCGGCGCAGCAAAGCGCGGCCGACGGTGCGTCGTCGCAAATACCGCAACCTGCTGGCGAAGTGCGAGGTTCTCCAAAACAAGATCGCGGCGAGACCGAAAACTGCGACTCAGCGATCCAAGAACAGCTCTCAGAACGGTCGGCATGAAAGGGGTTATATCATAGAAAACACAGATTGGATTTAATTTTGGCGAGGGACAGCTCTATATTCTCCTGCCAATGAAGCGGCTGGTAATTCTTAATGTTGTCAGCACCGCCTTTCGATTTTGGAATAATGTGATCGATGTGCCAGCCGTACTCCCCTTGCGTTCCGTAGGAACCGTAACGAATTACGTTGCCATCGGAATCCCGCCGCCACGTATCCGGATCTCTTCCGCGAATAGGCTTACCTTTTCCCCAAGTATTCTCGATGTCCTTTTGCCTCGCCATACAACTCCGCCTTTGCGGGAATTATAGGACGACCTGCGCTAAAATTCGACGCTGCGATTTCAAACTGCACCACTCCCCAGAATCGCTTCTTGAGGTAGGTACTCCTCGAACGAATTGATGGAATGGCTAAGGGGTTCGAGGTGCAGGGGAAGAGACCTCTGTTGCGACCGTCATCACACTTATTCCCTAGAATTATTGCGATTTCTGTTGAATACCGACAGGGGGTATGGTATAAAACTTTTGGCGGTAACCGTCGTCAAGGCGACGATCGCCGCGAATCAATTTATGGCAAACCAAATTGCGTTAGAACCTCCGCGATGCACGAACCTTCTCGCTCTTGCGATGGAGCGGAAAGGTCTGGAGTCCCGGAGTGCTCTCCTGCGCTGTCTGAGTGAGGCCCGCGATTAGCCTTGTGCTGATCGCCTGCTCACTTCTCACAGTGCGCGACCCTGTTCGAGTGAGTGAGCAGAAACAACCCGGTAATCAAAACGAGCCGGCGTCTCTACCCACCCCTCCTTAAATAAAAGTCTGGCCGAGTTGTACCTCGCTCGCCGCCCTGCAATGTCTCGTGCAAGGGCCACCTGCTGAGATTGCATCTGTGCTGGAAGGAGGACGTCATGACCGAAATCATTCTCACTTTTCCTGTCCGCCGCAGGGCCTCTCTGTCCTGCATATGGTTCAAGACCGGAAATCCGGTCCGGCCGCTCGCTTGCAAGTGGGTTGTGAGCGAGCAAGCAGCCGACGACTGTGGACCTGCGCTTACAGCGGAGCCGCACGTCTGCCGGAACTGCGCCTGAACCCAGTCCAGAACAGAGAGGCCAGTACCGTGAACTTTTTCTCTCGGCTTTACTACAGGTACAAGAAACTTTGGAAGATGATCAGTCTCTTTATGCTGATCGCCGGCCCGGGCATCATTGTCATGGTCGCCGACAATGATGCGGGCGGCATTACAACCTATACGGTCACCGGCGCACAGTACAGTTTTCACCTGATCTGGTTTCTCATTCTGCTCGGCCCCGTAGCGTACTACGTCCAGGAAATGACGGTGCGATTGGGAGCCGTTACCAAACGCGGCCATGCCGAAGCCATTTTCCACTCTTTCGGGGCGTTCTGGGGATGGTTCTCCCTTCTCGATCTGGTGCTTGTGGACTGGCTCACAATGATCACCGAGTTCATCGGAATGACCGCTGCGCTTAGCATCTTCGGCGTGCCGCCGATCGTCACAGTCATTGGCGCCTGCATCGTAATGGGAGCCATGGTCGTGCAGGGCCGTTATTGGACCTGGGAGAAGATCGCGCTCGTATTCTGCGTACTGAATCTGATCTACATTCCGGCCGCGTTCATGATCAATCCACCCATAGATAAGATCATCCACGGCAGCTTCATTCCGCACCTGCCCCCGGGGGGATTCACGAATGACCTGTTCTTTCTGATCATGGCGAACATCGGCACTACGATTGCCCCGTGGATGATCTTCTTCCAGCAAAGTGCCGTCGTCGACAAGGGCATGCAGGAAAAAGATATGGTCTGGGGCAAGATTGACACCGCCATCGGGTCGTTTCTGACTGTGGTTGTTGCCGCGTTTTGTGTGATCCTCACTGCGACGTTGATTCCCGGCTTGCCGATCAGCGACGCCGCAACTGCGGCGCATCTGTTTATGGGGATCAACAAGTACGTCGGAGCCCTTCTCGCAATTGGACTCTTCGACGCCGGATTGCTCGGTGCGATCTGCATCTCACTGGCAAGTTCCTGGGCGTTTGGCGAGGTGTTTGGCTGGGCCCACTCACTGAACCAGAAAGTGAAGCAGGCGCCATGGTTTTACGCCTACTATTTCTTTACTCTCGTTTTCGCAGGAACGGTAGTGCTCATTCCTGGCGCACCGCTGATTTTGATCACTTTGTTTGTGCAGGTGATTGCAGTCACTTTGCTGCCGGCTGCGCTTGTGTTCCTCATTATCTTGCTCAATGACGAAGAGACCATGGGCAAGTACAAGAACAACTGGCATCAGAACTTCGCCAACATCAGCATCGTCGTGCTGATCATTATTGTCTCAACTTTGTATGGCATAAGCGCAGTTTTCCCGAACATCCTGAAGTAGGAAAAGGTGGACAAAATGATTTCGGAATTCTTCGGCAGTGCATGGGACGCGGTGAGAGATATCAACCGCAGATACAAGAGGCCCCACATCAAGATGACGCCGGCGGTGTTGTTTTCCCTCGGCCTGCTACGGTTCTATCTGCTTTTCCTGGTGGGACTTCTGGTGTGGAAGTTCTTCTCGGTGTTGCACAAATAGAGGTGCGTGATGAACCAGATGGTTGCGGTTCCAGGTATTGCGGATGAGGTGTTCTTTCTGTCAGAGATTATCGGCTCGCGTGCCATGTGCAATGGGCGCAAGCTAGGCAAACTCGTGGATGTGATTGCCGTGGACCAGGGCAAACTGGCTGAGATCACACAACTGCAAATTCGGCCGCCATTCGGCGACCCGGCGATGCTCGTACCCTACTCGGCGGTGAGATCTCTGAGCCACCGCGAGGTTGTCATTGAATTGACCGATCCGAAGAGTTATGTTCGCGAACCTACCGCCGACGAGGTGCTGGTCAGGGATTACCTGTTCGACAAGAAAGTGCTCGACATAGAGGACCGCGAGGTAGAAGTCGTTTACGATATCCGGCTGCTGAAACGGAACGGTAAGCTGTTTGTAACCGACGTGGACATTAGCCGTTACGGATTGTTTCGGCGCCTGGGCCTTGCATCCCTCGCGAAGATTTTCTATGAGCGATCTGGGGAAGAAAAAAAACGGCTCATCGCGTGGTCGTACGTCCAGGCACTCGGACCGAATCTCAGCTCTCTTCAGGGCGAACTCAAGCTCAACATCCTCAAAGAGGCGCTGTCGGAAACCCATCCGGCCGATCTGGCAGACATTGTAGAGGAACTCGACAGCGGGCAACGCGTAACTCTCTTCGAAGAACTTGAGCCTTCTCTTGCCTCAGACACACTGGAAGAAATCGACCCGGCGGTTCAGCGCGATGTCGTGTTTGCGCTCAAGAAAGACCGGGTCGCTCGATTGATCGGCGAAATGACGCCCGGACAGGCCGCGGACATTGTCTCAGTTCTACCTGCTGATGAGAGAAGAATAATCGCCAAGCTGCTCGACATCAAACTCGTCGACAAAATCAGGGAGATCATCGAGAAGCAGGAGACCAATATCCTGAACTTCACTACCTCGAAGTTCCTGAAATGTCGCGGCGAGATGGCCGCCGATGAGACTCTCCGCCACTTTCGTAGGAACGCGCGCGGAATGGACGTCGTGATGTACTTCTACATCGTCGATGAAAAGGACAGACTTCTTGGAGTCCTCGACATCAAGGAACTGCTAATGGCAGATCTCACGAGCAAGCTCAGCGAATTGATGGTCGAGAACGTGATCAGCCTTAAATCTGACTCAACCATGAAGGAGGCTGCCGCCGCATTTCTTCGCTACGGATTCAGGGCTCTTCCTGTTGTTGACGACGGTGACGTTCTGCAAGGCGTGGTCCCGTATCGTGACGTCATGAATTTGAAGCACCGCATGCTGGATTGAGGCGCAACCGTGGGAGCAATTCAACCGTATTGAGAAGTTCTGGCCAGAATATATCGCACGAGGAAGTACGATGAACGACAAGACGAAAATCTACCTGGTGGCACCAGCGATGCTCTTTGGACTCGCGTTCTTTTCCGGTGCATCGGCGTGGTGCCAGAACGAAGCGCGGAGCGAAGCACGGATCAATGCCCCAACCCCGAATGTCGCCGCGCCAGCCGCGGCCGAAACCTACCCACCGGACCCAGTCGTACTGTCAACCAAGGCGGCGAACGAAGCGCCAGAAGGATCGCAGTGGCAATCTCGCAACTGGCACATGCAGAGCACCATCGTTGGCCAGGGGTATCCCTCCTTCCGCGCAAGCTACTCCGCTGCCAACAGCTTGCCTGCCCGAGGCCAGGCTCGGGAGACGGTGTCGTTGGATTTTTATGGCGGCTACCGCTTGTGGAACGGCGCCGAATTTCACGTCGATTTGTTATCGTGGCAGGGTTTTGGATTGCACGGTACCCTGGGCATTGACGACTTTCCCAATGGAGAAGCGTACAAGGTGGGCACGCGTGCTCCCCATTTGGACATCGCGCGCTTCTTCATCCGGCAAACCATTGGGCTCGGCGGTGAGAAGGAGGCCGTACCCTCTGACCAACTCACGCTCGCAGGTGACGAAGAGTACGCGCGGCTGACGTTGACTGCCGGCCGCTTCAGCTCGAAGGACATCTTCGACAGCAATGCCTATTCCAATGATCCGCGCACGCAGTTCATGAACTGGGCTCTGGTTGCCGACATCACATGGGACTATCCAGCTGACAGCCTGGGCTACACGACGGGCGTCGCCGCCGAATTGGACCAGTCGAAGTGGTCGTTGCGCTACGGATTCTTCCAGTTGCCGAATCAAAGAAATGGTTTTACCGCCGAAGCGCAGTACCTCATGTGGCCTTCTAACAGTTCGGCGGGGGACTTCAGGTTTTTCCATAACTGGGGAATGGTAGTCGAAGGCGAGCACCGATTCCGGGCCGGCACCCATCCGGGAGCCGTTCGCGCCCTGGGGTATTTGAATCAGGGAGAATTCGGCAGCTATGAGGCGGCTCTCTCGGTCCCGGGAGCCGACATCTCTCAGACGTACGCCAACCGTCATACTTTCGGCTTCGGCCTGAACGCGGAACAAGAGATTACCAGGAACATCGGCATGTTTTCTCGCGTGGGCTGGAACGACGGCCATAACGAAGCGTGGATGTTCACCGACGTCAATCACTCTGCATCCCTGGGAATCAGCATCAAGGGCGAGCGCTGGCACCATCCCGACGACACCGTTGGCCTGGCAGGTGTATTCAGCGGCGCTTCACGAGTGAACCAGGAGTTTCTTGCGGCCGGCGGCGCGGGAATTCTCGACGGCGACGGAGCTCTGAATTACGGGGTCGAGAAGGTTGTAGAGGCGTATTACAACCACCGATTCCCAAAGCATTTGCAAGGTTGTTTGGACTACCAGTTTGTTGCGGATCCGGCGTTCAATCGCGCGCGGGGGCCGGTCTCGGTTCTCGGGACCCGATTGCACTGGGATTTCTAACCGCGCAAAGAGAAGAGCTCTTGGCTCGGTCGGAGGTGCTGGGATGAAAAGGCGACGTCACGTATACATCAAACAGATCGCGTTTCCGGCTTTTTACATCCTGTGGGCCTTCTTGCTAGTGCTATGGATGATCTACCTCGTTCGGAGCCACTAAGGAAGATAATCCATTGAGCTAAGCAGTCTAAAGGAGAAACCGAGTCAATAAGGCCGATGGCCATCGAATAGCAGTAGCCAAATGCTGTTCTTGATGTTGATGGGTCCCTGCATCGTCGAACCTGGAAATATTTGGAGTGGCACGCATGAGCACCGAGACAAGCCAACCTTCATCCGGCATGAGCGAGCGGAAACTTCGTGACGCGCACTTCGCCATGCGCCTCTCACTGGTTGTGGGCGTATTGATGCTGGCGGGCAAGATGACTGCCTATCTGCTCACGGGTTCTGCCGCCATCTTCTCCGATGCCGCAGAATCTGTGGTGCACGTAGTCGCGGTTGCATTTGCTTTATTCAGTCTCTGGCTCAGCACGCGGCCGGCAGTGCCCAAATTCCAATACGGTTACGAACGGATCACTTTCTTCTCCGCGGGCTTTGAAGGCGCGATGATTGTTCTGGCGGCGGGAAGCATTCTTTACACGACCGTGGAGAAGCTGAGACACGGCTTGGTTCTGGAGAATCTCGGCAACGGTGTGTTCTTGATCATCGCTGCGGGTGTTCTGAATGCCGGTCTCGGCTGGTACCTTGTACGAGTTGGAAAACGAAACAATTCGCTCATTCTTGAGGCTGACGGCAAACATGTCCTCACCGACTCCTGGACCAGTTTCGGTGTGGTTGCGGGACTTCTCCTAGTGATGATGACTGGCCGGAAGTTCTTGGATCCGGTTGTCGCTTTCCTGGTATCGGCCAATATTCTATGGTCAGGCGGGCGGCTAATGTGGCAATCGTTCAAGGGGCTGCTGGACTACTCAGACCCGAAGATCGGACACAAGATTCGTAATCAGCTTGACACGACCTGCAGCGAACTCGGGCTGCAATATCACGGCGTTCGTTTCCGCACTACCGGCTATCGCCAGATGATTGAGGTCCATCTTTTGTTCCCGCAGGCGATGGCTCTAGGTGAGGCGCACCGCCTGGCGACGATGGTCGAAGAACGCCTTTCCTTGGATCTGGGAATGCCGTCGGAGGTAACCACGCATCTTGAGTCCCTCGAAGACCACTCCGAGGTTCACCGGGTGCAACACTACACAGGTCGTCCCGATTAGAGAAAGAGGCCAGCCGCGTGAAGCTTTGCGTGGAAATGCGCCAAACGAAGTATTAGGCAACTTGTAGGGTCACCACAAATGTGCAGCCGCGCTCTGACGGCTCGAACGCCAGGTCGCCCCCGAAGCTCCTCATCAGCGCCCGGGATACATAAAGACCTAGGCCGGTTGCTTGCGCCTCCCGCTGAAACGCTCGAAAAAGGACTTGCGGATCACCTATTCCGGGACCGGAATCTTCGAATCGGATGACCACTTTTTGGTGTTCGCGGGTCGGGCTTATTCTTATTCGTTTTTCGGGCGCAGATTCTAAGGCACGGCGACTATTCTTGACGAGATTTAGAAACACCTGTATCAACCCGTAGTGGTCCGCCCAAACGGAGCACGATTGTTCGGTACCAGCCCATTCCAGTTCGATGTTCGAATCGCGACACACGCTCTCGACTAGCACCCTCAATTCGTCCAGCACCGGTGCAAGTTCAATTGCCTGCCGTTCTTGTTCTCCGGTGCCGGATGTCAGTTCCATGGCAGAGAGTTTTTCGAGCCCATGTATCAACGTTCCTAACGCTTCAAAATCTGCATTCTCTCTCAATGCCTCAAAACGACTCAGGTTTTGATGAAACACAAGGGCAGCGCCCGCCATGTTCCGGACCTCATGGGAAACGGCGCTCATCAGAATGCGGGCGTTCTTCAAGAGATAATCAAGACTCAGATCCTCGCGGCTGACTAATTCTTCGGACATATCGACGACAATGGCGGCGAGTTTGTTTCCCCCCGACTGCGCTGGGTACGTGGAAAACCAGGTAGCGGCAAGGAAGGGCTTTCCGTCCGCGCGTTGCGCGCGACACTGAATGGCAGTGCGGAAGAGATAGGACTGGCCGGATTGCAGTGCGGTCTGTAGTGCAGGAACGAACCTCCCAATCGACTGGCCCTGCAGATGATCGTTGTCCGGGCTAAACAGTTCTCTCGCAGCCTTGTTGACCAGGAGAATCTCGCCAGAGGGACCTACTGTGAGGATTGCGGCCGGACTACTGTCGACTAGTACTTGCAGTTGCTCTTCAGCTTCCCGTAGTTGCCGGCTCTGCTCTTCGACTTCACCCAAATGCGCTAGAACCATGCGCCGGTTGCGCAGAAGTTCGAAAAGAAACAGGCCTGTGCCAGAAAAGCCGAGCCATGAGAAGACAAGGCGCGGAATTGCATTGTCGAGAGGGAGGTTGCTGTAGAGTTCCTGCAAAACCGCGCATGCGACTGAAGCCGCGACAATCTGCCATCTCCGGGCAATGCCGCTGATCAACATAATCGGGAAAAGGTACAAGAACCCGATCGAAATGAATGGGCGCGTGTACCAGTCAACGACTCCGATGATGCCGGTCAGCACGACTGCTGTAATCAGCAGAATCTTCCGGTTTGTGCGCGAGTAAATCGCCAGAAAGTCCATGTGTAATTGTCCAGGGATTCGGAGCAGCGGCCGCTTTCAATTATTGCTCGCAATTCTCCGCGAAGCCCTACATCGACCCAAGAGGAGCACCGCTTGACCGAAAGATTGACCGAATGGCCAGGAACGCCGTTGCGATATTGGCCCTGATTTCGGCCCGTGGGCCGTGAACCACCGGCTGTGCCTCTCGGTGTTCCCAGCGACGTGAGATGGATCACAGCGACGCGGTGGTTAGATATCGAAAGATAACAGCTACGCAGATGAAATCAAACTTATACTCGCACTGATACGAATGCGTCTCCGCAGCTCGCAGCCATTCAGCACCGCAACTCCGGGGTGGTGCAGGTTTGCTCGATATGAACGTTATCAAGCCTCTGTTCGTCCTCCTTTGTCTCTTTCCAACAATCCTGCCTACGAGCGAAGCCGCGGCAAGAAACAGTTCCAACCGCGCAGCGGAACTCCACAGAATCTACGTGGGTTCCTTCGGTGCGTCGCCCGATGCAGTCTATCTTCGACACAAGCTGGTGCTAAGACTCGCGCACGCGAGGAGATTTCTAGTCGTTGATGATCCAGCTACAGCGGATGCGATCTTGAGCGGTACGGCACAGCTCCGCCTCGTTGGCTACTACAATTCGAATCCCCGAATTCGCTATCGAAATAGCGCAAGCGTCGCGGTCTATGATGCGAAAATGATGGTGAGACTTGAGGACAGAGGAGGTCATGACCTTTGGTCTGGGAACCTCACGCCGCGTTTCTGGGGTTCACAGTACGTTTCCGATAACGTGGTGAATCAAGCTGCCCGGCACGTCGCCGACGTCCTCCGATAGTGAGAATGAACAGCGAAATCCGACTTCTGATTGTGGACGACCACAGCCTTTTCCGCGAGGGCCTCGTACGTCTGCTGTCCGCCGAGCCCGGCTTTCAGGTAATCGGAAGCTGCGGACATCTCAAGGACGCACAGGATGTGCTCGATAGGGAACCGGTTGATATGGTGTTGCTCGATTACGATCTCGAAACCGAGCAGGGATCGCAATTCCTTGAAGAAACAAAGCGCCGGGGCAAGAGTCCGAAAGTATTGATGGTCACTGCCGGAATGAGCAGCGCCTGCATGACGAACGTGATGGAGTCAGGAGCTTCCGGGATCTTCCTGAAGCATAGCCCGCCTACGCAGCTCGCGGAAGCGATCCGCCGTGTCGCAGAAGGCGAGATGTGGCTCGATCCGCGAGCGGTCAAGCCTGTCATCGAGGGTGCGTCGCGAAGCGGGGAGCGGAGCAGACTCGAATCGTTGCTGAGCGAGCGGGAGAAGGCTGTTTTGAAGGGCGTTCTCGAGGGCTCAAGCAACAAGGCGATTGCCGCAACCATGCACCTCTCCGAAAGTTCTGTAAAAGCCGTCCTGCAGCAACTGTTTGTGAAAACTGGCGTTCGCACGAGAAGCCAGTTGGTAAGAATTGCTTTAGAACAGCACTCTCACGACTGGCTGGCTGAGGAGAGTTGAGTTTTTCTTCATCAGAACTGACCGAACGAGTTGCGCGACATGTCACGCTCCGTATTTCGGATTTGCCAGCGCGGCTCTGCCATAAGGCGTAGCGGAGCCGGCGCAATCTGTTGCTCGGGTCAAGCCTTCAATCGCCCCCGTTATCTCACCGCAAAATGTAATCGTACTGTTCTCTTCTTGCCAGTTGCATCGGCGTAATGCACGAAGGCATAGTAGCTGCTCGGGGTGTAGTATTGCCGTCCTAGGTTTACGTGTCCGCAATAGCGGCCGACTCCATCCTGAAGAAGGTCGGCGGAGATCGGACGTTCTTCAATTCTTCCGACAAGTAACCTGAAATCGACCTTGACGTTGTGAACGTCGGTGGAAGTTGTTGGACCAACGTTTTGGAACAACACACAAAAACTGTTATCGCCCGACACCAGTTTCCCGGAACCATTTGTGAAGACAACGTCCATACCTCTCGAGAGCTTCGAAGTTATTATCCTATCCTGCGCAGCATTGAGTGGTGGCTCCGCATTCAAGGGCCTCGCGAGCATGAACGCCGTTACCAGAGTTAATGCGATGAAACAGACGACCTTGACCTCTATTCCCATGAGGCTCATCCTTTCTCTCGGACCACTCGGCCCGCTTCCGGAATTGTTCTCAAAGACATCCGGCTATTTTATGAAGATCAGATCGGAACGATCCGTTATCATGCCCTCTGGGCTCGGCGGTTCCCATCTTTAGTTCTTTGGAATNGGTTGGTTTGAGCCTGGAAAAGGTTGATCACTGCCTGTTGGTAGGCTTGCTCAGCGCTCAAGAGCGCCAGGTAATTTGCGTAGCCGCTTTGGTATTGCCTTTGAGAAAGGTCAAGCGTAACCTTGGCCGCATCTCGCGCTTTGACCGCAGCCGCCAATCCATCCGCATCCTGCTCAAGCGCATTTAGCGTGTCGGCAACGTTCTGAAAGGCCGTGATGACTGTGCTGCGGTACTGTTCCGACGCCTGAAGGTAGGCATCCCTCGCAGCCAGTTCTCTGTGGCGGAGTGTGCCACCGTCAAAGACTGGCTGTGTTACTCCGCCTGCCAAATCAAAGAAGCCCGTGCCCGAAGAAAAGATGCGCGTGAAGACCAGCGCCATACTGCCGACGTCCCCGGTCAGCGCGAAGCTCGGCAGCCGGTTCGCCACGGCAATTCCAATCTGGGCGCAAGCTGAGTGCAGATTGGCTTCGGCCTGGCGCACGTCGGGGCGCTGCTCGACTAGCTGCGAAGGAAGACTGACTGGAAGTTCCTGAGGAAGTTGCAGGCTCGACAACTCGAAGGTTTCAGGCAGGTCCTTGTCGGGAAATCCGCCCGCGAGCGCGGCCAGGAGATCGCGCTGCTGCGCAAGTTGCTTGAGCAAAGGCGGCAGCGTCGCCTCGACTTGGGCCAGCTGCGATTCCTGCGCCGCCACGTCGAGCCTGCTCACGTAGCCCTTGGTAAACTGCTCGCGCAGTATCTTTAGCTCGTCTGTGTTGATGGTGATCAGCTCAAGGGTTGCGTCAATCTGCGCTCTTAGTGACGCTTCCTGGATTGCCGCGGCAGCCACATTGGAGCTTAACGTGATGTGGGTAGCAGCCAAGGCATATCGCGCCTGCTGTTCCTGCGCTGCGAGCGATTCGACTGTCCTCCGGTTCAAGCCAAAGACATCGGGCACGAACGAAACGGCGACCTGGGGCGTGTAGAGGCTGTATGTGAGGGCGCCGTTCGATGTAAACGAGGACACCACGTCCGATGTTTTCGAGTGGTCGGCCGAAAAGCTCGCCGAAAGATTGGGAAAGTAGGCGCCGCGTTGCGCCAGCACGTTTTCTCTTGCGACCAGCAGCGCAGCCTGAGCGGCCTTGATATCGGGGTTTGCTTTGAGCGCCCGTTCGATCAAGTCGTCGAGAGGTTTTGAGTGGAAAACGGTCCACCATTCACCCGGAATATCCTGCCCCGAAATGAACTTCTGCGCTTCGCCACCGCCAATGTTGGGTGCGGCACTTGTGGTGGCAATGGGAGCAGGCGTGTAGCCAGTGACCTGAGGAGGCGCCGGGGCCTTGTATTTTGGCCCCACTATGCAGCCCGAAGTGAACAGCATGACTGCGGACAGAGTCAGTGCGCCGAACCAAGTGAGACTTGAGGTGCGAGTAGATGTCATACGGGTCAATTCCTCATGGCTTGCGATGGACGCTGGCTCCGTTGATTGTTCCGTTGCTTGCGTGGTTTGCACTCATGAATCCCCCTATGGCCTGCGGATTGCTGCTTCGATGAGGGGCAGGGCCGAGCGACTGCGAGATGGGCCGGATCAGGTTCGATGGCCGTTTGTCGACCGTTCGATTGACTGCAGAAGTTCGAGCGATGCTGGCGCCTCTGCTGCCGGGAAACTGGATCGGAGCGGTCAGATGAGGCGCCATCGCAACTCCGGATGCTGATTTGCTCTGGGTCTTCGATCGAGAGATAAGGCGAGTTGTTCCTGAAGAATTCTTGTGTCCCCGGCCCAGGCCGTGGAGCGTATCGCAGATCGTTTGCTTTCTCTTGGCAGGCTGTTGACCTCGCTGACCCTTTTGGTCGCCAAGCGCAGCGGCCTTTGGAGCATTGAGCGAACGATCGCCAGTTTGGTTTGCGCCGACTACGGATGTTGGCCGTCCAGACTGTGCTGTGGATGATAAGCCATAGCTTGACCCGCTCGTTAACATAGCCCACGCGATCACGGTAAAAACGAGAGAGGTGGATTTCATTTTGCCTCGCCCTCCTTCCTCGAACCATTCTTACGGCCAAGGATGGCCACTTTCAGCGGGGGCACGACCAGCAGCAGCATGATGGGGCCGAGAAGCATGCCTCCGACAATAACTGTCGCGAGCGGCCGCTGCACCTGGCTGCCGATTCCTGTGGAGATAGCCGCAGGGAACAGCCCAATACAGGCAGACAGACTAGTCATAAGCAAAGGCCGCATGCGCGTTGACGCCGCCTGAAACATGGCTTCGGCGGGAGTGCCGCCTTGAAGCAACACTTGGTTGTAATACGTGATGATCAGAATACCGTTCATGACTGAGACACCGAGCAGCGAGACGAATCCAATTGCGGCGGAGATGCTGAAGTCAAGGCCCGACAAATAGAGCGCTACGATTCCACCGGCAACTGCAAAGGGAATGCCGGATAAGGCCAAGAGTGACTCCACGAGCGAATTGAACATGGCGTACAACAGTCCAATGATGAGGACGAGGGTTACCGGCAGAATCACGGCTAGACGGTCCTTGGCTTCCTGGAGTTCGCCGAACTCACCCGCCCACACAAGCCTGTAGCCACTCGGCAGCTTAATGTTCTTTGAAATGCGATCTTGTGCCTCCGAGACGGTACTGCCCAAATCACGTCCCCGGACACTGAATTTAATGGGAATGAATCGTTGTGTACTTTCGTGGTAGATCCAGGCAGCTCCCGTGTCCATGGTGATCGACGCCAACTCGCTCAAGGGAATATAGGCATTCGTGCCACTCGGGGTCTGATAACCCACCTTGATGTTGCGAATCTTGTCGACGCTGTCGCGGGATTCCGGGGCATAGCGCACCACAAGATCGAATTGGCGGTCCCCCTCGAGCACTGAGGTCGCGACCGACCCGCCCATCGCCGCCTGGATGACCGAATTGACGTCTCCAGCGTTCAGGCCATACCGTGCGGCCTTGGCACGATCCACCTTGATATTGAGATTGGGCTGGCCAAGCACAGGAAAGATACCCAGATCAGCAACGCCACCAACCTGGCTCATCTGGTCGCGAACCTTCTCGGCAAGCGCCGTCAGTGTTTCGAGATTGGGGCCGACGATCTTGACCGAGTTCGAGCCCTTCACTCCCGAAATCGCCTCTTCGACGTTGTCCTGAATATATTGCGAGAAGTTGAAAACCACTCCAGGCAATTCGTTCTCAAATTCCGTCTGGATCTGCTGCGTCAGACTGTCCTTAGTCACTCCCTTGGGCCACTGGTCGAAAGGTTTGAGCGGGACAAACAATTCAACGTTTGAAAAAGGAGAGGCATCACTGCCATCATCTGGTCGCCCATGTTGCGATACCACGGTGATGACTTCCGGATGGCGCAACAGAATCTCGCGCATCTTTCTAGCAGCTGCCTCTCCATCCTGAAGAGAGAGGGTCATGGGCATTGAGGCACGAATCCAGAAATTGCCTTCTTCGAGATGTGGCAGAAACTCGCTGCCCAACCGGGTTCCCAGAAACGCCGATAAAGCCAGAAAGACAATACCGATTCCCACGGAGAGTGCGCGCCTATGGAGCGCGAAGCGAAGCGCCGGGTTGTAGGCCCTGTGCAGGAAGCGCACCACGATGGTTTCGGACTCTTTTACATGCTCTGGAAGTACGATCGAAGCCAGCACCGGCGTGACAGTGAACGTGGCAATAAGGGCGCCTGCCAATGCGTAGCCGTAGGTGCGGGCCATGGGGCCGAATATCTGTCCCTCGATCCCCTGCATAGTGAACAGGGGAACAAAAGCGGCCACCGTGATCAGCGCCGAAAAGAGAACCGCTTTATCCACTTGGATTGCGCTGATCAGAATCATGCGCAGGCGATTTGTCCAGCCATGCACCGGTTCCGCGTGATGGTCGGCCTTTGTTGGGTCGGCGCCCCAGTATCCGTCTGCGAGGCGCTGCAACAGGCTTTGTCTATCTTCGGAACGCGCTTGAAAATTCCGGAATATGTTTTCGACCAGGATTACCGCCGAATCGACGATGATTCCGAAATCGACGGCGCCCACCGAGAGCAGGTTTGTGCTCTCTCCGGTAATGACGAGAAGGATGACCGCGAAAAACAGCGCAAAGGGGATATTGACGCCAACGATGGTCGCGCTACGAAGATTGCCGAGGAAGATCCATTGGATCAGGAAGACGAGCACGCAACCGAAGATGAGGTTATGCAGAACCGTGTGGGTGGTGACGGCGATCAGCGAAGAGCGATCATAATAGGGCACCAGCCGGACACCCGGCGGGAGGCTCCCGTCATGATTCAACTGATCGATAGCCGTCTTGACCTTAGGGATCATATCGGTGGTCTTTTCCGTCCGCCGCATCACAACAATTGCGCCCACTACGTCGTCCTGGTAGTCGCGGCCGAGGATTCCCAGTCTTGGTCTGAAGCCAATTGAAACCTTTGCAACATCCTTTACGAGCACTGGAACGCCGTTGGCCTGATTCAGCACTACGTTCTCGATGTCGTTAACCTTGTAACCTTGCGTCAAGTCGTCATTGCCACCGTCGTCGATCAGGCCCACCCCGCGGATATTGATGGACTGCTGGCCGATGCTGATTTCGCGCCCGCCAACGTTGAGATTCGCATTGCCCAATGCAGTTAGGATCTGCGGCACCGTGACGTTGTAGGCCTCGAGCTTCGCAGGGTCAATCGAAACTTCGAATTCTTTCGTAGGGCCGCCCCAGCTATTCACCGCGGCAATACCTGGAATCGTTAGAAGCCGGCGTGCGACGATCCAGTCCTGAACGGTGCGAAGGTTGGTGATGCCGAAATGCGGCGGACCGACCACCTGGTAACGATAGATTTCTCCCGTAGAGCTATTGGCCTGAATCGTAGGCACCAAATTGCCGGGCAGACTTACATTCTGCTGCATCGCGATCGATGCCTGGGCGAAAGCAAAGTTGTAATCAATCCCGTACTTGAAGACAACGCGAACAAAGGACAAACCATAAAACGATGTCGAGCGGATAACGTCGATTCCGGGGGTCTCATACAGCCCGATCTCAATGGGGCGCGTGTAGTAGCGCTCCATCTCCTCCGCAGAGAGACCCGGCGCCTGAGCCGTAATTTCGAGAATGACCGGCGTGGGGTTTGGATAGGCTTCGATATTGAGCTTTGTAAAGGCAACGTAACCAGCAGCTCCAAACAAAAGCAGCCCGAGCACGATAATCGCGCGGCGGCTCAGGCAAAACGCAATGAGAGACTTAAACATTTCGAAACGTTCTCTGAAAAGAGTGGGTGGGAGCTAGTCGCTCGGCGGGGCCTGCAGCATGTTGCTAAGAAAAACCGCACCATCCGTCACAGCAAGTTCGCCTTGCTGCAGACCGGCAAGAATCTGCACCTGGCCGTCTGTTCGCAGGCCTGTTTTGATCACTCGCTGCACAAAGTGACGTCGATTTGTTGTTACCCAGGCCGTCATTGAGCCATCGGACTCGCGGACGACACCATTCGCTGGTAATGCGATCGACTCCACGGGAGCGTGAACTCGGATCACAAAGTTCGCGAGCATTCCCGGACGCAGTTCGTTCTTCGGGTCCGAGATCTCGGCACGAACGCTCTCTCTATGCGTATTGGGATCGACCGCCTCGTAAACCTTGGTGATCCTTCCCTTGAATACGCGGGTGGGATACGCAGGCACATTCACTTCGACCGGCTCGCCGGGATGAAACAATGAAACGTCGCTTTCGCTGACATCTGCCAGCATCCACTTAACCGTTACATTCGCAACCGTATAGGGCGCGGGAGCATTTCCGGGCTGAACAAAGAGGCCTTGCGGCGCGTTGAACGACGTCACCTGGCCGGCGATTGGGCTGAGCACCATTAGTGCGGGATCGGTCCTTCGCGATGTGATGATCTTGTCGATCTCGGCTTCCGACTTGCCGAAAACATGGACCGCATCCCGAGCCGCCTTGAGAGCACCTTCGGCTGTCTGTTGATCGGAGATTGCCTGTTCCAGCTCCCGTTCCGAAACTCCGTTGGTTCCTTTCAGGTCCCCGGCGCGTGTCAGTTCTTTGGTGGTGAGTTCAAGCGTCGCTGCCGCGCTAATCAGCGTAGACTCCGCCTGGATGAGGTCAGGGCTTTCGATCGTGTAAAGAGGTTGCCCCTTCCGGACGTTGTCGCCGAGTTCCACCAGCGCGTTGATAATCTTTCCTTGATACGACGGAAACACTTGCACGGAAAGATCGTCGGCAAGACTGATGCTGCCTACTGCCTCTTTCTCAACCGGAAACACATAGGTTCCCACCGGCGCGATCTTGATCGAGTTCAATTGGCTGGGGGACAGGTCTACGCTTGTCGCGGGTTGCGATGCAGTCGAATTTGAACTCGTTCCTTGCGAGCCGCGTGGATCAACAGCGCGGCTGGACTCGGACTTCAGAAACGCAATGACACAGGCAACCGCCACGACTGCAACAGCCACGCCAACCACCTTGCTGCTGAGAACAGATTGATGTTTCACTGTGATTCACTCCCTGTCTAACGAGTGCAAGAGACACTGGATTGGACTGGAATCTAAAATCTGGTTCATTTCACAGCTGATGCCATTCAGAGCGGTCATCCGGCTTCAGCAAGAACGCCCAGCTGGGAATGGAGTTGCGTGCAGTATTGTTCCATATCAAAGTCTATTGGCGACGATGAGTATCGAGTGTCCAATCGGACGAACATTCTTTCCTATCTTCTGGCCCGAAACAGCCCGATCACGCAACATCGGGGAATATCTTTCGGTCAAATCGCAACGCGGGCGTAGCCATCGACGAATGCGTGGCGTAATAGTCGCTTCTATGGGACCTCGCCGTGCTCTCACAGCACAAAGTCAACGCCTTCGCCCGCGTCATCACGGGTTTCGTGAAATGATTGATCGGCTCACCGTTGGGTTTGTGCTCGTCTGCTTCGTCTGGATGGTAGTGATGCTGTTCCTATATGAGTGGCATAGTGTTCAAAGCCATACCCGGTGAGCTGTTACTCCAGGTTCCGAGCTATCAAGAAGCATCTGGAGGGATCGGCTGATCAACCACAACGAAGAGGAGGCATGAGGCCGCACGGCAGAATGCCAGTGCGCTCGTAGTCGAAGTGAACCGATTACTCCCAATAATCGGCCAGTATCCTCGAATCTGGTCACCGAGCCGACGCTGGAGATCGGGAGACGCTGCGGCGCAGGCTTAGTTCGAAACGCTGCTCTGTTTAGAAGCGCCACTGCGCGACTTGCGACAACACTGAGGCTACTGATCCGGCATCAGCCAGCCCGGGTCGCATGACTGCGAGTTTCGCGATGTCGTGCCGAGGCCGGTTTGCAAGAAGTGTGCCGAAAGCGTGGAGTGCCACTCCGGTGGAAAGCGGTCAGGAAGATCGTCGTGCTCGGCCTGCCATTGCCCGACAGAATTTAGTGGACGATCTCGTTGCCGTTCTCATCCAGTCCCATCTTCAACCACGCCTCACGCTGTACTTCGTCCAAGCGATCTTCAGCTTCCTTAATCCAGTGGCGATATGTCTTGCGGATTTCGTTGGATGACGTACCCACCATGTCCGCCACGTCGTCAACATACACGCCGGCCGAAAGCCACTCAGTGATTCTGTAGTGCCTGAAGCCATGCGGAGTCGTCTTGACGCCTGCATCTTTTATGACCTTGTTGACCCGCTCACGCCACTGCGTATATGTGCCGGGGAACGCAGGTTCGCCCAGAGCCTCAAGCTGCTTCGCTAATGACTCGCTGATGCGCACCCGGAAGCGTTCGTTGGTCTTGGTACGGTTGCCACGAATGACCTTGCCCTGAACCACGGGACGGCGCTCCGGTTTCGACAACCCGTACTTCTCGGCGTCCTCTTGCGACATGGCGTACTTCATGGCATCGACGAGCGCCATCGCCGTCTCACGCATCAGTTGGCACAACAGCCGGACTTGCCCCGTGGCGGTCGCCAGAATCTTCTCGACTTGCTTTTTGGTTGGCGGCTTAACTTCCGCTTTCACGTAACGAATGCGAAATTGTGGATTCGTCTTGGGGTTCGGGATTGGAGACTTCTCGATGTAGCCCATCTCCGCAGCCCACGAAAAGAATCCACTAATCACAGACCAGTGGATGCTCAAGCTGCTGCTGTCCCCGCTGCGGAATGGCAGCGTCATACGCCATTTTATGACCCTGTCGGTGGTGAGAGCGGTCAGCAACAGAATATTGTTTTTCTCGCAGTACTCTTCGAGCTTGCCACCCATCAGTTTCGCCTTAGTATTGCCCATTTCGTTCTGCTCACGGAATTCGTACCAGTCGTGCAATGCTGCTTCGACGGTCATGCCTTTGGGCACCACTTTGCCCTCGGCGAAGTCCTTGAGGCGCTTCTCCAAGTCCTTCACTTTGGACTGCGCTTCAGACCAACTGCGGGTCTCCAAAGACCATTTGTTCTGGTAGGTCAGCTTCTTGCCCTCGAATACTCCGGGTGCCCCCTTCCAGACGAATTGAACGTGCAACGGGCAACCGCACCGAGGTTCGTAGCGGTTGGTGCTGTCGCAAACGTCCCTGTTGTGACGCCTCCAAACGGTGAATGCCATGAGGTCTGTCCTCCCCCTGCCGAATATTGGGTTCTGGTGAATCCCTCACAGAGGGTTTAGGACAATCGTAGGGACAGTTCGAGGGCGAAGTCAAGACTGTGCAGGATTTATGCTGGGAAAAGATTGGCTCCTCAGGTAGGACTCGAACCTACAACCCTTCGGTTAACAGCCGAATGCTCTGCCATTGAGCTACTGAGGAGTGAGTGGCGCTTGGTTGTCCAATCAATACGTTAGCAGAGGCCGTGGGGCGCGTCAAAATGCCGCATTGAGCCGCGGTGCGGCAGAACCGCCGCTTTGGGCAGGCATTTGCGCCTGCGCCCGAAACGATACCATGGAATTGAGCGCCGAGGAGGCCCCATGTCCCGCATTTCCCGGCTCGACCGAAGCGAAGTAGCTGCCGATACCGCCGCGCTTTACGACAAGATCTTCGCGGTGCGCGGCAACGTGCCCAACATGTTTTGCGTGATGGCGCACCGGCCCGAGATCTTTGCCACCATGCAGGCGCATTTTACCGCCGTGCTCAACTCCGGAACGGTTCCGACCAAACTCAAGGAACTGATCATCGTCCGCACCAGCCAGGTAAACGAGACGCCCTATTGCCTGGCCAGTCACACCAAGCTCGCCCGAAAGCTCGGCTGGACCGAGGACCAGCTCACGCATCTGGCTGACTGGCCTTGCCGCGACGACTTTACCGCAGCCGAAAAAGCCGCACTCCGTCTGGCAGAAACGGTGACGCGCAACGCCAATGACGTAAGCGACGAGCAGTTTGCCGAGCTGCGCACCTTCTATTCCGAGGGAGAGATCGTGGAGTTGCTTTGCGCCATCGGCCTCTTCAATTACTTCAACCGTTTCAACAACGCGCTCATGATGGAACCGACCAAGCCCGGCGAAGGCGGTTGCGACGCATCAGTCGCTGAAGCTGCAACCGCGCGTTGAGAAGCATTTTCGACCGGCAGCCAATCGCAAAGCCCAGCAAACATTCCGGGTGCCGCATCGCAAAAGGAGTTCCCTGTACGCATGAAGCTGAAGCTGCCGCCTGGCACATTCCGCGCTTATCTCTTCGACTGCGACGGCACGGTCGTCGACTCGATGCCTCTCCATTACATCGCCTGGACGAAAGCTCTGACCGAGTGGAACTGTCCGTTTGACGAACAGCTTTTCTACAAATGGGGCGGCATGCCGCCGGTCGAGATCGCGGCCTCGCTGAACAGGATGCAGGGCCTTCAAATGCCCGTCGAAGCGGTCGCGGAACGCAAAGAGCACCTCTATTACGAACTTCTTCCTCAACTCATGCCCGTCCCCGAGGTGCTCGAACACATCAATGCAAAATATGGCCACATTCCGTTCGCCGTGGTCTCCGGCAGCAGTCGCGAGTCGATTATGAGATCGCTCACGGCCGCGCATCTGCTCGATCGCTTCCCCGTCCTCGTCGGTTCCGAAGATTACACGCGCAGCAAACCGGCTCCCGATGCATTCCTGGTTGCAGCCGCGCGCCTCGGCCTCAGTCCGAAGGACTGCCTGGTCTTTGAAGACACCGAAATTGGCATTCAGGGCGCGACCGCCGCGGGAATGGCCTCGGTGCGGGTTCCTTCGCCTCTCGAAAGACGCACTGGAACCGCAGTAGCTGAATCTGCGTAATCTTTCCAGGAAAATCGTCGGGAGGCCGATTTGTCGTCCACTATCGCTCAGGAACCCTCATACGTTGTTCATCGCCGAACCGATACCGCAATCCTGCTCGGCATCGCGGCCGCTGTCGCGCTTATTCATTTGCTCACCAACAACCGCTACGGCTTTCATCGCGACGAGCTTCAATTCCTGAGCGATGCGCGCCACCTCGACTGGGGATTCGTAGCTTACCCGCCGCTTACACCCTTCCTGGAGCGCATTCTTCTCTCCATCTTCGGCGTTTCGATGGTCGGTCTACGCCTCTCCGCCGCTCTCGCGCAGGCGGTCGTCGCCATTCTCGGCGGGCTCATGGCCCGCGAGTTAGGAGGTTCTCGACTGGCGCAAGTCATCGCGGCGCTCGCCGTTGCGTTCTCTCCCGTTCCGGTCTTTGAAGGGCACGAGTTCCAGTACACTTCGTTCGATCTCCTCTGGTGGGTTCTCGCCGCTTACTTCGTCATTCGGCTCCTCAAATCCGAAGACCCGCGCTGGTGTCTCGCCATCGGCGCTGTCATCGGGCTCGGCCTCGAAACCAAGTATTCCATCGCCTTTTTCGTGGCCGGCATCGTCGCTGGCCTTCTTTTCACTCCCGCGCGCCGGTATCTCAAGAGCGGCTGGTTCTGGGCCGGCGCTGCGCTTGCATTCCTCATCTTCCTGCCCAACTTCATCTGGCTCGCCCGCCACAATTGGATCTCGTACACTTTCCTCCAGCACATCCACGCCCGCGATGTCGGCGAGGGCCGCGCCAATGGCTTCCTCAAAGGCCAATTCATCATTTGCGCCAATCTCGCAGCAACGCCTCTTTGGCTAGCCGGCCTATTCGGCTATTTGCTCAACCGCCGCTACCGCACGCTCGCTTTCATGTACCTGGTCCCGCTCGTTATTTTGTTCATCGCCAAAGGCCGCCACTATTACATGGCCCCTGCCTATCCCATGCTGCTCGCCATGGGCGCGCTACTCGCCGAGCGCTGGCTCGGATGCCTGCCGCGCTGGGGCCGCATCACCGTCGAAACCTTCTACTTCAGTGTCTTCGCGCTCATCTCTGCCTTCGTATGCGCTCTGCTGCTTCCGCTTGCATCCAGCGGCCCGCTCAAGGACTATGCCCTCAGTCACAGCTACGATCTTCGCGAAGAGATCGGCTGGAACCAGCTCGTCCGCACCGTCGCCCAGATCCGCGACTCGCTGTCACCCGACCAGCAGGCGCACCTTGGCATCGCCACCGGCAACTACGGCGAATACGGCGCCATCGACGTGCTCGGTCGCGCTTACTCGCTCCCCGAGCCCATCGGCACAACCAACTCCGAATGGTATCGCGGCTATCCGACGCCGCCACCAACCACCATCATCGTGCTGGGCAACAGCCGGGAGAGGGCAGACGAGCTTTTCACTAACTGCCGCCTTGCCGGTCACAACGGCAACTCTGAAGGCGTCCGCAACGAAGAAAGCGTCGACCACCCCGACATCTTCGTCTGTGGTCCGCCGCGCAAGCCGTGGCCCCAGATTTGGAAAGGGCATCAGGATTTCGGCTGATCCGCACGTGGGTGCCCCACCCTCGGCGCGCTTTTGTTCTTGCGCCCGGGGTGGGATCGGAACAACAAGGACGTGGGTGGGGGATGGAACTCAGCGAACTCGCCAATCCTCTGTGCCCCACCCGGAGCCTCGGCGCGCCTTTTTTCTTGCGCGCGGGGTGCGCTGAATTCGACTTTTCCTCAATACAGCAGCACCGCCACGCGATATGCCGTAAACGAACCTTCCAGGCCCTGAGCAGCGCAACTGCCCACCGCCGCCTGGCGATAATTCCCCGAGGCCAGCTTGTCGACCAGCGCCTGGGGCAGGCGATCTAAGTCGCCGCTCTGCCAGCGCATCACAAACCGCGGCATCGGTCCGCCTGCGGGGTGAGGAACACCCTCATCGGTGGCGCAAGCCTGGCGCGCCAGCGCCGAATCTCTCAGAATCGCTACGCCACTCACGCGAATCAACGCGGCTACTCGCGCCTCCACCTGCGAGGCGCCGAGTTGTTCGACGGCGCGCGAGTAGTCTGCCACTGCGTAGAGCACACCGCGCGCTACGACCACGGCGATGCCCGCATGATCGACGTCGGGACTCAGCAGGTTTGTGCGATGCCCGGGCGACTGCATCCACTCCTCGTGAATCGCATCAGCCGACGGCCCCACGGCCAGATTCTCCTCGATCACGCTGAAGTGTGCACCAGCCTGCGCAGCTCGTCCCGTCAAATCGAGTTCCCCACCGTAACGGTGCGAGATGGGCCCTTCCATCGCCATGCGCCGGCAATGCGCGAGTGCGGCATCGGCCAGCGCCGCGTCCCACTGCAATCGCCCCACACCCGCTTGCGTCCGCGCCTGGTTGGCCAACGCAAAAATCTGTTCGGATGCCCCACGCTGATCTGGCGCGCCGCTATCTCGCGCAGACGCAGCATAATACTGCGGCTGAGCAGCAAATACGATCGCTGGCGGCATCACCGCGAAAACCAGAAAAATGCTCTGTGTGAATAACCTCATGCTCAACTAGACCCCGGCCTGCCGTGTGTGTCGCTGTGTTCTTTGTTCACCGCCGACGCATTCTCTCGTTACTAAGGTATTGCGCCAGATCGGTCTCCGCATCTGCCGCCAGCCGCAAGCCATAGTTGGCGCGGGAAATTTTACGATTACAGGAGAAGATCTCGAGCCGTAATAGCGACATCAGTTTAGAGGCTTTGGGCCGCAGTCGGGTCCTATGACCTAACACTCGGACTTTTCAGGTCTTGATTGCGTTGGTGACTCCCCAAATCATCGCGCGGTCCGATCCAGACGAACAGAATGATGGCCGGCAACGCGACGACGCTGGTAATCAGAAAAAACTGTACCCAACCAATCTTCTCTGACAATACCCCTCCTGAGGAGGCCACCACGGTGCGGCCAAGCGAAGCAAGCGAGGCAAGCAACGCGTACTGAGTCGCCGTAAAAGCGGGCGAGCATAGACTGGAAAGATAGGTCACCAGCGCGGTCCCAGCCATCGCACCCGTAATGTTTTCTGCTGTCACACATAAAGCAAGGTATCCGATCCGATGCCCACCTACAGCCTGCAGAACAAAAAACAGGTTCCCGACTGACTGCAAAATGCCACAAAGAATCAGCGAGCGGCGAATTCCGAACCTGGTCGTCACGACACCGCCTATTAGAGCCCCTGTCACAATCGAGAAAAATCCGAAGATTTTGGAAGCCGTGGCAATCTCAGGCAGCGAAAATCCCAACGATATATAGAGCGGCGTCGACATCACTCCCGCCATTGCCTCGCCCAGTTTATAGCCGAAAATGGCGATCAGGATGACAGGCCAAAGCGGCCGATGCATGAAATCGCGAAACGGACCGACCACGGCAGTCGAAAACGCGTGGCGAATCGCATGCCATCCTGATCCCGCAGCAGTTAAAGTTTCGGCCGAGACTTTCGGTTCGTGACCCAGCAAAAAAACCAGTAGTCCCACGCCGAGCAGCGCAGCCATCGTGGCATAGGCCGCGAACCACCCCGCGTACGCCGCGATAAACAGGCTGCCTGCCCCGGAAACCAGCATGGCAATCCGGTAGCCGGACTGGATCATGGCTGCCCCGGGAGCCTGCTGATCGCTGTTCAGGCTTTCAATCCGCCAGGCATCGATCACGATATCTTGGCTCGCGGATAGGAATGCGACAAGTACCGAAAAGGCGGCCATCAGAGGCAGATTGCGCTTCGGATTGCACAATCCCAGGCCAAAAACTGCGCCGATCAGAAGGATCTGGACGGTGACTCCCCAACCGCGGCGCCGCCCCAAAGGCAGTGGTGGAGGCACGCGATCCATGATCGGCGACCACAGAAACTTCAATGCGTAGGGCGTGCCAACCAGGGCGAAGGCGCCGATCGCCGCGCGCCGCACGCCAACTGTCGCGAGCCACGCCGAAAGAGTTGAGTATGTCAGCAGGAACGGCAAGCCACTCGAAAATCCGAGCGCAAGCACTTGCAGCACACTCCGGTCAGTATAAGCAGCGACCGCTTGCCGCCAGTTTGTTCGAGCGTGCCCTTCGTCGATTCGGGATAATTCCTTCATCTCAATTTTCGGGCACCCTGTTTCAACCTCTCGCCCAGGTTCAGCTTCTTGAATAGACGATGGCTAGAAGCAATTCTAGAGTACCGCCGGTCTTCCGACCGGCTGTCGTCCGGGACTCGACCCGCACAACCGAATACCGCGAGCCCCGCTTATTCTGAATCCATGCTCCTCGGCATCATCAGCGATACCCACGGTCTCCTCCGGCCCGAAGTCGCCCCCGCGCTGAAGGGAGTCGACAGAATCCTCCACCTTGGCGACGTGGGCAAAGCCTCGATCCTCGATGAACTCGCAAAGATCGCTCCCGTCACCGCGATTCGGGGCAACGTCGACCATGATGGTCCCTGCGCCAGGCTTCCCAAGACCGAAGTCGCCCTCATTGAGAATCCCCCTCACGCCGCCCTTTACCTCTACATGCTCCACGACCTCAAGACCCTCCACCTCGATCCCACAGCCGCAAAATTCGCAGCCGTCCTCCACGGCCACACGCACGTGCCGAATTTCTACACGAAGAAAGGTGTGCTCTATTTCAATCCCGGCTCTTGTGGCCCGCGAAGGTTTGACTTGCCCGTGACCATCGGGCTGCTCGACATCATTCACGATCGAATCGAGCCGCGCATTGTTGCTCTGCTTTGAATGTTTGTCCCTCGCTCGCGCGTTGGCTGCTTGCACCTTTCGGGCCCACTTGCGCATCCATTGCCCATGGACATTACGTTGATTGGCGGTCCGACAGCGCTCCTCGAAATTGATGGCGTTTTCAGTCAGCAGAACGTAATGCCGCTTTGGAAGGCGGGACGCATCATTCCGAAAGAATGCAACACTTTTTCTGAAGTTGGGTTTCAAGAGTAAAGCGTCGCGCCGCATCGCCGGCGGGACCCAATCCAACTTGCGAGGTTCTACCCAATGACGAAGCGCACCATCGTACGATTCGCCTTTTCTGGAATCGCCCTGGCTGCCTTGCTGATTCCCGTCGCGTTGGTCACAGGCTGTTCTCACCCGCAGCCGGTGGTTGTTGTCGCGCCTCCACCGCCGCCTCCTGAATTCGGCCCCGTTGCGCAACAAGGCTATCACGACGGCATTCAGGCCGCGCGACGCGACATTCGTTCAGGTTTTGCTCCCGATATCCAGCGACATCCACGGTTCCGAAATCCGCCGATCGGGCCGCCCGAGGAGTATCGGCGCGGCTTCCGCGCCGGATACGACGCAACCTTCCGTGCAGGGCCACCACCCCCGCCGCCGGGATATTGACACTACGACCGCGCAGATTCATGTGAGAAGATTGAATTCTCTTTGGACCCGATGCGATGTCGAAAGGCATGAATCTGCGCTACGTCATCTTCCTTGCGTGCACCGCCGCGCTTGGCGGCCTGCTTTTTGGATTCGATGTCGCCATCATCACCGGCGCAGGTTCATTTCTCGCACGGCACTTCGCTCTCAGCGACATCAGCCTGGGATGGGCGTTCAGTTCGCTGCTTTTCGGATGCGTGCTGGGCTCCTTTGCCGCCGGCCGCCTGACTGACCGGTTGGGGCGCAAACGCATGCTGGTGTGGGTCGCCGCGCTCTTTGCAGTCACATCGGTCGCAACCGCGCTGGCTCCCAGCTTCGCGCTCTTCATCTGCGCGCGATTTCTGGGCGGCGTCGCAGTCGGCGGCGTTTCACTCCTCTCGCCCATGTACGTGTCGGAGGTTTCGCCACCCCACATCCGCGGGCGGATGGGGACCTTTTACCAGATGTCGATCGTCACCGGCATCCTGATCTCCTATTGCATCAACTATCTGCTGCGCAACACAGGCCCGGCGAACTGGCGCTGGATGTTCCTGACCGGCACGGTGCCATCATTCGTCTTCCTGATCCTGATCGCGCTCGCGCCTGAAACGCCGCGCTTCCTCGTGCGCGTGGGCCAAACACGCGAGGCGTTTCTGCTGCTCGAGCGCATTGAAAACGAAGAGACCGCACAGAAAGAGATCGCGGCCATCACCGAGGCGCTCAAGGAGAAGCAGCAAACTTGGCACAACGTCCTGCGCCCCGGCGTACGCAGGGCGCTGGCCGCTAGCGCGTGCCTCGCCATCCTGATTCACGTGTCGGGCATCAACACCATCATCGATTACGCACCGTCGATCTTTCTCTCCGCTGGGTTCAAGGTCGATAGCGCGCTGGCTTCAACGTTCATCATCGGCGTCAACAATGTGTTGTTCACCATGGTCGCGTTCTGGGTTATTGATCGCCATGGACGCAAGCCGCTCTATATTACCGGCTCGCTGGGCATGATGCTCGCTCTGTGCGGACTTCTCGCGGCGGCCGTCGCCGGTCATTTTCATGGCGCGCTGGTTTTGCTTCTCGTTCTCCTTTATCTGGCTTTCTTTTCCTCGTGCGTTGGACCTGTCTTCTGGACGCTGGTGCCGGAGATCTTTCCCAGCGACGTGCGCGGAACGGCGATGACGGTACCGGTCCTCCTGCAGTGGGTGGCCAACGCGGTGGTCGTGCTCTTCTTCCCCTACGCATTTCACGTCATTGGCAAGGCCGTAACCCTCGCATTTCTGGCCGTAATGTCGCTGACCCAGGCGATCTTCACGTGGCGATACCTTCCCGAAACAAAGAACAAGCCGCTCGAAGAGATCGAGCAATACTGGCTTGCGCCGAAACCGGAGAACACCAGGCAGCCGGTTTGAATGGCCAAATCGGGGGGTCATGTACAGAATCGTATTAATGATGTTGATCCCGTTATGAACGTGGTACGGTAACTTCCCGCGCCGGTCCAAACGCGCGCGCAAGACGCGGATAATCGGAGGTGTGGAAAGCAAAAATTATAGTTCGCTCCTAAAAGACTACGAAGCCTATCTGAGAGTAGAGAAAGGACTTCGCCCACTGACTTGCGAAGCCTACCTCGGCGATCTGCACATTTTTGCAGAGTTTCTCGAAGGCCGCAACTCTGTGCTGCTGCACGCCACTGAAGCCGACGTGGCAGCGCTGCTCGAGCATCTGCGCAACCATGGTATCGACTCGCGCACCGCAGCGCGCAAATTGAGCTGTCTGCGCGGGTTCTACAAATGGCTGCTTCTCGATCGCCGGATCCACCACGATCCCACCGTGAACATTGAGTCTCCAAAGGCCTGGAAGGTGCTGCCCAAGTCACTTGCCGAATCTGAAGTAACTGAGATGTTGGAGCGGGCAGCCATGACGGCCTCGCATCCGCAGGCAAACGCCACGGCCTTGCGCGACCGCGCCATCCTCGAACTTCTGTACGCCGGTGGGCTGCGCGTATCTGAGGTCACGGCACTGGCCACCAGCGATCTGGCGCTCGATGAAGGTCGCGTGCAGGTGCGCGGCAAGGGCGATAAGGAGCGGATCGTTCCCATCGGCCGTTCCGCCATTCAGGCGCTGGAACAGTATCTGCGCGAAGGGCGTCCGCATTTGGACCGGATCAGTTCCGGCCGGAAGCGAAAGACGCTACGGGAGTCCGGGGTCCCCGAGGACAGGTCGTCCGCAAAGTGGAGAGACCGCGCGCGGCTCTTCCTCTCTCTCCGCGGAATGCCGCTCACGCGCCAGTGGATCTGGAATCTGGTCAAGCGCTCGAACCGGTCCACCAGCCCTCACGGGCTGCGCCACAGTTGCGCCACGCACATGGTGGAACACGGCGCCGACCTGCGCAGCGTGCAAATCATGCTCGGCCACGCCGATATCTCCACCACGCAGGTTTACACGCACCTTGCACTGGGCCGGCTGAAGGCTGTGCATCGGCAGCACCATCCGCGCGGCGCGCGGCGGGTCTTCGAGCCACCGGCTCAAAAGAATCCTGCTCTGCACCTCGTCGCACGAAATTCCTCGAGCAAGGGCGCGTCATGAGCGTCTCTGGAGCATCCGCACTTCCCTCCTTTGCCGACTCGCGGGTTGACGCGTATCTTCAGGTGCTCGCCAACGAACGCGGAGCATCCGCACACACACTGCGTGCTTACCGGCGCGAGCTGCGCGAATTTGCCGCATGGATCGCTGAACACATCGGCGGGAGAACCGCCGGACCGCAAGGGTTGTGTGTCGATCAAATTGAGCACACACACATCCGTGCCTACCTCGGCACGCTCTATCAGCGTGGATTGTCCAAGGCCTCCGCGGCGCGCGCTCTCGCCGCCATCCGCAGCTGGTTCAAATGGCTGGCACGCACTGGGTACATCGAACAGAACTCGGCGGCGCTGGTTGCTACTCCACGCCTGCCCAAACATTTGCCGCGAGTGCCTTCGATCGAACAACTGAACCAGGTGGTCGACTCCGTGCGCGACGACGCGGCAAGCTGGCCGGCTCGCGACAAGGCGATTCTGGAGATGCTTTACGGCTGCGGCATCCGCAACGCCGAGCTCACCGGTTTGAACCTCGACGATATTCACTGGGCCAACGAGGCAATCCTGGTCCGCGGCAAAGGGCAAAAGCAGCGCTATGTGCCGCTGGCCGACACGGCAGCCGACGCTCTGCGCGCTTATTTGGCCGAGCGGTCCGCGCGGCTCACTGCCGCAGGAGGAGAGCATCCGCCCAAAACTCCGGCACTGTTCGTGAGTTTGCAGCTTCGCGGCCTGGCGAAGGGCGGTGAAGCGCGGTTAACCACGCGTTCAGTCGCCCGCATCGTCAAGCGCATCGCGATTCTGCGTGGCCTGTCGTCTGACGTGCATCCGCACACGCTGCGCCACGCTTTCGGCACGCATCTTCTCGAGGAGGGCGCCGATCTCCGCGCCATTCAGGAACTGCTCGGCCACGAGCGTCTGTCCACCACGCAGCGCTACACGCAACTTACGATCGCCCAGTTAACTCAGGTCTACGACCGCACCCATCCGCGCGCTAAATAGCTCTCTCGCTGCTCAGTCCTATATCACACCCGCGAGCTTCGTATCGCGGCCGATCCGAGCTACGTTGAGTAGTCCGCGTTGATGTGGATGTACTGAGTTGTCAGATCGGTAGTCCAGAAAACGCACGAGCCCGTCCCCTGGTTGAGCCGAATCGAAATCGAGAACTCGCGCTGGCTGAGGTAAGCGTGGGCCGCGGCCTCGTCGAAGTTCTGAGCGCGGCCGCCATTGCGGCAGACAGGCAAATCGCCGAAGTTGATCTCGAAGCGATCGGGGTCGATCTGTGCGCCGGAGTAGCCAATCGCCGCGGCGAGTCGCCCCCAGTTCGGATCGCACCCGGCCCACGCTGTTTTCACAAGCGGCGAGTGGGCAATTGCCTTGGCTACGCGCAGGGCATCGGCATCATTCGCCGCACCGTCAATACGCAGCTCGACGACATGCGAGATCCCCTCGCCGTCCGCCACAATTTGCCGCGCCATCGATGTGCAAACTTCGTTCAATGCTGTGGCGAAAGCTGCATCTCCGGGACCGATCGAGACGCCGCCCGCGCCCGAGGCGAGCAGCAGCACGGTGTCGTTGGTCGAAGTGTCGCCGTCCACCGAGATGCGGTTGAAGCTCAGTTCAACGGCAGGGCGCAAGTATCCACTGAGATCGCCCGGCTCGATGGCCGCATCCGTCAGGATGTACACCAGCATCGTCGCGTGCGGCACAAGCTGCGGATGGATCATGCCCGACCCTTTTCCAAATGCGGCAATCCGCACTTCGCGCACCTGGCCGTCGCTGCCGCTTCGCACCACCCGCGCGTAGGCCGTTTTCTCCACAGTGTCAGTAGTGAGAATGGCCTCTGCAGCTTCTTGGAAATGAGCTGGCTCCTCGCCCAGCAATTCTGCGAGATCAGGCAGCGCAGACACCAACTTTTCCGCCGGAAGAGGAACGCCGATGATGCCGGTCGACGACGGAAACACCTCCTCTACGCGGCATTTGAACACCTCCGCAATGCCGGCGCACGTGGCGCGCGCGGCCGCGATGCCGACCTCTCCTGCAGCGCAGTTGGCGTTGCCGGCATTGATGGCGACGACGCGGACCTTGCCGCCTGTGGCGCTCAAATGCTCCTTGCCAATGAGAAGCGGCGCGGCGATCACGCGGTTCGAGGTGAATGCAGCGGCGGCGCTGGCTGGGGCATCGGCAACAATCAGCGCGAAGTCCGTCTTGCCGCTGGCCTTCAGGCCGGCTTTAGCGGCGCCAAAACGAAAGCCGCGAGGGATGGAGGAGTGGGAAAGATCGCTCATACGGTGGACCCCATTTAATCTAGCAGGTGAGGTCAGAGAAGAGTACCGAATGAGCCAGAGCGCGAATTCAGCCGATTTCCTGGAACTGCGCGAAGTCAATGTGGCGCGCGGCGACCGGGTCGTGCTTCATGAACTCAACCTGACCATCCGCGCCGGCGAGCACGTCGCCATCCTCGGCCCCAACGGCTGCGGAAAATCCACGTTGATTCTCGCCATGACCTGCCAGCTCTATCCCATCGTGAGGCCGGGAATGCTCGTGCGGATCTTCGGGCGCGAGCGTTGGGATTTAACCGAATTGCGGCGGCACTTCGGCGTAGTAAGTGCCGGACCAATGGGCGCCGAGCTGCCCGGAGAACGCACCGCGGTGACACCGGGGCTCGATGCTGTGATTGCAGGGTTCTTCTCGGCATCGACACTTTGGCCCAATTTGCATGTCACCGATGAAATGCGTGAACGCGCGTGGGAGGCGCTCAAGCGAATGGAAGCAGCGCATCTTGCCGAGCAACTCGTGGGAACAATGTCGGCGGGCGAAAAGCGTCGCATCATGATCGCCCGCGCGCTGGTCCATCGGCCACGCCAGCTCCTGCTCGACGAGCCCTCCAACGCGCTCGATCTTGCCGCTCAGCGCGAGTTGCGCGAGACACTGCGCCGGCTCGCCGCAGAAGGGACTGGCCTGGTGATGGTGACGCATCACCTCGGCGACATCCTTCCCGAAATTGAGCGGGTGATTCTCATGCGCGAAGGACGGATTGTGGCCGACGGGCCGCGCGAAGAGCTGTTGACTGAGGAGCACCTGAGCGAACTCTTCCACGCGCCTTTGCGCATTGGGCGCGATGCTGAGTGGTTGCATAGCTGGTAGGGATTGCGACCGCAAACCGCACAAGCAGAACGAAGGCTGTAGAAAACAAAAACGACCGGGAGAGCCGAAATGGAATCTTCGCACCATGCTGCGCGCTGGAAGATATTGCTGGCCTTCGGGATCATCTACTTCGTCTGGGGATCGACATTCTATGCCATTCGCGTGGGAGTCAGCGAGGTCCCGCCGCTGCTTCTCGCAGCCATGCGATTTCTGGCGGCAGGGCTTCTTCTGTTCGTCTGGGTGATCGCTCGCGGAGAGCGCGCACCAACCGGCCGCCAGTGGATGTCGGCATCCGTGCTTGCCTTTCTCATTTTCGTTTGCGATTACGGGCTTCTCTTCTGGGCGCAGCAGCGCGTCCCGTCCGGCATAGCAGCCGTCATCCTCGCCACCATTCCGGCATTTATGGCGCTCTCTGAGATCATCCTGCTTCGAACGCAAAGGCTCACCATCAAGCTGGCGGCAGCGCTGCTGGCGGGAATCGCGGGCGTTGCCGTGCTCATGAGTCATTCCCTTCCTCTCGCCGGCTTGGGGAATCCCGGCGGCGCACCCATTGATACCGCAGGCGCCACGGCGCTGATTGTCGCCGCAATCAGCTGGTCGGTGGCCTCGGCGCTGGCACGCAAGCTGACTCTTCCCGAATCAAAGGTGATGAGCTCAGCTGCGCAAATGCTTTTGGGCGGAGTGATGCTCTCATTGGCCGCTACGGCGCACGGCGAGCTCCGCGGCTTTCATCCCCTACATGTTTCGCACGCTGCGTGGATCGCTTTGCTCTATCTGATCTTCGCCGGTTCGATTGCCGGATTCACCGCCTATGTCTGGCTGCTGCATCGCGAATCGCCAACCAGGGTCGGCACGTATGCCTACGTCAATCCGGTGGTCGCCGTGATCATTGGCTACTGGCTGGGCGGCGAGCCTCTTGGATCGCGCACCATCGTGGGCGGACTCTTTATCGTTGCAAGCGTTGTTGCCATTACAAGCATGCAAGTGAAGAAACCAGCTCCCGTCCCTGCGTTTGAAGATGCAGATTAGGCTCCTGTGAACGTGAGCCGCCTCCGCACAATCACTCCCCTGCTTACCGGGCGTTGCGCAGAATTGTGCTAACATTTTGCCAACTGGCCGCCCGTTGACCAGCCTAGGGAGGTCATCTTATGCCGCGATTTTCCAGACGAAACTTCCTCAAAACAGGTGTGGCGACGGGCGCACTTGTGGGCGTGGGAAACCTTCATCTCTTTGCCCAGCACGCATCCGCCACAGATTGGGTAACCCTGGGAAAATCTGACGTAAAAGTCACGCGACTCGCCTTCGGCACCGGCACGCACAACGGACACGTGCAGCGCCATTTGGGGCAGGACGGCTTCACGCGCCTGGTTCGCTATGCCTACGATCATGGCATCCGCTTCTTTGAGACGGCGCAGGCCTACACTGGCATGCCCGAGATGCTTGGCATTGCTCTCAAGGGGCTTCCGCGCGAAAGTTACGCGCTCATGTCAAAGGTCACCACTAACGGCGCCGACCCGCAGACCGCGATCGACGAGATGCGCAGACAGGGGCAGACTGAATATTTTGACATCATGCTTCTCCACGTCCAAACCGGCCCGACTTGGCCCTCTGACAGCCTCCGCTGGCAGGATGGCATCCTCGAGATGCAACACCGCAAAGCAGTCAGGAGCCACGGCGCATCGGTGCACGGGCTGCCTGCGCTTCGCCAGGTCCCCGGCGACAAATGGCTCGACGTAGCCATGATTCGCATGAATCACAAGGGCGTTCACATGGACAATGACGGCGACGCGTGGAACGTGCCGGGAAACGTTGCCGAGGTGGTGGAACACGTGAAGCAGACGCGCGCTGCGGGCATGGGTGTCATCAGCATGAAGCTCGTCGGAGAAGGCGCCTTTACCGACCGCGCCGATCGCCAGCAGTCGATGCGTTTCGCCTTCGAACAGGCCGGCGTGCAGTGCGTCACCGTCGGCTACAAGAACACGGCCGAGATCGACGAAGCAATCGAAAACGTGAACCTGGCAGCGGCCTAGAGTCCGGGTGGGTATTCTTTCGCATTCGAAACTGATCGCGCTTGAAAGATTCGGCGCACATGCGCCGTTTGTAGTGTTCGATAGGGTAGAGATTGCGCCTTCTTGCCGGCGAAGAACCAGGAAGCCTTCCGGAAGCGTCGAAACGCTGGAGCGAGCGATGAGCGAGCCCCTGCTCCATACAATGGTGGTGGGCCCGGAGGGATTTGAACCCCCAACCAAGGGATTATGAGTCC
>OKRB01000128.1:9187-25385 GCA_900290245.1 Candidatus Sulfuritelmatomonas gaucii | reverse complement strand
GTTGAAACAAAACTCTTTCGAGGCTGACGCCGAGCTAATTAAAGAGTTGGAGAAGCGATCCCAACCCATTCCTTGCCGCGAAGGCCGCGTCCTCTTTCAACAAGGAACCGTACCGACCGGCCTGTACATTCTCCAGAGTGGAGAAGCTAACCTCATGTTGGAATCGACAACGGGCAAGGCCGTCAGGTGCCTTCGTGCTGGCGCTGGTTGTTTGCTCGGCCTTCCTGCAATCATTGGGAACGAACCTTACTCCCTGACGGCGATGGTTCGCAGAAGCGCCGAGGTCAGGTTCGTGACTCGCGCCGACTTTGAAGATGTGATGCAAGCGAACCCGTCGTTATATCCCAAGCTGCTACGGGTGCTTGCAGCAGAAGTTCGCACTGCTCGTCAGGCGTTCGCTGAGACTTGATGTCAGAGTTAAGAAAGACTATCGCACGATCCGGTCGAAAATCATTTTTCCAGCCCTGTGTCAGACCGTGGACATCGAATCGCTAAGGGCTTGGCCTATTCATGTGTTGCCGAACAAACGAGCCGGGATTCCTCCCGGCTCTTTGCCAGCTTTTAGGGGGGCGGTGTGGGGTATGTGAAGCAACCAGTGGGGAGTGATTCTCGTCGGGGGGCTTGGATGAAAGGGGCTGGCCGTTGAAACAATTATATATCCCCGCCAAACGCACAAAAGCCTCTCGGAAACGAGATGCTCTGTGCCAGATCAGATGAAGAAGCGGCACTCGCTCATCGCGACCGGATGCCGCTTTTCGACGCCGCAGCCACCATTTAAGTAGACCGGGGGCTCGTTAGGCAGTAGCGTCGTGAGAATCCGCAATAGCAGAGTTGACACACTGCAAGGCGCAGCGTGGTGAATCTTCGGTTCTTTGCGCCACAGGAGCCGCGCAAGAGGCCAATCCTCAAGAATTCCCCCGCCGAGTACCACTCCAATGGTAAAATTCCGCCGACCCGAAGCCAGAAAGGAAATCTTGGCTTAAAGGAGGGCAAAATGGCCGAGAGCGTTTACAAAGTAATTGAATTGGTCGGCACCAGCACCGAGTCATGGGAGAAGGCGGCTGCTCTAGCCTTGGGGACGGCGTCCAAGTCGCTGCGCGATTTGCGCGTGGCTGAAGTCATTAAGTTGGACATACACATTGAGGACGGGAAGCCGGTCTATCGTACAAAGTTGAGCGTGTCGTTTAAGTACCATACCGAGCAGCAGTGAGGTACACCATCCCCCGATTGATACGGGGCATGTGTGCATCCGGGTCAAACATCAGCGGCCTCCGGCACGCTATTGCCGAACCACGAGTTGGTCTGCCCGACCGAGAAAGACTTCGCTCGGCCTGTACTGCCGAACTTCGCTGCACAGGGGGCACTCGACGGTGATGGACTGGAAGGGGAACTCCTACCGCCCGGTTGGCACGTCGCGGCGGCAACGCTTGCAGGTCACCACGAAGGTCTTGCGGCCACTGGGAGTTGGGAACATGCAGGAATGATAGGAGAAGAATAAGCGAAAAGTCTAGGTGGAAAGACCGCGAGGGCAGAGGTGAAATTAAGAATCCCAACCCGTACACCAACCCGAAATCAGTTCGGCTACTGCGTATTTTGAGGTATTTTGGCAGTCCCCAGCAGCCTGTAAGTTGTTGAAATACTTGAAGTACCGACTCTGTCACGGCAGAGGTCGCGGGTTCGAGCCCCGTCGTCCCCGCCATATCCAGAGTAAAACCAGCACATTGCGGATATCTCTGAGGGTTCACTTGAAGTTTCGAAACTCCGTCGGCCACTGAGATTTATCCTCATTTCCCGCTTAGGCTGCCGCAAATCGGACCGGATGCAGCGTGTCCCCCTGTCTGCAAGCTTGATACCTTTGCCCGTGAATCCCCCGGAAAGCAAATCTGTAATCGAGTAAGGTGAAACTGGCGCCCTTGCTTCTTTTTCCTCAGTACGGCCGGAAACAGACCCAAACTGCTTTCCCCTCATCTGCGGGGCTGGGGCGCCTGATCCGCTCTTCTCATATTCAATGCTCTTGAGGGAATGCGCGACGCGCAAAGCGGAGCAGCAGCTTATGCGAACAAGCAAACAAGTTGACAGGTGAGCTAGGCTTCTCGAGCTTTAGGGTTGCTGCGGCGGACCGGCCAAGGGCGTCTTCACGGGCGCTGCGATGCCGATGAACTGGGTCAGCGTGTTGTTGCCGAAGTTGGAAACCCAGACGCTTCCACTGGCGTCGATGGCCAGGCTGTAAGGCTGAAGGATTGCTGCGTCTGTTCCAAAGCCTGTTGACGGCGAAGCGAACGTGCCGGACGCGGCGCTCGACGCGCTTTTGACCTCAGAGATCGAGTTACCGAGATAGTTGGCGATCCAGACCGTTCCTGCGCCATCTACTGCGATGCCCTGGGGATGATTCACGCCGCCGCCCGTAGCAGCGTCAAGAACCAGTGTGCCGCCGGTAGTGACTTCGCTGATGCTGTTTCCGTAGTAATTGGCGATCCAGACGTTCCCGTTTTGATCGGTGGCAATGCCCGACGCGCCGTTGCAATCGCAGTTGTAGTTCGTCACCTGCGAGCCGTCAGCCAAGATTTTTGTCACGGGAAGCACGCCCGCTTGGTTGGCGACCCATGCGTTGTGATTGGCGTCGACCGCAAGCGCAACAGGAAACGCGAGTGAAGTGCCGCCCCAGCCGGAAGACGGTGACAGCGCGGCAGCCGAACGATTGAAGAGCGAAACCTTGGAGTCACCATAGTCAACGACCCAGACGTCGCCATTGGAGTCGGCGGTGACGGCAATGGGAAAGTCGACTCCGCCGCTGGTAAGTCCGGTTGCCAACGCCGCGCCGGAAGAGCTCAGTTCATCCACGTCGCCATTCCCGCTGTTGGGGTTGGTTTGCTCATTGGCGACCCACACATTGCCCTGCGGGTCGAGAGCCATTCCATAGGATTGGTTGATGCCGTAGCCGGCTATTCCCGAGGGCAAGGCGGTTGCGCCGTTGGGCAGGAATTCCGAAACCGTGTTGAAGTAGCTCGAGACCCACACATTGCCTGATGCGGCCACGCTCACCGAAGCCGGCGAGGCCATGCCGCCGCCACTGATGGTGTTGTGGAGCATCCAGTCAGGCGGCGCCGCAGAAAGAGCGGGCGTGAAGGCTGTACTGCCGGCTGCGAGCGCATAGATTGCCGCGACATTATTGGCCGGCGCGTGGGCGATGTTGAGCGCGGCATCAAGCGTGTTGGTGGGCGCGGCGCTTCCGGATGTGGCGGCAGTGAACAGGGCTGAGCAGTTACTGCCGCCGCTCGAAATGGTGCATGAAGCGAGCGCGTTGGCGAGCGTATTCAGCTTTTTCGTTGAGACGGCCAGGGTGGAGGGAAGCCCGGCGCCGGGCGACGTGCCCGAGGCCGGGTTCACAAGATCGTTTGCAGTGATGAAGGCAATGTCGAGGCCTGTGGTATTGGTGCAGTTTGCGCCGATACTGCCGCCGCTCGACATAAATGAGGCCAGCGCCCAGGTTGCTGCGGCGGATGTCGCCTCGTTCATGACGAGGGAGCTTCCGGCAGTCAAACTGCCACATGGTCCAAGAGCGATCATGAGCCAGACGGACGGGATGGTGGGACCAGTTCCCGCCTGGCCGCCTTTTGAGAGCAGGTACACCGGGGTTTGTGACGACGGGCAACTGTATCCGGAAGGAACGGTGAAGGTGCCATTGGCGGCGGTCGTGAGGGAGCTGGTGAGAAGCGCAACGGGTGCGGAGCCGTTGCCGGCGTTTCCAGCGGCATAGAGCTGCACCGACGCTCCGCTAACTGGCAGCGAGCCGGAAAGAACTTTTCCCGTGAACGAGACGCCTGCGACCGGTGTGCGAGCGGGACAGTCCCCTCCGGATCCGCCGCCGCCGGAGTTGGAAATGCTGCCGCCGCAGCCGATGGCTGCAGCCAGAGACAACGAAATTGAAGAAAGGAGCAGAGTACGGGGAACGTTCATCATCGAATTCCCAGGCCGGATGAATGAGCCCCAAGCCGAGTACATACAGCTTTTTTACGCCTTGCACCGGACGACTGGCGAAAAAACTACGTTTTGCGCTTGCGCATTGCCCTCAGGCCGACCGCGATTCCAGTGATGCCGGCCACCATGGCGAGTATGATCGTAGGCGATTCAGGAGAATCAGTGCACCCGGTTTGCGCGTAAAGGGGTAACGCAACGGCCAATAAAGATATGGCCAACAGAAGACGAAAACTGCGAAACATGTGAAGCTCCAACGTCAGGCGGTCGTCCAGAACGGATCCGGCCTTCGACATGGCTAATTCCACGGCGGATATACCTAGCATACACAGAAAATTGCACGGAAGAGTGGCCTAAACGGCTCGCTTCTGGATACGAATGTGGGATTGCACGCACCCGAGGCATCGTGTCGACGTCTCGATTCATGGGCTTGCGCCGCATTTCCGCCTGGATGTTGTAGTGTCATTGTGGCGGCAGGTCGCGGGGAAAAATGAGACTCCAGCGTCGGGCGATAGCGGTTTTGAATCTCGACAAGCTCGTTCGAGTGGTGTTGTGGTTCAGGCTGAAGCGAATTGGAATGACGAAGCGGTGCGCGGTGCGCTGGCTACGGCAATACAACCCGGGCTCACTGCGGGCCGTATCGGACTTGGCTGGGAGCAGCGATCCGGGTCGCCGGGAAGCTACTTTGCGTTGGATGGGCGCGTGCCGTTATTTATCGCGACGCGCGACAAGCAACTATTCCTCGCCAACGATTCCGATCTGCTGGAGAAGATGCTCGCCCGGGGACAGAACGCAACACAAAGCACACAAGGCGGCGTCACGTATACCGGTGCTTACCGGCATTCACCTCGCGAACAGCAGAACTCTCGCGCCCTGTTCACGATGCTCGACAAGACGGCAAGCGCGGTCGGCGATGACCAGGCAATGCAGTCGCAAGGCCAGAGCCCGGCCTTCTTTTCAGGGAATATGGCGAGCCTGAGCCGCATGTTCTCGAATTTGAGCCTTGAAACTGTGCAAGAGAAAGACGAGGGCGCCAAGGTCACGCAGACCGTGACCTACCAGTGGAGTCACTGAGCTGGATCGTACCTGCTTTTCGCACGATTCGCAGACGAGAGAGGACTGCGGGTCGTTACTGCCAGACGATGGCGCCGTCAAGCGCGTAGTCGATGCGTTCGAGGATTTCTGCAGAGAGTGTAACGCCGACAGCATGGGCATTGTCGGCAATCTGCTCGGGGCTTGTGGCGCCGATAATCGCAGAAGCGATTTCGGGCGTCCGCAGCACCCAAGCCAGCGCCATCTGCGCCATGGTCAGGCCGAGGTGTTCTGCAATCGGCTTGAGCCGAGCGACGCCAGCGAGCAACGAAGCAGAGCGATAATGCCGGCCTGCAGTCTCCATGAACATATTCATCTTGTCGTTCGCCGCGCGGCTATCGGGCGGAGGCGGCTGACCCGGCGCGTATTTCCCGGTGAGGACTCCATGCGCAAGCGGAGAAAATGCCAGGTTGCCGATCCCGTGGCGTGCGCATGCTGGGAACACCGCCGCCTCCGGTTTTCGCCAGAGCATGGAGTACTGGGGCTGGCTTGAAGAGAAAGGAATGAGGCTTCTGTCGCTCGCTATTGCTGCTGCGGCATTAATCTGTTCGGCCGTCCACTCGCTGAACCCGATTGCGCGCACCTTGCCCTCGCGCACAGCCCGGTCGAGAGCGCGCATCGTCTCCTCGAGCGGTGTTTCCTTGTCGTAGCGATGGCACTGGTATAAGTCGATGCAGTCGACGCCGAGGCGCTCAAGTGATCGATTCAACTGTTTTTCAATCTGTGCCGCCGTGAGTCCATGATCCGGTTCGCCGCCCACGGGGAAATACAGCTTTGTTCCGATCAGATAGCGGCCGCGGGGATAAGCTCGCAGCGCTTCGCCCAGCACACGCTCTGCCTCGCCGGCGCCGTATTGATTCGCGGTATCGAAGAGCGTGATTCCGTGGTCGAGCGCCGCATGAATGCAGCGAATGGCCTGCTCGCGCGCGATGCCACCTGCGGCCGTCAGCCAGGTGCCGAAACTCAGTTCCGAGACTTCTAGCGGACCGCGGCCTAATGGTCTATATCTCACGATTCGCTACTCGCCTCTGACTGCCGTTTTCAAATTCCCGATTCCAGCTACACAATTGGCAGAAGTAATAGCGGAGCGTGCCATAGGGGGTAAAGCCCGCGCTCTTATCTGCGTTCTGCGGCACGACTAAAGTTGTGCCCCTTCAAAACGTCATTGATGTAAGTGGTTCAACTCCCCAATCTCTATTGACTACTCTTTCTCTCTATCACAACGCCTGCACTGTGCCTTTACCCACCAACTCTTCCACACGCTCCACCCAGCCACGATCGGCAGACACACTCATACCTTCTGGCTCGAGAATCACCGCGTACTCGCCCTTCTTCTCCAAATGGAGCATCACCTTACCGGGGCCCGGCGCAGCGTCAGCCGCGCTTTTCAGGCGGGCGAGCATCTCCTCGCTGACGCGGTCAAGATTGATGCGGATGCGCACGCCCGTTGGCAGTTTCTCCTGGACCTCTTCCAGCGGCTGCACCTGGCTTATGGCGATCTTGGGCGCTGCTTCCTCGTCTCCCATCAACATTCCGCGCACCAGCACCGGGGCCTCGATTTTCAACTGATGCGCGAGCCGTTCATAGTCCCGCGCAAAGCAGATCAGTTCGATCTTGCCCGTCGCATCTTCGAGCGCCGCCTGCGCATAGAGTCTTTGATCGCGGCGGCTCTTCTGCACGCGCAACCCGTGAATGATTCCCGCCACCTGAATCTCGTCGGCCATGTCGGGCTGTGCACCCCAGCGCCGGTCAGGAGGTTTGCGCTCCAGCGCTTCAGACGTCGAAATTACCCCGGTAAGGTTGCGCAGCTTTTCAGCATACCTGTCGAGCGGATGGCCTGAGACGAAAAACCCCAAAACCTCTTTCTCATTTGCGAGGCGCTCGCCCTCTTCCCAATCGGCGGCGGGCGGTAGCGCATCGGCGTCGCGGCCGCGCGCGGGCGTCTCGTCAAAGAGCCCGAATAATCCGCTCTGGCCCTGCTCCGCATCTCGCTGTGTTTTCTGCGCGCGTTCCATCGCCTTGTCGACAGCCGCCGTGAGTTGGGCACGTTTGCCGAGAGAATCCAAAGCGCCTGCTTTGATCAGCGATTCGATCACGCGCTTGTTCATCAAGCGCAGGTCGACTTTTTCGCAGAACTCCCAAAAGCTCCTGAACTGCCCGCCCGCCTCTTTGCGAGCTGTCAAGATGGATTCGATGGCATTGCCACCGACATTCTTCACGGCGGCAAGCCCGAAGCGGATGGCTTCGCCGTGCGGCGTGAACTGCGCTCCTGAAACCTGCACGTCGGGCGGTTCCACGCGAATGCCCATTTCGCGGCACTCGCCGATATACTTGACCACGCTGTCGGGCTTCGACGTTTCCGACGTGAGAAGCGCCGCCATGAACTCTATCGGGTAATGCGTTTTGAGATAAGCAGTCTGGTACGCCACCAGCGCGTACGCCGCCGAGTGCGATTTATTGAATCCGTAGCCGGCAAACTTGTCCATCTGGTCGAAGATGTCGCCCGCCGTATCCTTCTTTACACCGTGCGCCACTGCGCCGCTCACAAATCGATCGCGCTGCTTGGCCATCTCTTCGGCGTTCTTCTTGCCCATGGCGCGCCGCAGCAAGTCGGCTTCGCCGAGCGAGTAATTCGCCAGTACGTTCGCGATCTGCATCACCTGTTCCTGATAGACGATCACGCCCAGCGTTTCTTTCAGCACATGCTCGAGTTCCGGAAGCATGTACTCCACCTTGCGCCGGCCCCACTTGCGCTCGATGAAGTCGTCGATCATGCTCATCGGTCCGGGGCGGTAGAGCGCATTCAAGGCCGTCAGCTCCTCCACCGAATCCGGCTTGTAGCGCCGCAAAATATCGCGCATACCACTCGACTCGAACTGGAACACTCCCGAAGTCAGCGCGGTGTGAAACACCTTGCTGTAGGTCTCCGTGTCGTCCAGCGGAATCGCCTCAATATCCACTTTCTCGCCGCGGTGCTGCTCAATCAGCTTCAGGCAGTCGGCGATCACCGTCAGCGTCGTCAGGCCCAAGAAGTCCATCTTGAGCAGACCCATCTTCTCCACGGCCTTCATGTCGTAGGCGGTTACAATTTCGTCGTTCTTGGTCTTGGCCAGCGGGACCAGGTCGATGAGGGGACGCGGCGCAATCACCACTGCCGACGCGTGAACACCAGACCCGCGCACCAGGCCTTCCAGCTTTTTCGCAGTGTCGATGAGCTCGCGAATTTGCTTATCGCTGTCGTATACCTTGCGCAGATCGGGAACGTCTTCGAGCGCCTTATCGAGCGTCATGCCCACCGTTGCCGGAACCAACTTCGCAATCCGGTCCACATCTCCATACGGCATGTCGAGCGCGCGTCCGCAATCCTTGATCGCCGCCTTGGCCGCCATCGTATTGAATGTGATGATCTGCGCCACCTGCTCGCGCCCGTACTTGCGGGTCACGTAGTCGATGACTTCGCCGCGCCGGTTCATGCAGAAGTCCACGTCGATATCGGGCATCGACACGCGCTCGGGATTCAGGAATCGCTCGAAGAGCAGCGAATTCTGCAGCGGATCGATATTGGTGATCTCCATTGCATAGGCCACCAGCGAACCGGTTGCCGAGCCTCTTCCGGGACCGACAGGGATGCCGTGATCGCGCGCGTACTTGATGAAGTCCCAGACAATGAGGAAATAGCCCGAGTAATTCATTTGCCTGATGATTGCGATCTCGTGTTCTAGGCGCGCATCATATTCGTGAATCGGCGTGCGCAACACACCGCGCGACTCGAGCAGCTTGATGGAGGTCTCAAGACGCTTTCTGTAACCTTCGCGGCACACCTGCTCAAAATAGCTCGCGGTGGTGTGACCTTCGGGCACAGCAAAATCGGGAAAGGGAGATTCGACAGCGTGCAGCTTCAGGTTGCAGCGCTCGGCAATCTCCATCGTCCGCTTAAGCACGCCTGGCGAATCCTTGAAGATGTGCGCCATCTCGTCCGCGCTCTTTACAAAGAACTGGTCGCTGTCGAATTTGAAGCGGTTGGCTTCGTGGATCTTCGCGCCCGTCTGAACGCACAGCATCACGTCGTGCGCATGCGAATCTTCGCCGCACAGGTAGTGCGAATCGTTGGTCGCAACCAACGGAATCTCGAGCTCGCGCTCCAGGCGATGCAAATCGCCGTTGATCTTCTTTTCGTCGTCGAGGCCCTGGTCCTGAATCTCGAGGAAAAAGTTTCCCTTGCCGAAGATGTCCTGGTACTGCAAGGCGACGTCCTTTGCCCTCGGGTACCTCGCCGCCTGGTCCAGCTTCTCGTTGTTCAGCGTCTCGCAGAGTTCGCCGCTCAGGCAGCCGGAAAACCCGATCAGTCCCTTGCAATGTTCCGCGAGGTACTTTTTGCTCACGCGCGGGCGGCGGTAAAAACCGTTCAGGCTCGCCTCCGAGGTCAGGCGGATCAGGTTCTGGTAGCCCTCTTCGTTTTCAGCGAGCACCAGCAGGTGGTTGTATTCGTCTTTCGGCGTCTCGGCGCGATGATCCTCGGCCTTGCACACGTAGAGCTCGCAGCCCAGAATGGGCTTGATGCCCCTGGCCTTGGCTGCTTCGAAAAAGTGCACCGCGCCGTAGATGTTCCCGTGGTCGGTCATGGCGACAGACTTTTGCCCCAGTGCGGCGACGCGATCCACGAGCTTGGTCACGTCACAGGCGCCATCCAGAAGGGAATACTCAGTGTGCAGATGCAGGTGGGTAAATTCGGACATGGCTACATTGATTCTAGCCGCGGCAAGAGATGCGCAAAGCCATCAAGGCTGCGGTTGAAATCGAGGGAATCTGAGGAAAAATCGGTATTGGCTCCGCAATGATGGTCACCAAAACTCGGCGCCTGGTCCACACACGCCAATCCTCATGGCCGATGGATGTGTCAGTGGCAGCGCTTCGGGGAATTCAGTGGATGCTGAGACCTGAATCGCTTTTTGCGCGCCGACCCTATGTATTTATGCTGCCGGCGCAGTCGGAATGGCCGCACCGGCAAACTACCTCGGCGCGAGTGCCGATGCCCTCGCAGTGGGCGCTGCAGTACTTTGATCCGTCGCTTGGAACACAGCTACAGGCGGGATTTGCGCACTTCTTGGCTTTGGCCATAAGGCTCCCTCCATCGTCCGTATGGCTCTCAAGCTTAGCACCGCTTTGGGCACGCGGGCGGAATATTTGCGCATTCCAGCGCGCCAGCCCATGAATTTTTGTTGCCAAGGTTCTGCCTCTTTCTGTTACCTTGACTGCCGGAGGGTTTCCCCGATGACAAGAAGCAAATTCGTTTTGGGCTCCGTACTTTGTTTGGCAAGTTTTACGGGCGGCGTGCTGGTCGCACAGGGACCCCGGCGCCCTAACCTGATGGAGGCGCAACGGCTGATCAATCAGGCCTTTGACCGGATTGCTGCCGCTCAGCAGGCCAACGAGTGGGACATGGGAGGCCATGCCGCTCGCGCGAAAGATCTATTAGACCAGGCAAAACGGGAAATCAGGCTCGCTACCGAAGCGGCAAATCATCACCACTGAGTCCCTGACCGGCCTGTTCGTCTCTTCAGGTTGATCTCGGGTCAGAATTCCAGCGCCAGGCTTCGCCCTTGCAGAAACCGGGGGAGCCTGGCTATCTCAATTTTGCCATTGGGCTCGCTCGATTTCTCACTCTTCGCCGCTGGCGTGAAGGTGGGAGGCGCGGGCAGCGAGCCCGGTGACAGCGTAGCGTTGCGCATTGACGCGTGCGTATTTTCGCGACATCCCCTACCGTTGGCGGCCACTCATTTGCAGTTCCAGCTTCGTTGCGCCGGCGGCAACCGGGCATCGACGCGCTGCCATTTCGAACCGCATTTTGGTGACCGGTCACTTGCTTCCGGCAATGCGCCCGCAGGCGAAGAGATACCGGCTCCTTTATTGGCTTCAGGCGTTGTCAGCTGTGCCGATTTGGTTTTCCACGTTGGATACATCGCCATCGCAGGTTGCATGGCCGCAGTGACACACGACGTCGGTTCGTTCTTCCGCTCCCGCACAATAAGCGCTGCAATACTTTGACCCGTCAGTGGGCTTGCAGACGCACGGCGGGTTCGCACATTTCTTTGTGTCTGCCATCTTCGTCTCTCCTCGATCCGCCTAGAATTCTGCTTTCCAGTCGCGGATATGGCGAGTTCGATGCAAACTCCAGCCCGGAGGATGGAACCCCCACCTGCGCTTGTTGCGTGCGCATGGCACTATAATCGTCATGATCTTCAGAACAGGGAGCTTGCATGGGGTATCGGGGATGGTCGGAGTTGCGGAGACGGGAGTTTCTCAAGATGTGCGGGGCGGCGACGGCCGGAACAGTGGCTCCGTTCGGAGCGCTTCTGGAGCCAATACGGAGCTTGGCGGCACCGCGGGGTTCAGAGGAAAGCCAGCAGGGAGGGGATGCGGTTCAGAGCGTTCGGCCGGAGATCGGTACCGGGTGGCGGGGCCACATGTTTCCTGGAGCCGTCGCTCCCTTTGGCCTGGTGCAATTGAGCCCGGACACCGCCGGCGCGCCGGAGATCCACTGGAACAAGAGAGGTGACTATACAGGTTGGGATCATTGCCCGGGCTACTACTACCCCGATAACGTTTTGATCGGTTTTAGTCACACCCACGTGCAGGGAACCGGCGGCGGCGACCTGGGCGACATCCTGCTGATGCCGGTAGTGGAAGGGAAGAACTGGTCATTCGATCCAGGGATCCCACCGGATCTGGCAGAAGAGCAGATTGAGGCGTTGGGGCCGGACTCCGGCTGGGTGTTCGATAAGGCGGTGCCGGGCTATCGTTCGTTCTTCACGCATGAAAGGGAGACCGCACGCGCGGGCTTCTACAGCGTGCATCTGCTTACGCCTGATGTCGAGGCCGAGCTAACCGCAACTACGCGCTGCGGCATGCACCGCTACGGCTATCCCGCATTGCCGGCTGGGACGCGCCGGGGTGTGATTCTCGACCTGGTGCATGGCATCGGCTGCAAGGTTTATCACGCCGAGCTGAAGATCGAGAGCACCACGCGCATCAGCGGCATGCGGGCGACGCATGGATGGGCCGAGGACAAGCAAGCGTACTTTGTAATGGAATTCTCGCGGCCGGTCACGTCAATGGATGTGAGTTTGGACGGCGCCGTGAGCACAGCTTCTGCCGGAAACGAGTTCAACGGAAAAGAGATCAAAGCGATCTTAGGCGATGCACCGGGCACCGAGCCTTTGGTCATCCGCGTGGGCATTTCGTGCACCAGTGTTGAGGGTGCTGCAAAGAATCTGGCCGCCGAAATTCCTCATTGGGACTTCGACGCCATGGCTCGCGAAGCCGAGCATGAGTGGAGCAATGCACTGGATGTGCTCGACGCGGGCCTGCCTACAAACGAGCTGACAGAGACTTTCTACACCGGGGCGTATCGCGGCCTGGTTGCTCCAGCCACATTCAACGACGTTGATGGAACATATCGCGGGCAGGATCGCCAGAATCATCTTCATCCCGGCTTTACCAAATACACCGCGCTTTCCATCTGGGATATCTATCGCGGCGAGTTTCCCTTCATCATGCTGATGCAGCCGCACCGGACCAGTGACATTGTTCGCACCTTGGTTGCGGACTACGAACAGCTTGGACTGCACACGCTGCCTATGTGGCCGCTGTGGGGAAATGAAACCTGGAGCATGACCGGGTTCCACGCCGCGGGGATGATCGTCGGCGCCTATACGCGAGGCCTGCGTGACTTCGACGCCGAAGCGGCATACGCAGCGATTCGCGATACCGCACTCGGCGCGCGCGCTTCAGCGCCTCCCGGCGCTTCAGCCCGAGACATTGGAAGATCACGCGACAACGGGAAGCTGCAGGAGAACTTTCGCCAATTCGGGTACGTGCCCATGGACCTTCATGGCGGCTCGGTTTCGTGTACTCTCGATCTCGCCTACGATTACTGGTGTGCGGGCGCCATGGCGGAGCTGCTGGGGAAGCATGACGATGCGGCTCTCTTCTACAAGCTGGGCCAGAACTACAAGAACGTCTACGATGCATCGACAGGTTTCATGCGCCCTAAGACGCAGAGCGGCAAATGGCGCGATCCCTTCGAGCCGGACATTCAATATGAGGATTACGTTGAAACGGATGCCTGGCAAGCCAGCTTCAGCGTTCCCCACGACGTGCAGGGACTGATTGACCTGCACGGGGGTGACAATGCATTTGTTGCCAAGCTCGATGCCTTATTCACCGCGCCCTCCTACGTCTCTGGCCCTCCGTGGCCGCAGCCCGACATTAGCGGCATGGTCGGACAGGATGCGCAGGGCAACGAACCGAGCAATCACAATCCGTACCTGTATCCCTTCGCCGGCGCGGCGTGGAAGACCCAGTACTGGGTGCGCAAGGTCGCGGAGCTTTACAACAATACGCCGGCGGGCATTCCCGGCAATGACGACTGCGGCCAGTTGGCAAGCTGGTTCGTCTTTGCGGCGCTGGGCTTTTATCCGGTGAACGCCAGCACGGGGGTCTATGTGATCGGAAGCCCGATCGTAAACCGGGCTGCCATTCGCAATCCGCAGACTGGCGCAACGTTTGACATCATCGCCGAAAATAACTCGCCGGACAATGTTTATATCCAGAGCGCCGAACTCAACGGGCGAGAGTGGAATCGGTCGTGGCTTACGCATGAGCAGATTGTTGCCGGGGGTGAACTGCGATTTCGCATGGCCGGCAAACCGAACAAAGAATGGGCTGCAGCCAAGGCGGATCGGCCGCCTTCGGGACTTGTAAAGAGCTGAAAACATGTCGCCCCGCTCGGACCTGGCGCGAGATCGCGGTGCAAAGGGACAACTCTACGGAACGACAACGGGAATCGGCAGTTAGGCAGGCCGATACCTTCGTATTCTGAACCTGTCGTTTCATCTTGCTAATTGGTATACTTGAAGATGTGACGAACACAGTCCTCGACTCCATTCCCCAACCCGGGCCTGGCTCGACTTCCCCAAGCAAGAAAAGGGTGCTGCTGCTGAAACCACGCGGTTTTTGCGCCGGTGTGGTGCGCGCCATCGATATTGTCAAGATTGCCCTTGAGACCTTCGGCGCCCCTATTTATGTGCGTCGGGAAATTGTCCATAACCGCTATGTAGTGAATGAGTTGGCGGCGAAGGGCGCGATTTTTGTCCACGAGATCGACGATGTGCCGGACGGCCAGCGCGTGATCTACAGCGCCCACGGCGTGTCTCCAGCAGTGCGTGAGCGCAGCAAGGGACGCAATCTGAAAGTGATTGACGCGACCTGCCCGCTGGTGACCAAGGTGCATTTTGAAGCCGTGAAGTTTGCCAAGCAAGGTTATTCGCTGGTGCTCATCGGCCACCGCGACCACGACGAGATTGAAGGCACTCTGGGTGAAGCGCCCGATGTGACCCACGTGGTTTCGAACGTTGCAGAGGTGGAAGCGCTCGAGCTTCCCGATCCCAACCGCGTCGCCTACCTGACGCAGACCACGCTCAGCCTGGACGAGGCGCGCGACATCATCCACGCACTGAAGGAAAAATTTCCTCACATCGTCGGCCCGCACTCGCAAGACATTTGCTACGCCACGGAAAACCGGCAGGTGGCCGTGCGCAACGTTGCTCACCAGGCCGGGTTACTTCTTGTCGTGGGATCCACTAACAGTTCCAACTCCAATCGCCTTGTTGAGGTTTCGCGGAACCTCGGCACCATGGGTCATCTCATCGATGACTCCCAGGCCATTCATCCTGAATGGCTGGTTGGAGTTGAAAATGTCGCAGTCACGGCCGGCGCTTCGGCCCCCGAGGTCCTTGTCGAAGACGTCGTCAAGTATTTGCGCCAGAACGGATTCGAAGACGTCGAAGAAGTGGAGGTCATGCCGGAAAATGTGCGCTTCGGCCTGCCTCCCGAAATTGTGCAAGCCATTGGCAGCGCAAGTGGCTCCGCGCCTGTTCCCGTTCACTGACCAGCGGCATCTCATAGAGGGGGAACACGGTTCGCGCATGCGCCAAAAAGCCGGAACTGCGGGAGAATTCGCCCGAGTTCCGGAGAATAGTTGAGACATTGCAGACTGCATGACTCCTGAGCAACAGAAGATGCAATCCGCGGCGCCACGATTTGGCCGGCTCGATGCAGACATGGCCGACGTTGAGTCGGCGATCGCCGGCGCGCGCGAATTTCTTCTGACGCTGCAGCACTCGGAAGGCTACTGGTGCGGCGAGCTCGAAGCCGACTCCATGCTCGAGGCTGACTACATCTTCCTGCACACGCTGTTGGAAAGCGGCGATCCGGGCCGGCTGCAGCGCGCCTTCACTGAAATGATGCGCTACCAGAAAGAGGATGGCAGCTGGAGTCTTTATCCCGGAGGGCCGGGGAACATCTCGCTTTCGGTGAAGTGCTACTTTTCAGCCAAGCTTATGGGAGTGAGGCCGGACGATCCGCGCCTGGCCAAATGCCGCGAGTGGGTGCTCGCGCATGGCGGCGTCACGGCGTGCAATACGTTTACCAAGATGTACCTCTGCGGCCTGGGCCAGTACGAATACGATGCGGTGCCTGCTATTCCACCGGAGATCGTCCTCTTTCCCAAATGGTTCTACTTCAATATCTACGAAATCTCTTCGTGGTCGCGATCGATTCTTGTCCCGCTGGCGATCATGTACGCCAAAAAGCCATTCAAGAAGATTCCGCCGGAGCAGGGAATCGACGAGCTCTTCGTGGGCGGCCGCGCCAACTCCATTCTGCGCTTGCGCAGAGATCGCACGAAGCTCATATGCTGGCGCAACTTTTTCATCATCCTTGACCGGATCATGCATTGGTCTGAAGCTGTTCACATCCGCCCCTTGCGCAAACTGGCTTTGAAGCGAGCGGAAAAATGGATACTCGAACGGCTGGAGATGACCGACGGCCTGGGCGCCATTTATCCGGCAATGCTGAACGCCATTATCGCGCTGCGTTGCCTCGGCTACTCCGAAGACGACCCGCAGGTGATTCGCGCGCGCGATGAATTCGAGAAGCTGGGGATCGAGCAGCCGCCCACCCCTGAAATGCCCGAGCCTACCCTCCGCATGCAGCCTTGCATGAGCCCTGTGTGGGACACGGCGCAGGCTGTTTTCGCTCTGGGAGAGGCAGGCGTATCGCGCAACGACCG
>OKRB01000128.1:0-9177 GCA_900290245.1 Candidatus Sulfuritelmatomonas gaucii | reverse complement strand
GGCTGTTTTCGCTCTGGGAGAGGCAGGCGTATCGCGCAACGACACCCGCCTCATCAAAGCCGTCGACTGGATGCTGTCCAAAGAAGTCCGCCACAAAGGCGACTGGGCGGTCAAGGTGCGGAAGTGCGATCCCGGTGGGTGGTACTTCGAGTTTAACAATGAGTTTTATCCGGATACCGATGATACGGCGCAGGTTCTGCTTGCGTTAAGCAAGGTGGACAACCCCCGCGAGCACTATCAGCTTCGCGTGGCTGAGCGCGCGATTCAGTGGGTTTTGGCGATGCAGTGCAAGAGTGGCGGCTGGGGCAGCTTTGACAAAGACAACACCAAGATGATCTTCGAGTACATCCCCTTCGCCGATCACAATGCCATGCTCGATCCGCCAACGGTCGACATTACCGGAAGAATCCTTGAGATGCTGGCCAGCTACGGCTACAGCCGCGCCGACAAGCGAGTCGAAAAGGCTGTCAAGTTCATCTTCAATGAGCAGGAGCCGGATGGAAGCTGGTTTGGCCGCTGGGGAGTCAACTATCTCTACGGAACCTACCTGGTGCTGCGTGGGCTTGATGCCATCGGCGTGGACCATCTCGAGCCGCAAGTGCAGCAGGCCGCCGAATGGATTCGCATGGTGCAGAATCCCGATGGCGGTTGGGGCGAAACTTGCGGCAGCTACGATGATGCGAATACGCGCGGCATCGGTCCCAGCACACCGTCGCAGACGGCATGGGCGCTGCTCGGACTGCTTGCAGCAGGCGATGACCGCTCCGACTCCATTGCAAAGGGCATTCGCTGGCTGCTCACGCGGCAGCAGCCCAACGGCAATTGGGAGGAAAGCACCGGCGAAGGTATTCGACGCCAGGCCCTGTACACGGGAACCGGCTTTCCAAGAGTCTTTTATCTGGCGTACACGATTTATCGCGATTATTTTCCGCTGCTCGCTTTGACGAGTTACAAGCGGGCGATGGAAAGAGCAGCTTCCAGCTTTTAGCTTCCAGCCGCTGCTTTTTGGATTGGTAACTCAAATGTGTTCGATCCGAAGCTAGAGGTTGTGACGGAGGGTTTACCCGAATATGGCAGTTCCAATTTCACAGATGTGGACGGTGGCAACCTACGTCCTCAAAAACCGGCTCAAGGGCAACAAGCGCTATCCGCTTGTGCTCATGCTTGAGCCGCTGTTCCGCTGCAACCTGGCGTGCGCCGGCTGCGGCAAGGTGCAATATCCGCCGCACATCCTGAAGAAGCAGCTCACACCGGAGGAGGCCTTCGCTGCGATCGAGGAATGTGGCGCGCCCATGGTGTCGATTCCCGGCGGCGAACCGCTGCTGCATCCGCAGATCGTGGAGATTGTCAACGGTCTGGTGGCGCGCAAGAAGTACGTCTACCTTTGCACCAATGCGCTCGAACTCAAGCGCCGCCTGCCCGAATTTACGCCGTCGAAGTACCTCACGTTCAGCGTGCATCTCGACGGCCAGCGCGAGGAGCACGACTTCTCCGTTTGCCGCGAAGGCGGATGGGACCTGGCGATTGAGGGCATTAAGGACGCCGTCAAGCGTGGCTTTCGCGTCACACCGAACGCGACGTTTTTTGATGGCACAGATCCGAATCACGTGCGCGCCTTCTTCGATGAGGTAATGGCCATCGGCGTGGAGGGCGTGGTGCTTTCACCGGGCTACAGCTACGACAAGGCGCCCGACCAGAATCGTTTCATGGGCCGCGCGCGCGTGCGGCGTCTTTTCCGCGCCATTCTGTCGAACCGCAAAAAGAGCTGGAAGTTCAACATGTCGCCGCTCTTTCTCGAGTTTTTGATGGGCGACCGCAACTACGACTGCACACCGTGGGGCTCGCCCGCCTACAACATCTTCGGCTGGCAGCGCCCGTGCTACCTGTTGCAGGATGGCTATGCCGACACCTTCAAGGAGTTGATGGAGACGACGAAGTGGGAAGAGTACGGTGTGGGCAGCGGCAATCCCAAGTGCGCGAACTGCATGGTCAGTTGCGGCTACGAGCCATCGGCGGTTCTGGAGGGGTTCGGGTCGCTCAAAGGATTCCTTGCAATGGTGAAGGGCAGCTTCTCGCTCTATCCCGACCAGCACGCACTGAATCTGCTCAATGAGCCCATGCCCACCGGGCCTTCGTCTCTGGTGCAGATTACGCACCCCGATCGCGCGCTTGAGGAGACCCGCGTATGACGGCCGAGGTGCAGCGCTACACCCGCGAGCAAATTGAAGCGCTGGAACTGGCTCCGGGAACGACTCACGAAGAGCTCGAGGGCTCTGTCCCTGAGCTCGCAAGCGACGAAGACCTGCGCCGGGCTCTCGAAAAGGCCTTCGACTTTCGCGGCGATGTCACCATCACGCTCAAGTCAGGCGAGAAAATTGAGGCCTTCATCTTCAATCGCCAGACCGGCGCGACGCTGGCCGAATCCTGGGTGCAGTACTTCACGCCAAGCGCCCCCGAGAAGCGCAAGATCAGCTATGCCGACATCGCGCGCCTCGAATTTGGCAAAGACCGCGCCGCAGGCAAGCACTGGGAAGATTGGGTGAAGGCTTGGAACGAAAAGAAGGCCGCCGGCGAAAAGAACATCGGGCTGCATCCCGAAGCGCTCGAGTAGGACAGGCTAATTCGCAGTTGCAGCGGTCGCGTTTTCTTTGGCCGCTGCCGCGCTTGCGGGCAGTTCCACTGAGAACACCGTCCAGGATCTTCCCGCGATGAGAGCGCTTCTGGCCCGAATCTTGCCTCCGTGATTCTCCACAATCCCGCGGCTGATCCAAAGCCCCAACCCATTGCCCGTGTTTCCCTTTGTGGTTACGAACGGCTGGAAGAGCCGCTCCCGCGCGCCAGGCTGAATGCCGTGCCCGTTGTCCGCGACGGTAATCTTCCAATTGCCTCCTCGCGCGGCGCGGATTCGCCCCTCGATCAGCCCTTCCATCGCAACTGCGTCGATGGCATTGCGGATCAGGTTCGAAAACACCTGCCGCATTTCCGCCGACGAACCAAACACCATGCAAGGTCCGGCATAGTCGCGGCGTACCGAGATATTCTTCTGTGCAAATAGCGGCTTGTTCAGATCGAGCACGCCATCCAACGTTGCGGCGAGATCAAACTCGGCGGGTTTCCTCGTGTCGCGGAAAAACGTGAGACTCCGCTTGGCGAGGTTGCTGATTCGATGGATTTCATCCATCAGCATCTCCGAGCATTCTTTGGCGGAAGAATCCAGATTCTCGTTGGTATTGATCAAGAACGCGAGATTGGTCACCGCCTCGAGGGGATTGTTGATCTCGTGAGCAATGGCCGCCGCCATTCGCCCTGTTGCTGCCAATTTCTCTGATTCGATGAATGCGTGCTGCATCTTCACCCGCTCGGTAATGTCGCGGAAGATCATCGACGCGCCCTCGACGCGCGTCTCTGCATCCATCAAAGGCGAAATCGTCAGCGATACTTTGATCCGCGAGCCATCCCTGCGCATTCTCTCCGTCTCAAAGTGATCGAATCGCTTTCCTTCTCGCAGATTGTGCAGAGTCGCCTCTTCTTGTTCGTGCAATTCATCGGGAACAATCCATAGAATCGGCTGCCCGATCATTTCATCCGATGCAAAGCCAAACATCTTCACCGCCGCTGCGTTCCAGCTCGTGACGATCCCATCCAAATCCGCGCTGATGATCGCATCGTTCGAAGAGTCGACGATCGCCGCCAGTCTTGCCCGGCTGGCGCGAGCATTGCGGAGTTTCCGGATCAGAGTGCAAATCGCAGCGCTGACGGCGATAAACGCGATTGTCTTCACCAGCGCCAGGCCGAGCATCGATTGCCGTTGAGGCGACGGGAAAAAGAAAACATCGAGCAGCGCCGCAGAGATGAGCAACGAAAAGATGCTCGCCGCAAAATCAACATATCGTGCCACGAAAGCGATGGCACCGAGAAACAGGAGTGGGGTGAGCGCTGGGAAGTTGGTCAGCATTGGCCTGAGCGCAAGACTGACGCCGGCCGCCAGCGCCACCAACAAAGCAGCGACACTATATCTCTTCATTGGGGACGACCTCAACAAAATTCGTAAATCAGAAACGCCCGAGAAATAAGACAGCCGCGAATGCAACAGCCTTCGACGATTCTTTCGAGGTGCTCGGCCCTTGAAAAAGAGGATACCCAAACGATTTTCCCATTGTTTCCCCGGGATGGAAAAACTCCTGGTGAAGGAAGCTCCCCGTAGTTGGCCCAATCCTCTTTGAGTCCACGGCATGAGCGCCAGCGCTCCAAGCACCCGATTACAATATAGTTGCGTTTTCGAATGAAGATTTTCCTTACCGGCGCAACGGGTTTCATCGGCCATCATGTGGCCAAGGCGCTTGCTGCCGATGGCGCCCATCTGCGCCTTCTTGTCCGCAAGAGCAGCAACCTTGCCAATCTGGAGGGCGTTCACGGCGACACGGTGGTTGGCGATCTTGCCGCTCCCGACTCGCTCAAGCCGGCGCTCGCTGGTTGCGACGCGGTTGTCCATGTGGCCGCCGATTACCGGCTCTGGATTCCTGATCCGGCGGCGATGTACCGCGCCAACGTCGACGGCACGCGTGAGCTGCTGAGGCTCGCACGCGAGGCCGGCGTCAAGCGCTTCGTCTACACATCCAGCGTTGCGACGATGCACTTCCGCACCGACGGCATCATCATCAATGAGGACACGCCGGTCTCGATCGCGGACATGGTGGGCCATTACAAGCGTTCGAAGTTCATGGCCGAGCAGGAGGCGACGAAAGCGGCGCAGGGCGGGCTGCAGGTCATCATCCTCAATCCGACCACTCCCATCGGCCCCAACGATCGCAAGCCCACGCCAACCGGCCGCATCGTCGTCGACTTTCTCAACGGGAAATTTCCAGCGTACGTTGATACCGGCATGAACCTCGTCGATGTCTCCGAAGTTGCTCGCGCCCATGTGCTGGCTCTGACCATGGGATCGCCCGGCAAGCGCTATATTCTTGGCGGAGAAAATCTCACGCTCAAGCAGATCCTCGACAAGATGTCGGCTATCACCGGCATTCCATCGCCCACGGTCAGGATTCCGTTTGCTGTCGCCGCCACCTACGCGTTTTTTGAGGAGTGGATCACAGGGCGCATCCGCGGCAAGGAGCCGAGAGCGACGCTTGAAGAAGTGCGGATGGGGCGCAAAAAAATGTATGCCTCGAGCGCTCATGCCGAGCAGGAACTCGGCTTCCGCGTGATGCCGGTGTATCCATCAATGCGTGCCGCGATCGAGTGGTTCCGAGCGAACGGCTATGCGCCTGCAAAGACTGCGCGGGCCCGCGCATGACTCGAACCGCCATCATTGCCGCGTTTCATGGTGAGCTTAAGCCGCTCGTGCGCGGATGGCCGCACAGCACGCGAAACGGCATTCATTTCTGGGCGCAGCGCAATGAGGAAGAGGAATGGATCGCCGCCTGCGCCGGCGCGGGCCAAGATGCGGCCACTCGCGCATTCGCCGGCATTGAAGAAGGCGGACCCGTGGACCTCATCTTCTCTATCGGCTGGGCCGGGGCCCTCCGGCCCGAGATCGCCGCCGGTTCTGCCCGCAACGTGGCCGGCGTCATCGACGTTCGTACCGGTGAGCGATTTCATTGTGAAGCGGGCGCCGGTGAGCTGTGGCTGGCGACCAGCCCGAAGGTCGCCGACCAGGCCGAAAAGCGCCGCCTCGCCTCAACCTACAACGCCGCCCTGGTCGACATGGAAGCGGCAGCGGTCGCACGGCTCGCCGCCGCACGAGACATCCCTTTTTACTGCATCAAAGGGGTGAGTGACGGTTTTACAGACCGGCTGCCTGACTTCAACCGCTTTCTCTCGCCCACCGGGCAAATCCGGCTGGCACGGTTGACTTTGTATACCACCTTGCGGCCCTGGTACTGGCCTGCGCTCCTCCGGATGGGCGAGAATAGTAAACGAGCTTCCCAAAACATCGCGGAGTCACTGAGTGATTTCCTCGATGGACGATTTTCCGATGAATGAGGTCGCATCAGAAAACAGAATGGCCACCCAAATTTCAAGTCCTAAATTCCAGGTTGATTCAAAGATCCCCACGTCCATGCGCGCAGTTGTCTATCGAGGCATCAACGACATGCGCCTCGAAACTGTGCCGGTCCCGAGCATCGGACCCGGAGAGCTGCTGATCAAAATCGCCACCTGCGGCGTCTGCGGCACCGATCTCAAAAAGATTCACATGGGCTCGCATTCTGCGCCGCGAATCTTTGGCCATGAGATGGCCGGGGTGGTGGCGGAGGTAGGCGCCGGCGTCACCAACTATGCAGTGGGCGACCGCGTGATGACTTTCCATCACGTGCCTTGCGGCGAGTGCTACTACTGCCGTAAGAACACGCCTGCCCAATGCCCGCTCTACCTGAAGACCGGCGCGACTGCAGGCTTTGCGCCTTCCGGCGGCGGCTTTGCCGAGTACCTCCGTGCCATGGACTTCCTGGTTGCCAGGGGCGGCGTGGTCAAGATTCCCGATGGCGTGCCGTTTGAACAGGCTGCGTTTGTTGAGCCGCTGATGACAGTGCTCAAAGGCGCCAAACTGCTGAACCTCGCAGCCGACGACACGGTTCTGGTGATTGGCCAGGGGCCGATCGGACTGATGCATGCCCTGATGGCCAAGCGTACTGGAGCGCGCGTTTTGACCTCCGATCTCTTCCCCGAGCGCCATGCAATTGCTGCTCGCTACGGACTCGCGAATCCGATCCAAGCCGGAACGGAAAATGTTGTGGAACGGGTGATTGCCGAGACCGAGGGCCGAGGCGCGGATGCGGTGATTATTGCCGTTGGTGGAAACGGCCTGATCAAGACGGCGATGGACGCAGTGCGCCCGGGAGGCAAGGTGATGCTTTTTGCCCAGACCCAGCATGGCGAGGCGACCTTTGACCCCGCCGCTGTATGTGTGGACGAAAAGACCCTCCTCGGCTCATACTCATCTTCGTTCCCGATTCTGGGTGAAGTAACCGACCTGGTCTTTGGCGGTTACCGGAGCGGTCTCGACCTGACGCGATTGATTTCGCATCGTTTCCCGCTGGAAGAAGCGGTTGAGGCAATTCATATTGCGTCAAATCCCGGTGCGAGCTCAATGAAGATTATGATGGAGCCTGCACCTGGGGCGGGGGCACAGTAGGGGGGAGATTGATGGCAGGCACGGTAAAGGCCGCAATCCTCCGGGGCCGCAAAACCGTCAAGACTGTTGTCGAAGAAGGCCGCAAGAAGGTTGAGAACGTCGTCGAGGGAGGCCTCAACACAGTCGAGACGGTCGTCGAAGTCGGCTTGGACACAGTCGAAACTGTGGTCGTCAAAGGCCGTAAAAGGGTCCAGACTGCCGTCCACCAGGGCCGCAAGACTGTGGAGAACGCGCTTCTCCACCGCGTGACGATGAGGGCGGCCATTCTGCACGGCCGCGAGGATGTCCGCATCGAACAAGTGCCGGTGCCGAGGGCTGCCGCGGGCGAGTTGGTTGTGAGAGTGGGCGCCGCTCTCACTTGCGGAACAGATCTCAAAGTGTTTCGCCGCGGTTATCACGCGCGCATGATCGTTCCGCCAGCGCTCTTCGGCCACGAGCAGGCGGGAACCGTGGTGGAAGTGGGTGAGGGAGTTGCGGATTTTGAGGCCGGCGATCACGTGGTGGCGCTCAATTCCGCGCCCTGCGGCAAGTGCTACTTTTGCATGCGCGGCCAGGAAAATCTCTGCGACGACCTCCTCTTCAACAACGGCGCGTATGCCGAGTTCATCAAGATCCCGGAGCGCATCGTAGCCAAGAACACGCTGCGCATTCCTGAAAACGTTCCGCTGGAGCACGCCGCTCTGACTGAGCCGCTGGCCTGTGCCGTGCACGGATTCGAGGATTCGGATCCGCGCAAGGGCGACATGATTGCGGTGATCGGCGGTGGCCCTCTGGGGCTGATGATCCTGCATGTAGCTGCGCTGGCAGGATACGAAACCATTGCCATCGTGAAGCACGATGGGCAGGCCGAAGCCGCGCGTCAATTGGGGGCTGTGCATATCGTGCAGAGCGCGACAATTCGCAAGGCGATCCAGGAAACTCGCGCGCTCACGCCCAACAACCGCGGCGTCGACATCGCGATTGAAGCGGTCGGCCTGCCCGAGACTTGGCAAGAAGCTGTCGAACTGGCGCGCAAGGGCGGCACCGTCAATTTCTTCGGCGGTTGTGCTGCAAATACGCACGTGAATCTTGACACCAACCGCATTCACTACAGCGACATCACTCTCCGCGCCACCTTTCACCACACACCGGCCATCTGCCGCAAGGCGCTGGCGCTCATTGCCGGCGGCAAATTCCAGGCCGGCGCATTCATCACCGGCCGAGCCCATCTCTACGAGCTCAATCGCGTCTTCGAGAAGCTGATGAACCGCTCCACCGAGATCAAGACCGCGATCGTGCCGTAGATACTTGAAGAAAGAAGAGAAAGGGCCTATGAAGGTTCGGGACGTAGCCCGTCCCTCGAAGAATGTTGCAAAATAGAGATGGGCTTATTGATTGCTTCAAGCCATATGTCCGGCCGGAAGAGGAAAGACAACCGCAGATCCTTCGGCTACATCCCTCTGAAGCAGGACCTCGCTCAGGATGACAAGCGATCATTGTTTATGCAGCGATCGACACTCGCTGAGGGAGTAAAGACAGGACCATGACTGCCACGTCCGCCCGGACTTCGACCGAAGAACTTATCGCTCGGGGCTGGGCTGCGCTCCCACCTGGCTATCAAATTCCGGACGTTGTGCCTACGCTCGAGGAAGCGCGCGACTACTGCCGGCGGCTGGCTGAAACGCATTACGAGAACTTCCACCTCGCCACCTGGTTCCTGCCCAAGACGCTGCGTCCGCACTTCCACTCGATCTATGCGTATTGCCGCATCTCCGACGACTTGGGCGACGAGGTTCCCGACACGGCGCAGGCCCTGGCGCTGCTCGATCTTTGGGGACGCGAGCTGGATGCCTGTTATGAGGGCCGCGCGCGCCACCCGGTTTTTGTGGCGCTGGCCGAAACCATCCGCGCCTGCTCCATTCCCAAGGAGCCGTTTGCCGATCTGCTCGTCGCCTTTCGCCAGGACCAGACGGTCTTGCGCTACGCGACGATGAATGACGTACTCGGCTACTGCCATTACTCCGCGAATCCCGTCGGCCGGCTTGTGCTTTACGCTTGCGGCG
>OKRB01000131.1 GCA_900290245.1 Candidatus Sulfuritelmatomonas gaucii | reverse complement strand
ATCAAAGGACTTTAGATTTACCTGCGCCATCGCCCGTTTGCAATGCCATGCGTTATCAATAAGGGTAATAATTTACTTGACTCGCCCACTGAATTCTGATACTGTTGATTTCGGTGATATTTATGAGACGCGAACCGCTTTCCCTTCAAGAAGCAATCGAATGGTTTGGAAAACCCGAAAACTGCGTCCGCTATCTTGCGGATCGGCGCTGGCCGGATGGTGCGGTGGCGTGCCCGAACTGTGGCTCTAGTAGCGTCAGCTATAACCCGGAGCGGCGGACATGGAAGTGTTCTAGCCACCATTCCAAGCGCGAATTCTCCATCAAGGTTGGAACAATCATGGAGGATTCCCCGATTCCGTTGAACAAGTGGCTGACAACTATGTGGCTCGTGACTAACTGCAAAAACGGGATCAGCAGTTACGAGATTGCCCGCGATGTGAAGGTTACTCAGAAATCGGCGTGGTTCATGCTCCACCGGATTCGGCTGGCGATGCAGGACGAGAATTTCGGCAGCAAATTGCGCGGCGAAGTAGAGGCTGATGAAACATTCATCGGCGGCAAAGCCCGCAACATGCACAAAAGCGTTTACGAGCGCCGGATCACAGGGCAGGGGCAGAGCTTTCGCGACAAGACGGTCGTTATGGGAATCCTTGAACGCGGTGGCACGATTCGGACCCAAGTGATCGCAGATCGCCAAAAGCACACTTTGCAGCCAATCGTTCGCAAGCACGTTGAACAGGGCTCTGCTCTCTATACCGACGAAATGGGCGGATACAAGGGACTGGATAAGGATTACGTTCACCAGATCATCGACCACGCAAACAAGTATGTCGATGGCCGGATTCACACGAACGGCCTGGAGAATTTCTGGTCTTTGCTCAAGCGCGGATTGTCGGGAACCTATGTTGCCGTGGAACCGTTTCATCTGTTCCGTTACCTCGATGAGCAAGTATTTCGTTACACGAACCGTGCAACCCGAGAGAAGAAGATCACCGATTCTGACCGTTTCGACAAGGTAGTGCGCCAGATCGTAGGCAAGCGTCTCACCTTTGCCGAACTGACGGGCAAGGTGGGAGCCGCCGAGGCTTTCTAATCCATCGCGGTTGAAACGGGGGAGGCGTCCGAAGTTTTAGGGCGTCTCCCCCTTGGTTTTTGCCCCGCACGTTGGCGCTTCCATTCCTCTTCGCGGCGCTTCAATTCTTCACGCGAGACAGAAAGGACCTTGCGCACGGTTGCGTCGAATTTCTTAAATTCCGAAGCCATCTTTGTTTTCACCTTCGTGGTTTATTAGCTGGTAGGTGCCCCTTGCAATCATGCGCAGAAGGTCCTCGGTGTATATATGCGAGTGGTGTACGCCAGCCACCGTCAAATGTGGATAAAGAGAGTGGGGTATCTGATCGAGTCGTTCTTCATCCTGGACATCATCTACCTTGAATCGGCGACAGACAAATGCCACCAAATCAGCAGCTTGAAGCCCTGGGTATATAGCATCATCGCAAAATGTGATCTGACGTACTCGCTCGCTAACTTTCCTAAAGCGCTGATCTGAATGAGTCCGAAGCGTGGTCAGCATGTCGTAATAGCTCTTGGCATGTTCGGGATCATCATCGAGAACCACACCAATGGGAGCGCACCTATCTATGGTCTCGATGTTTTCGATACTCCTCATCAGAACGTTGTGAAAAGCGAAAACGTTTGAGTCGCTCCACACTAGGTCGCAGCCAGCCTCTCCCTGAATCTTCCGATAAGCGTTGGCGTCAACAAGAGTTGTGACGCATACAAGGCTTGATCTGTGGATTATCATTGCCAATTCTTCGAGAAACTGGTTCCGCCTGCTTTCCCAAAGAGTTCCCCATTCGTGCTTTTTCTTTTTCCATGCATCGTCCCTCTTCTCCTCTTCGTCTCTCTTCAATGAAGCCATGATCCGAGACATATGCACGGGAGGAATGCGCCACTTAAATAAGCAAGAGTTCCACTCGAAGGAAACCCGATTCCACTCTGCCGCCGATGCCACAAATCCACCGAGACAGGTGTAATCCGATTTCCCAGACAGTTTCCCGCTTTCGTCTAGATATACGTGGAATACAGCCATCCACTCTCCAACATTCGCAGGCTCTGGGAATGGCGAGGATTCGCTCATCCAGCCTAGATCACAATAGGGCACTTGCACGACGAAATCTCCATTTCATCGGCAAAATCGACTCTATGCCTAGGGGCGAGTCAAGTCAATTATTGCCCTAAAATGTACATGGCATGTCGACACATCAAGCCCAACGGGCTCCGCTGCAAGTCCCCGGCCCTGCGCGGCCACGCCTTCTGCTACTTCCACGCCAAAATCCATAACCTGACCAGCAATAGCGCTCCAAGGCTCGACAGCATCCGGCTCCCCGTCCCCGAAGATCCCGCCGCCATCCAGCTCTCCATCGCGCAGATCGCCAACGGCCTTCTCAGCGGTAGCATCGACCCCCAACTCGGCGGCCGCCTCCTCTACGCCATGCAGGTCGCCTCCCAACACGCCAAGCACCATTACGTTGAGTTCTCCGTGGAGTCGGTAGAATCCGTGACCCAATCGAAAGAAGGGGACGACCTTGCCCCAAAGCTCCGCATCTGCAAGAGCAATGAGTGCAGCGGCTGCCCGCGCGCTGACATCTGCGACCAATACGATCCCGGTGATGAAGAGGACGAAGACGGTGACTACGAGGACGAAGAAGAAGTCAGCGAAGACGGCGGCGAAGACGAAGATGCCTGCGAAGCCGACGACGGCGAAGCGGGCGACAGAGAGACCGACGAAGACACCGGCGACCCCGAGCAGGACGCCGCCGCCGAAGACGGCACGGAAGACCCTGGCGACGAAGAGAGCGACGAAACGGAGGTCAAAACGGACCGTGATCCGGAAGGGCGTTTGAAAGAGTACGCCCAGGCCATCAAGGAACCCATCGACAGGCAAACCGAACTCATGCTCGCTGCCCTCCGCCACGTCCTCCCCACCAACTGACCACCGGCTACCTCGTCGCCCGGCGGGGGGCGCTGCTGCCCCATCCTTTTGCGCTTTTTGCGAAAGGGTGGGACAGGGTCATCCTCTCGCCAGTTCGCCCGGCTTGGACAAATCGAGGTCGATTCGCGCGGCAGCAAATCCCGTGGGCCGCAGGATCTCCACGGCAACGCGCTTGAGATTGCCGACAGAGGAGCTCGCCTTAAGTGTGATCGTGGCGCCCGGAGCGAGTTCCGGCAGCCGATCGATTTTGCCGTCCATCGGCAGATCGTCGTAGCCGTAGAAGAGCCAACGCGCCGCGTAACCGCGCAGCGTATAACCCGGCAATCGCTTCCGCGTGACGAGTTTCAGCTCCCACGCGTCGCCAGCCGGGCTGAGTACAAGCTCTTCCACCGGGCTCGCCTGCGTGCGCAGTGCATCGAACGACGGTTTGCGACCGGCATACACGTCAACAATGCCGTGCACCCGTTGCCGCAGCGCGTCCGTGCCGTGGTCGCCCACGATCGTGCGGTAGTCGTTGTAGTCGAAGTAAATCGCTCCGGCCACCACATCCGACTCGCGCATCACCTGCGTATGATCGTTTACGATCGTCACGCGGTCTTCGTCGCCCGGCGGAATCTTCGCCTGGCACTCGCACCATCCATACTCTGAAACTACGATCGGCTTGTTGGGGAATGCTCGCCGCAGATCTTCGAGATGCGCGCGCAACTCCGGCGGCCCGCCCGGATACCAGCTCCCGAAGTATTCATTCGCCGAGATGAAATCGAAGTCACCGGCCATGTCCTCTTCGGGATGCTCGCGCAGAGAGTGCGAAGCGTAAGTGAGCAACCGCGACGGATCAGCAGCGCGCGCCTCCTTGGCGATTGCGTGCGCAAACGCGCGCGAGTTGGGGTTTTTGCCATCAACCTCGTTGCAAAGCCCCCAGCTCACAATGCAGGGATGATTGCGGTCGCTGGCCATCATCTCTCGTAACTGTTCCAGCCCGTTCGTAGTGAGTTGCGCGAGCAGATTGGCGTCGATTTTCGAGAACGTCATCGGTCCCCATGCCGGAACCTCCTCCTGCATCAGGATTCCGTTTCGGTCGCAGAACTCGAGAACGCGCCGGTCCTGCGGCCAATGCACCCGCGTGAACACACAGTTCAGCTCTTTCATGTCGCGATGATTCGCGTCGATCCATTCGGCGGGCTCGGCCATGCCGAACTCTGGATGACTGCCGGCCATACGTTCCAGGCCCATCAGCCGCACGCGCTCGCCGTTCAGAAAGAACTCGGTTCCGCGCGCCTCGAACCGCCGAATCCCGAAGCAATCGGAGAGGAAATGTTTCTCGTTCTCCGATTCCAGAGTGATCGTCGCGTCATAGAGATTCGGCGCATCAAAGTGCCAAAGCTCCGGCGACTCGATCGTGACTGCATCGAGAGCGACAATTTGCGTCGCTCCTGCCGCCACGCGGACTGTCTTTTCAGGAATGCGTGTCTGCTTCTCCGCTGATCCTTCGCGTTGCACGGTTCCCCCCAGCCGAACCGTCCCCACATCGGAGCGCGTATTCCGCACCATCGCGCGCACGCTCACTTGCGCGGTCTTCGCTTCCAGGTTTGGCGCCGCGTCAATCTCCACTCGCTCGATGAACACCCGCGGCGTTATTAGCAAATTCACCGGACGAATGAGACCGCCGTCATTGGTCCAGTCAAATGACTTCAGCCTCGGCAGCATGGTGTTTGAGAAGGTATTGTCTGCCCGAACCGTGAGCAGATTCGCCTGCCCAATCTGCAATCCCGGCGAAAGGTCGCACTGGAACGCCGTGTATCCCTTGCCGAGGTGCTCGCCGACTCCCTGACCGTTCAGATAAACCTGCGCCGTGTGAAAGACCGCCTCAAACTCAACCCGGACGAACCTGTCCTTCCACTCTTCCGGCGCCGCAATCTCCGTCCGATACCACGCAACTCCGACAAACTCCGGCTCGCGCCCCAGCGTCTGCCATGTATGCGGAACGCTGACTGCCTCCCAGCCGTCGCCGTTCCTGCCGATCTCGGCGGCCGACGCTGTACCCTCTCGATCGAGCCTGAACTGCCATCCGTCTTTGAGCGGATATGATTCGGCGTTCGATTGCGGCATTTGTTTCGCAGCCTGTCCCGCCGCTGCATTCCCATGCGCAAGCACAACTCCAGCGCCCAACACCGGCAGCGTAGAAAGAAATTTCCGTCGCGATGACATAGGATTACTCTAATGCATCTTCAGATCGGCCGATGCTGCCGTCGGATGTCTAAGCCCCATGCAAATTGCCCGGAAAACATCAGCTTCAGCGCGTCTCGTGCTTCCTGACGCGCCTGCTTCGGAGTCTGGAACCGTAAAGGCATGGCAGCAGCCTGTGGTGATGCGGACCTACCTCCCCGCGCCTCCCGATCGCAATCCAATGTTTCTCGAACGGCGCGTCTATCAGGGCAGCAGCGGCCGCGTGTACCCGCTCCCATTCATCGACCGCATCGCAACAGAGCCGGTTGACCACACATGGCAAGCCGTCCACATTGAGAACGAATTCATTCGCCTGATGATCCTGCCCGAGATCGGCGGCCGCATTCACGTGGGCTACGACAAGATCGCCGGCTACGACTTCTTCTACCGCCAGAATGTGATCAAGCCAGCTCTCGTTGGCCTTGCCGGCCCGTGGATTTCGGGCGGCGTCGAGTTCAACTGGCCGCAGCATCATCGCCCGGCCACCTTCATGCCCGTCGAAGTTGAGATCGAGCGCGGCCGCGACGGATCGGTCACGGTTTGGTGCTCCGATCACGACCCCCTCACGCGCATGAAGGGAATGCATGGCGTCTGTCTTCATCCCGGCCGCGCGTTTGTGGAGTTGAAGGTCCGTCTCTACAACCGCACGCCTTTCGTGCAGACGTTTCTGTGGTGGGCGAACGCCGCCGCCAGGGTTCACGAAAAATACCAGTCGTTCTTTCCGCCCGATGTCCACTACGTGGCCGATCATGCCCGGCGTGCGATTACCAACTTCCCGCTGAGCAGGCACCCCTACTACGGCGTGAACTACCCTGAGCGCGCTCTCTCCGGAGTTCCGCCCGACGAGATGCCTTCGCAATTCGCCCCCGATGGCTCGTACCCTGCAAACGATCTGAGCTGGTACGCCAATATCCCCGTGCCCACGAGCTACATGATTCTCGGTACGGACGAGGATTTCTTTGGCGGCTACGATCATGCTGCGCAGGCAGGCTTCGTGCATGTCGCCGATCACCGAATTGCGCCAGGTAAAAAGCAGTGGACGTGGGGCAATCACGAGTTCGGATACGCATGGGATCGCTGCCTGACCGACGATGATGGGCCATACATTGAATTGATGGCGGGCGTTCACACCGACAATCAACCCGACTTCTCTTTTCTCGCACCGTGGGAGACCAAAACCTTCTCGCAGTTCTGGTATCCTATCCGCGAGATCGGGGCGCCACAGGCGGCGAATCTTGATGCAGCCATCAGCCTCTGCGTGTCCGGCGGTTGCGCACACGTTGGCGTCTGCGTCACGCAGCCGATCGCCAATGCGCGGATCACGCTGCCGGATGGCAACGATCTAATTCGCGAATGGAAACAAGATCTCGCCGTCGCCAAGCCGTTTTGCGCCGAAGTCAGTATTGATCCTGAGTTGAACGCCGCAAATCTCTCTGTCCACATCGAGGCTGATAGTAGAGAGGTTCTTCGCTATGAACCGCCGCAGTCGTCGTCCGCAAATGAACCACGGCCCGCGACCGAACCACCGCTGCCCGAAGAGATCGCGTCCAATGACGAACTGTATCTCACGGGTCTTCATCTTGAGCAGTACCGGCACGCTACGCGCCGTCCGGAGATTTACTGGCAAGAGGCGCTCCGGCGTGACCAGGGCGACGCGAGATGCAACAACGCGCTCGGCCTTTGGCACCTGCACCGCGGCGAGTTGGTGGAAGCTGAGCGCCATTTTCGCGCCGCCATCACCCGCCTCACGCGTCGCAATCCTAACCCATACGACGGTGAGCCGTTCTATAACCTCGGGTTGGCTTTGCGATTCCGGGGCAATGACGGTGAAGCTTATGATGCTCTTTCAAAAGCCGCTTGGAATGCAGCATGGTGCGGTCCGGCCCATCACGCACTCGCCGAGATTGATGGTTGCCGCGGAGATTGGGAACAGGCACTAGACCATCTTCAGTGCTCGCTCGCCGCGAATGCTTCGAATCTGAATGCGCGCAACCTGCACGCGATGATTCTGCGTAAGCTGGGGCGTGATCATGAATCGGCCGCGGTTCTGTATGAGACTCTTGCCATCGATCCGCTGGACGCATGGGCGCGATTTCTGCTTCACGGCAAGCTACCGGCAAACAATCAGCAGATCCTTGATCTTACTTTCGACCTTAGGCGGGCCGGCTTCAACGAAGAAGCACACTCGCTCCTTCGCTCCGCCAATCTCCCGGCTAGCGATGGGAGCGAGCCGATCATTCTCTATGCCATCGCCGACCTTTGCGCACACTTAGGTGATGCGCAAGCTGGCGCCGAAGCCTATCGGCAGGCGGCGCAAGCTCCACCCGATCTCTGCTTTCCGAGTCGATTGGAGGAGCTCCTGATTCTGGAGCAGGCAATTGCTCCCAATCCGGAAGACACGCGTGCCCCATACTATCTAGGTAATCTTCTTTATGATCGCCGCCGTTACGAGGAGGCAACCGCCGCCTGGGAGCGCGCAGTCCGACTTGACCCGGACTTTTCAACCGCGTGGCGTAATCTCGGCATCGCGTATTTCAACGCACTCGGCGATTCTGCGCGCGCCCGCGATGCTTTTGAGCGCGCCTTTGAAGCGGACCCTAACGACGCGCGCATCTTTTATGAACGCGACCAGCTTTGGAAACGCATTGGCGAGCAGCCGCAACACCGTATGCAGGAATTTGAACGCCACACCGAACTTTGCCATCATCGCGACGACCTGACAGTCGAGCTGGCCACGCTGCTCAACCAGCTCCGCCTGCCCGAGCGGGCATTGAAGATTTTGCTCTCGCGGAAGTTTCAGCCGTGGGAGGGCGGAGAAGGCCTGGTGCTTGCGCAATTCACGCGAGCCCATCTTCTCCTTGGTGCGAGTGCCCTCGCCACGGGCGACGCAACCTCGGCCCGAAGATCCTTCGAAGCGGTTCTTGATCCTCCACAGAACCTCGGCGAAGCGAAGCACCTGCTCGCCAATCAAAGCGACGTCTGGTTCTGGCTGGGCGCAAGCCACTCGCAGCTCGGCGAACGTTCGCAAGCCGAAGCCTGCTGGCTTCGCGCTTCAAAACAGCGCGGCGATTTTTGCGAGATGAGCCTCCGATCAGTCTCCGACATGACATTCTGGAGCGCCATGGCCAGCCATTGCCTCGGCAAGCAACGCGAAGCTGCGTCGATGCTTCAGGTCGTTTTCGACTACTCGGAACAACTCGAACAACAGACGCCGACAATCGACTACTTCGCCACTTCGCTGCCTGCCATGCTCCTGTTTGAGGACGATCTTGAAAAAAGAAACAAGATCGAAGCCCTTTACCTGCGTGGGCAAGCCTTATTCGGCCTGGGAAGAACCGGAGACGCAAAAGAACTGATGGGCGAAGTTCTCGAGTTGAACCTGAATCACGCGGGCGCGGCAGATTTCTTGGAGCAAATCGATCTTCTGCGCGAGATCGCGAACTTGGAATAGGAATGCAGACCGGCATCCACAACGCGAATCCGTCGCAATCCTCGACTGGGGCGCTTCACCGCGCCTACGTTTGGTGGATCGCGCTGGTTGCGGCCTTGGGCGGCCTTCTTTTCGGTTACGACTGGGTCGTCATTGGAGGTGCCAAGCCGTTTTACGAGGCGTATTTTCATCTCAGCTCTGCGAATCTCATCGGTTGGGCCAACAGTTGCGCGCTCATCGGTTGCCTGGTGGGCGCGCTGATCGCCGGAGAGGCCGGTCGCCGTTTCGGCCGCAAAAAAGTGCTGCTCCTCTCCGCGCTGGTGTTCGCGGTTTCATCCCTCTGCACCGGCTGGGCTTCGGTTTTTGCAGCATTCATCGTGTGGCGGATCACGGGTGGTGTCGCCATCGGCCTCGCGTCGAATATTTCTCCACTGTATATTGCCGAAGTCAGTCCTGCGGCATGGCGCGGACGCCTCGTGAGCCTCAACCAGTTGGCCATTGTCATCGGCATCCTTGCCGCACAGATCGCCAACTGGCTGATCGCACAGAAAGTTCCGACAGGCGCGATGGTTCTTGCGCAATCGTGGAACGCGCAATATGGCTGGCGCTGGATGTTCACCGCGGTTGCGGCACCGGCAATCCTCTTCTTTCTTCTTGCGCTCGCCATTCCCGAGAGCCCGCGTTGGCTGGCCGGGCGCATGCGGCCAAGGGAAGCAGAGCAAGTGCTGGCGCGGATCGGCGGCGAAGCCTACGCAGCCGCGGAGCTTGCCGCTATAGAAGACGCGCTGTACGCCGCGACCGCAAGCCGCGCAGGTTGGGCTGATCTGTTCAACGGGCCAGTACGCAAACTTGTCTGGGTGGGCATCGCGCTTGCCGCGCTGCAGCAGTGGAGCGGCATCAACATCCTGTTCAATTACGCCGAAGAGATTTACAAGAGCGCCGGCTACGGCGTCAGCGGCATCATGTTCAATATCGTCATCACTGGCGCCATCAATCTCATCTTCACCGTGGTGGCCATGACCTTTGTTGACCGTCTGGGCCGCCGCAAGCTGATGCTTCTTGGTTGCGCAGGCGTCGGCCTCTGCCATCTCGGCGCCAGCCTTGCCTATCATGCGGGTTGGCACGGCAGCGCCGTACTCCTCTTGACGCTTGCGGCCATCGCCTGTTATTCCATGACGCTGGCGCCAGTCACCTGGGTGCTGATCTCCGAGATCTTTCCCAATCGCCTGCGCAGCCTCGGCGTGTCAACGGCGGTTGCCGCGTTGTGGGCGGCCTCCTTCGGGCTCACTTACACATTCCCGTTTCTCGACCGCGAATTTAGTACCTCGGGCGCGTTTCTGGTCTATGCGGCAGTGTGCTTTCTCGGCTTCGTTTTCGTCGCAAAGTTTGTTCCCGAGACGCGTGGCAAAACGCTCGAAGAGATTGAGAGCGAGGCGATGCGAAGCACGAGCGGAAACTGACGGCGTCGATGACAAATGCTTGAAACGATGGGAACCACCCCAAGCGGATGCTTTAATGGTGGAATGGCAAGCCTTGAAAATTTTCGATTGGTGGTCTTCCGTGCCGTCGCCGAGCAGCGCAGCTTTCGCAAGGCCGCCGAGGAGCTTTATCTTACCCAGCCAGCCGTCAGTCTTCAGATCAAGGCGCTCGAAAAGGACCTCGGCGTCCAGCTTTTTGACCGTTCGGGAGCAAGCGCTCGCTTGACGCCCGCCGGGGCGGTTCTGCTTGATTACTCGCGGCGCGCGCTCAAACTGCTGGCTCACGCTGAGCACCAAATCGCCGCCATCAGCGGCAACCATGCCGGCCGTCTTCTCCTTGGCGCCTCGACAACGATCGCGCAGTACGTTTTGCCGCGCCTGCTCGGCGAGTTTTGTGCGAAGAATCCCCGTGTGTTTCCCGCGCTTATCAGCGGCAACACCGAAGGCATTGTCGAAGCCGTCAAAGAGCAGCGCGTCGCGTTGGGGTTCATTGAAGGGCCGCCGCGCAGCCGCGATGTGCGCACCGAGCCGTTTCTGCGCGACGAACTGGTGCTCATCGCCCCAGCGGCGCATGAGTGGGCCGAGCAACCATCGATCGCCTGCGCCGATCTTGCCAGTGCTCCAATGCTCATGCGCGAACGCGGCTCCGGATCGAGACGGATCCTCGAGATGGCTCTTGAACGGCACGGAATCAAGAGGCGCGCGCTCAGTATCGTCATGGAGCTCGACTCCACCGAGGCTATCAAGTCCGCTGTGGAAGCCGGCCTCGGTGTTGGATTTGTCTCGCGGTGGGCAATCGCCAAGGACCTGCGCCTCGGCCACAGCTTCAAAATCGTCGAGATCAAGGGATTGCGCATGCACCGCGATTTTCTGACCGTGACCGCCAAGGGGCCTGGGCCGGAGGGACGGGCTCTCGAGTTCCAGAAGTTTCTAGCCGAGCGAGCCGGTGCGCAGCGAAGTTCGGGCAGAGGCGTCCAGCACGGCGCCGCAAAAACGTCCGCGGCCCGATAAAAGCCCTTAATGTGTCATCACAACTTCTGCTTGGACCGCGTGGCCCTTCGCACGCGACACTTTGTGTGTGTCGAAGAACCTTTTCTTCCTTGGTTTGATCGTCGCCGCAACCGGTCTCATTTCGCCGCCCGTCGCGCTGGCCGGCGGCATCGCCTTCGGGTTCACATTCGCGCATCCATTCAACATGGAGGCCAGGCGGCTTTCCAAGTTTCTTTTGCAAGCTTCAGTTGTCGGCCTTGGCTTTGGAATGAATTTGCATGAGGTCATTCGCGTCGGCCGGTCGGGGTTTGTTTACACGGCGGCCAGCATCAGCTTTGCCTTGCTGCTGGGGTGGGCGCTGGGCAGATTCCTGAAGGTTCAGCCGACGGCGTCGTTCCTCATTTCGGCCGGCACAGCCATTTGCGGCGGCAGCGCCATTGCTGCCATGGCGCCCATCACCGAAGCCGGCGATGAGGAGATCGCCGTTTCACTCGGCACAGTCTTCGTTCTCAATTCAATTGCGCTGCTCACATTTCCCGCCATCGGTCTGCTGCTGCATATGTCGCAAACTCAGTTCGGCCTGTGGTCGGCGCTGGCCATTCATGACACAAGCTCGGTGGTGGGTGCAACCGCCAAATATGGCGCGCTCGCGCTTCTGGTGGGGACAACGGTAAAGCTGGCGCGCGCCTTGTGGATTGTGCCCATCTCAGTGGCCACGGCAATGGCGAGAAAAAGCAGCGCGCGCGTGCAATGGCCGTGGTTCATTCTCTTGTTCTGCCTTGCGGCGGTCGCGAATACCTATGTGCGCACCTTCCAGCCGGCGTACCCGATCCTGAAGCACCTTGGCGTCATCGGCCTCACCGCGACTTTGTTTTTGATCGGCACAGGGCTTTCCACGAAGACACTGCGCCAGGTCGGAGTGCGCCCGCTCCTGCAGGGGGTTCTGCTATGGATCGTCGTGGCCGTGGGATCGCTGTCGCTGATCCGCAGCGGATGGATCCATTTGTAGAGAAAAGAGTACGGATCAGGGATCAGGAAATTGATTCGATGGCTCGATCGGGTCAAGGCGAGCTAGCGTGACGCGGCGACTGGAACGCCGAATTGTGCGTGCCATGGTTGCGCCGTCTCGAGCGTTGCGTTCACGCGCGTGATGTTCTCGCGGCCGGTGGTTTCCAGCCACTCGTCCAGGGCGGCCGCACCCTTTTGCGCATAGACCGCGACACCATCCTGCCAGGTGGCGCGGCCGCAAAGCACGCCGTTGAAACGGCTGCCGCTCTCGGCAAGTAGTTCTAGCGTCTCAATGAACTGCGCGTTGCTCACGCCCGCAGAGAGATAAACGAAGGGCTTTTCAGTCGCGTCGGCAACTGCCGCGAAATGCCTTTTGGCTTCAGCCCGGGTGCAAGCCTGTTCACCGCAAAAGAACTGTGTCCCTGAGACGAAGCGCATCTGCACAGGAATCTCGACCTTGAGAAGATCGACGCCGTAGCGGTCGCGGCTGAACTCCTCCATGGAACGGGTGACAATCTCCGGCTTGATGCGCGCGTATTCGCGGGTTTTCTCCTTGCCATCGGGGTCGTAGCCAAGAAGCTCGAGCACAAACGGAATGTCGTTGGCGCGGCATTCGTCGCCAACACGCTCGGTGAAAGCACGCTTCACGCCGTTGATCTCGACCGGATCGAAGGGCGTGTAGTGCAGCAGAACTTTGATGCAATCGGCGCCGGCTTCTTTCATCCGTCGCACCGACCAGCGGTCGTAGAGGATCGGCATGCGCGGAGGAGCGGCATCATAACAGGACTGTTCATAAGCAACGAGCAGGCCGGCGTTATTGCGGTGCTTCGCCGCAGGCAAACCATATTCAGGATCGAGCAGAATGGCCGACGCATAGCCGGTCAACGCCGACGTGACGTGGATCTTGAACTCTTCGACTTCGGAGGCGGGAACGTCTTCAACGTTTTTCTCCCTGGCGATGGCGCTGCGAAGGATCCCGCGTTGATCTAGGGCGAGCGCCGCAATAATTCCGCGCTGGTCTGAAATCGACTTCAACCCAGCTTGTTTCCCGGGGGTAAGGGGATTAGGCATTTCTACTCCGTTGCGCGATTCAGATGTATCTTGCTGGGGCCCGGGACTTTGTATTGTCGCTGGCTGGTTTGATTCGACGGAACGTTCCGGCGAATAGAGACTACGAGTTCTCATTATAACCGATTGCTGAGAGACCGGTCACCTGAAAACAGGGAACACAAGGGAACGAGGTGGCAAAGCGGCAAATCGACAGTCGAGGAAATCCCACTCTTTCGCAAAAAGCACGAAAGGATGGGGAACCCAACATGTTCATTTGACCTGGATTTCGACAGCTTGATTCCCGAGCGACGAGTGTTCTGCATCCACGCGAACCGTCCCGGTGCGCCCGGCGATGGTTCTGATCCAGACGGCTCCGGCCCCGCCATTCTCGGCGAGCGCGAAGGGATTGTCGCCGACGATGGTGCCAGGACCGTGAATCTGGAGCGAAACTGCACCGCCGGCGTAGGCGCGTGGAGCGCCGAACCTGTCAACGACGGCAAAGGTGAGCCGGGTCATGTCAGATCCGTCGGGGATAAGTTCGACGTCATCGGCATGCAGCTGGAGGCAATCCGAAGAAGAATCGGAGGAAAAAGAGCGGGAGATGGCGCGAGAGTTGCCGATATAGCCGTCGATACGGAGTTCGGGATGGGTGGACCCATCAAGCTTGAGATCAACGAAGAACGGCGGGTAGTGAAGATGCGGGAACGCGGCGCGGTCGGGATTCAGAACGGCGTGTTGCTCTCCGTTGATGAAGAGCTCAAGACGATCGCAGTTGGAAAAGATGGCGGCGTGCTGGCCCGGCCCTGACGGTGTTTGTGAGCCGAAGTCCCAGTAAAAGTCCGGCTCGATCACGGGGCGGACTGAGGGCGCGACTTGCGCGAGATAAAACGAAGCACCAAGCTTGGGAATGCGGAAGACGTCGGCAATGCCGGGGCACTTGACTGCGTTATACGCATTGACGAGGCTGGCGTAATCGAATGCGCACCACGCAATTGCCCCCGCGATACGCGGATGATCAGCCGTCCGGTTGTGTGCCTGCGCGTGATAAATTGCCTGGCTCGTTAATTCGCCCATGTCACCAGCGCGACGGTATTTCATGTTGAAGGCACGGCCGGTCCCGTAGTTGAACTGACCGACGGTTTCGGCGATGAGGTAGGGATGGCCCTCGACCGGATCGAGAATTCCGACCGTATGATCGGGATCGGCGTGATAGTCGTCGAAGGCAAAGACGTCCTGCGCCCACTGCGTCTCCCAGTCTTTCCGCGAGTTAGGTGTCATGGTGCCGGAGGTGGAACGCGAATCATCGAGCAAGTGCGCGAGGGCCCGGGTGCGCTGGTAAAGCTCCGGGTCGTTGCGCGACTCGTTGATGCGAACGCCCCAGATGATCACAGCGGGATGGTTGCGGTCGCGGCGGATCATGGCTTCGACGTCGCGAATGGCGAGATCCTGCCAGCTTTCGTCGCCAATGTACTGCCAGCCTGGAAGCTCTTCCCAGATCATCAGGCCCAATTCGTCGCAGGCGTCGATGAATGCCTCGGATTGGGGATAGTGGGAGCAGCGAACGACATTGCAGTTGAACTGCCGGCGCAGAATTTCGGCATCTCGGCGCAACAGGCGAGTGGGCGCGGCGAAGGCGAGATAGGGATAGAGTTCATGGCGATTGAGGCCGAAAAGTTGCGTTCGCTTCCCGTTCAGGTAGAAGCCGTCAAGATCGAAGCGTGCGTCGCGAAAGCCGATGCGCGTGGAGTAACGATGGAGGGGTTGATCGCCGTGAGAAAGCGTGACGTCGAGGTCGTAGAGGTGGGGATGGTCCGGGTCCCAGAGTTCGATGCCCGGAAGGCGATCGAGCTGAAAGTTCAGCTCCTGGTCCGGTTTTTCCACTTGTGCGCTGTGTGAGACCGTGGCCAGTGTTCGTGAGCCCTGGCGAAGAGTTGCGCTTAGGCGAACGGCAGCGGGCAACTGGCCGGCGGCGTCGATGCGGCAAGTGATGTCGACTCGGCGGCTGGCGTTGAGGACGTTGATGGGCTTGGCGAAGACCTCCCGGAGAAAGATGGTGGGGACTGCGCGAAGCTGGACTGAGCCGGTGATCCCGCCGGGAAGGAGGTAGTCGACGGCAACGGGGCCACGCGGCGAGCCGGACGGCGGCGCGTTGAGCCAGCGGGAATCGACGGCGACGGCGAGAACGTTGTCGCCATCGCGGACGAGGCCTGTGATCTCGCGATCGAAGGGCAGGAATCCGCCCATGTGCGGTTCAAGGCTGTGGCCGTTGATCAATGGAGTAGCGGCCGCCATCACGCGATCGAAATGAAGAAAGAGCCGGAGGTTCATGAGTTCGGCTGGAAAGGTGAAATGGCGCCGGTAAATCCACGCATCTTCCCATGCCGCCGGATCCCAGTTTTGCCACGATAGCGGCGCGACAGTGTGAGGAAGGTTCATTTGTTCAAAGGCAGCATCGTCAAAAGCCGGATCAGTCGCGGAGGGCTGAAGTTTGCCACCGAAGAGCCAGCCGGCATCGAGGTTTACGATACGCTGCACCGCACTCGAAGAAATTGGCGATGACGGTGCGGCGGCAAAGCCTTTGACGAGCGGGTTGGTGCCGAAGGCAGTGGCTGCGCAGCCTTCGAGGAATGTGCGACGAGTGATTCTGGATGGGCTCAATGTCTTTTCCGGCTGGGACCGTTTCGCTTCTGCATGTTGGCCAGTGTATCGAGGTCGGGAATGGCGTTGCGATTCCTGGGCGAAACCTTCCATTGGTTCCAAAGCGCGCATTTATCTCTGCGTCGCCTGCGGTTCTCTCCTGCTTCACCCGGCACGGGCGAATTCTAAGTGCGACAATTTGTGGTTGTCAATAAACTAAGAGAACTCGGTATCTTGCAAATTTCCAATTTGCTTTCATGTGTTTAAATTTGCGAGTCGTAAGTCTCTGGAAACTGATCATCGTGAGCGGTCTCTGCAAATCAGGCGCTGAGTGGGCCGCGATCCAGGTGAATTTGCAAGTCCGGCATCTATTTGAAAACAAATACTATAGTTTCAGACACTGGCAGCTGGTTCGGCAAGTGCTTGACGGGGACAGGACGAAGGCTGTAAGGTTTTTGCGACTATGTTGCGAGACCGGTTGCTGGCCTTGTTGCCCTCGGGGTGCCTTAGGCCGTGTTGGGATCGATTCGGAATCGCGCGGAACGGAGAAGAGAATGGCTACCGTTACTGCGGTAAACACCGCGGCAAGACAGGCATTGGAGGCGGGCGAGGGGGTTCTGAGGCTGGCGCCGACATGGGTGCCGAGAGTCTACTTGCAGCCCGGGCGAAGGTTGAAGCTTGATTCACGCGATCTGTATGCTTTTGGCGCGCACCGCGGAGGAATCGATGAGCGTTGGTTCGCATCGACAACGCCGGCGATGAATGACAACAGGACGCCCGATGAAGGCCTCAGCTACGTGGTCTCAAACGGCCATCGCTTTACGCTCAAAGAGGCAGTGGAGGCCGAAGGCGCCCGAATGATCGGAAAAGCGATGTGGGAGAAGTATCATCGCTGGCCGGTCTATAGCAAGTTCTTCGACAACTCTGGGCCCATCATGCATCATCTTCATCAAAGCGAAGAACAGGCCAGCCTGGTGGGCCGCGAAGGCAAGCCCGAGGGCTACTATTTCCCGCCGCAACTGAATGCGACATTCGGCAATTTTCCTCATACCTATTTCGGCCTTGAACCGGGCACGACGCGCGAAGACGTTCGCGAGTGCCTGGACCGCTGGGACACGGGCGACAATGGGATCCTTGATTATTCGAAGGCCTACCGGCTAAAGCCGGGCACTGGCTGGCTGGTGCCGCCGCGGATCCTGCACGCGCCAGGCTCGCTGTTGACGTATGAGCCACAGTGGGGAAGCGATGTTCTGGCGATGTTTCAATCCATGGTGGAAGGGCGCCCCGTGCCGCGAAGCCTGCTGACCCAGGATGTTCCTGAAGACAAGCACTTCGATCTGGACTTCCTTGCCAATCTCGTCGACTATCCGGCCAACCTGGATTTCGAGTTCAAGAAGCATCACTATCTGGAGCCGATTCCGGTCGCCGATACCGCGAGCGAGGGCCACGTGGACAAGTGGGTGGTTTATGGAACTGTCGACGGCCAGCAGAAATTCAGCGCCCGCGAACTAACGGTGATGCCCGGAGCGCGTTGCACGATTCGCGATGCTGGTGCGAGCGGCGTAATTGTGACACAGGGACATGGGCGCATTGGGAAACTCGAAGTCGATTGCCCGTCGATCATTCGCTTCGGCCAGATGACGCAGGATGAGGTGTTCATCTCGCATGAAGCAGCGACGGCTGGAGTGACCTTCGAGAACCATTCCGAGACCGATGCCCTGGTGACACTACGCTACTTCGGGCCAGAGGTGCACAAGAACATGCCGAAGGTGGGAGATCACCAGCGGGCGAGCTAAGACTCTGACCGCGGGTGCCGTGCAGTCCGAGGTCTCATCCGCCGTGGCGGACGAAACCAGGACCGCCTGAAAACACCGGATGAAAACGGGAGGATGGCAAGATGCGGCAGCAGCATTTTGAGGAAAGCAACGAGAAAATCCGGGCGCGGTTCCGCGAACTGAAGAAAGCATCTCCGAAGAAGCTGAAGACTCGCCTTAAGCTCTCCTGGAGCAACTGGGGGTTCGGCAGAGAGCCGCTAGCTGAGTCGTCGGCGAGGCTCGAGAGGAATGACGTACCGTATATCGAATTGCATGGCAATCACTACGGCCCCGATCTCGGCTACCAGATAAAAGAAACACTGAAGATTCTTGGCGATCATGGCCTGAAGGTTTCGGGTGTTTGCGGCATGTTTTCGGCAGACAACGACATGGCCAGCAACCGCGCGGTGAACCGGCAGGCAGCCATCGATTACCTGAACAGAGAGGTCCCTTTCACGCAAGCCGTAGGCGGCAAATACCTGCTGGTGGTTCCGGGCGCGGTGGGACGGCCAAAGGCCTACGATGACGTGGAATTCGAACGCTCGGCGGAGACGCTCGCGATGTGCGGCGGCCTGTTTGTGAAGCATGACGTGAAGGCTGCGATTGAGCCAATTCGCTCGGCGGAAGTAAGCCTGGTGCACACAATCGCGGATGCGAAGCGATATCTCAAGGCAGTGAATCATCGCGGAGTGGGCCATATCAACGGCGACGTGTATCACATGCAGTCGGAAGAGCGGCACATCGGCGATGCGATTCTGGATGCCGGCGACCAGCTCTTGAACCTGCACATGGCAGACAGCAACCGGTGCGCCATGGGCGAGGGATCGATGGATCTGGCCACGATCATTCGTGCTCTCTATGTGATTGGATACAACCAGGGAGACCGGTTCGTCACCTTCGAGCCACTCGGGCCGGGCGGCGATCCTTATCCCGCAATGCATGGCAAGCCTAATAAACCCAAGCTGGATGCGCTCGTGGCGACCAGCATCCGCTACTTCCGTGACTGCGAGGAGTTGGTGCTCGCCGAGTAACGGAGGGTTTCGTGCTCACACCTTTTCGGTCGCGACGGTGGCCCTGAAAAGGGTGGGGCGCCTGACTTCATTCCCCACCCAAGCAGCTTGGATGGGGCACCCGGGGGCCCCGGCCGGCAAAAAAGCGGGGCTGTATTGCCGCGTTTCACTAACCACTGACCATTCTCATGAAGACTTATTGCTTTGCGTTGGATTTGCACGACGATCCCGGTCTTATCGAGGAGTACAAGCGCTATCACCAGAAGGAGCACATCTGGCCCGAGGTGCTTGATTCGGTCCTTCACCATGGCGTTTTGAGCGAAGAGATTTACCTGGCGGGCAACCGGCTCTTCATGATCCTTCACACAACGGATGAATTCTCGCTGAATGCGAAAAGCGCTGCTGACAGAGCTAGCGCCGTCATGCAAAAGTGGGAAGAGTTGATGTGGAAGTACCAGAAGCCTCTCCCTGGTGCAAAGCCCGGCCAAAAATGGGTGCCGATGGAGAAGATTTTTGAAGTCGGATCATCCGGATCACAATGAAGATTCGTAGAATTCCCTAACCCCCCGGAACCTCAGGTCAAAGCTCAACAAGGACGGTTCGATGGCAATTACGTATTCTCTCGTTGCCGTATATCTCCGGTCGGGCGTAAGCCGCATCATCTCTCTTGCGCCGTCCGACGTGCTGATTATCGCCTTGTACTTCGTAATGGTGCTTGGCATCGGCATCTATCTCCGGCGCTACGCGAATACATCAAACGATTTCTTCATGGCCGGCCGCGAGATGACCGCGTGGGTCGCTGGGCTGAGTTTTCTCTCTGCCAACCTGGGCGCAATCGAGCTGATGGGCTGGGCCGGTTCCACCTACGAATATGGAATTCTCGCCGCCCACTTCTATTGGATCGCGGCGTTCCCGTCCATGGTCTTCCTTGCGCTGGTGATGATGCCGTTCTACTACATCTCTAAGACGCACTCGGTTCCTGGTTATTTGCAGCTACGCTACGGTGAAGCGACACGCGCGCTAAGCGGCATCTCATTCGCGTTCATGACCGTTCTCATGTCGGGCATCAACATGTACGCCATGGCGCTGGTCATGAAGGTTGTGCTGGGCTGGAATATTCACTTCAGCATCTGGGTATCGTCACTGACCGTTGCGGTTTACGTGGCCCTCGGGGGCTTATACTCCGCAATCTTCAATGAGGTTCTTCAGTTCTTCCTCATCTGGCTGGGTGCGCTGGTCATCCCCATTCTGGGCCTGATCGAAGTAGGCGGCTGGAGCGGGCTTACCGCGAAGATTTACGAGCGCATGCACACTAACGATTACGTGCATTTGTGGAGCACCCTCGGTTCCTTTTCTTCCAATCCCATGGGCGTGCACTGGACGGGAGTTGTTTTCGGGCTCGGCGGCGCCATCGCCTGCGGATACTGGACGACGGATTTCCTGGTCGTCCAGCGCGCCATGGCGGCGAAGGATCTGCGCTCTGCGCAACTGGCGCCGATTATTGCTTCGTATTTCAAGATGGTGGTCCCGTTGATCGTCATTCTTCCTGGCCTACTGGGGCTTGCGGTGTTGCCATACAAACTCGTTCCGCAAAGTGCTGCCGGGCCGGGAATGCACAGTTACAACGAAGTTCTGCCCCTGATGCTGGCGCGCTACGCGGGGCCCGGACTGCTTGGGCTGGGAATCACAGCGCTGATCGCGGGCTTCATGTCGGGCATGGCCGGGAACGTGAGCGCGTTTGCGACGGTGTGGACGTACGACATATACCAGCCGTACATCAAGAAAGGAATGTCGGATGAGCACTACGTGAAGATCGGGCGGTGGTGCACGATTCTAGGCGTGATTCTGAGTATCGGTACCGCATATTTTGTCACCAGCTTCAAAAGCATCATGGACTACATGCAGGCGCTGGTCGGCTTCTTTATCTCACCGCTGTTCGGCACGGTGGTCGTCGGCATGCTCTGGAAACGCGCAACGGGCAAAGGCGGCTTCTGGGGGCTTCTTGCCGGAACCGGCTCGTCGGTGGCGATGTACACGGCGGTCAAGATTCACCCGGCGTGGATCCGCTATGTTGCGCTTTCGCCCGACGCGAAGGACATGGCCGAGAATCTGTATCGCGCCCTCTGGTCGCTCCTGATCTGCGTTTTCGTGACGATTATCGTGAGTTTGTTCACAAAGAAAAAGTCAAAGGAGCAATTGGAGAATCTTGTCTGGAGCTATACAAAGATGCCGCCATCAGAGCCGATGCCGTTATGGAAGAAGCCGGTGTTCTGGGCGGTCGGCGTGGCGATCTTTTTTGGCGTGCTGCAGTGGATGTTCTGGTAGGACGAGGATGAATCGAAAAAGGGTGACGCAGTTCTCGGTATTTTGTTCCGTCGTATTTTGTCTGTTCGCGATTTCGCCGGGATGTTTTGCGTCAACCGGAGACGCCGCGCAAAACGCTCACGACCGTTTTCTCGCTCTTCCGGTTGCTAAAGCTGAGGCATCGTGCCCGTGCACAAAGATGCTCTACAAGTACGGCGTTCCGTTTCTTGAAACTGCATGGCACGCACCGGTTGGCGGTTCTCTGCAAGTGAATGTTGGAATCGCGGCCAGGAGGATCTTTCTTCTTGGAATGACAGAGACGCAGCGGCCTTCCGCGTGGTCGGACCCGCTGAGTTATGCAGCACGGTACTTTGTCGGGGACAACCTGGGAGAGATTCGCCTGCACTACGCTGGTGGCTCGACGCAGGAGTATCCGCTGATCCTGGGCGAGAGCGTGTGGTTTGGGCTGCCGTTTGAGCAGACGCAGGATCCGTTCCCGAGCGATGCGAGATTGAGGGATGCGTTTGCGAGGGCGATTCGGCTTTACCCTGCCGCTCCGGTGGACGATGGCGAGTACGTTGCGGTGATCGAACCCCAAGCCGCGCCGCTCGAACGCATCGAGATTGTCGACAACGATGGCAAGAAGGGTTCGGTGGTGATCGCAGGCATTACGGTGGAGACGGCGCCCGATGCCAGGATCGCGGGAGCAACGGCGATTCCGGCCAACGCCTTCGCGCCGGAGTTCCAGAAGTTCGTCCAGGAGAAGCCGCTGCGGGAGCAGGGAACGGGCGAGGCCGAATCGAAACAGCAGCTCGCAGAACTGAGCGCGGAGCTTTACAACACTGCATCGGAGTACAAGCAGCCGGTTGCCGCGCGAATTCCTACCAGATATTCAGGCCCGCAGGTTACGTTCAAGGGGACGGTTGACGCGAGCATTCTCGAAAACGCGTTCTACGCCAACGTGCTGGACATGTTGGACAAGGTCGATCCCGACGGAGTCTTTCACACCTCGACCAAGAATGCGCTGGCGTGGTCAGGCGATCCGCGATCGGCGGGTGGCGAATTCGGGACATATCGCAAAGATGTTGGCGTGTATTACAGCCAGGCTTGGTCGCGGGATCTGGGGCGCAGCCTGCAGGAGCTGACCGAGCTTGGCTACGTGGACAAGGCATCGCATACGGCGGATTTTGCGCTGCGCGCGGCACGGTCGTGGAGCGAAAATCCCGCACTCACCTACAAAGGTTCGCCGCTGCCGCCGCACTGGAGCCGGGTCATCGATCATCCGGATTTCGCGCAGCCTTTCGAGAATGACGGACACGGGTTGATTTCGCTATTCATCTACAAGCTCTGGTTGCGGATGCCGGACCGCGACATGTGGCTGCGCACTCACTGGACCGACGTGAAGGCGGCCGGCGACTGGATCCCGTGGCAGCTTGATCATCCGCAGATTTCCGGTGCGGCGAACGGAGTTCTCTATACCACCGGAGAATCGGCCGGCGGCAAAGGATATTCAGTGTATCCCGATGCCATCTGCATGACCGCGCTGGAAGCGCTAGCGCAGATGGCGGATTCCATCGGCGAAACGCAATCGGCTGAGCTTTGGCGGAGCACTGCGGAGAAGATGCGTAAGGCAATTCCCGCGCGATATCTGATCGACGATTCAAAATACGGTCGCGTGTGGACGCTTGAATCGGCGGGATGGCCCAACAAAAGCACAGTGCTCGGCCCACTGATCTTTCTGGCGGACTACAAGGGATTCGCGCCGCAGGATGACGATCCGGCTTGGCGGTCCGCAAATGAGGCGGCGTATCAGCGGCTGATCGACACCTACAAGCCGCTTGGATTCTATGGTTGGGCGATGGGTTACGGGCAGGGATTCGTAACGCAGGCAGCGCTGCTACTCGACCGCATGAAAGACGTCACAACCATGTTGGACTGGGCGGCGAAGGAGATTTACGATCCGCGCATCAATTCATTCATTACGCCTGAAGGAGAGCAACTCGATCCCACAGGGAAGTATTGGTATTCCACCGGCGATCTGGGCAACGGCGTTCAGGAAGCGGAGATCGTGAAGATCCTACGCATCCTGGTGGGCGTGGACGATAACGAGCCGCAGCGCATGAGAATCATGCCCCGAATGCCATTTGGCTGGACGGAGATCGCTGTTGAGAAGTACCCGGTGCTTGTTGAGCGCGAAGGCAAGATGGAGACTGTGCTTTTGCGCTACACGCTCGAGCGCGTACAGGAACGGATGAATCTGAAGATTTCAGCGAATCAGGAATTGGGACCGGTGGCCATGCGCCTTGGACCCTTTGCGAATCAGCCACGGGCTTCGGACGTGGAAGTGAATGGAAAGCATCCGGCGGAAGCTGAGGCTGCGAAAAGCGGAGATTCCTGGTGGGTGAGCTTCAAGGCACCCGTTATGGCGGTTTCCACGGCGGCAAAATAACCGAACGATCGATCCAGGGAGGATCTCAAGACGATGCGAGAACGCCACCACATGCTACCGGTTTGGTTCTTTATCGGGTTGCTGCTCACCGCCTACGGCATCATCATTCTCACCACTTCCATCACGGGGTGGTCGCATCCGTCTTCCGCGCTTCTCTCGCAATATCATCCGGGCCTCTGGGGCGGCATTGTGCTTCTGCTCATCGGCGGCTTTTATGTGCTTCAGTTTCGTCCGCGGCCGCCGCGCGGCAGATAGCCGGCGATGTGGTGGCCGTCATAGCGGGAGCAGTTTTTTGTGCTGCTATACTTCTGTTTCCGGGGAATTGCAGA
>OKRB01000133.1 GCA_900290245.1 Candidatus Sulfuritelmatomonas gaucii | reverse complement strand
GCCGCCGTTGATGAACGTCCAGAGGCGCACGTAAACCGGGTTTCCGCTGGTGGGCAGGGTCACGGTGGCGCTGGTGCCGGAGATAGGACCCATGTTGACCAGGTTGGCGGTGCCGGCTGATGTTCCCACCCAGAGGTAGTATGTGATCGTGCCACCGGAGCCCGCACTCCAGTTGAAGGTAGTCGAAGCACCGGTCAGCGTGCTGCCATTTGTCGGACTGGTGATGGCGGCTGCGGAGACGGTGTACTCGGTGTAGGTGTAGTCGTTCGAAAGTTGGGTCGCGCCGCCGTTGAGGAACGTCCAGAGGCGCAAGTAGATCGTGGCTCCGTTAGTGGGAAGATTCACTGTTGTACTGGTGCCAGACAGAGGACCGATGTTGACCAAATTGGCGGTGCCGGGCGATGTGCCGACCCAGAGATAGTAGGAAGGCGTGCCACCGGAGCCTGCGCTCCAGTTGAAGGTGGTTGAAGCCGAGGCCAGTGTGCTGCCGTTTGACGGACTGGTGATTGCACCTGCAGCGGGAGCGAACTCGGTGTAGGTGTAGTCATTGTGAAGCTGGGTCGTGCCGCCGTCGATGAACGTCCAGAGCCGCACGTAGATTGTGGCTCCGTTGGTTGGCAGATTCACGGTAGTGCTGGTGCTGGACAGAGGCCCGATGTTGATCAGATTGGCGGTGCCGAGCGATGTGCCCACCCAGAGATAGTAGGTAACTGCGCCGCCGGAGCCTGCGCCCCAGTTGAAAGTGGTCGAAGCCGAGGTTAGCGTACTGCTCGGCGCCGGACTGGTGATTGCACCCCCAGAAACGCTGAACTCGGTGAAAGTGTAGTCGTTGTAAAGCTGGGTCGCGCCGCCGTTGATGAAGGTCCAGAGGCGGACGTAGATCACGGCCCCGTTGGTCGGCAGATTCACGGTGGCGCTGGTGCCACTGAGAGGACCGATGTTGACCAGATTGGCGGTTCCGGGCGATGTGCCGATCCAAAGATAGTAGCCCGTCGTTCCACTCGATCCCGCGCTCCAATTGAAAGTGGTTGAAGCCGAGGTCAACGTGCTGCCCGGCGCCGGACTGGTGATTGTGGCCAAGCCTGAGTTGTTGGTGAGGAGGAAGGCAGCCGGATTACTGACTCCAGCGGTGCTGGCCGTTACGGTATAGCTGCCGACGGTGCCATTCGCGGTGAAGGCCGGGGCCGTGGCGATACCGCTCGCGTCTGTCGCCACGGTCGGGGAACCCGCGAACGTTCCGCTGGCGCCGCTGCTGGGAGCAGCAAACGTCACGGGAACGCCAGTCTCCGGATTGTTGCTCGCATCGCGGACCGTGGCCTGGAGCGCGACGGCGAATGCACTGTTGATCGGAGCGCTCTGCGGAGTGCCCGCTGTCGCGCTGATGCTTGGCGATCCCGCGCCTCCACCGGATGGAGGGATGGTATACGAATAGGCGACCGAAGCATTGGTGCCGCCTCCGGCGAGGAACGCCCGAACATAATCGACCGTGACACCGTCAGTGGGCGAAACCGTTACGCGAAGGTGGCCCGAGTTGGGGAGCACGCGAATTGTATACGGGTCCGATTCGCTATAGTCCTCGAATCCGTAGCCGTATGTGGCATCGGCGGCCATGGGGACCAACTGGTACACAACGCCATCGCGTTTCTCGTATGCGAACTCGTGGTCGTGGCCGTGGAAGAACGCGGTGACATTGTACTTGACCAGCAACTGGTGAACCGGAGCATCAAACGACCTTTCTTGGTTGAAACCCCAGGTCGTTCCGTCGGTATCGTATCCTCCCCACTCGACGAAAGGGACAGCGTTGGCGCCGCCGCGGCCGTAGTCGTCCATGCCTCCGGATACCTGGTGGGCAAAGATGAATCTGTATTTGGCCGTGCTATTCGCAAGCATCTGTTCGAGCCACCCATACTGGTTTTGTCCAAGTGTCCAACGCCATCTGTCAGCATCCTGCGGCTCGGTCGGATAGCCGGGCTCACCTCCGCCTATGTTTCCGGCGTATGGCTTAACCGGGGTGTACCAGTAGGGATCGATGACCACGAACAGTACATCACCCCAGGTCCACGCGTAATAGTCCTGAATCGTGTGGTCGCTGCTACCCGTGATTTCGGGATAACTGACATCGGTGTTGCCTGTATAAAAAGCATCGAGCAACGGATCGGGATTGAGGTAGTAGAGGTTCCGTGCGTTCGCACTCATGACGGGCGGGCTGGTCGCGAGATTGCCGCCGGTGTCGCCGAGATGCCATCCCTCCTCCTGCTCGTGGTTTCCCAAGGCAAGAAATATGGGCACTGAAGGACTGATCAAGCCAAAGTACGACCGCATGTTGAGGTAGTTGCTGTTGGCTTGCGTCTGAGTGGCCACACCATCCATCGCAAATGTATCGCCCAGGTCTATATAGAAGTCAGGGTTTTCAGCTGCGATGTTCTGCAAGGTCTGCTGGAACAGCGATGGGCTACCGAAAACAATGTTGATGTGGGAATCGGAACCGACGGTAAACGTAAAGCCGGCGCCGGGCGCTCTTTGGGTATGGAACGTGTGCTCGGGCCGCGTGGTCCAGGTGGACGTGCCGGTCTGCCTGTAAATCATTCGGTAAAAGTATTGCGTGTCGGGGGCAAGGTTTCCCAGCACAATCACCAGGGGTACGTTGGCCGCCGCGGAAGCCGGGCTCGAAGCTCCCGAAGCAGGGCTCGTTTGAGTGTATGGCCCCCCCGCCTGTGTGCCGTATTCGAAGTACGCTTGTAAGGCGGCGTTAGCCGCAACGTTGACCGTTACAGAATGGTCCGTGGGGCGTCCCAGGAGCTCAGGCCCTGGAAAGCTGACCTGCGCTCGCACCCTCAACGTGGGGAACGTTGTAACTGCAACTAACCCAACTACCAACCAGATCACCCTTGTCGGCCTCATGTTTCCAGCCTTTCCCTGAGGATCGGCAAGCCACTTCCGGCGACGCATTTGCGACGCGAATGCATAATCCAAAGGCGGCTGAGGTTTGTTGCCCAGCCTCTGGAGCACGCGACTACTGCTGCCGAAGACCTGAAATGCCGGATACCCAGGTATGTCTATTGTCGGGGGATGGTTTGGGGCCCTTTTAGAGTGAATAGAAATATACATCCATTTAGATCGAACTCGCTATGTTTTTCTCCAAGCTAAACAATTGTCTGATCGCGCAAACTTACAGCCTTCGTAGGCCTGCCCGGTAAATTCTGTGCCAGTCATAGCGGGCCAAAATGTCATTATCCTTCGCCTGCGGGAGGGCCCGACCCTTTGGCCCGGCTGCTGATGGCCGGTGCCAACTCTCCCATCGCGGAGATTCTCCATCGTGTCTTCAGAGTTGCGGGCGGAGCTGGACCTGCTTGGTTGTGATGGTGAACCTAGCTGGGGCGATCCCCCCGGCTTGCAGTGGCTTCGATGACGATTGTGCCCGCTGTTTTGGACGATTGCAGGATGACCTGGGTGAGGCCGTCAAAGAGCGAGCGGCGCGGCTCCTTGTCGCTTTCGTGGCAGTTGGGGTCACCGTTGCCGACGCCGATGTACATCGCCTGTTTGTGCACCATCGTTGCCGTGGCTCCCGAAGCGGCCACAGAGCCGGATTCAGTTAATTGGCAAGATCCCGGAGATGGAGGAGGAATAACCGAGATTGGATCGACCTTTCAGCGCATTATCGCGCTCTATAGACGAAAGTTAACGGAAATGGGGGAAATTACGGATGCCCCAACCGCAGAGGAGCTTAAGATGTCGCCTTTTGATCGAATGGAATTTATCGTGCTCTCAAAAAATCCTTGACACGCTCTAATTATTGTAATACAGTTATTGTAGTGAGGCTGGTATGGCGAACATACTCAACACGGATAAGCAAATCGCAGTGGTCGCTGCACTGGCCGAAGGCTCCAGCATTCGCTCCATTGTGCGCATGGCGGGTATCCATCGAGATACGATCATGCCCCTTGGCGTTGTTCAGGAATATGGCAATGCCGAAGAAGCCTAGAAAACCAGGGCGTCCAAAACTGGCGAAGGGCGAAGCCAAGGGCAGTATCGTGCCTGTGAGGTTCAGCCCTGAGGATCGGAAGCGCGTAGAGGCCGCAGCAAAGGCCAGTAAGCAAACCGTATCGCAATGGGTCCGAAGCATCTTACTCGCAACGATTGGAGGGTGAATGGAAAGCAAATTAGGACACTACCCGGCGGTCCGAGCTCCGGAATGCTGATCCGGCATCAGCCAGCCCATGTCATTTGATTGCGAGTTTCGCGATGTCGAGCCTCGGCAGGTGTGCAAAAAGTGTGCCGAGAACGTGGAGGGTGACTCAGGCGGAGAACGGTCGCGAAGATCGCCGCGCCGGCCTGCCATTGCCCGACGGAGCCTCTACTAAATTGTTGTTGCCGAGCACACCTGGCACCCAGAATTGCGTCAGGAGATGAGTGCGCCCGCTTCCCCGGACCTAGCTTCGCTCCGGGCATTGAACCTGGCCCCTCGTCGGGAGTCCTTGGCCAGCTAACAACGCCGGAGCCAGAGAATCCTTGAGTAGGCCGAAGAACTCCGACCTTCCCTGGTCAAGAAAAAGGACGTCGTCGGCAAGCTGAAGCAGCAGGTGCGCCTTGATGCGCTGCTTTACCTAGCCCTTTTCCCGCAATTGATCGCTGGTCCCATCCTGCGGGCATCGAACTTTCAGCTGCAGCTCGGCGACCGGCGCGACGCGATGGCGAGACGATCACTTTCTTAAGAAGACCCGCGACGATCAACTGCAACTGGAAAGCGAGATGTGCCAGCGCCGCCAGAAATCCTGCGGATTGGTTGCGGCATAGAGCGCATTGAAGTTCTGGGGAAGCGTTAGCCGAGCAGCATGGCGTAGCCAATGGCGATATCCGTATAGTCGGAGAAGTCGCAGTATATCCAAACTTGCTGGCCGCAAGGGTCGTAGAGGGAGTCTTTGTCGCACTGCGGACCTTTGGCCGCGGCGACGGGCTGCAGGCCATCTACGGATATGCCGCATAGCTGATTTGAAACAGATTCTTAGGAAGCACTGCCGTCTGGCAATGTCGTTCGGAAGCAGCCCGCACTACTCGGCAAGGCAAGTCATTCCTCGTCAATGCGTCTGGATCAAACGCAGCCGGTCAGTGCGTCAGACCTAAATGCAATCAGGCTTGCATTTGGTGACACTATGTGTAAATATGATTGCATATGGTGCAACGACGTTTTTGGCAAAAACAGATCGAGGATTCATGGAAGGTGCGGTCGGTCCTTTGGCTTTCCGGCGTCCGTCGTGTTGGCAAGACCGTGCTCTGCCAAAGCTTGCCGGATGTCGAATACTTCGACTGCGAGTTGCCGCGGACCAGGCGCATGATGGAGGACCCTGAAGCCTTTCTGGAAGGGCTTCGCGGAAGACGCGTTGTTCTCGATGAGATTCATCGCCTCAGCAATCCATCGGAACTGCTGAAAATCACCGCTGATCATTACCGAGATGTCCGCATCATCGCTACGGGCTCTTCCACTCTCGGTGCCGCTCAAAAGTTCCGCGATACGCTGACCGGCCGCAAACGGGATATCTGGCTGACCCCGATGTGTCTTCCGGATCTTAAGGACGCGAAGCAGACTGACCTGGAGCGCCGGTTTCTCCGCGGCGGTCTGCCATCTTTCTTCCTGGGAGAGAAAGTAGATGAGCGGGATTTCCAGGAATGGATGGATTCGTACTGGGCGAAAGACATCCAGGAAATGTTCCGCCTTGAACGCAAGGATCCCTTTCAGAAGCTGACGGAGCTCGTGCTGGCCCAGAGTGGCGGAATCTTTGAGGCGACGCACTTTGCGGGTCCCTGCGAAATCAGCCGACCAACTGTTACGAACTATCTCCGCGTGTTGGAAGCCACGTTTGTGGCTCACGTGATCCGGCCATACAGCACACGCAAACCAAATGAAATCATCTCAGCCCCTAAAGTCTATGGCTTCGATACGGGCTTCATCTGCTACTACCGCGGCTGGCAACAGTTAAGACGTGACGACCTTGGAACGTTATGGGAGCATTTTGTACTCAATGAGATGATGGCGCGAATGCAAACTCGTGACATCTGTTATTGGCGCGACAAGCGTGGCCACGAGATAGATTTTGTCCTGGCCAACCGAGGTCGCAATCCGATCGCCATCGAATGCAAGTGGTCGGCCGACCGGTTTGACCCTACGAACCTCGAAGCCTTTCGATATCTGCATCCGAACGGCGAAAATGTTGTGCTAGCCGCCGACATCAAAAGATCGTTCGGCCATAGCTACGGACCGCTGAAGGTCACCTTCGAGTCGCTTGAGTCATTTGTATCCCGAATGGCTCCTGTCTGAAACACCGCTAAACTTGCTGCGATCTGATGTCGAAGAAAAATCCCGCCCTTATCCTGGGGCTTGACTAACTCTTTTTTGGAGATGAATTGCCATGGACAGAAGAACATTCATTCAAAGCGCATCCGCTGCGGCCTTGGCTGCGGCGGTACCGGCTTCGCACGGGACGGACGCACAAGTTACCTCCAAGATGATCGGCCTCCAGGTGGGAGCAGTGTCGTTCGTCGACGAAGGCGTAGAGAAAGCATTAGACGAATTTCAGCACGATGCGGCAATTAACACTTTGTTCATTGCTACCTTCACCTATGGACGCGGAATTGCAGGACGCCAGGTGCCAGGCCAACCATTACCCGATCATGGCAAGCAAGAATATGACACCGATACATTCCATGGCGGCTGCTTCACCGCGGTAAACCCGAAATACTTTGCCGACACTGTGTTCAAGAATTTTCGCGCGCCCGACTTCGGCAATTACGACGTGCTCGAAGCCGTGTTGCCCTCCGCCCGCAAGCGCGGCCTCAAGACCATTTGCTGGTTTGAGGATGTTTTTCGAAAGGATCTGCCCAATATTCAACAACTCGAAGAGGTGGAGCTGTCGGGCGAAAACGCCGTCACTCTCTGCTTCAATAATCCAAATTATCGCAACTGGCTTCTGGGCATCTCGGAAGACTGGGTGCGGAGCTACGATATCGACGGCGTCATGTGGGGATCGGAGCGCCAGGGCGCCTTCTCGAACATGCTTGGCGCCAGTGCCGGCCGTGCGGAAGGTGGTCATGTCACCTGCTTCTGCCAGTACTGCGTCGCCAAGGCGAAATCGCGCGGCATCGATGCGGATCGCGCGCGCCGGGGCTTTCTCGAATTGCAAAAGTTCGTGACCGCCGCTCATCAGAGCCAGCGCCCCGTTGATGGCTACTATGTCACCGTTTGGCGCCTCATGCTGCACTATCCCGAGTTGCTCGCCTGGGAGATGCTCTGGACTGACAGCCTCCGCGAGACCTATGCCGCGATCTATGAAAAGATCAAATCGGTCAAGCCTTGCATCCAAGTGGGCTGGCATATCTGGCATAACAACTCGTTCAACCCCATCTATCGTGCCGAGCAGGACCTCGCGACCATAGCGCCCCACTCCGATTTTCTGAAGATTGTCATGTATCACAACTGCGCCGGCGAGCGAATGGCAGGCTACATCGACAATGTCGGTACATCCATTTACGGCGACATTCCTAAACAGGAGTTACTCGACTTCCATTACCGGGTGCTTAACTACCAGGAAAGAGGACTTGCTGAAATTCCGTATACCGGCTTCTCCGCCGACTACGTTTTGCGCGAGACAAAACGAGCGCGCGAAGGACTCCAGGGAACCAAGACGCTCCTGTGGCCTGGAATCGACGTCGACATTCCCACTGCTGAAAACCACAGCAAATGCACGCCGTTTGGGACGGAAGATGCCGTCCTCGCTGCGTTCCATGGAGGAGCCGACGGCGTTCTCATCTCACGCAAATACTCTGAGATGAAACTGACCAATCTCAAAGCCGTCGGCGCCGCGATTCAGAAGTTGGAGCTCGCATAGGCTACGTTCGGCAGCAAGTGAGTTAGACGATATCTTCTGGCACCATCTGAAAAGCTGAAGTTGCAATTGGACCTTGCGTTTCGGCTTTTCAGACGCAATGTCCTGTTCTCTCCTTCCGGATAAATGGCCGAGCCCGAGCCCCTTTTTCGAACCAAAATTCCGGCGCGGGATCCGTGGCTCGGTTCGTTTGTGTGTACATTCTCGGGATGGGCTCTCGACGGGTTCGATTTCTTTCTCGTCGTCTTCAGCCTTACGGCAATTGGCCAAAGCTTCGCCAAAGACGACAAGACCATCGCGCTGGCGCTCACAGCGACTTTGGCGCTGCGTCCTGTCGGGGCCTTCATCTTTGGCATGATCGCCGATCGCTATGGCCGGCGTCTGCCGCTTACCATCAATTTGGTCGCGTTCGCCGTCGTTGAAGTCTGCACCGGCGTCGCTCACACGTTCGAACAATTCATCCTCGTTCGTGCAGTCTTCGGCATCGTCATGGGTGGCCAATGGGGTGTTGGCGCTTCCCTGGCTATGGAAAAGGTCCCCATTCGTCTTCGCGGCGTGCTCTCGGGACTTCTTCAGGAGGGCTACGCGGTTGGTTACCTGTTCGCAGCCGGGGCCTACTTCCTTCTCTACGGCCGATTTTCCTGGCGCCCGCTTTTTTTCTTGGGTCCTCTGCCCGCTCTGGCTGCGGCTGCCTTTGTCGCTTTCAACATTACAGAGTCAGCAGTCTGGAAGCGCACACACCAAACTGACTGGCGTAGCCTCTGGCACTCCCTTGCAAAGCACTGGAAGCTCCTCGCCTACGTGACGCTCTTCATGATGACCATGCATATGACGTCTCACGGTACCCAGGATCTTTACCCGACATTCCTCGAGCGCCAGTGGGGAATCCCGGCCAAGGAGCGGGCCTTTCTCTCCGCGCTCTCGATGGTTGGTGGCATTGTCGGCGCCCTCTCAGTCAGTGCAATTTCTAATAAGCTTGGCCGTCGCCGTTCGATCGTATTGGCCCTCGTTGCCGGGCTCTGCGTCATTCCCATGTGGGCATTCTCGCGCTCGCTTCTGTTCCTCATCCTTGGTGCGTTCCTCATGCAGTTCTGCGTGCGGGGCGCGTGGGGAGTGCTGCCCGCTCACTTATCCGAACTGTCCCCCGACTCGATTCGGGGATCTCTGCCCGGTCTCGGCAATCAATGCGGAGTTTTGCTCGCCAGCGCCGTCGTTTATCTCGAGGCGGCGATGGTCCGCAATGGCCGCTATTCTAACGCGATGGCTGGCATCGCCTCCCTCGTTTTTGTTCTTGCGATCCTGATGACACTGCTCGGCAATGAGCGGCGCGGTGCATTGTTCGGAGAGATCACCTGATCCAAACGAGTGCAGGTGAGTTTGCAGATTCATTTGCTGGTCGGGTCACAACGTGGAGATAAGAGTGACAACCCGCGCTAGGATCGGCTTCAGTAAACGCCTTAGGGCTCAGGAAATGGGGTTGTGCCAGGTTTGTTTGAATGTTTAGTCAAGGAGGAGCACGAGGTGTTGCGAAAAGCTGAACTCAGCATTGAAGCTGATTCAGAGAACTACCTCGGAGGCTCCTCAGAGACGATATGTACTATATCGGACTTGACGTTCACAAGAAAACGATCAGCTGCTGCGTGAAGGATGTGGCTGGTCATGTGCACCGGGAAGGCAAGATCGGATCGACCCGGCGCGAGTTGGATACCTGGATCAGGACCTTACCGCAACCGCGGATAATGGCTATGGAAGCGATGATCTTCACGGGCTGGATCTACGATTACCTGCTTCCTCACGCCGGGAAGGTGAAGGTGGCACATCCTCTGATGTTGCGAGCGATCGCCGCAGCCAAGAAGAAGAACGACCGAATCGATGCCGGCAAGATTGCCGACTGCCTGCGCTGTGACTTCCTGCCCGAGTGCCACATAGCTTCCACCGAGATCCGCGACAGACGCCGAGTCCTGCGGTACCGCAACCTTGTGGTGAAGCAGATGGCGCACAATGGTCCCGGCTTTCCTACGAGAAAGTGCCTCCCGCCGCGATCGGAATCACCCAAGCCCATTGATTCCGCAAGGCGAAAAGCGGACTCCGCGTCAGGCAACCACAACTTGCTGGCGCGGAGTACTCGGCTCAGTAGCGTGCAACCAAGCTCAATCGCTCAACAGGTTGAAAGTCTTGCCGGTCTCCTGCAAGTGCTTGTGGTATGACTTCATCTCCCGCTCAGCCGCCTTTGCCTCATTTGCAACCGCCTTCAAGTGAAGATTAGACCCCGTGAATTCCTGATCGATCATCTGCAGGTGAGCCTGGATGCGATCATGTATCTGCTGCATAGATTGGTTGTGATCTTGGATAGACTTCTGTTGTTCGTCGTTCAAATCGCCTAAAAACTGCTCGCGGCTTTCTTTCAGGGTACGAATTTGCTCCTGGATTTGCTGGTGCTGACGCTTGAGAGCATCAGTGTCGAAAGTCAACTGGCTGGCATCGTGAGCAAGGGTATGCGCCTGGTTGCGGGCCTGATCAAGAGACTGATCGCAGATGCGGAAATGGTCGCGCATTGATTGGCGCAGCTGTTCCGATGATTGCGGCGATTGCGGCGCTGGATTTGTCGCGATCTGTTCTACTGCCTGACTGGGGCTGGCCACTGTCGGTTGATCCTGTGGTTGCTGGGCGCCGCTCCCGGTTTGGCTTTGTGACAATAACATCGTTGCCGGGGCGAGCAAAAACATCAAGGTGAGCGAAGTTGAAAGACTCCATTTCATAGCGGTTTCCTTTCCTCAATATTCTGATTGCAATTCGGCTTCCAGAATTGCGGGGCCTTTGGTTTGTGCAGCCCGAGAAGTAAACGTAGGCGGAATTACGAGCGTTGAACCCTAAGAAGAGGGCCTGGAAACTACCGAGCTGCTGGGCTCGTCCGAAATTTTTGACGTGCCTGTCCAAAACCTCGAACCCACAGTGCGGCTGAGGCTAACCTGTTGTGCGCCGAACCTGCAATTCCGGGCGTTTGCGCATTGGCTCCGAATGTGCTTCACGAATGCAAGGAGCGAGACGCCGATGGGCAGCCTCGCGGAAGGAGCGAGCCCGATGTCCTGGATTCGATCGGCATTCTGCAAAACGCGTAAGTTTGCTCTCACACTATTTACGATGTTGGCATTGGCGGGTGTGGCAAACGCCACTACCACGATGGAAAACATGGAGGCAGCTTTCAACGGCGAGAGCAATGCGCACCTGCATTATCTTGGCTTCGCACTGCGAGCGGAAAGCGAGGGCTACGGCGAAGTCGCCAGCCTGTTCCGCGCCGCCGCTCGGGCTGAAGAGGTTCACGCGGAAAATCACGCCCAGGTGATCAAGGAGATGGGCGGCGTTCCCCATGCCCAGATCGAAACGCTCACGGTGAGATCGACACGCGAGAACCTTGAAGCAGCTATCAAGGGAGAATCGTACGAGCGTGACACGATGTACCCTGATTTTCTGAAACAAGCAAGAGCGGACGGCAACGTGCGCGCGGTAAGGAGCTTGAACTACGCAAGGACCGCCGAAACCGAACACGCGAAGCTCTTTTCGGCGGCCCTTGCCAATCTCGACCGCTTGAAGGGAACGACCCAAACATATTTCTATGTGTGTCCTACCTGCGGCTTTACTGTACGCGAAAAGGACTTCCCGAAGTGTCCTTCCTGCTTCACGCGGGAGGAAGCATTTGAGATGGTGTCTTGAGCATGGCCCCAGCCGTCGGCCAATGCCGGCGGCTTAACCGCCGTTCGAGAGAGGTCCACAATGCCGCAGTTTCCGCCCATTCCGACATGGGATTCCTTGCATCCGCTGGTAATCCATTTTCCGATTGTGCTTCTGCTTTTAAGCCCTTTATTCATCCTGATCAGCGCGGTGCTGTCTCCGCCCAAAGGCCGGCCCTACATGACCGGCGCTCTCATCATTCTCCTGCTTGGAACCATCAGCCTTTTCGTAGCCTCAGCAACCGGGCAAGCAGCGGCAAAATTGGCCGACCGCGGAGGCCCAGTCGATGCCATTCTGGCAGCTCACGAAGACCTCGCCTTCGAGACCGAGATTGTGTTCTCGGCCCTTTCCGTCGTCCTGGTGGGGATGGTCGTGCTTCCCCGGATCTTTTGTTACCCGGATACAAGGCTCACAACCACGTTTCTGCCGCTCGCGTTTCTTGTTCTTTGTAGCGCCGGGATCCTTTTCGTTGTGAATACGGCTCATGAAGGCGGCCGGCTGGTGCACGAATTCGGCGTGCACGCTATGGTTCCCGCGGGGAGCGGCCAGTCACACCCTTTGCCGGCTGCCAGGGATCATTCTGCGCAAATGGCCAAAGAGAAGTGACGTAACGTTCATTCGCAGGACGATTGCGCTGCGGCGTACAATAGATTGCACCCGTTCATTCTTGGTAAACGATGCGCACGACTCCTTCTATCGAGCGAATAGAGGCTCAAACATTCAGAAGGCAGCAGATCGCGTTTTGCATTTTGACCTTATTCGTCATAGCTATACTGCTTCTGCTGCACACCCTCTTTGCTCCTCTACTTGGTGAACCCTCCAAGGCCGTTATCCTGGTACTCGCTCTCGGTTTTCTGCTCAAGATCTGGGAGACGATGTGGCTACAGGGCAGGCGGCAAGGGATCACGGCAAGGGAGGCTCACCTCGAAACCGCAATTTCGATCGTGGGAATATTCGTTCTTGCGGTCGCACTGGCGTTTTTCACCGATCGAGACGACGCTCCGTACTTTGTGCTGCTTGCCATTCCGATTTTGCAATGCGCCTATCATTGCGGGCTCCTAGCCACCATTGCAACCATCGTTGCAGCAGTCGGAACGATGTTTGCCTGGATTCAGCATTACTTCAGCATCCATCCCCCGGCACGGCCAACGGAATATCTGGAAACAGGCATGATCGCAGTGATCTTCTGCCTGACCGGACCGCTGGTCTGGTTCCTGATCAATCAACTGAAAGAACGTGAAGCTAAATTGCACGAAAAAGTGACGGAGCTCGAGGCAGCCAGGGAAAAGCTCGTGTCCGAAGAAAAGCTGGCGGCGGTGGGCCGATTCGCCAGCGGAATCGCACATGAGATTCGCAACCCGGTGGCCATGATCGCAAGTTCTCTGGCGACCGCTGCGTATCCGGCTTCAGATTCCCGTGAGAGGGAGGAGATGTTCGCAATCGCCGCGCGGGAAGTCAAGCGGCTGGAGAGCCTTACTACCGATTTTCTCACCTATGCGCGTCCTTCTGCGCCGCAGCGCTCGCTGATGTCAATCGGTGACATTGTGCGCCATATTGCGGATGTTACCAAGATGCGCGCCGCTGACCGGTCGATCGAGGTGATATGCCAAACAGGTGAAGAGACTTTCGCCGAGATTGACGGCGCACAAATTGAAGGTGCGCTCTTGAACCTGTCGTTGAATGCTCTCGATGCTACGCCTGCCGGCGGGCGCGTTAAGCTGCAAATCCGCGGCGACGAAAGCATGGTCTATCTGGATGTAGAGAATTCCGGCAGAGCAATTCCGGATTTGAATTTAACCAGAGTTTTTGAACCGTTCTTTACCACCAAGCCGGACGGAACCGGGCTCGGCCTGGCAATTGCAAGGGGAATCGCGGTCGCGCATGGCGGCGACCTTTGCGTAAGTGATAACCGGGACGGCGCTGTCGTTTTTACCATAACGGTGCCGAAGAGTTCTCTGGAGGCTTTCAGCGGGGAGGCTTCGCATGGCAAAGATTCTGATAATCGACGATGAACCGGGCATGCGGCGGATACTCGAAGTGAACCTTCGCCGCGATGGGCACGTAGTGGTGGAAGCCGATGGCGTTGTCGAGGCCATGGACCTGCTCAAGAAGGAAGACTTCGATGTCGTCCTGACCGACCAGAAAATGCCGGACGGGACCGGCCTCGACGTCTTGCACGCGGTTCAGGAAGACGATCCTACAACCGCGGTGGTTTTTCTCACCGCGGTCGGCACCTTGGAGCTGGCCGTTGAAAGCATGCGGCAAGGCGCCTTCGATTTTCTCACCAAGCCGTTTTCTCCCGATGTAGTCAGGGCGGCGGTTCGCCGCGCCTCGGAACACACCGTGCTGCTTCGGGAAAACGCCGCGCTCAAAACCGCCGTGCAGAAGCTTGAAGGCACAGACGAAATACTGGGAAAGAGCGCGGCCATCGGCCGGGTTCGGGAGTTTATTGGACGGGTGGCGGGAACCAGCACGACCGTCTTGATCACTGGCGAGACTGGTACGGGAAAGGAGCTGGTCGCCCGCGCGATTCACCGCAACAGCGTGCGGGCGAAGAAGCCGTTCATCGCGATCAATTGCGCCGCGGTGACTGAGACCTTGCTGGAGAGCGAGCTGTTCGGCCACGAGCGCGGAGCGTTTACCGGTGCCGACAAATCGCGGTCCGGACTCTTTGAGGCCGCGCATGAAGGCACGCTCTTTCTGGATGAAGTTGCGGAAATGTCATCCGCAGCGCAATCGAAATTGCTGCGCGTGCTGGCGGACGGGGAAATCCAGCGCGTGGGCTCCACGGTGACGCGCCGCGTGGACGTCCGCGTTCTGGCGGCAACGCATCGCAACTTGGAACAACGAGTCCGCGAGGGTCAGTTTCGCGAGGATTTGTACTATCGGCTGGCGGTGGTCCCCGTTCACCTTGCGCCGCTTCGAGATAGGCCGGAAGACATAAGCGAACTTAGCCAAGTGCTCTGCCTCAGAATTGCTGCGGAAATGAAGGTGCCCGCCCGGCCCATCAGCACTGCCGCGCTGGCCAAGCTGACAGTCTACAGCTTTCCGGGAAACGTGAGAGAGCTAAAAAATCTATTGGAGCGAGCGCTGATTCTTGGGCAGGGCTCAGAGTTGCAAGCGGAAGATTTCTTTCTTCCGGCTCGTCCTGCCACGGTGTCGCGAGCTGCTGAGGAATATACAGTCGAGACACTCGCTGCACAACTGCCGGAGCAACTGGATCTCCGTCAAACCCTGACGGGGATTGAGCGGGCGTTGATCGTTCGCTCTCTCGATCTCGCTAGGGGCGTACAGGCGGAGGCGGCCCGGTATCTGGGGATATCGCGGAGCGACCTGGGCTACAAGGTTGGAAAATTTGGCCTGCTTGGAGCGCCGGGAGATAAGGCGGCAGCCAGCGCCATCTGAGCGCGGTCCAATCCGCGCTCTCGCAACGATGTGTTTCCGCCGCCGATGTTGCCGAATTCTCGGCGTTTCTGTCTCAAGTTTTGTACGATGGCAGGCCAAAGGCATTCCACCGCCCACCGATCTCACAGAAAAATCTGGCTTCGGGAAAACGGGAATTGTGGTCCCCTGCGTGCATGAAGACATGCAGTTGCAGTGCCTGATCCTCGCGCCGGCCCATTGGGGATGCGCAGGAAAAGCCAGCTACTGCGGCGGCGCCGCGTCGCTTTGTGCGTGCGGCTTATCCAGCACAAAGGATGGAGGTAGAGTCAGTGAGCGCTGCGTCCAATTTGACGTTGGAACCTACCGTTGACGCCAGCTTTTCATTCACGGCAAAGAGGCTGCGCCAGTGGTGCGCGCCTGAAGTAATCCTGGCTGTCACAAATTTCGCCGACGAAGATGGCTTGCTATTCCATCTGATCCGCCAGGCAAGACCAGGCAGAACAAAGGTTCTGCTCGTTAACACGGTGCCCGGTCGTGCGCCGTCTCATTGCGCCGCCGTTCTGCAACTTCCCAGGAATGCTTTTGCCGCCGGGCTTGCTCGGCAGGCACTCGATCGAATGGCACGGCAACTTCGCTGGGTAGGAATTGGGTGTGAGCCGGTTCTTCTCAAGGGAACGGCGCCCGAAGAAATTGCGGCCCTCGCGAAAGCCCGCGCCGTAGATAGAGTGCTGATAACAGCACACAGCGGAACGAAGGCCCTCCAGAGGACGCTGGCAGAAGAACTCGCGCCAGGGCTTGGAGCGCCGGTCTGTGTAGTTCCGGAGCGCGTATCGCCGGGACTGGCAGGTGAGAAAGCGGCGGGACGAATCACGCTCGCACTGTCGCTTCGGTCGAATTCCGAAATGCCGTTGGCATTTGCCAGCAGGCTGGCTCAGGAACAGAAATCACATCTCACGGTGATGCATGTGTTCACTGGCGGAGATAACGGTGTCGCGCCATTTGGCCGGAGCCCGATGTCGGTGGCCTCGAGGCTGCTCTCGGCAGGGCTGAGAGAAGCCGAGCTGTTCTGCCCGTTGGAAATCGCTGTTCGAGAAGGCGATCCGGCAGAGGAGATCCTGAGGTATCAAGCCGAAACAAATCAGGACTACGTCGTTCTGGCCGGGCCGAGGGCGCAATGCGCGGCTTCATCGGATCGCGTGTGTGCCGCGCACAGAATCACGAGCGGGGCGCGGTGCCCGGTCATTATGCTCGGGCGATCCACAGCCCCAACGCGGAGCGTTGAAATCACGGCCGGGTCGCCCAAACCTCCGGAAAGTGTATTTATGCCATAGCGCGTTGCCGACGCATGAGAAACGGAAGATCGGAGCCGGCGGCCAGTTGCTTTCGCCATTTGATTCGTCTCGTGGGTTAAGGCAGGTGGAATATGAGAATCCGGTTGAGCATTCTCGCAACGGTGCTTTTCATCGGCCTCGCAGCGCATCAGCTTGTGAAGCCCCAGGCCATACCTGCCCAGGAGCAGGAGCCGCCCGCTTCCTCCGCAACAGAGCCAGGGCCGCCGAGAGTGACCGATCCTTCCTACAAAATCGACGCCACACTTGTGAACGTGGATGTGTTGGTCACCGACGAAGACGGACGCGTGCTGAACGGCTTGAAGCGCGGCAACTTTCGCGTTCTTGACAACGGCTCGCCGCAGAAAGTTCTAGACTTCGAACCGACTACAGCTCCTATCACAATCGTGATGCTGATGGAGTATAGCGCTACCTCTTACGGCTATTTTGCCGGGAAGGCGGCAGATTGGGGAACTTCATTTCTGGATCGCCTTGAGCCACGTGACTGGATCGCGCTGGTCACATTCGATCTGCAATCGAAAGTCCAGGTGGACTTTACGCATAGGCAGTTCGAGGTTCGCGACGCGATCGCCACCCTCGGCTTTCCTCAATTCGGGGAGGTCAATCTCTATGACGCGCTGATCGACACGCTGGACAAACTGGACGGAGTACGAGGCAGAAAATCCATCCTGCTGCTGGCCACCGGCCTGAACAGCTTCAGCGCGGCCACTCAGGACGAAGTGAGTAGACGCCTGAAAGAAACCGACACCACGATCTTTTGCGTCGGCCTGGCGGAAGCCGAGTATATGCAATACGGCGGCAGCAGCATGTCGTACCTGCAAGGCAAGAACGCATTGAGCGGGTTCGCAAAACAAACCGGCGGGCTGGCGATCTTCCCCCGCTTCGAGGGAGAACTGCCCGACATCTTCCGTAGCGTGGTGGGATTTTTGCGCAATGAATACACGCTCACCTTCCGGCCTTCGATGGAGAGCCGCGACGGCCTCTATCACCGCCTGAAAGTTGAGATCGTGGGCCCCGATGGAAAGCCGCTGAAGGTAACAAACGAAAAGGATAAGCGGCGCAAGATCGAAGTCTATGCCCGCGAGGGCTACATTGCGCCAAAGAAAGAAAGCTCAACAAGCGCGAGGCAGCCGCAGCCGGTCCCAACACGGCCGGCAGGAACCGCATGAAGCAAGGAGGCCTTCAATGAAGGAAGCATTCCAAAAATGTACAGCAGCAGTTCTAGCCTTGCTGTTGATTCTCATGCCGGCTATGCCTTCGCAGGCCCAATCGGAGCCGACGCCACAGCCTCCGCAGGCGCAATCTCCCCAACTTTCGCTTCATGAATATCTGCAAAAACCGTATGAAGAACTCTTCGAGCTGGCTCCTTCACTTACATTCAGTGCGGCTGAAGTTGAACAGGAGCGTCAGGCGCTGAAGCGCGGAGAAGGCAGCTGCCACGGCAGGTTCAAAGACCATTCCAAGCTATATGGAAAACAGTTGGACGGTGCGCGGAAGGAATTGAAGAAGGGCGGTTCCGGGTTGGCCAACAAGCCGCGCCACGCATTGCACTGCCAAATTCAGAATCTGGAGCTTCTGCGCAGCGAGGCGGATGTGCTCTCGGGGCAGGCCATTCCCAACGCGTATGACAACCTCAATGCCAAGCTGAACCTACTCTTGCAATGGCCGGAGCAAAATCGGTTGGCTCTTGCGGCCATCGCAGACGGGACTTACGACCAGAGACGCTGGGCCGACGTAAAGGATATCGGATTTAGAGAGATTGCCTCAGGTCAAGAGAGCGATATCAAGCGCGGCCAGGATGCCGTCGATGAACTGAAACGCACGGGCTTGCTGCCTCCGGAAGTGGAAAGCAAGGCCGTCCAGCAATACGTCAAAACCGTCGCGGATCGCGTCGCGCAACACTCGGACCTCAAGGTTCCGCTGCATGTGGTCGTACTGCAATCGAAAGAGATCAACGCATTTGCGCTACCGGGCGGCTATCTCTTCGTCGAACGCGGGCTTCTGGAAGCCGTGGACGACGAAGCGCAACTGGCCGGGGTAATTGCACATGAACTCGCGCACGTTACGGCCCGCCACGGGGCCAAGCTAATGAAACGGGCGACCATCGCTGGTATCTTTTTCCAGGCCGCCCAGATTGCCGCCGTTGTGCTCACCGGTGGCGTGGCCGGAATCGGCCTCTATTACGCCCTCCAATATGGTTACTATGGCCTTGGACTCGTGCTGAATCTAAAGCTGCTCGGCATCAGCCGCGACTACGAGCTTGAAGCGGATCAGTTAGGCATTCAGTATGCGTGGAATGCCGGCTACGATACTACGGGTTCATTCGCTTCTTCGACAAGATGGCCACCAAAGAAGGCTACGTGAACGGGGTGAGCTGGTTTCGCACGCACCCGCCGTTCTACGAGCGCATGGTACAGGCACAGCGCGAGATCATGTTTCTTCCCAAAGGACGCGATCTTCTGGTCCAGACCACCGAGTTTGAACAAATGAAGAAGGATTTGGCGCCGGTCGTCGCCCAGGCCGAGAAAGAGGAAGGCGCCAAGCCCAGCCTGCTGATAACCAAAGAAGAGGGCTGCACGCCTCCGCAAAAGATCGAGTACAAGCCGGGACAACCCATCGAACAAATTTGTTCGGCGCGGCCGAAAAGTGCGGATCCTGCGATGGAATGGCCTGACGGCGCTTCATCCGGTACTGGCGCCGCTGCCAGCCGTTTTGTCTCATCGCAATGCGTTTCCGGGGGCCTCCCGTAGGCGCTCCTTGCCGGCCCGCCGAACGCTGCCTAGGTTCGTGAAACCTGGCGAAGGTGTGGCAAGTTACCGCGCTAAGTTTTGACGCCCACGTCGCAATTCTTTGACGGTGTTTAGCAAAGCGCGTCGGGTGACCGACAATTGCACCAAAAGTCGGGCAAGGCACGAGGCAAAAAGTGGTTACGTTCGTGCAGATGGAATATCCGTAGTTCCGTGTGTCCGGATAAGGCAGTGAAGTCACGCATGTGCATCCCGGCCGCACGATTTCCCGGCCAGAGGAGATTGTTTTTCGTGCCGGACCCTTTGCAGTTGTCGAGGAGCAAACCACGGAAAGGAACTGCGATGCAGTGTGCCAATCCCAAATGCCGCGTGGATGCACACCACCTTGAGAACGGAACTCTGCGCCTCCTCGAAATGGAGGTTCCGCCGGAAAAAAGAACCGTAGGCGCCGACTCAGGCTTTCCTGTCTGTGTAGTGCCGACCAGGTACTTCTGGCTATGCGCTGAGTGCTCGCGCTTCCTGAAGATGAGACGCTGGACTTCGGCTGGACTCGTTCTCGAATCGATTCAGAGAGCAGTCGGCCAGGAAGCGCGCGTCCAGAATGTCAAAATGCCGCCCGCGGAGCGAGGCTCACAGCGTCGTTTGCGAGTTTCGCTCGAAAACGTGGCTTGAATCGCAGAAGGGTTGGGTAGTCATGAAGCTGCATTGGGCTGATCTCCGTCGATTCGTGAGCACCGCGTCTAACGGGGCCACTGCGGTTTTCATTCTGGCGGGAATGGTTGCGAGTTTTAGCGAACGTTATGCATTTCATAATTCAGCGTTGGCCAACCTCATCCTAGTAAGTGCCATAGTTATCGCCGCCGTGCCCTTGAGCATCGAGCTCCTGAAACAAATCTCCAGGCGCAATTTCAGCGTCGATGTTCTGGCCTTTCTCTCCATTGTTACCGCTCTGGCCCTGAGACAGTATTGGGTGGCGGCAATTGTGGTCCTCATGCTCTCCGGCGGCAAGGCGATGGAGGAATACGCAACCCGGCGGGCGTCGTCGGTTCTGGCCGCACTCGCCAAGCGAATGCCCCAGACCGCTCACCGCATTGAAAGCGCGGCTTCCGTCGTGGATCTTCCCATCGAAACAATCGCTGTTGGCGAAAGCTTGATTGTCTATCCTCACGAACTCTGTCCGGTGGATGGGATCGTCATCGACGGGCTGGGAACGATGGATGAGTCCTATCTCACAGGCGAGCCGTTCCTAATTGCTAAGGCCCCAGGTGCGGCGGTGCTTTCCGGCGCGATCAATGGCGATACGGCTTTGACAATTCAGGCAACGCACCTGGCCAGCGATTCGCGCTACGCCAAGATTATTGAAGTCCTGCATGAATCAGAAAAGAACCGGCCTCGAATTCGCCGGCTCGGCGATCGACTGGGAGTCTGGTACACCCCAGTGGCAATGGCAATTGCGGCGCTCAGTTGGATCATCAGCGGCCAGCCAGAGCGATTTCTGGCCGTGGTAGTCATCGCCACGCCGTGTCCACTGCTGCTTGCAATCCCGGTTGCGATCATCGGCGCAATCTCCGTCGGCGCAAGGCGCGGAATTGTCATCAAGGATCCATCCATTCTGGAGAAGATCGATTCCTGCAGAACCTTGATCGTGGATAAGACCGGCACGCTAACTTATGGCAAGCCGAGCCTCACCGAGATTATATGCACCCGCGATTGGCCAAAGCGGTATTTGCTTGAGTTTGCCGCTAGTCTCGAGCGGTACTCCAAGCACCCTCTGGCTTCAGCCATTCTCAATGCCGCTGCGGAGGAGGGAGTGGTGCTTCCGACGCCTCAGGACGTTTCGGAGTCGCCGGGCCGCGGTCTTACCGGTCATGTGGCGGGACACCAGGTTACTCTCACCGGCCGCGCAAAGTTGCCAGCCGGCGTCAGACAGCCGCTTTCCGATTTTCCCACGGGATTGGAGTGCGTGATTTTGATTGACGGCGAACTCGCAGGACTTATGCAATTCCACGATCAGCCGAGATACGAGAGTAGGCCCTTCCTCACTCATGTCGAATCTCGCCACGGCTTCAAGAAGATCGTGCTGCTTTCCGGCGACAGGCCATCTGAAGTTGCGCATTTTGCTACGGGCATGGGAATCTCCATGGTCTACGGGGGAAAAAGCCCCGAAGAGAAAGTCGCAATCGTTCGGGAACTGACCTTGCGGGAACAGACGCTCTTCTTGGGCGACGGCATCAACGACGCCCCGGCAATGATGACCGCCACTGCGGGAATTGCACTGGGCGTAAACAGCGACATCACTACCGAGGCGGCCGGCGCAGTGATCCTGCAATCGTCTCTGGCGAGCGTCGATGAGCTGATCCACATCGGAAGACGGATGAGGCGAATCGCAATCACCAGCGCGGTTGGAGGAATGCTTTTGAGCGTAATCGGCATGGGCGCCGGCGCTTTGGGATACCTGGCGCCAATCGAGGGCGCGATTTTGCAGGAGATCATCGATTTGCTCGCCATTCTCAACTCGCTCCGCATGATTCTGCCCACCGCGCCGCTTAGCGACTTCAGATTGCCCGCGCCCGCTGCTTCGGTCGTAAACGCGGCGCCACGCCCGGCAGTTCCGATACATTCCTAAATGCAATCCACGGCGCCAATACGCGAAATGTCACGCGAGCCGGAAATGCGTCGTCGAGGTGCTCGCTTATGACGCACAGCAAGGGATAGCTTCAAGAAGCGCCATCTTCGTAGTGCTGATCTGTCTCGTCTCCGTGGTCTCGCTTCTGGTGCTTTGGCAAGCGCGTTCCATTCTTCTTTTGCTCTTCGCCGGGTACATCGGCGCCCTGATCCTCACAACGCTGACCACCGCATTTCAATCGTGGTTCCACATACGGCGGCGCGGCCTGGCCTTCACCATGGTGATCTGCGCTACAGTCGCTGTTCTCGCCGTTGGCATCTGGCTTCGCGGCCCCGCGCTCGTGCAGCAAATCGGCGATCTCCGCATCGATATCGCCGCGGCTACCCGGGGACTTGGCTCCCGATTTCAGGCGCAGGGATGGGAAGGAAGTCTGACCATAGCCTGGTATTGCGTGGCGCATTTTCTCGAGGGAAACGTGATCACGCCGCTAGCTGAACGCAAGATCGTCAGGCTTCCTCCGGCTCTCACTCTGGCGGTCCAGCTCTTAATGGCCTCCGTCGCCGGTGTCCTGGGTGTCGCGTTGGCCGCGCCTCTTACTGCGTTTATGCTCGGCGTCGCCGATGTGCTGCTGCCGTCTGACACTGCTCGATCCTCTCGCCTCTCTACGCAAGCCCCGGCTGCGCCAGAAAAGTTAGACGCCCGCGTCCAAGCTTCTTGACGTCGCGGTGTCGTACGAGGTGGAAATCGGACTATCCCGCCTGTTTTAGACGTGAAATTTATGGCATGCTGCGTGCTTCTCTTAAAAGTGCGCGAGGGATATGGCAACCCCGCCGACCGTGTCTGCCCTCGTGAAACGGCCGTCGCGTGAAATGCGCGACCGGACCCCTCCCCCAAGCCGGGCCGCCCCAACGCACTTCGGGGCGCGCCCGGCCATAGCAGAGCATTTCGGGGACGTGGGCATCGGACACAGCGGGACTGAATGAAGGAGGAAACATGAAATCGCTCACCCTTGTAAACACCATCTCTCGCTTGCGATCCTTGCACTGCTACTGCCGGTAAGCATGCTAGCCGCCCAAAATCCCGATTCAACCACCATTTCCAAGCTTCTGGAAGACGTAAAAAGCCACGCCGCACTGGCCGATGACGATGCTCATACGCTGGCATCTTACACGCGATCCAATGTGGGCTGGCAAACCCATGGCACCCAATTGACTCGTATCAAGGAGCACGTCAATGATCTCGTCCGTGACGGCAACCAAATGAGCTCCCCAAAATTCGAGCTCAATGTGCTGACGGCCCAGGATCTGACCGCGCGTCGGAAAATCGAGCTTGGCCGCTTGCAAGGCGCCTGAAGGACTCGTTTTGCGGTAAGAAACTCCAAAATTATCTTTTCCGCTTCTGCTTCGATAGGAAACGGCGCGAACCGGGAAAACAAACTAGAAAGGGGACGAGACCAACACGGACGAGGGTGAGAATTTTCCTTTTAAACCCCAAATTCGCTCTCAATGCGCTGACGGCCAGGGACCTGTCCGCACGCCGGGAATCGAGCTTGGCTGTTCGTCGCAAGGAGGTCGTGACAAGTGGAGTCATCTCCTCCTCACCTGCCGCTTCACAGGATTATCGCGTGAGCGCGTACCATCCCGTCGGCCAGGAATGCCATCGTCGGAAAAATGAGAGCCGGGATTGTTGATGCAATCTCCATTATCATTCACTTCCGTCTGCGCTGGGACGTCTGCCAATCGGCGCGGCGGCGGCTTCGCGACCGGTGCCAGGCTGATGCCCAAGTATTAATTGCCGGTTAGCTGGTAAGGGCCCCGGAATCCAAACTCTGGCAGGATCCTCACTGGCTATGTTTGAAAAGGGGTGTTCAACATCGACCTGTGGCGACAGCCTTTTGAAACGGCCAAACTCCTTGAATCTCCGCAATTGCTGTTCGGAAAGGCCTCGCGAGCTATACCCTTCTATCTCGCTGAAAATAAAAGGTAAATTTGAACGAAAAGAGCCGTCTCAAAATCTATAGCTTATAAAACAACCTCACCGCTCCCGCGGTGAACCTCAACCGTGAAATCCCATTCTCGGTGTGTCCGTTCGCACCAGTTGAGAAGCATGGCAGCTGCATAGACCTCCAAACCTCCCGACGAGCGGAAAATATTAGATTCCCGCTCACTTCACAGCGCATACGTAAGTCCTTTAAAAAGGCGAGTCTCATGAACATTTTTCGATGGGGTTTTCCGCTCACTTCATCGCAGTGTTCCACGCACCTCGAAACCATTGCAGAGTCGATCTCGCCAACACCCCACTCCGGCCCGACAAAATGCGGTCCATCAGGACTGATAACCCGTAGTCAGTCCCGTCGCTGTAAACATCGCCCTGCGCAGAAGCCAGCAAGCCGGCAACAGTTACGACCTGCGGCTTTGGCCTCGTAAAGCGCATCATCCACGCTTGAAAGCACATCCTCGATGGTGCTGGCAACAAAACCAGGGCTCGCGTGTACACCCAAACTCAAGGTTATTGGAAGTGCTCCCTTAGAAGTTGAAATTGGTATTTGGCCGATTGCATTGCGGATCTGCTCGGCCCGGAAGAGGGCCCTATCACCCTCGCAACGGTTCAAAACCAATAAGAACTCTTCGCCTCCATAGCGACCAACGGAATCGTAGGAACGGACCGAAGCTAGGAGCCGATGTCCGACTTCTCGAAGAACTTCATCGCCGATAGGGTGTCCGTAGGTGTCGTTAACTACCTTGAAATGGTCGATGTCTCCCAGGAGGATGGAGATACAACTTCTTTCGCGCTGGGTGCGGGTCAATTCGCGAGCGAGCACTTCGAGAATTGTTCCTCGATTCAAAAGTGTCGTAAGCGAGTCGTGCGTAGCCTTGTAGCGCATCTCCTCGCGCGCCTCGAGGAGTGTATCTTCCAGCTCCATAATCCGCATGCCACTCCGCAGTCGAGCTTTCAGCTCGTCGGGATCGAATGGCTTCACGAGATAATCGTCGGCGCCTGACTCCAGACCGCTGACAATGTCCCGTTTGGAGTCCTTTGAGGTGAGCAGAATCAGGTGAACGTGGCGCTCACCCCGCTTCCGTCGAACTTCGCGGCAAACTGACGGACCGTCAAGTTCGGGCATGACCCAATCGAGCAGAGCGAGCCGAGGGCCTTCGGGATGACATATTTGGTCGGCGGCAAGACGGCCGTTTTCCACGGCTATCACCTCGTATCCTGCACGTTCGAGCGTCTTTTGAAGAAGCCTACGAGAGAGCGCGTCGTCATCCGCAATCAGGACTTTCAATTCTCTACTCCCGCCATGAATGAGTCCAGCTTTGCCGAAAACGCACTGAGCTCGGGGTCAAATACGGCTTGTGAGTCCAGCTTTGCCGAAAACGCACTGAGCTCGGGGTCAAATACGGCTTGAGTTTGCCAGATCTTCTCGGTATCTCCCGCGCGAGCCGCGGACTCAATTACGGCAGCCAGCGAGGCGGCTTGTTTGGCAGACAGATTTGCGAGCATGCCCTTGAGCCTGTGAGCAACTCTCTCGATCTCGGGCAGTTCAGCTCTTTCGATTGCCGTTCGCAACGCTGCGCGACTCCCAGGGAGATCCTCCTGAAATAGGGCGAACAGTTCGGCAAGCAGATCTTCGTCGTTCTCAACGCGGTCCAGCAGTTCCGGAAGAACCAAGAATCGTTCAAGTGAAGTAAGTGATTTCATCTTTACCTCGATCGTCACTTACGAAGAGACCATTCAAACTTGTCGATCGTACGGCATGACGAAGAAAAATCATTCAGTGCTATGCTCCGAGCCATGTTTTCCCCCATAGGCCACCAGAACTGCGTCCAGTTCCTGGGGACGAATTGGCTTAGCCAGATAACCATCCATCCCTGCCTCGATGCACCGTTCCTCATCTCCTTTCACAGCGTAAGCAGTAAGCGCCACTATGTGCTGGTGCATCCCTGTTTCCTTCTCTCGCTGGCGTACGAGCCTGGTGGCCTCAAGTCCGTCGACAAGCGGCATCTGTACATCCATGAGAACCAGGTCGTAGGCTGCGCGGTCCATTAGGTCAAGCGCCTCTTGCCCGTTGTTCGCAATGGTTACCCGATGGCCGCGCTTCTCAAGAAGCCGACTTGCCAAGCGCTGGTTGACGCTATTGTCTTCCGCCAGCAGAACATGGAGGCTGGTCGCCGGCTTTAATGCGCGACGCTCCTGCGCCGGTGGAACCATCTGATGCGTGTTCAGCAGCGCTCTTCGATCAAGCGACCGCGCAATGGCGTCCCGCAGTTCGCCCTGTCGAATCGGCTTAATGAGGTACGCTGATACATCCAGTTCGCGGCAACGTGCCAGTTCTCCTCGGTGCGCTCCGGAACTGAGCATCATCACGGTTGCGGCGGCAATTTCAGGTCTGATACGAATTTCGGCCAGAAGACCGAATCCGTCCGTTACCGGCATATGCATATCGCATAGCACAATACGATAAGGGTCCCCGAGCGCGTGTGCGGACATCAGTTCCCGCAGCGCCTCTGCTCCACTCTCGACGGAGGTCGGCCGCATCCCCCAGCGGCCTAGCACCCGATCCAGAATCCGCCGATTCGTCTGGTTATCATCTACAACCAGGACACGCACGCCGGGGAGCAGATTATAGGGCAGGTCGGACTCCGGTTTAAGGATCCTTTCTTCGCCACTGCCCACAGCCACTGTGAAGTGGAACTCGCTCCCCTTGCCGGGCTCACTGATCAACCAGATTCTGCCGCCCATCATCGCGGCCAATCGGGAAGTGATTGTCAGGCCCAGCCCGGTTCCGCCAAACTCGCGCGTGGTCGAAGCATCGGCTTGGGTGAACGATTCGAAAATCGCTTTTTGTTTGTCTTTGGGAATCCCGACACCAGTGTCGGCAACGACGAAGTGCAGGATCGTCTGGTCACCTCGCCGCGATTCGACTTCGACCTTGAGCGCAACTTGACCTTGGCTGGTGAACTTGATGGCATTGCCTACCAGGTTCATGATCATCTGCCCCAATCGCAGAGAGTCGCCGCGCACGATTGCAGGAGCGTCGTCGGCGATGTCGCAGAGCAACTCCAGGCCCTTCTCATCGGCACGCAGAGCCATCGTCTTCAACGTCGTCTCGACGCACTCCCGTAGGTCGAAATCGACTTTCTCGATGTCGATCTTGCCTGCTTCAATCTTCGAGAAATCGAGGATGTCGTTAATCACGTTGAGCAGGGAGCCGGCAGACAGCTTCACTGTCTCGAGATACTCCCGCTGCTCCTGCGTTAGTTCCGTGTCCAGTGCCAATTCCGTCATGCCGACCACGCCGTTGAGCGGCGTGCGGATCTCGTGGCTCATGTTGGCCAGGAATTCGCTCTTCGCCCGATTTGCAGCTTCGGCCTGTGCCTGTGACTGAATCATCTCGAATTCGATCTGCTTCTGCACTGTTACATTTCGACCGATGCCGATAATGCCAGCCACAGTGCCATCCTTGTCGCGGAAAGGGACCTTGGTCGTCAGGAGCCAGATGTCGTTTCCCTGGAAATCACGCACTCTCTCGGCCTGGCTGACCACCGGCTCGCCCGTGCGAATGATCTCCTGCTCATCCTTGAAAAAGGCAGAAGCATTCTCTTCCGGATAGAAATCAAAGTCGGAGAGGCCGATCACATCTTTCTGGGGGTCGCCGCTAATGAACTTCCGCTGTGCGGGGTTGGCCAGGAGAAAGTGGCTCTCCTTGTCTTTGAAATAAATCAGGTCAGGCAGACTAGCGACGACTGCGCGCAGCATTAAGTGTTCTGATTCGTTTGAGCATTTGAGAACGCCGTTCGATTCCACCGGAGCCGCGTGCCGGCGCACTAGGCGATAGACAGGCCATATCCATAGGAGAAAGAATGTGCAGGGGATAAGGCCGGATCGTCCGGCTGGAGTGTGGGCAAGGAGGACGTACCGCAGCACCACGTAGAAGACGATGGCAACCGCAAAGAGCATGGCCGTTTCGACCAGGATGCGCATTCCACCGGAGTCTGATTGGGTTTGCTTTTGGCTAGCGATAGCTGCCCCCTTTCCGGCCTAGCGCCTATGCACAGTAAGCCGGCCTCACGCCCTGAGAGGCTCCGTTAGCTAGCATCTATTGGATTGCGATGTGCTTCTGTGATTTGGATCACATAGCACGGCAATTGGGAGGGCATCATGGGCCGATCACGGCGATACCGAACACAGTCGACTCGGTTGTGCGCATGGAGCCGCAACCCGGTGACGATGATTCATCGACAAATCGATGCCTCAGCCGTCTGCGGCGCGGAGTTGTTCGCGAGTGAGCGAATCAGCGGGAGAGCCAGGTGCGCTCGAATTCTTCAATAGGGAGCGGGTGGCCGAAGAGATAGCCTTGGAACGCGTCGCAGCCGAGACGAGCGAGAAAGTCCCGCTGCTCTTCGGTCTCAACGCCCTCCGCGATGACCGATAGGCCCATAGCGCGGCTCAATGAGATGATGGTTTGCGCAATGGCGCCGCTGGTCACATCGCCGAGAATGTCGCGGACGAAGGCGCGATCGATCTTCAACTGGTCAAGGGGCAATCGCTTCAGGTAGGACAGGGACGAATAGCCCGTGCCGAAGTCGTCGAGGGAGAAGCGCAGGCCGTGCGATTTGAGAACGGACATTCTGGCGATCACGCCCTCGACATCCTCAAGCAACATGCTCTCGGTGAGCTCCAGCTTGAGATTCTGGGGATTGGCGCCGGTGCGATGAAGCACGGCCAACACCTGGTCAACGAACTCCGGCGAGCGGAACTGGCGGGCGCTGATATTGACTGCGAGCGCAAGATGGACGGGTTGCTTGCGCTGCACCCAAGCTGCGATCTGCGTGCAGGCGGCTTCAAGAACCCACTCTCCCAGGGGAAGAATCAACTCCGTTTCCTCGGCCAGGTTGATGAACTCGTCGGGGGCTAACAGGCCACGCTGAGGATGATTCCAACGAATCAGAGACTCGACGCCGATCAAGCCGGTGGAGTCCACCTGCGGCTGATAGTACAGCACGAACTGTTTTTTGTTGATTGCATGGTGAAGGTCCTGCTCAATGGCCGCCCGGACGTCGGCCGTGTGCTGCAAGTCAGGGGCAAAGAAGCGCACGGCGTTCCGGCCCTCGATCTTGGCTTGATCCAAGGCTAATTCGGCCTGTTGCAGGACCTGGTGAGGGGTTCCCTGTTCATTGCCGAAGACGGCGATGCCGATGCTGCAATGGCAGTAACATTCCTGGCCAGCAAGGGAATACGGCTGGCTGAGAGCGTCGACGATCTTCCCGGCGACGAACTGCGCGTGAGTAGCGGCCGGCTCGGGGATTTTGCCCAGGTTCTCGAGAAGCACAGCAAATTCATCGCCGCCGCAACGCGCCACGGTATCGGTTCCGCGCACGCAGGAGGTGAGGCGACGGGCAACCTCCCTCAGCAGCAGGTCGCCGGTCTGATGGCCGCGGGAGTCATTAAGCTTTTTGAATTCACCCAAGTCCAGCAACAGCATTGCCCGATCGCTGGAAGGTGCGCGGCCCCTGCCCTGGGCGGTTTTCACCCGCTCCAGAAGCAGCCGGCGGTTGGGCAGACGGGTCAGCTGGTCATAGAAAGCCAAGTCCTTAATCCGCTCCTCTGCGGCCTTTGCATCGGAGAGATCGCGGAAGACGCCGAGAAGGCAGGTAGTGCCTTCGATCTCAATCACGGATGCCGATAGCATCACCCAGAAGATCTCCCCGCTCTTCTTGCGAAACCTGGCCTGGATTTCCCGGAAAGCGGAATGTTCCTGGAGGGTTCTGACCATATCTTGCCGCTCGTGCTGATCAGCCCAGATGCCGAGTTGCAGCGTCGAATGACCTATGACTTCGTCGCGCGCAAAACCCATCGCCTCAAGAAATGCCCGGTTTGCATCAATAATGCTTCCATCGCTGAGACGGGTGATACAAACGGGATCGAGACTGGTTTGGAAAACAGTGCGGTAGCGCCCTTCGCTGGTGCGCAACGCCTCTTGAGCCGAGGCAAGTTGCAAAGCAGCGGCCCTGGCGACGGAGATATCACGCATCACGGTGAGAACGCAGGACAGCCCGTCAATCTCAATCAACGAGACCGACAATCTGACCCAGACGATCTCTCCGTTCTTCCGCCGGAATTCAGTTTCCTCATCCCGGAAGCTTGAGTCCCGGCGAAGCATATCGACAAGCCTCTGGCGATGGTCCGGATGAACCCAGAAACCGAGTTCCAATGCCGTGCGACCGACGACCTCCTCGCGCTCGAAGCCCATGATATCGAGGAATGCCTGGTTGACTTCGATGTATCGATTGTCGTTCTGGCGACTTATTGCCATGCCATCAAGGCTGGCCTGGAAGACGGCGCGGTAGCGCGTTTCGCTTGCACTGAGTTGCATCTCAGTCCGCTTGCGCTCGGTAATGTCTTCGATGAAGCCCTCGTTGATGGTCGTAGTGCCGTCGGCTGCGAAGGTTGCGCGGGCGTTGAGAGAAACCCAGATTACGGCGCCGTCCTTGCGCCTGAACCGGCACTCATATCCGCGCAGAACCTTCTTTTCTTCGAGCAGCCGAAGATACATTGAACGCTCGGCGGGGTCAACCCACACATCGGGAACAATGTCCGTGCCCATAGCCGCGGCATAGTCCTGCACATCGTATCCGAGCATCTGCACCAAGGCGGGATTTGCGGTGAGCAACCTACCGTCGGGCGACGTCTGGAAGATCCCTTCGAGCGCGCCGTCGAAGATTTCCCGATACTTCTTCTCTGCCTCAAGGAGCGCTCTCTCGGCTGCCTTTCGCTCCGTGACATCCTTGCCGAATACGGAAACGCCCGTCTTTTCACCCCCAACAACAATTGGATTGAGAGCCATCTCCACGGTTCGGCCATCAAGTGTGGTGTATTCGAATCGAAAAGGCCCGTCTGCCACCGCCCGCTCGTAAAGCGGAGGGAAAATGGCGGCTCTCTCGGGAGGCAGCAAGTCCCCGGGAAGCATCCCCGCAACGGGAGTGATGCCGAAGCTAGCCTCAAATGTCCGCTTCAGCTCGCCGTTGAAGGTGATCAACCGGTAATTGCGGTCGACTGACCAGATGAAGTCCGCTTTGCTCTCGATGAGGGCAGAGAGGTTCGCCACAGCATGGCTGCGTTCGGTAATGTCCTTTCCAAAAACGGAGACGCCGGCTTTCTTGCCGCCGGCGATAATGGGGTTGTAAGCGAACTCGATGACGCGACCATCGAGCGTGGTTAATGTGGCTTGAAAAGGTCCTTCCGCCAGCGCCTGTTGAAAGTGGCTGTTCAGGAGCGTCGCAAGTTCCGGAGGAAGGAGATCCTCCATCCTCTTGCCCAACGCGACCTGGGTTCGACGGTTTCTCGCAATGGTTTTGCTCAAGGCCTGGTTGAATGTGATTAGCCTGAAATCGAGGTCGACCGCACCGATGAGGTCGTCTGTGCTTTCTATCAGAGCTTCGAGGTTGGCGGCCGCTCGATTAAGCATCCCAATTTCCTCAGGTCCCGGGAAGGGTGGATACGAAACCGGCGACCCATGGCAGCGCTGTCAAATGAAACTATGCCGCCGATTATAGCCCGATTTGCGATCGCGCAGCAGGAAACGAGTTTCGGTTGATTCGTCGCGCGCCGGCTTGATGCTCACCTGATCACACGCCGGAGCATTCGCCAGAAGCGGAAGACCTGGCGGCGGGTTCGGCCTTGCGACATTCGTGTGCTTCGAGCATCATTTTGCGAAGATGAGTCACAGTGGGTTACCTCCTGTGACTCACACCCTATCCCGGCCACAAAACTACTCGTCAGCCAACACTGCAGCGACCGCGGCGCCTGCGGCTTCGTTCTTACCGGTCATGTATGTAGTTGCAAGTACTTGTTATTAACGCCCTGAAAAGGCCGGCGGCGGCGGTTCAATCCGTCCCTGGCCACCATTATTTGATTCACTTAGAGCACATTCGGAAGAAATCTTCTACCCGCTATCCACCCGTGATCGATATTGCACCGAGGGAGCCGAGGCGGAAAATGCCGTCCGCGTTCACCGCGGGAGCGGTGAGGTTGTTTTATAAGCTATACCTTGAATTACAAATCGCTCACCTGAAGCCGACTGATCGTTACATCGGGACCGCTCGCCTTGATTTGTTCAAAATGTCCAGTTCAGCGAGAGTCCGGCTACATGCATCGCGTAGCTCGGTGCCTTCTCGTTGGTCGGCATGTAGTTGGTACCAGTTCCGTATTGAAGGCCCAGGTACGACCAGTCCGAGGCCATCAACTTTTGGAACCAGTAGAAGCCTTGCACCGAGGCCGATTTGCTGATTACAAACGTCGCGCTCGGCACAACGCTGATCTCATCGTTCCTCAGCAGCGGATAATCCTGAGCGGGAATGAAGAAGACAGCGGGCGTGCCCGAGGCCAGAGGCGGGGCGGGAGCGGCAAGTGCCAGTGGATTATTGACGTAGCTGCCGCCTGCGACTCCCTGGCTCGTCCGTGCTCTGGTATACGTCACCTCATTCGCGAGCGTGAGCTTATTACCGGCGAGGTTTTCTTTTCTCAGCGTAAAGCCTACCGTATCAACCTTGTCGCGATCGTTCTTAATGAAGTTCAGGCATGGATCGATCTTGGCGCTCGCGTTTTTCGCAGCGATCGTAGCAAAGCATCCTTCCGACACAACGGTGTCTGCTGCCTGCCCCTGAAAAGCCGTTGCGCTGTTGCTGCCATATGCATCGCCTGCCGCGTTGTAGCGCCGGTTATCGTAGGTATAAAACAGATCGACAATAAAGTCTTGTTTAGGCGAATAGCTCGCATCCATTGTTGCCGCCCAAGCCGTATCTCTTCTTAGACCCAGCTTCGAGTTTAGGTAGTTGTTGTCCGTGGCCTGTCCTGTGCCCTGTAGAGAGAACTTTTCTGTTGCTTGCCACTCGAACTGGGTGCGCGCATGGTTGCGGTTGCGGTCAGCAACAAAGTACTTTCTAAATCCGGGAATCTCATTAATGTTATTGCGGCTGCCGTAATCCGCCTGCGGCATTATGTTGTTATTCGGCGAGTAGATTGCCGCATCGCCCGTCAAGGGTAAGCTAGGCAACCCGGCGACGGGGCCGAATGCTGTCAGCCCGGTGCTCTTCAAATAGCCATATACACTTGTGGATGCTCCACCTGTCGGCGTCACATTGGCCTCGGGCACGAGCGACAGAAATGCATTCTCGTTATATGTCCCGCGGCGAAATCCGAAGTCGTAGTCCACTCGCGCCGTAAACACACCCCGTGTCTTGTGATATCCAGCGTGAATCGTGTTTTCAGTCACGACGGCCGCATCGGAGCATTGAATCCACGCTCCGGTGCAACTGCGGTCTGTCTTATCCCAGTCGTATCCTGCCTGAAGAAACTGGGCCTTGTTAATCGCGTACTCCGCTTCCAGATTTATCTGCTGCGAAAGCTTGCTGTAGGCGCGGTTGTTGTAGATGTTGGTATTGCTGCCCAGCGTCGCCGGCAGGCCATTCAATCCCGCGAAAGGAGAGGCACCGCTCTTCGATTCATTCGCATCCTGGAACAAGTAGATGCTCACAGGTGTTTGGTTGTCGCGATCTTCGAACCTGTACGCCGCAAGATAGTCCCAGTGTCCTTTTTTTGTAGTAAATTTCGCCTGAAACATGCTGTTAAGGACAAGCCCGCCCAACGAAGTCCTGGGCAAGCCAAACGCGAGCTGCCCGTTTTGCGCGGTGGTTGGATCGGGAAATGCCTGGTTCTGCGTGTTGCGGCCGTACGAACCCGCGATCACGATCTTCGCTTCGCTCCGAAGCTTGTAAGCGGCCGTGACAGTGAATTGGTTGAACTGATTGCTGGGCTCTTCACCCAGCGTTGCCGACTTGGTTGGATCGGCGATGTCCTGCCATGTCATCGAAGTGGTATTGTTCTTGAAAAAGGAACCGTAATATCCAACTGATAGATACAGCTTTTTCAGCTTGTAGTTCACTGCTGCCGAGGCTTGGTCTGTATTCCAATCGACCAGGTACGGCATGATGACTGAATTCTCGTTTACCTGCGAGGTTACGGCGCCAAGGGCCTTCTTCCCGCCCTTGTGTTCGTGGCTGTAGCTTGCTGGAAAATCCAGTCTCTCGTTTGGGCTGTAAATAAACTGCGCGTCTCCGCGAATTCGCCTGGTGGCCAGATTTACATTGGCGAAATCCGGAACATCGGCCGCAATGGTGCTTGCCAACGCCGCCAGCTGGGCTGCGGTCGGTGCCGTGAGCACGCCCGAACTGTTGTAATAGCTGCCCGCGCCGGCAACCGGATCGAGGGCGCGCAGATTCAGACTATTCGCATTGACCTGTGTGACTTTTGGCGTGATCCAGTTCGAAGGCAATGTCAGGACGTTCGATCCCGCACCCAGGTACGGAGTCTGGAACTGGTTGGAGCGGTTGGCGAGAATCTCGTCGTACACGAACCGCGCCTGGTATCTTCCTTGCTTGCCAAATTCGAGCGACACGTTGCGATCTTCGAGCCCGACATTCGAGCCCTGGAAGCGCCACCGAAAGGTGTCCTTGCTGTCATATGCAGCACCGCCTCGAATGTCGAAGTTTCCAATGCCGAAAGGTCCTGAGTTTCCCAGCCCGTTATACTCGCCGAATTTGAACGAGCTCCCATTCAAGCCACCTACTCCGGACTGTATCTTCTTTTGCGGTGAAGTCTGACTCGCAGCCGTGGTTTGAGCCGGGTTGGCAGATCCCGGTGGAACCTGCGTCCCGGGATTCCTTCCTCTCGTGTTCTGCGGGACCGATTGCGCAGCGGCGCATGCCGCCAGGAGACTGATAGTGACGAATACGCCAACCACCGCCTGCATCGAACCAGCGCCGAAATTGAATGCGTTGTTATATCTCATGGTTGCATCTCTCCCGATCCATTCTGTTATCGCTGGAACTTGGCTCCGGCCGGATGATTCGAGCCGTGGATGACTGAGTGGCACAGAATGCAGCTGCGGGCATTGCCTTGGGCTGCTGGGCTTTGACTACCCAACGGAATGCGACCGCCGGCGGTGGTCACATTTCCGTTCGGAAGATTGGCACCGCTGTAAAGGTTCTTGGCATGGTCCCCCGTGTGGCAGTTCTGACAAAGCATCGGAAGACGCATCGTCAGCAAGGGCGAACTATTCGAACCATGCGGCGTGTGGCAATTGGTGCAATCGTCAACGACCGGCGCATGTTCCCACAGGAACGGACCGCGTTTCTCCGCGTGGCACGTGTAGCAAGTTTCGTTCACTGTCTCCTTCACCAGCAGCTTCGGTCCAGTTGATCCGTGCGGATTATGGCAGTCGGAACACGTCACCTTGCCTTCGAGGATCGGATGTCGTGAGAAGCGGTGCACCTGGGCACGTTCGTTCTGGTGGCAACCGAAGCACACCTCAGGTTGCGTGAGCTTGTTCATCACCTTCTGATTGGGATTGTGAGCCTCATGACAATCGCTGCAGGCCAGTCCATGCGTCTCATGTGCGCTGCCTGACCATAGAGCTCTCGGACGTATCTTGCTTTCATGGCAGGAGAGGCAGGCTGCATTTCGAACTTCCACTGACGACAGCTTCTTCGACTTGGCTCCAAATACCACGTCAGGTGCGCTGCCGCCGGGATCTCCCTGGTGCTTTGCGCTCTCACCGTGGCAACCCTGGCAGCCGGGCGTTCGGGAGTCTCCCTTCACGCCGTGTTTGGTCTGGTAGATCGAAAGTACGGGCACCCGCCAGCTTTCGTCGTGACACATTGTGCACTTCTTGTCCCCGTCAAGTGTGCGATCTTCCTCCGCTCTTAAAGGCATTAGCCCAATCAAGCCGAGGGCCAGTGCGTAGAACGCTAAGTGACGGTGTGAGATTCTCATCCTCTCTCCCCGATCTCCGCATTGAATGAATGCGTCTGTTTCCCGCCGTTCCGTCTGCTCAAATAGTCATTCACCAGAGACTCTTCCAACGTTACAGCACACGAGGTGACTGTGGCCTAGGGCACCGCGTTGCAGACCCCAAGGTTGTCCCTGCGGCGAGAATTGAACCGCATGGGACGCTAGTGCATTCTTTCACGCAGCAATGTATCCCTCTACCCGACGCGCAGGGTGGCGATTCTTCCATTGGAGCGACGGCTCTGTCGCTCAAGGGAGCCGGTCTAACCGGTAGCGCCACCGAGCTATCGCGGTCTGGGAGCATGAGTGATAATGCTCGGGCACTCGCGGCAGCGCGATGACCTAGCCGAACACCCACAGTTCACCGCGACGGCCTAGGCTATAGCCTAGGCCGTCGTCGTTTGGTAGAACGAATCCTATGGCCTTCAGGAGACAATGAGAACGAGTATGAGGGAAATGCGCGGTGAGTCCAGCGTGGTCCGTCGGGATTTGTAATTTCGGCCACTTTCAGGAAAGGAAGAGGTTGGAGGGTCAGATGGTCAGCCGTATGTTTGAGAATCGCGCATGGAGTCTCCACCTCCAGGTTGGCTTGGTGCTTGTTCTTTCGATGTCCGGGTGCAAGCATGCTTCGCAACCGCCTGCAAACGCGAACACGAATGCCGCCAATGGGTCCAGGAGTAATACCACCGCAGAATCTGCCGGTGATAGCCGGCTCGGACGGCGAAGGTCGCGGCGCGGCCGCGCAGACACGCAGGCGGCGCCAGGTGCGTTTGCTTTCTATTTGCTGAATCTTTCCTGGTCTCCGGAATTCTGTGCGACACATGGGGGCAGTCTGGAGTGTGGGCGCGGTCTGGGGTTTGTTGTCCACGGATTGTGGCCGCAAGATGTGAGTGGCGACTATCCGGAGGATTGTAGTGACACGCCAGGCCCAGCCAATCCGCAGGCATACACCGACATCATTCCAACCGTCGGCCTGATCGAGCATGAGTGGGAGACGCACGGCACCTGTTCAGGGCTGACGCCGGATGCCTATTTCGCGGCCATCAGAAGGGCGTTTGCAGGGCTGAGGATTCCTGCAGACATCGGTGCGGGTGGTGATCCCGGCGGGGTTGCCCCCGCACAATTGCTGGAGCGTTTCGCGAGTGCGAATCCAGGATATCCGGAGGGAAGCATCGCGCTAAGCTGCGGGAATAATCGGCTGACGGCGGTCGAAGTGTGCCTGACCAAAGATTTACAGCCGGAGAGTTGCCAGGGCGTGCGGTCGTGCCGTGCGAATGTGATCAAAGTGACTCCACAATAGGATCTGAACTGCTTCGCGCCGCAAGATTGCAATCGTAGGGTCCGTCTCTTCATCTTCTCGATCGACGGAGAAGGACGACGCACCCAGGAAGTGAATCGGCGACTCTGCACGAACTCAGATTGGTGATACTGCCAATTCCCCGATCGCCGACCACTCGGAAACCCGCAAGGAAACATCTATGGAGCCTCTGCTGACGGCTGCTTATGACGATGGTGCGCCCCAAAGCATTGTTGCCAATCCGAGCTGAATAATCGACTGACCGCAAAGTCTGTAATGTGAACCTCAGAGGAGGAGGGACCGTCACCGGAAGAATCAACGAGGAAGGCTCTCGACTACGCGGACCAGGACGGCAAGTAATCGGGGATTTCCACAGCGAATGCCGCATTGATTATGCACAGCCCTTCAGGCGCGGTACAATTCAACCGCATCGGATCCAGAAAAAGAGGATTTCTGTCTGGAGCTGTGATTTCGATACTGCAAAGGAGAGAATCATGGGGATACTCGAAGAATTGGCTGGAGCAGCGGTCGCGGTTGAAGGCGCCAAGAAGCTGGATCCAAATGCAGGAATAGTCACCGAAGGCATTGCCGCTGTCGTCGGCTTCGAAGGCACAGAAGCGGTGACTAACCTCATCGACAAAAAGGAAGAAGAGAAGAAGGATCAACAAGGCTGAAGCCTCTGTAGGAAGCTTCAAGCCCCATTTGGTGCTACTGCATACGTCACGATTCTCAAGGCTGCGCGGACCTCTGAACCAGTATTTCGTGAGCGGTGTGTATTTATGTGCGCAGAGAAACGCGGATAGTATGCTGGTCCATTTCTTGTCAGATTCCTAGCGTGTTTCGGAGTCGACCAGTTTGAAGTTCGAACTGGCGATGATCCGCACATTCAAAAAGCAAGCGGGCCAGGCTCTGTTCGCGAAAGTTGTGAATGCGCCCTCACTCAGACACTCCAAGGTCTGCGGCAACCTGAAAGGGCCAAATGACTGGACTGAGAAGTAAGTTGGTAGATTGGTGGAATTTTGAACTCGACGATAATAGGAAAGCAAATCGAACGCCACCTTTGGAACGCGGTGCGTTCGCTGGATTCTTGATTTTGTCTTTCGTTTATCTTCTATGCGCGCTTTTCTATCTCATGAATAAGCTAACGCAGTAACTACCCTTTCAAGCGCAGCAACCTGCCGCGTCCGCAACCACCTATTCACCCCCATCTGTTGTGCAAGACCCCGCGCAAAGCTCCCTAGAGCGTGTTTCATAAACAATGCCTCAGGGTAATCCAAAAGCATGCGATGTAGAAGAAG
>OKRB01000134.1 GCA_900290245.1 Candidatus Sulfuritelmatomonas gaucii | reverse complement strand
ATTTACGGGCGTGGCGGGCAAATGGGCCCCATCCGACAAGGATGCGCGTTCTCACGCATGCATCTGCTTGGAGCCATGAAGAGATTGTTCGTTGCGTGAGTCAGTTTTCCGTTGGCTTGGTGATGTGATCAACCACGAGGTTGGGCACCGACTCGTGCGCGGCTTCGAGCTTGAGCCCAAGCTGTTCCTGCACCGCGGTGAAAATCGAGGGCCAGCTATCCGGGTCGCGTTCGGACCATTCGCGGCCAAACTGAAGCGTGTAATTGTAGGGGCCGGTGAGACCGGTCTTGTCGATTACGGGCGCTTCTACCATCGAACTGAGGGCGCCGCTGATGGCCCGCATTGATGCATTTGTTCCGACGAACTCAAGCCCATGCTGCGATCCATGCGCCTGGACATCGGCAGGGGGCGGCGGAGGCGGCGCCTCTCCATCAGCGGGAGGCGGAGGCGGTGTCACAGCCTGCATCTTGACGCCGCCTTTGTCTACGACAAGGTAGTAAACGGAGGTATTGCGGGTTTCAAGGTGCGTCTTCAGGCCCAGGCGCTCCGCCAGCAGCACGCGAATCGCGTTCCGCTTTTCCAGCCGGACCTCGTTATTGGTGAGCTTCGCGAGCCTGGCATCGGCCGCCTCGTCCGAGCGGGCCTGGATGTTGTAGAACGTGTCCGCGACCCAGTCTGGTGCGCCGACGACCGGAGCATCGAAGCCGTATGCAATTTGGAGAAGGGCCTTGATAGGAAGATTCGTGGCTTCAAAACGGCTGGAGAGCGGCGGGCTGGAGACGGATACGTGGAAGTTGGCATCCGGCGGTGGCGCGGGACGAATGGTGGCAACGTCAAAGGTCAGCGTGGGCGTGTAGTTGGGCTCTTCCACGATGGGAGCCTGCGCGTGAAGGTACACACCGCACGGGAAGACGAGAAGGGCCGCGAACAAACCGATATGCCGCTGAACGATACGGAACAAAGGGCGGGACATGGGGCCGAACATGGGCACAAAACTCCTTGTGGGAATGATACGGGCGAGCCACCGGCCCAGTTCCCGCCCTCCGGTTCCCGCATCCCGGCTCTGATGGGGTGGGGGAGTCTCCTCGTCCGCATCCCCCTGAAATCGGGTGCCCCACCCTCGCCGCGCCGTTGTTTTTGCGGCTAGGGTGGGTCTCACGGGATCACGAGCACAGACGCAAAAACGCGCCAAAATGAGGCATAAAACCGCGTTTTAGAATACAAATAATTGCATTTAATTCCTCTTTCGGGTAATTACATGGTGCGCTTTGCTCTATTTCGCAACCTGCGAGGGTGTCATTTGCAATTATTCGGCACCTGGGAGGGTCAATGCGTCGTAAATTCGCAACCTCTGGTGGTTACATTTTGATGCAATTCGTAACCATTTAAGCGAACATTTGGCGGGGTCAACGCACCACTTGAGCGAATTTCTCCTCATTCCACAGGACTTCTCGCCCCTGCGCCGAAAACAAACGTGTCGCGCACTTTTCCCACCCCGCAGCCGGCTATTTTGCCCGACGACGCAATCTAGTGCGCCAAAGTCCCGGCCTTCGCGGCCACGTCGAAGTCTTTCGCTGTGATGCCGCCGGCGTCATGCGTGACAAGTGCGATGCGCACCCGGTTGTAGCGGATATCGATGTCAGGATGGTGCCCGGCTGCCTCGGCTGCTTCTCCTACCTGGTTCACGAAATGCAGCGCGGCGACAAAGTCTTTGAACTGAAAGGTTCTGACGAGTTCTCCAGCCTCAATCTGCCAGCCCGGCAGGCCGGCCAGGCGCGCACGCGCCTCTTCCAGGGAAAGTGCCTGCATGGTATTCCTCCTGGAATCGAGTTTACGGGATCAGGTCGAAGGGCTCAGACGGAGAGGACGAGCTGGTCATCTCGAAGGTCGAGTAACGCTTGTTCTGGCCGCTGATCTCCGAGCGCAGCTCCTGCCAGAGCTCGTTGGGAATCTTGAGAAACACTTCGACGACAGCCGGATCAAACTGCGTTCCGGAACAACGAAGAATCTCTTCGCGAGCCGTATCGAACCCGCGCGCCTTCCGGTACGGGCGATCGCTGGTGATGGCGTCGAGCGTATCAGCTACGGCGAAGATGCGGGCACCGACGGGAATCTCGCGGCCGCGGAGTCCGTTGGGATATCCGTTTCCGTCGTAGTACTCCTGGTGGCAGAGGACGATCTCCGCGGCTCCGGCGAGGAACGGAATTTTACGCAGCATGTGGTAGCCGCGCGTGCAATGTTCGCGCATCAGGTCCTGCTCTTCAGGAGTGAGCTTGCCTGGCTTGCGCAGAATGTCGTCGGGAATGGCCATTTTGCCGATGTCGTGCAAGAAGGCGCCGCGAGCGATGATTTTGATTTCTTCAGGAGGAATGCCCATGGCGCGCGCCAGGGCGATGGCGTAGGCGGTGACGCGCTTGGAGTGGCCTTCGGTTTCAGAATCCTTGAGGTCGAGTGCATCGCCGAGCGCCTCGAGTGTGACGTCGTAGGAGTGCTCGAGGTCTTCCATGGCGTGGCGCAGCATTTCGGTGCGGGCCCGCACCATCTGTTCCAGACTCTGGTGGTAATTCTGCGTCTCTTCGAGCGCCTGGCGATGGCTGAGCGCACGCTCGACTGTTGAGAGCAACTGATCGCGCTCGAAAGGCTTGAGGAGATAGTCGTAGGCGCCGCGGCGCATGGAGTCAATGGCGATGCTGATGTCGTGGACGGCGGTGACCATGACGACAGGAAGGTTGGGCTGCAAAGCGTGGATCCGCTCGAGCAGCGCGATGCCATTCACGTCATTCATCACAATGTCGGTGAGCACGAGGTTGAAATTGTTCAACTCGAGCGCTTCGAGGGCTTCGCGTCCCCCGGATGCCTGTTCGACGGTGTATCCCTGGCGCTCCAAAGCGGTGGCCAACATGGTGCGCACAGGCTTTTCGTCGTCGACAACGAGGATCCGCGCCACCTTAGGCGCACGGACAGCGCCTTCGCCGCGCAGACTTGCTGCTGGATCGAGATTTTTAGCGGATGCCAGACTCATTTCCACGCGGCAACCCCTGTGTTATTTGCGTCCGGGCGTGCCGGTCCCGGGCATGGACAACTTTGATGGCGCGCTGCACTGCCGCTCTGCACGGTCAGACGCCCGAAGCCAGAATCTGATAGCTGCATCAAACGGCGAATTCTTTTAACTATTCGATTCAAATTACGCGCCGCACACGTCATAAGTCCCGCAAATTCTTGCCATTATGCGCAAAAGGCCAAGCAATCGCCCGGCCTGTATTCCTTTCCGTATTTCAGGACACAGTCACCGGAGAAAAACGCTGCATACAAGGCAAAAATGATGCGAAGCAAAGGAGGCAGCACTCGCTCTGGCCCTGTGCTTCAATGCCGAGGTTATCACCGAAGTAACCACCCTCTCAATCACCCGAATGTTGCAGCGGGAGCGAACGATGCGGTAGAGGGCGGTTGCGCGTGTGGGTCAGGGCCTATTTCCATTCGTGGGGTACATCGCCGGCAGGCTCGTGCCGGATGAGTTCAGAGTAAATGATGGCGAGGTCCTGGGTCAGGTCGCGCGGGCTCCAGTTGCGGTCACGCGCAGGAAGCGAAGGAGTGATCTGGCTGGGAGTTTTGCCGGCAGCAATTTGCTGCCGGACGACGGAATACAAATCCTCGAGAAACTGTTTCTGGCCAATGAGAATCTCGGGTCCTCCTGCGTCTCCGTGGCCGGGAAGGACATGAAGCGGGTGAAAGGCGAGGGCCTGCGAAAGCACGCGCGGCCAGTTCGCGAGGTTGGCGTCCCACAGCTTGTTGCGCGGGCCGTTGACGGCTGCGTCGCCTGTGCAGAGGATGCGCTCTTTGGGAAGCCAGACGAAGCCGTCGCCGCGGGTGTGCGCCCAGCCGAGAAACCAAAACTGCACTTCGCGCGTGGAGTCCTTGAGGATGAAGGGGCTTGAGCGAAAGACGAGCTGCGGGCGCGGCGCGTCCTTGAGTTGAAGCGAGCGGACATCTTCGCGCTCGGCCGCGGTGGCAAGCCAGCGCGCCGGCTCGTAGCGGTCCATCTCGTTGTCAACGCCCTGGTAGGCGAACGTGGTGGCGCCGGCCTGGGTCCACACGATATTGCCGTAGGCGTGATCGCGATGTGCGTGGGTATCGAAGACGAAGCGGACCGGCTTGGGAGAGAGCTGACTGATTTCGCTGACCAGCTCGCGGGCGCGGCCGGGATAGTTGGCATCGACGACGATGAGGTAGTCCTTCATCTCGAAGGACAATGTTGTTGCAGTAGCCTTTGGAGGCGTCGCCGGGAAGGAACCAGACACCGGGAGCAATTTTTTGCGCGATGAGGGGCGGGGGTTGGGCGTGTGCCGAAGGCTGCGAGAAGAGAAACGCAGTGATCGTGGATAGAACAGCGGCCGTGATGCAGTGGAGCGTCATGACTACCTAGGATCGCGCTTGGCGCGACGCGCGGCGGCCCATCCTTTCTTGGTGATCTGGCGGCCGCGGCCTACAGCGAGTGCGTCGGCGGGAACGTCTTTGGTGATGCAGGAGCCGGCGCCGATATACGAGCCATCGCCCAGAGTGATGGGCGCAACGAGCGTCGTGTCGCTGCCGACAAAGACGCGCTTACCGATCTGCGTGCGGTATTTCCTGACTCCGTCGTAGTTGCAGGTGATGGTCCCTGCGCCGATGTTGGCTCCCTCGCCGACCTCCGCGTCGCCGAGATAGGAGAGATGGTTGGCCTTGGCGCCCTTGCCCATGCGCACCTTTTTGCCCTCGACGAAGTTGCCCATGTGGGCGTTTTCGCCGATTTCGCAACCAGGGCGCAGATGCACAAAGGGACCGAGTTCGGCGCCGTCGGCGATGGTGGAGTCCTCGAGCACGCAGCTCTGGCGAACGAGGACTTTGTCGCCGAGGGTGCAGTTCTCAATCACGGAGAAAGAGCGGATGTGGCAACCGCTGCCGACGCGCGTCTTGCCGAGCAGCTGCACGTAGGGCTCGATGATGGTTTCCGCGCCAACCTCTACCTCTGGATCGATGACGCAGGTTTCGGGGCGGTTGATCTTGACGCCCGCACGGACGAGCCAAAAAGCCCGAGGGTCCGGCCTCGCGCTAATCATGGTTACGGATTCGGTTACTGACTCGCTCTCCTGCGTCAACCGAGCCAGTTCTACCCGGATTGGCGCGAGCTCCAGGCCGCGCTCCTGCAAAATCTGCGCCGCAAAACATTTCTCTTCGCGCAGCAAACCGAGGAGCAAGTGTTCCGTGCCGATGTGCTTGTGGCCCAGCCGTTCCGCCTCTTCGGCAGCACAGGCGAGAACTCGCTTGCCCTCGTTGGAGAGCGGCAGATCAGCGCTGGTCGAAGTCTTCTCGCGGATGACGGTGTGCTCGCTAATCTGTTTCTCGATGGACTCCAGAGAGCCATGCGAGCGCAAAAAGCGGATGGTCAGCGCCTTGTCTTCGCGCATAAGGCCAAGCAGCAGATGCTCGGTTTCTATGAAAGGTGAGCCGAACTGGCTTGCCTCGTACCGCGCATAGAAAATCACGCGCCGCGCCTTTTCTGTATATCGCTCGAACATGATTTGCTCCTGTCTTACCTTTCCGCGTCTGCCAGTCGCTCGATGAGGGCCATTAGGCCCGCAGTTACAGCCGGACCGGAGTCCGGTGCTACATCTATTCTGCAGCTCTGCCGGCGCTGTGTGCGCCGTCGGAACGTGGAATAGTGATGTCGATCGGCGTGGGCGCGCCCAGATTGAGCGCGTTCAGGTCGGGATTGATCTCAGGCCCGTTGCCTACCACGAGGATGGCCAGCTTTTCGGGATGAATGTACTTTTTGGCCACCGCGGTTACGTCAGCCAGCGTCACTTTCTCGATCGCAGCGTGGTAGGTCTCAAGATAATCCGCGGGGTACCCGTAGAACTCGAGCCTGACGCGCTCGACAAGAATCTTCTCCCGCGTGTCGTAACTGAAGAGGAACGAGTTGAGGATGTCGCCTTTGGCGCGCGCGAGCTCGGCCTCAGTGAATGGCTTGGTGACGAGGCCGGCAATTTCACCCTCGGCCGCTCTGGTGGCGTCTACGGTGGAGGCACTCTTGGTGAGCACCTCAACATCAAAGGAGGCGGGATGGTCGAATTCCAGACCGAGGCCGCCGCCGACCGCGTAAGCGAGGCCCAGCTTTGTCCGCACGGTTTGGAAGAGACGGCTGCCGAAGCCGCCGCCGAGAATTTCGTTCAAGACAACAATCGTGGCGGCATCGGGATTGCTGCGTTCGATGCCGAGGCCGACGATCTGCACGTTCGATTGGTCCACATCTTCCTTGTCGATGAAATAGACGCCGGGCTTGGGGCCGGCGAACGCATCGTGGCGCGGTGGTTCAGTCGTGACGGGTGGAAGACCTTCGAAGACCGCACGCACTTTGGCTTCCATGATCGCCGAGTCGAAGTCGCCGCTGATGCCGATGATGAGCTTTCCCTTCAATGTGCGGTCGTGCCACGCCTGCAGATCGGCCAGGGTGACGGCCCTGATGGTTGCGAGCTCCGGCTGGCGTGCGTAGGGGCTGTTGACTCCGTAGACCAGTTTTGCCGACTCGCGCTCCGCGATGCCGCCCTCATCATCATTGCGGCGCACGATGGCTGTGGCCTCCAGCTGTTGCGCGAGCTCAAGTTTTTGCTCGCTGAATCTGGGATGAAAGAGCAGGTCCATGGCGAGGGAGAAGACCTGGCCGGAATCGACTTTCAGCGAATCCCAGGAGAGCGCGGTGGAATCAACGTCGCCGGCCGTCTCAATGTGTGCGGCTTTGGATTCGAGCAGATCGTCCATGGCGTCGCCGTCCATTTTTGCGGTTCCACCGGTGCGCCATGCCTGGCTGTAGAGCGCCACCAATCCCGCTTTCGCAGGAGCCTCGTCGCGCGAGCCGCCGCGTATGACGACGGAGCCATAGACAAACGGCAGTTCATGGTCTTCCTGCAAAAAAATGACGATGCCGTTTTTGAGCTCTATGCGCTTGGGTTGCTGCGGGTGAAAGGCGTGGAGCGGAGGAATGGGGATCTGCTCCCAGGGATTGGGTTGCTGAGCAGGGAGGCCGGAGGGCGCAACGAAGGATGCGAGTGCGGCAAATACGAGTAAGGCGGGTGCGGGCGTGGGCGCCCACGCGACAGCCGGTCGGGAGACGGGCGCTACCTTTGGTTTGGACTGATCCCTGAACTCTGACCCATGATCCCAGTGCGTCATTGTGCGCCTCTCGCTTTTTTCGTTTCAGCGGCGCGCGATTCGGTGTCGATCTCAGCGCTGGTGCGATTGGAGGCCACAAAAATCTGGTTGGCCACGCGGCGAATGTCCGCCTTGGTCACCTTGTCGACGCGATCGAGTTCGAGAAACATCTGGCGCCAGTCGCCGTAGCGGGCCTGGTAGGCAGCCAGCGAATTGGCGAGCCCCTGGTTGTCGGCGAGGCCGCGCAGGAGGTCGGCGCGCGCGCAGGTTTTATACATCTCGAGTTCTTCGTCGGTCACGTCGACCGTCTTGAGCTTTTCGATCTCCTTGTGGATGGCATCACGTATCTCGGCGGGAGTGTGGCCGGGGAGCGGGTAGGCGTAGAACGCAAAGAGGCTCGGATGTTTTTCACCGGGATAAGGGCTGAAGCTAGCGGCCTCCGCGGCGATCTGCTGCTGCTCGACAAGGCTGCGGTAGAGGCGCGAGACGCGTCCATTCGACATGATGTCGCTGATGGCGTCATAGACGGCATCGTCGGGGTTGAGGATGTTGGGCCGGTGATAGCCCTCGATGTAGAACGGCTGCGTCTGCTCGCGGATGACGACCGATTTCTCGGCGAATTGGCTGGGCTCGACGGTGGTCATGTCTTCAGGTTTGGGCCCGCCGGGAACGCGGCTGAAGTATTTCTCGAGCATCGGCAGGTCGGTCTTGGCGTCGACGTCGCCCACGATGGCGACGACGATGTTTCCGCCGACGTAATACTTCTTGTGGAATGCCATTGCTTCAGTGGCCGTGATCTGGCTGACCTCACTGGGCCAGCCGATGTTGCTGCGGCCGTAGTTGTGCGCCACGAAAGCTGTGGCCAGGAATTGCTCGAAGAGCCGGCCCATCGGGTCGGAATCCACGCTCATGCGGCGTTCTTCCATCACCACGTCGCGCTCTTTGTAAAACTCGCGCGGCACGGTATCGGCGAGGCGGCTCGACTCCATCCATGCCCACAGCTCCAGGCGATTCTCCGGCATTGACCAGTAGTATTCCGTGTCGTCGAGGGCGGTTTCGGCATTCAGGCCCTCCGCTCCGTTCTCCTCGGCCACCTCAGTGAACTGGTTGGGAATGACGTATTTTTCGGCGTCGGTCTGCGCGGCGAGAAAGACTTTTTGGAGCTCGGCGAGTTTTTGGGGGTCGCCTCCGCCAGGCTTCAGGAATTCACCCTCGTAGGCGTCGTTCGCTGCTTCCACCTTGGCGAGGGCGACTTTTTCCTCCGCGTAGTCGGTGGTGCCGATCTCGCTGGTTCCCTTGAAGGCCAGGTGCTCGAACATGTGCGCCAGGCCGCTTTCGCCGGAGGGATCGTCAACGTCGCCCGCATCAACAAGCGTTGTGTAGCTGAAGACCGGCGCTTCATGGCGCTCGCAAATGATCAATGTGAGACCGTTGGAGAGGATCTTGACCGTGGTTCGCTGCTCGAAGCTCTTCAAATCCTGGGCGTGCACTGCGCTCAGGGTGACGAAGGCAAGCATCACGCAGACAAGGCTGGTGGTCAACCGGCGGGAGACCGCGTTTGGCATTTAACCTCGGAGTTCCAGGAAATCTTTCTTGCTGTTTTTCTGTTCTCTTCCAAGCTATTGCCCAAGGCTGGAAGCGTCAAACGCAAGCTCGGCATCGGGCTCGGATGGCTGGCACGGCGGAAGGGAAGAACGCCAATCGGTATAATCGGAGCCATGGCGGCGGGCAAAGAAGCGAAGGTTCCAGAGGCCGCGACGGCGCAGAGCGCGGATGCAGGCGCGGCCGAAAAGCTGCGTGCGCTCGAGGACCGGCTGGCGAAACTGGACGGCCTCATGGTGGCCTACTCGGGCGGCGTGGACTCTGCATTTCTGGCTGCCACCGCGCATCGCGTGCTGGGCGAGCGCATGCTGGCGGTGCTGGCTGATTCCCCATCGCTGGCAAGGCGTGACATGGAGCAGGCGTGTGCTTTTGCCCGGTCGCTGGGAATGCAGCTCGAGGTGATCGCGACCGAAGAGCTGGATCGGCGGGAGTACGCGCGCAACGACGCCAATCGCTGCTTCCACTGCAAGGACGAACTTTTTCTGGTGATGGAGGGGCTGGCCGGCAGGTTGGGATTCTCGCACATCGCTTATGGAATGAATGCAGACGATACGAGGGATTTTCGGCCGGGGCAGCGGGCGGCCGAGCAGCACGAAGTGCTGGCTCCGCTGGCGGAGGCGGGACTGACGAAACTTGAAGTGCGCGCGCTGGCCAAGGCGGCGGGATACCCAATGTGGGACCGTCCCGCGGCGCCGTGCCTGAGCTCGCGCGTGGAGTATGGGCGCACCGTGACGCGCGAGGTGCTGGAGCAGGTGGAGCGCAGCGAAGAGAATTTGCGGCAGTTGGGCTTTCGCGAGTTCCGCGTGCGCCATCATGGCGAATTGGCTCGCGTGGAGATCGCGCGCGGCGAGCTGCCTGGCGCACTGAAGATCGAGATGCTGGACGCCATCACGGCGGCGCTGAAGCAGGCGGGATTCAAGTACGTGACGCTCGACTGCCAGGGATTTCGGTCGGGGGCGATGAATGCGGTATTGCCCGCCGAGGTGTTGGCGCGAAAAGGCGCGTAGGGTGATCTCCCACCCTAAATGCAAAAAGCGCGTTTAGGATGGGGCAACCACTTCCCCGAGGCGCACCGAGCATGACCGATTGATTCAAGACTTCGCCTTGATTCGGACGATCCCAGTCCCCGATGACACTAAGAAAACCCCCCGGCAAGGTGACGGCGGCCGCGCGAACCACCCAGCGAAAAGGAGATGACATGGCACCAACCGGAGATTTCAAGATTTTGTTCATTGCGGGCTTTGGTCCGATCGTCCGTGAGGTGAATGTCAGCCGCAAGCTCTATAGCGAGATCCTCGGAATCCAATTCAAAGAAGAAAGCGGTGAATATCTTCATACGGAGGCCATGAAAGGCGCGAACAGTTTTGCACTGTGGCCACTCTCGCACGCGGCCCAGTCCTGTTTTGGCAAGGATTCGTGGCCAGACGAGATTCCTGCGCCGCAGCCTGGCTTGAGTTCGATGTCGATAGTGTCGAAAAGGCGACGGCTGAGCTTGTGGCACGAGGCTATCGAATGCTCGTGAAAAACAAGAAAGAACCGTGGGGCCAGACGGTCAGCCGATTCCTGTCGCCCGAAGGGATTCTGGTTGGGATCACCTTTACTCCGTCAATGAGGGAAGAAAAATAGCTGCGCCTCTTCGTTGGCCGAACCCGCCGCAGTAATCAAGGCAGAGGGGCCGAGGTTTTTGCCGTCCACGATCAGCCATTTACAATCACAGAGCAATGCGACTTGGCTATCTGGAGTGCTTTTCCGGGATCAGCGGCGATATGTTGCTGGGCGCGCTGGTGGATGCGGGCGTTGAGTTCAACGTGCTGGCAGAGACAACAGCCGCACTGAACGTGGGCGCGCGCCTCGAGCAGCGCAAGGTGAGCCGCGGTGGGTTGGCTGCGGTGAAGGTCGACGTGGTCACCAAGGAGCAGGGACCAGGGACTCGGGACGAGGGACTAGAAAAGCAGGTAGCAAGCGAGCAAGGGAGCCAGGGGGCGAGCGGTTACGAGCATCACACACACGAGCACGAGCATCCAGCGCATGAGCATGAGCACACGCATGCACCTCATCGATCGTTGTCTGCGATTCTCTCGATCATTGACTCTGCGCCACTCAACGCTCAAGTAAAGCAGCGCGCGAGCCGGGCCTTCCAACTACTGGGTGAAGCAGAGGCGGCGATTCATTCGATCCCGATTGAAAAGGTGCACTTTCACGAGGTCGGCGCTGTCGACACGATCGTTGATATTGTTTGTGCGGCGGCCGGATGCGCAGCGCTGCGCGTCGATCGCTGGAGGGCTTCACCGCTGAACGTGGGAAGTGGAACGGTGAAGTGTGCGCATGGAACGCTGCCCGTACCTGCTCCGGCCACGCTGGCGCTGCTGGGTGACGCGCCGTTGTATTCTGCGGGGCCGGCGATGGAGCGAGTGACTCCGACGGGCGCGGCGCTGCTGCGGATGCTCGAGGTTTCGTATGGCCCGCTGCCGGCGATGTGCGTGGCCTCGCGCGGCTATGGAGCGGGCGGGCGCGATACGCCCGGCGAGCCAAACCTGCTGCGGCTGCTGGTGGGCGAAGCGGACGAGACGGCCGATAGCGCTGAGCCCATTGCCGTGATTGAAACGGTCATCGACGACGCGAATCCGCAGTTACTTGCCTATGTGAGCGAACTGTTGCTTGAGGCGGGCGCGTGGGATGTTTATCGGGCGCCGGTGCAAATGAAGAAGGGACGCACGGGCGTGCAGGTGACCGTGCTGTCGAAGCCGGAGCTGCTGCCAGCGCTTCGCGATCTGCTGCTGCGCGAGACGACGACCATTGGGTTGCGCTGGCGGCTCGAAAACAAGATGGCCCTGGCACGCGAGTTTGTGGAGGTGGACACGCAGTGGGGCAAGGTGCGGATGAAGATTGCCCGCTGGCCGTCGGGAGACGTGGCCAACGCGTCGCCGGAGTACGAGGATTGCCGGGGCTTGTCTCGGCAGCATGCGGTTCCGCTGAAGCAGGTGATGCAGGAGGCGATGCGCGTTTATGCCGAGACGGTGCCGTCGCCGAAAGAGAAGGGACGCTGATGAATCGCGCGCAAATTGAGTCGCTCTTGAATGAGGTGCGAGAAGGCCGAACGGGCGTGGCCGAAGCGCTGGAGCGGTTGCGTAATCTGCCGTTTGAGGACCTGGGCTTTGCGAAAGTGGATCATCATCGCGCGCTGCGCACCGGCATGCCGGAGGTAATCTTTGCAGAAAGCAAGACACCTGCGCAGGTGGCCGCGATCTTCGAGCGCATGGTTAAGGCCGGCGGAAATGTGCTGGCCACACGCGCGACGCGGGAAGTGTATGAGGCTGTGCGCGCCAGGGAGCCGCGGGCGGAATTTCACGAGATGGCGCGGGCGATCACGATGGCGCAAACCGAGGCGGAAGCGGGCAAGGGAATGGTTGGCGTGGTGTGCGCGGGAACGAGCGACCTGCCTATCGCAGAAGAGGCGGCAGTGACGGCACGGCTGATGGGCAACACGGTGGACCTTGTGGCGGATGTGGGCGTGGCCGGGATCCACCGTCTGCTGGCGCAGCAGGAGACGCTCAAATCAGCGCGGGTGCTGATTGTGTGCGCGGGCATGGAGGGCGCGCTGCCGACGGTAGTCGGGGGCCTCGTGAACGCGCCGGTGATTGCCGTTCCCACAAGCGTGGGGTACGGCGCTTCCCTGGGCGGGGTGGCCGCGCTGCTGGGCATGCTGAACACCTGCGCGCCGAATGTGTGCGTAGTAAATATTGATAACGGATTCGGCGCCGGGTGCATCGCATCGCTGATCAATCACCGATAGCCCAGGCCTGTGGTTCGGCGTTGCAACTCATTGCGCCGACAGGTTCTAGTCCCGCATTCAGGTCCGAACTCCCGCAGAACGTGACCCGGGTCACTGTCCGAACGTTCCCTAAACACTGATGATTTCGTCTACGGCTCGCGCGCCGGGCGTGCGGAGGTGTCTGTGGACGATTCCCATTGGAGAAGGCGCCGCAGGATCTCGCAGATATTCTTTCTGCTGCTCTTTCTTGTGCTGCTGGCGTTTACGTCACTGCGCGGGATCCCCGGTGCCACGAGCGACATCCACCTGGCCCTTCCGGTGCGCCTGTTTTTCGAGTGGGATCCGCTGATTGCCGTGGCAAACGCCATCGCCAGTCACGCGCTCTATCGCGGCCTGCTCTGGAGCCTGACTATTCTGCTGCCCACGCTTTTGCTGGGCCGGTTCTTTTGCGGCTGGATCTGCCCGATGGGTACGCTACAGCACTTCGTGGGCAACATGCCTTCCGAATCGAAGCGCGGCAAGCAGCGGATCGAGTCGAACCGATACAAGCGCTGGCAAACGATCAAGTATGTGGTGTTGATCGCAGGGCTGGTGGCTGCGGCGTTCGGCTCGATGGTGATTGGCTGGCTCGATCCCTTCAGCCTGCTGGTGCGTTCGATCGGCCTGTCGATTTTGCCCGCATTCGACTACGCTACACGCGCGATGCTGACGCTGCTTGAGCAGAGCCATGTGGGGGCGATCCGGAGTTTCGCGACAGGGGTTCACGCGGTATTGAGCGCGCTGGTGCTCGATTCTCGCCAGGCGCATTTCGAACAGGGGTTGGTGCTGGGCATTATGTTTCTGGCGATTCTGTTCGCCAGCTTGCGCGTGACGCGGTTCTGGTGCCGCTCGATCTGCCCGCTGGGCGCGCTGCTGGGCGTGGTGTCGCGGTGGTCGGTGCTGGGACTGCACAAAGTTGCGGAAAAGTGCAACAACTGCAATCGCTGTCTGCTGCACTGCCAGGGGGGTGACGATCCCATCGGCGGCGTGCCGTGGCGCAAGTCCGAGTGCCTGATGTGCATGAACTGTGTGGGCAGTTGTCCGGAGCACGCACTCGCATTTCGATTCTTCAGAAAAGAAGAGGAAGTGGCCTCGCCGGACCTGGGCCGGCGCAGGGCTATCACCGGGCTGGCGGCAGGCGCGGTTGCAGTGCCGCTGATGCGCGCCAATACCGGTATGGGCAAAAGCCGCCACGAACGGCTGCTGCGCCCGCCGGGTGCGCTCGATGAACCCGATTTTCTTTCGCGGTGCATCCGCTGCGGCGAGTGCATGAAGGTGTGCCCGAACAACGCGCTGCACCCCACGCTGGAGCAGGCGGGAATGGAAGGATTGTGGACGCCCATGCTGGTGCCGCGCATCGGCTACTGCGAGCCGAGTTGCGTGCTGTGCTCTGAAGTGTGCCCGACGGGTGCGATCTGGCAAATCACGCCGAGGGAAAAGGGATGGGTGGTGGGCGTGGGCGTCGCGCAGAACCAGCCAGTGCGGTTGGGCACAGCGTTTTACGACCGCGGGCGCTGCCTGCCCTGGGCGATGGCGACGGAGTGCATTGTTTGCGAAGAGTGGTGCCCGGTTTCGCCCAAGGCCATTTACCTGGAGGGCGCGCAGGTGGTGGATTCAGCGGGCAAGGCGAAGACGGTGAAGCAGCCAAGCGTGGATCCGAACCGGTGCGTGGGTTGCGGCGCTTGCGAATACGCCTGTCCGCTGCAGGATCGACCGGCCGTTTATGTGACAAGTATTGGTGAAAGCCGCTCCCCCAGCAGCCAAATCCTGCTAACTCGAAAGTAAAGGAGACCTATCTAAGAATGATTGGGCCGAGAAGGTGGAAATCAATCGTTGTTGTGGTTGCGGTCGCAGTGTTGGCTGCGGCTGTGGGATGCAAAAAGAAGAACGTCGATCCGTTTCCAGCGTCGGGTGCGGTCTCAGGATGGGAAAAAACCAGTGACACGCGCGTCTATTCGGCCGACGATCTCTGGCAGTATATCGACGGCGATTCCGACCAGTATCTCAAGGCCGGCGTGATTTCAGCGTCGACGTCGGAGTACAAATATCAGGGCCAGTTGGAGGCAGTCATCGACGTTTACACTATGGGAGATTCCGCGGGCGCGCGCAAGATTTTGGAGAGCGGGCAGACGAGCGACGCCAAGAACGTTCAACTGGGAGATGCAGGCATTGCTTACGAACAAAGCGTGACCTTTCGTAAAGGCCCGTACCTTGTACGCATTGTTGCCTACGAGGATGGACCCAGCGCGCAGCAGGCGCTGATTACGCTTGCACACGGGGTGGAGAAGAGGCTGTAGGGCGTATCCTACTCTTTCGCAAAATGTGGAAAAGGGTGAGGCAACGCCGGCGTAGAGGCGAGGAGTTCGATGCCGCATTGCCCGATGAAATTCCGGTATGTGCGCGGGAGGCTCACTTTGGCGGCGCCGCGCATTCTCGACATCGGATGCGGCAACGGATCGCCGACGCTGACCAAGCGCTGGTTTCCCAAATGCCACTACGCGGGCGCAGACATCCAGAGGTACAGGCTGAGCGACGCGGATCTTGCCGCAATGGACGAGTTCTATCAGCTCGGCGCGAATGGCTCTGGCTACGACGTAATTCCGGAAGCGAGCTACGATTTGGTGATTCTGAACCACGTAGTGGAGCACATGCTGGAACCGGTGGCGGTTGTGGCCAAGTTGTGCGGGAAACTGAAGCCGGGTGGATATTTCTGGATCGCGTTTCCCTCAGAGCGCAGTTTGCATTTGCCGCATGCGGAAGATGAGACGCTGAATTTTTACGACGATCCGACGCACGTATATTTGCCGAAAGTAGACGAGATCGCAGGCGTCCTGCTTGCGAACGGAGTGAACGTGCTGCACGCGGGCCGCTCGCGAGAAGGGTTCTGGACCTCGATTGCAGACGTAGTGAAGCTGGGCAAGCGAGTGGTGAGGAAGCTGCTTACAGGAAAGTTTTCTGGAAGAGGCATGTGGTACGTGCTGGGATTTGAAGATCACGTGCTTGGGCAGCGCAGCCCGGAGCGATAAGAAGCCTGGGCGCAGGAAAGAAAGCTAGGGAACGATGAAAAGCCGCAGGGAGTTCTTGAAAGACGCAGCGACAGGCGCGATAGCGCTGGGTTCAGCAGCTGCAACGGAGAAGCTGGGATTCGCCGGAATGCTCGGCCAGCAGTCAGCCGAACATGCAACGACGGGTCGATCGAGGGTGGTGATAGCGCGGGATGCATCGCTTGAAGGGACGGGCGCACAGCCTGATGAGCAGCGCGTCCTGAACCTGCTCGACAAGGCCATGGCTGCCTACACCGGCCGCGAGAAGCCGGTCGAAGCCTGGAAGAACATCATCCCGCCGAACATACTTGCCGGCGGAGTGATTGGGCTGAAGGTAAACGGCTTGGGCGGGCGCGGTATCTCCACACACGCCGCGCTGACGATGGCTGTTGCCGAGCGATTGCAGCAGGCGGGCGTGCGCGCGGGAAACATCCTGGTGTGGGATCGCGACAAGTGGAGCCTGGGGAACTGCGGGATGAGCGTAAACACAGATGCCGGCAGGGTGCGCTGCTACGGCAACGACGTGGGCGGCTACGAGGACGAGCAAGTTCAATGCGGCGCGGTGCGCGTGCGGCTGACGAAGATCCTCACGCGCGAGTGCGCGATGGTGATCAATTTGCCAATCCTGAAGGATCACGAGATGGCCGGCATTACGTTTTCGATGAAAAACATGTACGGGGCTGTGGACCGGCCTTATGCGTTACATGGAAACAATTGCAATCCCGGCGTGGCGGATGTGAACTGCATGCCGGTAGTGCGCGAGAAGGTAAAGTTCACGATCGGCGATGCGTTGTCGTCGGTGTATGACGGCGGTCCGGGATTCCGGCCGGAGCGACTCTGGTATCCCAACGCACTGGTGGTGGGCGAGGATCGCGTCGCTCTGGATACCATTGCGTGGGGAATGATTGAGCAGAAGCGCGCCGAGGCGGGCCTGCTCTCTCTCGAAGCAGCCGGACGTAGGCCCGATTACATTGCCACGGCTGCCGACGGCGCGCACTGGCTGGGGACGAACGACCCGCGGCAAATCCATTTGCTCAATGTTTAAAGAGGGGGAGGCCATGAGCACGGAAGCCGGAACGCAGGCGAATGAGCTGCGAGTGACGCGACGCGAAGCGATGCTGCAACTGCTGCGCGTGGGCGGCGTGGCGGCGGGTGCGGCTGGCCTGGGAGTCTGGCTGGCAGAGCGCAGCCGGCGACCGATTCCGGAACAGGCGCAAAAGGCGCGGCGCGACCATCGCGTGGCCGCGGACGCGGAGTGGCCGCAGATGACGGTGGCGCAATTCTCCACGGAAATGAACGCGTCTGGAGAGGTCCCAATGGCCAAGGCCGCAGAGCCGCGCGCGCTAGTGGCGCAGGCGCTCGCGAATCTCGGCGGGATTGGGCGGTTCGTGAGCAAACAAGATGTGGTGGTGCTGAAGCCGAACATCGCCTGGGATCGCTCGCCGGAGCAGGCGGCGAATACAAATCCAGAATTGGTTGCGGAGGTGGTGCGGCAGTGTTGGCTTGCGGGCGCGCGGCGCGTGATCGTGACCGACGTGAGCTGCAATGAGGCTCGGCGATGTTTCCAGCGTTCCGGCATTATGGCGGCGGCACGAGCCGAAGGAGCGGAGGTCGTATTGCCCGATCCTGATAATTTCCGCGAAGTCGATTTGGGCGGCGTGGTTTTGAAGAACTGGCCGGTCTTCGCGCCATTTCTTGAGGCGGACAAGGTCATCAATCTGCCGATCGCAAAACATCACATGCTGACCGGTGCAACGCTGGGAATGAAGAACTGGTATGGCATTCTGGGCGGCCAGCGCAACCGGCTGCACCAGCAGATCCATCAGAGCCTGGCGGACCTGGCGAGTTTCATGTTGCCCACGCTCACGCTGATGGATTGTTATCGTGTGCTGGTGCGCAACGGACCCACGGGCGGAAATCCCGAGGACGTGCAATTGAAGAAGACGATTGTTGCCGGCACCGATCCGGTAGCGATCGATGCCTATGTGGCCAAGGCGTATTGGAATCTTGATGCGGAGCAAATGCCATATCTTGCGATGGCTGCCGAGCGCGGCCTGGGCACCGTGGACTTTGCGTCGTTCAACGTAAAAGTGAGCCGGCTGGGATAGAACGCAACGATCACTTGTAACCCAACCGCAGATTTGGAGTCTTATCCCAGGCCGGTGCGGGCGTGGACGCCAGCACGACAACCGATCTAGACGCCAATCTCAGCGTGGTCCATATAACTGCGGCCCGATTCAGGAGATTGGGACTGGGCGGCCATCCAGGAGGGAAGAGCGAGAGTTACACACACACCACAATATCAGCTTCTAACTTGAACCCTCTTTAACGTGACCGCGCAGCGTCGCGGCGCACTCACTTGAATTCTGATGCCTGCGCATGGCGCGAGGTCGGACTCCGCGGCGCAAGAGGTTCTTGTGAATTCGGGCAGGGGCGCGAGAAGGATCGTTCTGGAGTGTCATCGCGGAGTGTCAGTTTGGCAGCTTCAAAGCCGAGTTTCAACAAGCTGAATGTAAAGGTTTCGTGCTTTACGCGGTTGGCGGGGAGTGCTACATTCCAATCAATCCCCCGACCCGGAAACTTTGAACGCTGAGGACAGGAGAACCGCAATGTTTTGCTCGAATTGTGGAACCGAGTGCCAGGCGGAATACATATTCTGCAGGAATTGTGGAGCTCCGGTGGGGCCGAGCATTGGCCAAGCGGCCGCCGCAGCCATCAGCGTCGGGCCAGCCGCGCAACCGGCAGTGAGCTGGCAGCCAGTGCAGGCCGGGCCGGCCGCGTGGAATCCTGCGCCGAGTGCGCCCCCTGCGTATCGCCTATACGATGCAAGTGCCGTAGCGATGGCGGCTTTGTTTGGTGGTTCTATCGCAGGCACCATCCTGATGGCCTTGAACGATGCCCGTTTAGGCAAAGCTGGCAAGGGACTTCTCGCGGTTGTGCTGGGGGTGATCGGCACCGCGCTGGTGATCCTGGTCGGGTGGAATCAACGAGCGGGCTCCAGCGCCTTGGGTGTAGTGCTCTTCGTTTGTACGTGGCAGGCCGCGAGGATAGTGCAAAGCAAAGATGTTGGGGCGCACATTGCGCGCGGAGGCCGACTGGGTTCAAGGTGGCTCGCCTTTGGCATTGGCATCGCCACGCTGGCTGTGTTGTTTGGCATGGTCTTCGCCGTGGCTTACCACGCGGAGAACAGCAACCGCGTCATCATCGGAACCAAGGATGAGGTTTTTTACTCCGGCACGGCCACTAAAGACGACGCCACCGCGCTAGGCAACGCGCTGAAGAAAGATGGATTCTTCCAGGATCGCGGCGTCTCCGTGTTGATCGACAAGGGAACAGGCGGCACAGTGATTTCGTTTGTCGTCCAGAACGGTTATTGGAACCAGGCAGGAGTTCTCTCTTCGTTTGAAGAGATTGCGCGCGAGGTGGCTGCGTCCGTCGGCGGGCTTCCGGTGCAAGTGCATCTAGTCGACAGCAACAAGACCGTGGAGAAGACTACGGCGGTGGGCGAGGTGGACCTCGGCGGCAGCGACGCAGTTATCTATGAGGGCGCCGCGACGCAACCCCAGGCTCAGGCCATTGGCCAGCAATTCAAGACACTTGGCTTCTTTACGGGTCATGGGGCCAATGTGTTCCTGACAAAACACGACGACGGCACAACGATTGCTTTTGTCGTGGCTGACGGAGCATGGGACGACGCCGGCATAGTCCACGATTTTGAAAAAATCGTGCGAGCCGTGGCTCCCTCGGCAGG
>OKRB01000135.1 GCA_900290245.1 Candidatus Sulfuritelmatomonas gaucii | reverse complement strand
CTAAGACCGAAGAACCAAAAGCCGAAGAACAAAGAGAAAGTCGCACAAAGTCGCGCCGGTTAAGGGTCAAGGCTGTGGGGTCTCCTAGCCGATCCATACAGAATACTAAAAACCACGTTACTCGATAGTTCTGATGGCGTGCGTCGGCATACCGCCGCTCCAGTGTGTGGGCGAGCAAGGCGATTCCATGGCTGCATTAGGGAAGTAACATACCAATCCGAATGTGGCGACCAAAGACTGCACGATAGAAGGTCAAGGCTGCTTCCCGTGCGTTCAGGAGCGCGGTTTGAGCAGCGATAACGTTCAGGTACGAATCGATGCCGGAATGATACCGGACACTTGCTTCGTTGAGGGTCCGTCTTGCAGAGCCAATCGCGGAGTCCTGCTCTTGGATTACCTGGTTCAACATGCTGACGGCAGCAAGGTTGTTCTCCACCTGCTGGAACGCCGTGAGGACAGTTTGCCGATAGTCGGCCACAGTTACATCGTAGGCTGCCAGAGACTGCCGCACCTTCGCGCGGCGCGATCCTTCGCCGAAGATGGTTTGCGCGAGGCTCGGCCCGAGACCAGACGCCGTTCGGCCAGTTCAGGAAATCCGCCGCCGACGTGCTCTGGAGCCCTCCACTCGCGGTCAACAGGAGTTGCGCGGGAAATTTGCGGCGGAACTCCTATGGTGCCTTGTCGGACTTTCTTCGACTCGTCTCTATTCCTTAGGCGGGTAGCTGCGGAAGATCTTCTGAACAACTTCGTGGATCTTCTTGTCGTGTTTTTTAGGGCTGGCGTTCGCGTCGACGTCTCCGCTCGCCATGCCGCGCCACACCATCGCACCGGTACCCGAGTCTAGGAGATTAACCACAAGCATGCCCATAAGAACATACTTGGAACCGCTCCTCCAACGCAGGTTCCGCAAACCGTCCCTGAAACCCATGCCGCAAATGTCCCGGTCGAAGACAACGTCGTAGGAGACCAGTACATCTGGATCCTCTCCGGGGCTGACCTTCGTCAGTCCTTTGGCCGACAGTTGCCCGTCGATCGAGCTGACGATTATCTGGTTCAGGGGTTCGTCCGCCACACGATGGCCGCTCGCCCAGGCATATGTTTTGAAGTGCGCGAAGTCTGCCTTGCTGTAGTCAATGCTGATTTCCTGCGCCGCGGCACCCGTGCCCAGCAGGATGAGAGCTGTTACTGCGATGAATGCGATTCGCATTGCGGTTCTACTCTCCTTTGTGCGGACAAGCGATGCGATTCGCATTGCGGTTCTACTCTCCTTTGTGCGGACAAGCGCTCTTCTCCGACTTCTTAAAGGCATTTCACCTTCCAAACAGAATCGTTGTTCCTTCATTCACCTGATTGTTGAGTTGTTGATTTTGCGGACCTGGGCGGTAAGATTCCCCATTTTCGTTTGCCTTTTGGTCGCATCGGCAGCGGCCCATCTTGGCGGGTGACCTTATCAGGGCGGGCGGCTGCGCCTTCTGAGTTCCTGGTGCGCCTGACTGCGCCCGAATTTGGGCACGCATGCCCATTGCTGCCCATGTGTCCGCCCGATAGAAATCTGGCTTGCTCGCAACCAGCTTCGTTAGCGGCTTTTGTTGGCGATTGAAGGTGGCATCGAAATTGCCTGCCCCATGCTGAGCGAGGGGCAGCACGAGACGCATGAACGGACTCCGCAGCCAACCAGTTCGGAGCGTCACAAAGCGCACAAAACCCGCGCGGCATACCTCCGTCATTCTGCCCCCGTTTCTGCCCCTCGCCGGATCTCGCGGAGACTTCGAACATGATCACCATTGACGCACCACCGGGCGAATTGAACGTACGCATCCTCTCAATGCCGGAATACCAGTGTGAAGGAAGATGCGGCAGAAACTGGCTTCCAGAATGGGAGTGGACAAATCGGCGGCGAAAAGCTCTATGTGCCGCAAGCGTCATCCCATTAGGTAGCGGGACTTGACGGGCGCCTCCAGAGTTCTTCCATTTGGCACCCAAGCCGATCCGCGAGGAAGCGGGCACGGCCGTCATTCCATCTATCGTAGTGAAAGCGGCAAACCCACTGCCATTAAATCTGTCAATGGTGTGTTTGCCCTGACGCTTACGATTGATCCGATTGACAAGAGACCTGGTCCTAACATTGAGGAGGCTAGTTCGTGGAAACTACAGCTCGATGATTCCTCTCTTCAGGCCAATCATTGCTGCATGCGTTCGATCATTGGCACCGAGTTTAGAAAGGATGCACTTCACCCGACTTTTGACGGTTTCCTCGGTGATCGAGAGCTGATCGGCGATCTGCTTATTGGCATTTCCGGCGGCGATCAAGCGTAGCACGTTGATTTCTGCCGGCGTCAGCGCATCATCCGTCGCATGCTCGGCGATTTCGTACGACGCTTCGGGAGAAAGAGCCTTTCTTCCGGCATGAACCGCTCGGATCGTTCCTATGAGTTCCTTGTGAAACGTATTTTTTAGCAGGTAACCCTGTGCGCCTGCTTTGAGTGCGCGCAAAATCTGTACATCGCCCTTATACGTCGTCAGGACGATGATTTTCGCATCCGGAAATTGCCCCCGAATCGCAATGATCGCATCGAGGCCGTTCATCTCCGGCATTTGCAGGTCCATGAGCGTGACGTCCGGATGGTGCATCCGGAATTGCTGGATAGCCTCGCGGCCATTCGATGCTTCGGCGACCAGAGCCAAATCCGGTTCAGTACCTATGAGTACGGCTATGCCCTGCCTTACCAGAGCATGATCGTCAACTGCAAGAATTCGAATTTGAGCTGACCCATCACTCACGCTCTATGGTTTC
>OKRB01000136.1 GCA_900290245.1 Candidatus Sulfuritelmatomonas gaucii | reverse complement strand
TATTTCGCCTTTTGTTCGCTCACACTACCATGCCGTCCCCGCCCCCGCAACCCTCATTTTTTCTAGTGCTGCTGACGCTCGATGAGAGTAATACTGGCGTTCGGTGAGAGTAAACTGCCGCTCAATGAGAGTAATACGTTCGCCCCGTCTTCGCCTACCAGGGCCAAAAAACGGGTGATTCTGGAGGCGGTTGCTCGCCTCCAGCTAGCCGCGAGCGGTCGTCCAGACCGCGCCGAGATCGTCCCCGCCCGCAAGCATTTATAGGAAAGAGAGACGATCCCAGCGCGTCCCGCGCTCGTCTGTCATCCAAGCGCGAAACCGTGAGGTCGATTGGGAGTCCAGCCGCGCTGGAAGCCGGGGCGAAGCGAGTCCCCCCGCGCCTCTATCTCGTCACTCAAAAGCCACCTTCCGAATTCGCGCGTGCCAGCTCTTGCGCGATCGCGCGCATGCCGCCGCTGCGCAGCCAATTGCGAAAACTCTTCACGTCCATCGCGTCAATGTGAACGTGCAGGTCGCCGCCCATGGAACCGCCCGCGTTGGCTCGCGCGAGATTGCCGGGACCCAAACGTTGCGTCGCGGACGAGTTCACCACGAATTCGCCACCATGAAGGATCGCAGGCACTGCACCGCCAGCCCCGAAATGGATCGCGGTCCCCGCAAACCACTCAGGCGCGCCGCCGGCCAGGCTGGGATGCACGAAACCCCCGGCGCTGAACTGCGCTGGGCCGAAATCGATTTGCGCGCGGCGATTGCGCTCCGCTTCCGTCGTCTTCAGATGCAGCTCGGCCGCGTCGATGTCGGCATTCGTCTTCGTGGTGTTGCCGCTCAGCTGCTTGCCACCAATCTTTTTCAAGGCGGCAATCGAATCGGACCGCAACTGCTCCAGCTCCGAAACGCCCGTGTTGTAGTCGGTCTGGAAGACGTCGTACGAGTCCTGGATGACCTTGATCTGCGCCTCCATCGGCTCGATGACCTGCTTCCGCGCCTTGTCTCCCGAATGCTCGCCGAAAATCGAACTGAACAGCCCGACCAGGCCGCCGATGAGCGCACCGACGATCGAGCCGATGCCGGGTATGATCGAGCCGATCAGCGCGCCGCCCGCGGCCGAGCCCAGGATGCCGCCCACGCCGCCTTTTCCGAAGCTGCTCGCCAGCAGCGCGATTCCTCCCGTTAGCGCAAGCTGCTTATACGCGCCGCTGGTCAGCAAACCCGCAAGGCCTCCGCCGCCGAAAAGTCCTGCGCCCGCTGCCGCGCCCGCGGGAAGGGCCATGCCGATGCCGCCCGCGCTCGAGCCGCCTCCCGCGGAAAGTCCCAAGCCGGGAATCAGCGCGGCAGCGCCGCTGGAAGACAACGAGGACATGCTCGAGGTCACTCCCAAGCTATTAAGGTCGCCCAAGGAGAGCGTCGGAATTCCGTCGCCGCCTGCGCCCCCGGAAATGCCGCCCATGCCGCCCATGCCCAGCGCGCCCAAAATGCTGCCCAGGATTCCGCCGCCGCTCCCCGTCATCGTTTGCGAAGCCGCAGCGCTCATCCCCTGCATTCCCATGATCCACGTCGCCAGCATCTGGAAAACCATTTGCTTGAACATCGTCAGGAACGCCTGGCCGATGTGGCCGGAAGTGATGTCGTCGAATAGCGTCTCCATCTTGTTGGCCAGCTCGTCGCGCATCTGCGCGAACTCGGTCTCCCATGCCGCGGTCATGCGCCGCGCGGCTTGTTCCTCGGTGATTTCGCCGTCATTCAGCATTTCCTGAATCTTTAGGGTGCGCTGGCGATAGTCCTCGACGATCTTCGCGTTGGCCTGCTCCCACGGCGGAGCCATCGCGATCGCGGCGTTGCGCTCCTCTGTCTCCGTGTCCGTTTCCATCTTGCGCATTTTCACCGCTTGCTCTTGCGCCAGCTTATCCTCGGCCTCATAGCCGTCGCTGATGGCCTTCAGCTTTTTGTCGGCCTCGTCCGTCAGCAGCTTGATGCGGTCGTCGCTGGCTTTCTTCTCGATGGCGTTCACGGCCGTCGCGGCCGCTTGCCGGACGGATTCCTCGTTTCCCGAGTAGGTCAGCAGATCCGCGATCTGCTCTTCCAGCGCGCGCTTGTTCGCGTCGATGGTCTGCTCGGCAGAGCCGGTTCCCACCGCGGTCTTGGTCATCGCCTGCAATTTCGTCAGCGCCTCCTGCGCCTGCACGCCGACCTCGTGGATGGCGTCCGCTTTTTCCTTTGAGAACGCATCCTCCAATTCCTTGCCGGTGTTCTTAACTTGTTGCCCGAATAGCGTTACCTTCGCATTGGCCAGGTCGAGTTCTCTGCCTACGTCATCGAGCTGCGCCTTCGCCTTCATTGCCTCGTCCGTCGGCAAAGCAGCGGTTGTGGTGATGCCGCCGAAATAGTCGAAGCCGCCACCCGACGTGGTGGTGACCGTCTGCGTCTCCTGGGACTGCTTAAACAATTTCGCTTGGCTGGCCGTCAGCTCGTCCACTTTCTTCTTAGCCGCATCCAGGGCGTCATTCGCTTCCTTTTGCTTCTCCGAGAACAAAGGAAGGCCCTGAAGACCGATCAACTTGTAAGCCTCCTGCAGCTTTTCGGTCTGATCCTTCGTATCTCTGATTTGCTGATTGAGCGCAGTTTCCGCGTCCATCGTCCTCTTGGCCATTTCGGACCAGCCCAGGAGATGATCGATGAATTTCGCAACTGCTTCCCCGGCGCTCTCGGCGATCCCGATGAAACCCACAATAGCCAGGCCGGTGAACGCGCTGTTGATCGCCGCGCTGATTCCCGGCATCCCCGCGATCACACCACGCATCGCCCGCGGAATGCCGATGCCCATTTCTTCGGAGAGCAACGCTACCTGCTCGCGGCTCTGCCTGGCCCCCACCGCGATCGAGCCGAAGGCCTGGTCGGACTGCGCCGCGATCGGGCGCATGTTGTTTCCGAGATTCGAGGCCTCGGTATTGATCCGCTGGAACGCCTGCGTCGCTCCCGCGTCGTCGACCTCGATGATGATGGAAGCGGTTGCCGCCATTTTCAGTTCGCTATCCCAGGGCAGGCTACCGGAAAGATTGCCCTGGCCGACCGTCCCGCAATGCTGGCCGTCCTCACTCGGAGGCCGCCACCGTCATCACCATGCAACGCACTGAGTAACTTGATCACGGTAATCTGCTTGTGAAAAGCATCCATCTCGCGCACGATCACTTCTCGCGAAACGAGCGGGCGACCTGCCACGCTGTAACCCTGCACGCACTCGATCAGGTCATCGTAAAGCGCGTGAAGAACACTTGCAGATGAAGGGCTCCCGCTGGACGCCGGCAGAAACTTGCGCCAGTGCTCGGCATGCGGCGCGCGAAACGTGTGGACTAAGCCGTGGAATCGCGTCGCCTGTTCTTGTTCGCCCACGTCAACCAAAAGCACGAACGACACGCTTTTTCCATCCGCCTCAACGCGCAACGTCTCCATCGGAACGCGGCCGGAAAAATCGAGCAATAGCTCGGCCGCTCGCAGGCGGTGCTCCAGAGGAATGCATTCCGGCCAATTCGGCAGATCGTTCGGCTCGCGACCGTCTCTCACGCGGTAGCCCTCGACGCGCTCGATCACTCGTGCGTAGAGAGCAGCGAACCCCTCGTCCGGGTTCACGACGTTTGATTGGAAGGAGGAAGCAAAGCCGCAGTCTTCGTCGGGAGGTTCCAAACTCAGTTTTTTGAAATAGATCTCATAGTCGGCCACAGTGATGCGCCGAAAGAAGTGACGATAGGTTTTTCCACCAGATTGGAGGGTGACGCTTCGCTTCGCGTCGAGGGGAAATAAGTCCTTGGTGTCGCATCCTCCTTCGGGACTTTCGATTGTTCTCGCCGTCGTTTCCAAGAGACACCTCTTTTACATTTGAGATGTCTCAGGCTCGGCGGCGCCGCGGGATTTGCGGCGCGCGCGCTGGGCTCAAGTGCGTCAGCCCTGAGTTCCGCCCGGCCAGCTTGTTTGCGCGTGAGGAGGCGCCCGTTCCGGGTTATTGCACCGTCTGCACCAGATACTCGTTAGGCGACTTGGTGCCTTTTACGCGACCACTTCCTTGAACACGCCGCGATAGTCGATCGGCTTGCCGCCGAAAACGAATTTCACCTTGATCTGCAGTTGGTCGTTCGAGAACTGCGTTCCGAATCTGGGATCGCTTGCGATGAAAAGCTGCGGCGTCTGATAGCCGTCCAGGAAGCCGATTTCCAAGAACGGCGCGGAGGACGGGAAGCAGCCGCCGTACCAACTGTGCAGGTTGGCTTCGGCGAGCAGCGGGTTCACGATGATGTTCTCTTCGTTTTCACCGAATTTCTCGTACCAGTTATTCGTGCCGGTCATGTTGCGGTTGATCTGCATGGCCGTGGGCCGCACATCCACCGGGATCATGATCCAGTCGAGCGTCAACCCCAGACGGTTGGTGGAGTCCTTTTCCGATTGCTTGGCCAGCAGGATCGCGCGGGCGTCCAGCTCGGCCGAGGACAGCGCGGTGCCTCCCAGATTGTTGTGCGTCGCGTGGAACCAGGCCAACGCGTCGGGATCGTAGTTGGGCGGCGTGGTAAAGAAAGTGGTTACATAGCTCGCCAACGTATGCCGCGCTGCTCGCGCCGCGCGCTGAGGGAACTGCATGATTTTGCCGAGATCGTCGTTGCGGATCGTCTCTTCTGAGATCGTCAGCAACCCGCCCTTTTTCACGAGCGAATAGGTGATCTTTTCATCTGTGGGCTTCGTCAGCTCGGTGTAAGCTCCGGCTTCCGCCACCGTCGGCAAATCGCCGAGGTAGCCCATGCGCACGCGATCTTGCGGCTTGTAATCGCCGAGGACCGTGGTGGTGTAGAGCTTTTCCAGGCCGGGCACGACCTGCCATTCCATGTAGTCCTGGATCAGCTTCTTCGTCAGCGAGCTGAGCAGGATGTTCGGGAAGTCCGTGGTGGCGATGGCTTCCGAAACGCGGAACATGCCGCCGCGGTCTGCATATAGGCAATCCACGTCTCCGGTGCAGTAGGCGTACGCCTCCCGGAGGCCGCGGAAAGGCCGGACGCCGGTGCTTCGTGCTTCCTTCACGCCAAGCAGCCCGTCCATTGCGAACTGTACTTTGTCCCTGGTGCTGAGTCCGACTTGAATCACGACATCCTCCTTAGTCCTTACTCCTCTGCCCATTCCCGATTTCTTTTCGCAGGCCAAAGTCACTTCGTGGAAACGCGACCCAGGCAATCACACGCCCGAGCACCAGATGCTGGCGGATGGGCTCTACAGCAAGCGACCCGACTGAAGACCCGATGAAACTATCGCCGAAGGGACGCCTCAACATAAAATGCAGAGTGGAGACATCGCCTATAGTGGCGTCTTGCTTTTCCAACCAGCCAAACGTGAAGGCGAAGCGAGCCTCGTCAGCGTTGAGTGGCCTCTTGCCTCCCTGAAAGTCCATCGCCACAAGAGAGCCTTCATCGATCTTTCGCAGGTCTGTTTCCGATGTGTCAATCAGGAGCACGTCTCCGCGTTCGAAATTAGGAGGAAATTCGTTACTCACGAACGGCTCGGGTATGCGTGCGTAGCGCGTCGAGAGCGGGTTCGGAACTAGCGACAGAGGAAATAGCAGGTCGTCCCCCTCAGTTCCCAGCAACGGCTTAATGTACACCAAGGAATTGATGGGGAGGCTTTCCCCAGTCTCCGACCGGCTCTCTAAAATCTCGTCCGCCACACGCTCGAATACCTTTACGTCCAACCCCGCCCGCCCCCAGAACCACAGGACATCTTCTTGTGACAAGGCGGCGTTGCCCAGACGGATGTAATTCTGGTCACTGGGAGGGGGTGCCCCCTGTTCCCAGGCCGACACCGCGCTCTGTTTCACGCCGATAAGCCTGGCAAAGCCCTCTTGGGTTAGCCTCTGCATCGTGAGTCGCTCTCTTAGCCGTTTTACACGTCCGGCGAGTTCCAGGTCCGCAGATTTCTTCCCACGAGTTTTTCTTCTCGGGCCAGGTACATTCTTCTTCATCACTCTTGACTCCGTTACCGTCAACATGATATATAATTATCGTCGTGACGGTATTCCGAATATGTCAGAAAAAACAGGAAATGACCCCGCGCGGCGCCTCCGGAAGATGGACGCCGAGCTGCGCTGCCTAATTACCGCTGTCATTCGGCGCAGCACCAAGAAGCGGTCACAGATTGCTGAAGAGATGAGCAGCTTCCTAGGCGTGCGCGTCACCGAGGGCATGTTAAATGACTACACGAGCGACAGCAAGAAGGGTGTGCGGTTCCCGTTAGCATTCAGCGCGGCGATCTGTGAAGTACTCGACGATGATGCAATCGGCCTGTTGGGAGTGCGGCTGCACATTCGCAAGCTGGTCGAGTTCGCAGAGCGAGAGCTGGCCGGGTTCCGGAGCCAGCGAGAAAGAGAAGCTCTCCGCGATGAGTTATTAGAAGAAGCAGCGCCTGGCGGTGCGGAGGGCGAGGCGCATAGACCATGACGGCGATGCTCCCATGCGCGTGTGGATGTGGCCGGAGTTTTGAGGCGTCAAAGCGCAAACGGAAGTATTTCGATGTGCGGGCAGGAAGCTCTTGTCGTCAGCGCGCCTGGCGCTCCAGGTGGCTCCGCAGAGTGCCCGCCAGACGCAATACGGGTTCGCTGGTGCCGTTGCAACGGATTCCTTCCAGAGTCTACTCACGGCGATACATCGAGGTCGGCTCTGTCCGAAGGGCACTTGCTGCAATCGCACAAGATCGGCCAGACATTTTTCGGAGGTTCCTAGCTTCCGTGGAGGCGCTAAATGCCTAAGAACACGAAATCGAAAGTGTACGACCTTCCCGAAAAGAAGTTCCTTCACCAGATCGCTCGCGGGCGCTGGGTCGGCTCAACCTTTAAGGATCACGGTCGAACGATGAAAATCACCGAAGTCGGGAAGGCCTATGAGGACGCAGGGGATCGGGTAATTGCCATCACCGCCGTCGAAGTGCGCGAAGCGCGAGCCAACTCCGCGAACGAGGAGCGGCTTGCTACTGTGCCACCGGTGTCAAACGTCCCCCAGACGAGCCGCGGGCGGGAAACCGGGGAGACGCCAGTGGCGGCGCTGGCCTCTGTTTTCTGCAAGATTCTTCGGGGGATAGCTACCGAGGGCCGCATTTTCGAAGTTGACCTGAGCGCTCTGCGAAAGAATACGGAACTCGTGAATCGGAACCGCGAGGGCGGAATAGATACGGACACCGACAAATCCAGTTCGGCGGGTGCGGCCATCCCTGGCACGACAGCAGGAACCATGAGGCACCGGGAATACGGTCTGCTTGAGACGCTTTCTGAGATATTGGTCCGTCGTGGGCTGGCCGCCTCCTTCAAGGAAGCCGAGGCGATGATTCGTGCTGGAAGGGTCGAAATTCCGCAAGGTTATAAACAGAGAGTCATCACAGACCCTAAAGAAAAATTCCGCTACAACGAACCAATCAAACTGAGGCGGACTCATGGGGACGGGACTTCCAAGCCCGGCTCTGCCAAAAATCCCCGCATCTCTCGGCGCGACTTCGCACGCCACCCGCGCCACATCCAAGAGGGAATCGTGGGCTGTGATAGTGCAACCGACTTGTCGGTCGGTGCGCAGGAGCTGCGCAGGCTCGTGGCCTGTGGCAGTGCAGCCGATTTCGCAGTTGAGGTGGAAGAGTTGCGCAGGCTGCGCGCCGGAGAATTGAAAATCGGACCGCCCCGTGCTCCAAAGCAGGTGAGGTCGTGAACGTGGGACGCAACGCACGCGGTGAAACAAATCGGTCCGGAGGGTCGAACGGGCGACTGCGTGTCGTCGGCCCCTCCACAGCGCGCGGCCGTTTCCGCGTCATTTTGCCGATGCTGCATTTCAAGGCGCGGGAGGCGACGGGCCAAGGATCATGGTGGCTGTTGCCTCAGGGCGTCGAAGTCTCCACGTTGACAGCTCTGGTCATGCACCTCAGCCGCCAGTTCCGAGTGTCCCACAAAACCATTTGGAGATGGTACGCGCGATTTCTTGAGTCTAGCTTCCACGGGCTCGCCGATCGGCCTCGCCGCGACCGATTCATTCTCAAGGCGTTCAAAGATTGCCCGGCCGCCGCCGCTCTCGTGGCTAGCAAACACTCCCTTGCTTGGAGTCCCGCGAGGATTCACAGGGAACTCTGCCGAATCTGGCCAGCCCTTCGGGCCAAAACGCGCTGCCCTTCTTATGGCACCGTGGTGAACTTCATTGCCTCGATGGCTCCGGCGTCCCCGCGCAAAAAGGCAAACAAGCAGCATCGCCCGCAGCTCGCGGTTGTCGCTGGAGGGCGTCCCAATGCCTGATACGAAGCCACCAACGAAAGCAGAGCTGTGCGAAGAACTCAGCCTCAGTAGGAAGACGTATCGGCGCTTTCTAAAAGCTCTGGGCGATGCGAGCGAGATACTGTTGAACGGCGAACCCCTCAAAGCCGAATTGTCCCGCTCACCCCGGCATCTGACGGAAATGCTGGAGGCTCATCTCCTCAGTTCACCCGGAAACACGTTGAAGTTTGAGTTTGACGACCTTTCCTGCTTCGAGATGGAAGCGGTTTCTACGGCTGGCGGAGCGTTGGGAATACGGCATAGCTGTGGGCGCTGGGAAATCGATGGAGGGATAACGAGCGAGCAGAGCAGGCAACTGAAAGCGAACGCCCAAGACTTCGTGAATTTCCAGGAGCAGAGGAAACGGCGGCGCGAAAATGCCTGAGACCTGGCTCACGCTTGAAAAGGTCTGCTCCCTCACCGGCTGGTCAAGAGGGCACGCGAAGCGTGTATCCCGCTCTTGGCCTTCGCGCGCCACTGAGACTCGTGGCCGCAATGGACGCCCGGAGTACGAATACAGGTTGAGTTCTCTGCCAGGCGAGGCCCAGACCAAATTCGCCGATGAACTTAGAAAGAGGTTCGCCGTTGTTGGGCCAACCGAGCAAACATTGCCGCTCTTCGCTTCAGCGGCCGTGATTCAGGCGTCTCCGCGCATCGCGATCCCCGAAGACCTCGAAGACCAGGCCCGCGCGCGGTTGAAAGCGATCCAGCCGCTGCTCGATTTTCGCAAGCAAACGAAGTCGCGCCGGGCTGAGGTCGTTCTGTCCGATGGGCACAGCGTCAAGACCCTGCAGGAAGTGGCGGAATGGGTCGCGCCTCAGTTCAACACTTCATGGCAAACCATCTGGCGCTGGCTCGATCGGTTTGACAAGGGCCACGTCGCCGCGCTCGCAGACAAAGTACGTAAGGACCGAGGCCAATCCCGCTTCTTCGAAGATCACTCTGCCGCCGCTGCATTCCTCCAGGAGAAATTCCTTCGCGAAGGGCTCTCGCGCGAGATGTCGTGGGAAGCGGTCTGTCGCGAGTGGGATGCCATCGGTGAAAAAGGGAAAGCACCCGCCTATGACACGGTGCGGCGTTTCCTAAACGCCCTGCCGGAGCCAGTGAAGGTCCTGGCGCGCGAAGGGAAACAGGCGCACTGGAGCAAGTGTTCTCCTTCGATCATCCGCGAAAAAGTTGCGGTGATGGATTGGTGGGTTGCCGATCACCGGCAGTTCGACGTGATGGTGCACAACACGCTTTTCGCCGAGCTTCCCGCGAGTAAGATGTTCCGGCTTTGGCTGACGCTGATTCAGGACACGGGTTCGCGGAACATCGTGGGTTTCTGTTTCGCGCCGACTCCAAGCTCGCGCACGATTAACTCCGCGCTGCGCGTGGCGATTCTGGGCTACGGAATGCCCCGGAACTTCTATTGGGACAATGGCGAAGACTACAAGAAAGTTCGCAGAGACCTGGAAGCCATCACGCTTTCGCCGGAAGCGTGCTCATTGCTGGAGCGCGACCGCATTTCTTTCGGCGTCACTACCGCTCTGCCCTTCCATCCCCGCTCGAAGCCGATCGAATCCCATTTCTCCCGTTGGTCCAAGCGCTATGACGTGATCTGGCGCGAAGCGTATCTCGGCAACCGAGCGGGCAAGTGCCCGGAGAAAGCTCGCCTGGCGCAAAAGCATCATGCGGATTTTTTGAAGGGCAAGCGGGCGGATACGCCACTGCCGAGCGACGCGGAGTTTATCGGCGCGACGATCCAATGGATTCACGAGTTCAACGAAGCAACGCGGCTGCCCGCGCTCGGCCACCGTACGCCCAGCGAGGTGATGGAAGAGCAGTGCCCTGAGCGCAACCGTCCAGAGGTGAATCCGCGATTGCTAGACATACTTTTCTGGGAGCGCGAGAAGCGCGTGGTGCAGGCAGGCGGCTGCGTGCAGCTCGATGGAATGCGTTACGAGCCTACGGACGAGAGTTTGTTTGCTCTCGACGTGAAGAAGGGCCAGCAGGTGATGGTTCTCCGCGATCCCTACAATTTATCCGATGCCACCGCGGCCGACGCTGAGACGCTGCAGTTCATCGGCGAGCTGAGGATTCAGCAGTTTGTGGCGCAATGTCCGAATGGACAGATTACGCGTGACCAGATCAAGGCAGCGATGCGCCGCGAACGTTCACTGCGCAAAGGCTACGCCGAGTATCTGGCGGTGCTCTCTGCAGTCAGCTCCAACCAAGGTTGGAAGACGGAGCGGGAAGCGCTGGTGGGGCGCGCGATCGCGCGGACTGGAACGGACGGCCGCTTGCTGCCCGCGGCAGCGCCAGGAGCACTCGGCGAAGTTGCGCCTCCCCGAAAAAGGTTTGAGGCCGCGTCGCCGTTTATCTCCGACGCTGTCGCTGAAACCGCGCAGTTTTGGCGCGACAATCCCATCGTGCTGGATGACGAGTCGGAGAATTCCGCGCAGGCCGCGGCTGCCCCTGGACGCCCGCAGTGGCAAGAATTGCCTCCGCGCGCCTCGAAGATGTCCTCCCCGTTCGTGGACGATGCTGCCAAAGAGTTCATCGCCGCGATGAAGGAAGACGAAGGGAAGGAAGGCGAGTGATGGCACGCCTTGACGAAATCGACATCGCGGCCCGCGTCAATCCGCCCTCAGTGTCGAAAGTGCGCGAACAGTTGCTTGACTATATGGCCCAAACGGACATGAGCGCTCAGGAAGTGGCGGAGCGGACTGGCTATGCGCGTTCCACGCTGCACTTTTTCATCCGTGGCGATTACGGAAGGGTTGCTGCAAACGACTCTCACTTGCGCGCGGCTTTGTTCGAGATGATGCAGAGAAATCCGGTCCGCGTTTCCGCGCGAAGTCAGGGACGGCTTTTCCAGACGGAGAGCTACCGGCGAATCAAGAAATATTTCGACGCGGCCGTTGAGTGCGGCGAGGTTTGTCTGCTCTACGGACCTCCCGGGACGCAGAAATCCTTCGTCCTCGAACACCTGGTGGCGGAGTGCAACCGGAAGAAACAGAACGGTGCGATCTACGTCTACGCATCGTCTGACATGCCTCCTCTGGCCCTGCTGAAGCGCATCGGGCGCCAGGCCGGCTGTGGCTTCAAAACGCAATACACGGAGGGGATGCTCACCCGGCTACTCGTGCATTTCTCCGCCACAGAAAAATCTCCTGCGGTCATCGTGGACGAAGCGCACCATCTGCACATTCACGAACTCGAACTCCTCCGCGAGCTGCACGACCGCTCCGGCTGTGGCCTAGTGCTAGCTGGAAGCCATAACCTCTACGAAAACTTTCTGCGTGGCCGCGCACAGCTCGAACAGTGGCTCTCGCGGATCGACCATAAGGACCCACTACCGGGGTTGTCAGAACGCGAGGTGTATGAGATCGCCGCGTCCGAGCTGGGCAACGGGCAGCCCGCAAAACTCAGCGAGAAGCAGCTCAGCACTCTCGTGCGAGCCTGCCGCGTGGAGGACGTGTTTGCTCACGGTGCGGATGGAAGGCCCGCGATAGTGAAATATATCTCCGTGCGGCGTTTGGTGAAGGTCTTGGCGCAGCACAAAATGAAGGGGCCGGCCGCATGATCTCGCCGCGCCAGTTGCGGATGCTCCAGACACTTTGGGGATTTCTCTGCCAGCGATCGCAGCTCGACCCGAAGGATCGTGAGGCGCGGTTGCAGTGGGTCGCTGGGGCAATCGGACGACCGATCGCCTCATTCCGGGAGCTGTCTGCAGGCGAGGCAAACATTGCGCTTGACGCGATTCAGAAGCAGCTACCGCCAGAGATGACCAAGAGAAAGCGTCCTTCGCGACGCCTTGCGCACTTCTACGGCACGTCCGGCCGAAAGGGAAGCGATGGGCTCGTCGTGAATCTGGTGGACGCCGACACCAGGAGGCTCCTGGATGGGCTCCTGGCGCGGCTCGGCTGGAAGTCCGAACAGTTCGATGCGTTCCTGCATTCCGCCAAGTCACCGGTGCGCAGCGGCGCGATCCGCACGCTCGCGGAAGCCAACCGCGCGATCTGGGCGCTCAAAGGAATGCTTCGCCGTAAGGAATCTGCTGGCTCGGACGCCTCGGAGCTGAAGCGCGCCGGGTGAAGTTTGTGGGAGGCCTTCGATGAAAGACGAAAACGCTGCGTCTTCGCTGACGCCGGAACTTGCTCCTTCCGCCTTGAAGAGGAAGGGCCACGAGCCCATCGTGTTCGTGAAAAGAGATAGGAAACCTGCGACGAGTTCAATCACGCATTCTCAGGTGCTCGACGGCGGCAACCAGTCCCTGGAAATCGTGCGCGCCGATGGCACCCTCAGCCAGGAAGCATTAGAGGGCTGCTTCTTGGCTCGGCGAGCACTCACGGAGATAGAGGACGAGATTTGCCGCGCGCTCGCGAATAAAGCCGATGTGGAACCTGGTGTTCACACCGCGTTGCTTGAACCAGCCCGCGACAACGACGGCAAGGTCTACGCGAAGCTCGTGATCCGATGAAGGGAAGCGCCGCAACGCACCCACACAATTGACCGTGAGCCACCAATGGGAGAGAAACAAACCACGTTCGAAACGCCCGACAGCTTTCTCGCCGCGTTCCTCTTGGCGAAGCGCCGGACCATCGTCGCGATCCGAATGGACGTCAAGCAAAGGGGGGGCGCGTGGTTTGTCTTTGAGGACCTCTATCAGAGAATTGGTGGCCCGTCAGGACTTGAGCGCGAATATCTCGCAGACGGCCTCGTTCCGGCACGGACAGCGTGCCGATATCTAAAGCGCCTCCATCGTTGCATCCGTGAGCAAGCGGAACGCGGCAGCACGCTCGATCGGCAAGCCCTCGCTGCCTTCTTCCCGTCGAGTGCCCGAAAAAAAAGACGGCGGCGAATGACTGGAGGGCTAAAACTGCGAATGTTGCTTCTCCTGTGCGCCCCTCTGTTTGGAGACGATCGGGACGCGCGACTTCTCTGGGCATCTGGGATTGTAGGTCGGCCAGTCAGCAGTTTCAGGCAGCTACTTTCGGCCGAGGGAGATCAATTGCTTCTCCTGCTGCTGGGGGAGGCCGAGAAGGAAATGGGGGCTCGAACCAAGCGTGCTCCGCAGTGCGACGTAGCTCAGCGGACTCCCGCAGGAGTAGAATCGGGACAGTCCCCACCGGTGGAGCACAGTTCGTAGCCGTCTAGGCTGGCGAATGTGAGGGGGAAAAATGAAGTGGCTGCTCAGTTTGCTCTTGTCTCTGCTGCTGATCCCGGCTCCATCGTTGGCTCAGCGGCGCAGCGTCTCTCAGGTTGGTTCCAAGTCGTCGCACTCACGTAAATCTGCTTCGTCGTCCCAGCGCCACACTCACGGCCGCATCAAACGCAGCCGGGCCGCGAAGGATTCCTTCATGCGCCAAACGGGTTATCCGCACGGACGAAAGGGCTACGTCGTCGATCACAAAATTCCCCTGGCGTGCGGTGGGGCTGACTCGCCCAGCAACATGCAATGGCAGACGACGGCGGACGCGAAGGCGAAGGATACGTGGGAGCGCAACGGCTGCAAGAAATAACAGGGCGCTCTCTGGAGTGGTTTTAAGCTAGTTCGTTGTGTCTTTGGAAATCGCTCTGGTTTCTCGCCGACAATCTGGTATCCTCTGGCGTGAGCGGCCCTTTTGGAAATGCTCTGGCTCTCTTACAGCTCACTCGGACAGCTTCACTTCCATATCATCGCCACGGTTTCGAGCAAATCGATTCGCGAGGATCGACCGTGAGTTCTTCTTCGGTGCCCGTCGCAGATGCGCAGCGGGCGCCGTGCCCACCTGGTTCCTGCGAGGCTCATTGGGAGCGGCGCAACCGCGTTGTGCCCGAATGTCGAGAGGGTCTGGGTCTGTGCCGAAGCTGTTATCTCGGCCGCGCGCTTCCTCCAAAGCACGAACTCGATGAGCAGTCGCCGGGGTCCATCTCGCATCGTTCTCCCAGGCCCAGCGAGAGTGACCCTCGAACGGGTCTCGCAGGTATCGGCATGGCAGCGGGAATGTTAGGAGTTTCCCTGTGTGAGGTGGCTAAACTTTGTGAGGCCGGAAAAATCCATGGCGAGTTCCGTGGGTCGCGTTATTGGCTTGTCGATATCGAGTCTCTCCTCAAGTGGCGCGACGGCGGCCATGCTGCACGAGCTGGCGGTCGCGATCCGGACGAACGCTGAGCCTGCCAGTAAGTGGGCCGAGCGAGAACGCGCCCACGAGGGTCGTGTTGCGTTCGCAGTTTCTTCGCCACTCACGGTCAGAATTGGGCAGGAGTCGTGTCCGTTGGATGTGCGTTGGATTTTGACCTCTTACCGCGATGTGCGTTGGATTAAGCCCGCAGATTCAATGTGATGCGCGAGAGGGCGGCGCGGACGGGTTCAATGTACGCTGGATTTGAGTGACTTGGTGCGCTAAGTGCTGTATTTTCAGTAAGCCTTCCATGGACGATCGCGGTTTACTCTCACCGAATGGCTTACACAGGCACGCCGCGCCAAAAATCTCCAAGTCCTTACGTTCCCTCCAGTTGCCCCCAATTCCCACTATTTCCCGCGATCCGGTTCCACTCTCATTAAACGTCAGTACTTCTATTTTCCCCGGTGTGGAATCCGTCCTTCGGACTGCCGCGGCTTGTTTACCCTGAGCTTCGAAGG
>OKRB01000137.1:5493-25977 GCA_900290245.1 Candidatus Sulfuritelmatomonas gaucii | reverse complement strand
GTGACCCTGCCCACCAGCGGAAACCCGGTTTACGTGCGCCTCTGGACGTTCATCAACGGCGGCGCGACACAGCTTTCGAACGACTACTCCTACGCCGAGGCGGCGCCATAGCGGCTACGCCATCTCTCAACCGTCGGCGTTGAGTTCAGCGCAGCCGCATGCGAGCACGAAGATCTCGTGCGCGTTTCCTGCGCCCCCACCACGGGCAAAGCACTGAGTGACGGCTCGCAGACCCTGTCACTCGCCTTCACCCCACCTGACTCGCATTTCCACGCGGTCAGCTTGAATCTTGAATCGGCCGTTCCAGAATCAGCTGTCGACGCCCATTCCGGCTTCAGTCATCGCCGACAGATGGATCCTTCGACTCAGGCGAATACGGTCATCGGGATCTCCATCCTTTAGCCACCCGCATAGCCACCCGCACCCAGACGCTGGAAAGTCGATTTCCATCACGCAGCCGTTGCTTCGACCAGCGCCGCCTCCCTGGTAGACGCGATCTGGGATGCAGGCCGGCGGCGCCAACATCGAGCTGACCTGCCCGTTTTTCTCAGCCAGCGATAGCTGGAGGTTCCCAGTTATGACTCGCCCCGGAAAATTGCATCGGAAAAAGTCGAATGTCGGTTCTGGCGATTTGAGCGATTCTCTCGATTCTGGAATCAGTAACTTACGTGTTCCGAACGGCGGTTAAGGTTCGACTCCCCTCCCGGCACCAAAATATCTCCTAAAGGATCTGTTGGTTACAGCGTGTGCAGAAATATTGCGCGAAAACTGTGCCCAAACTGTACCCAAAGCTGCTTTGCGAGTTCGAGACGCTCGGTCCGGGCGGCAACGTCGCCAACGTAGGCGTCTCCTGTTACCAATCAAAAGATTTGTATCACTGGAAGAATGACGGCCCGCGCTGAAAGTTTCGCACGAGTTGGGCAGCGACATCGAGGCGGGCTCGAATATCGAACGGGCCAAGGTTCTTTACAACGAGAAGACCCACAGATACGTCATGTGGTTTCACCTGGAACTGAAGGGGCATGGCTAATCTTCCGCGCGGCTGGGCGTTGCCATTCACCTTGCCGTCGCCGTCATTTCCACCGCGCGCAACCTGCGCAAGCATTTCTGCTCGCACGACTGCGCTCGTGGCTCAGTCCCGGCTAGCGCCGCGCGCGGAACAACCACCGGCCCCGGTCGCGCATCGCAGTTTATGCGACGTGGGGGCCAGGTTGCGGTCGGGCCCCTAGTTTTTCTTCCCCGCGGCCCCTGCGCCGCTACCCGAACCCCTCCGGAAATCTTTTGCGGCGGAAAAAACAATAGCGCAATCCGTGCGTCGTTTTGCCTCAATCCGGAGTTGACGGATCGACCGGTGCCTATCTGGAGAATGCTCCATTTGTGACTCCGCCGTCCCCTCAGATTTCGCACCCTGGTGCGGGCTTACGGGATTCTTGGTAACGGACAGGATCGACCGAAGTTCGAGGGATTGATCTAAGAATCACTTGTACCTATCGATATATGACAGGGTCCGCCCGCCATCCCATTCTGCTCATTTGACCGTGCAGGGTTCGTATTCGCTCGACGCGAATATTATCTTTCAGTCTTGTCAGGCCCCGACTCTGGTAAGGGGCGAGTATAGAGAGTTATCCCACTGCCAAGGATAGATGCCAGGAAGGGAGAGCGAGCGCGGGCGGCGTCTGCGACCTCCTCGGGAGTTGCGATGATGACGTCGACGCAGGGAAAGCAGTCGGAAGCGAGCTGTTTCGCCTTGCGCTGAATGAGGATGGGATTTCCCTCCACCCTTGCAATTACCAGGAGGTCCACATCGCTCCTGTCCGTTGCCATGCCCTTTGCGTGGGAACCAAAGAGCATCACGCGCTCGGGTGCGAAGGCGCGGATGAGGCGCGCGAGCGTACGCTTGACGAGTGGTGGCAGAACAGGCGCACCCGCTTGAGAGGTGGAGTTAGCTTGCGTCATAGCTCACAAGAAGTACTACGTCTCCAATAAGATTTTTGTTGAGGGAATGGAAATCGGCCGCAGCGGCTTGCCTGATCTTGAAGCTCCATGTGCCGAGCGGCGTGCCCGCGGGCACAGGAATGGTGGCGACGCAGACGTTGGGGACCGTGGAGCCCGGCGCAAGAGTGGTATTGATGGTTGCTGTGGGCAGCGGGGCCTGCGGGGCGACGACGAACTGTCCCGGCTCCCAGGAGACGATGAGCAGTGTGAGCGAGGTGACAGAGATGGTTTTGCCCCGGGTCCATGAGGGAAACTTGGTGGCCGACATTGCAAGAGTGAGCACCTGATCGGGATTCACCACCGAAGTGTTGTTGAAGACTTCCCAGCGCTGTGTGCCGTCGGTCTGCATGGCGGTGGCGTTCCAGAGTGTCTTGGGGCTGGTGATGAGCCCCTGCCATGGGGTGAGTGGATAGGGAATATCAGGGGTGGGCGTGGCGGCGGCAAAGTCATTTTGTGCGCTAAAGACCTTGATGCCTGAGGTGGGCAGATTGCTGGTGTTGTTGGCGACCACGGCTTGCTGGAATTCTTCGCCGCCGTCGAGGGCCGTGTAGTAAAGGTGAAGGATGATGTCGCCCACCGTTGAGAGATCCACTTCGTTGTTGATCTGCGCCATGTCAAGGCGCCAGGAGCTGACAGCGCCGGCATTCTCAAAAGGCAAGTAACGCTGATCGACAATGTTGCTGGCGATGCTTGTGATGAAGAGACCGGGGTCATCCTGCGCGTTTCCCATGGCGATTTTTTGCGGGACCGCACCGTAGTTGTAAATGAATCTCGGGTCAGAGCCGATCGGGGATTCCGGATAGTCCGAGCCGTCAGAGGCGGCTTGCGTTGAGACACGAACCTGATTGGAAATCAGCGTCAGCGTGGCCTTCACATTGTCGAACTTGCCGGGGCTGGGATAGACGACGGTCATGCTGACGCGGGTGAGCCGGCGATTGTAGTGACCGGGATAATCGTTGTCGAACATCGACTCAGGAAGGTTGAAGGTACACCAGCCGTTGGTCAGCAGATTCTGGATGAGGCCAGGAGTGCCGGGCCCGCCAGGATCGAGCGTGGAAAGCGAGACAAATCGGCTCATCTCGTAACGGCGCGCATTCTGCTGCAGGTACGAAGACTGCATGCGGCGCAAGTCGTGATTGAGAGTTTCGCCGGCGAGCAGGCCTTTGTAGAGGCTGTCCCAATAGCCGAACTGGATGAAGGATGTGTTCTGAATGCCAAGCTCGAACTTGTAGCAACGCTCGACCTCCTGGCACATTTGATAGGCGAGTTGGTAGCTCTGGAAATAGGTGGCGGAGAGGGAGCTCACCATCCAGTCGTAAAGACTATTATTCGTGAATTTGCTATTGAGGAAATCGATCTGCTTCTGGATGTTGTCAATTTGCTCCTGATGGAGGACCTGATTCTGCTGTGCGATCTGCAGAGCCAGGTTAGCAGTGGCGAGCTGCGCGTTGGCTTGGTCGATCTGAATGCTGGCTTCGGTTTTGGCCTCGTTCCAGTTGTCCTGGCGGCGCTGGTAGGTTCCCATTCTTGCAGCCAGGGCTGCGGTCTTTTCAAGAGCGGCTGCGGTTGATTTGCCAGCGGCCGCGGCATTTGAGCCGGCCTTCGCGACTTTCGTGCCGCCCTCTTTCGCAGTGGTGGTTGGGGTGCCTCCAAATCCAGCCGCGCCGAGCTCGAAGTCGGGAACGAGAACAGTCATGCCTGCCAAGCCCTCGATGAAAGCGGCGATGACGTAATTGATGACGATGGCGGCATGGATGCTGTCAGCGATGATCTCCCAGGGATTCATGAAACTTTGGGTCGAGTTGAAGGTGTATTTCTGCTGGGCGAGCGCGAGGGTCTGGTTGAGGGCCTCAATGTTGTTCTGCGCCTGCTGAACCTGCCAGTCGAGAACTACGCTGCCATCACTGAGAAGCTGCCGCTGGGTGGTTTGCTGCAAAAGTGAGAGGGCGCCTGCATCTTTCTTTTCAAGCGCTGCCTGCAGGGATGAGCCGTAAGCGCGGACGGCGTTAACGAAGTCGAGAGCCTGCGGATATAGAGCGGTGAAGCGATAGTTGGGCAGCGGCGCACTGAGGTTGGCGAGAACACTGGAGAGATCGACGCCGGCGGCTTGCGCTGCGACGAGCAGACCGGGATCGATGGGAGCGTCGAAGAGTGCGAGTTGAAGAGGCGCCCCAGAAATGCTCTGGCAGTGGCGCAATTTGTAGAGGCGGTCGGCGACGGTTGACCAGTAGCCAAGCAGAGTGGGGTTCGAGGGAATTTTGAAATAGAAAGTCTGTGGTGCCGGGATCTGCTGACTTCCGCTGCCTGAGCCCGTGCCGCCGCCGGTTCCGCCGATGGAGTTTTCAATCTCAACCATGGCGTTTGCGAAGGCGTCGAGCGAGGGCTCAAGTTGCGCGAATGACTCGTCGGCAGTTGGCGGGGGTGTGACAGCTACGGGCGTCGGCCCGAGGATTTCGTCGGCGATGACATAGAGGAGCGTGGCTTCGCTCAGCGCCTCGCGCGACTCGGTAGAAAAGAGGTTGTCTCCCCATGCGATGAGGTTGTCAAGGTACGACATGACGGTGATCTTCATGTAGGGGACACCCAGGCGGAGGTCGGCGAGGAGGAATGGATTGAAGGAATTCTGACGCCAGTTCTCGACTTCGTTCACGGCCGTCGGATCGCCGTGGTTGACAGCGAGCAGAAGGTTATTGATGGACTGGGAGAGAATGCCTGCGCCGGTGAGATTGCGCAGCGGCTTGGGAATCCAGTAACACTGCGGCGACGGATATGCAGACGAGGGTTGCAGTGTCGGATTGAAGATGTACTGAAACCATTTTTGTGCGTCTTCGAATTGCTGGTTCTGGCTGAGAAGCTGCGCGATGTAGAGCGGGATGTGGTAGAAAAGCTCCCAGTTGTACACCGAGAAGGCGGAGTTGTAGTTGAAGTCGAGATACTGCCGGTCCTGGCCGGTCACGTCGTCGTGATCCCACCAGACGCGCGAGGTGACAGGCCCGTACCAACTGTTGAAGCTGAAAACATCCGCTTGGCTGGGGTCTATTTGATCGGGGTTTTCCTGGAGGTTGGGATTGAAGAGCAGGTCGAATCCGCCGGCGGAGAGCTGATTCCAGAAGAGGCGCGTGAAGGGGTGGTAGAAGGGGTGGAAGACATACTTCACCTCATAACCGACCGAAGTTGGGTCAGAGGGCACGATGGGTGACCACGTGCTGCCAGTCTGGTAGTACTTCTGGCTCTCGACCCAGTAGCAGCGGCGAGTGTCCTGGAAGAAAAAGTCAGAAGTGGGGTCGAAGTTGAGGTCGGTGTCAGGTCCGATAATCCGGAAGGGAAGCATGGCATTGCTGAGCAGAACGCCGGAATTCTGATCGAGGGCCGGCACTGAAGTGAAGTCGAGTTGAACGGTCTGGTAATACCCCTTGGGAACATTGGCGGGTCCGGTGATGAGGCTGCCAGCCTGCGGAGTGAGATTCGGCTCGCCGGTGAGGTTGGGATCGGGCGCTGAGAGTGGGAGCAAGGGCTGAGCGTCGGGTCCGTAGGTGCTCTGGGCCCATGTGAGCAGATTCTCCTGCACGCCGTAGATGGCGATGCCGAGATTGTTCAATTCCAGATCGCTGAAGCGGCCATCGAATGTGGCGCGGCCGACGTGCACCGCTGTGGGCTTCAAAGCTTCGGTTTCGTATCCGGACGCGATTGCCAAGTAAAATCCCGCCAGTGCTTCGTCCAAATCCAATATGACGCCGCTCGCATTGCTCTCAGCCTGAATGAATCCGGCGGCGGCGATTTGCGCCTGCTCAGCCAATGCGACGATGCGTGCATCGTAGTCACCGTAACGGAAGACATCGAGCCAGATGCTTGCGCCGAAGCCGGGGGTAACGGGTGCGGGCTGAACTTTGAGTGTGTAGAGTGCTTCAACGGCGCGGCTGTTTGAAACAGACTGCGAACTGAGCAGTGGCTTGTCAAAGAGGCTGCCCTTGGTCGATTGCGCCGGCGCCCAACTGCCATTGCGATAGATGGAGAAGTTGAGGCTGAGAGTAACGTAACGTTCGACCTCCTGGCTGGGTGGATTGCTTGTTGCCTGCACGCCCGGAAGGTTCTGATGCGGTTCTTGTGAAACCTTGACATCCATCCAGAAGAGGCAGATTCGGCCTCGATAGACATAGGGAACAACCTGATGAGCTTTGATGTCGAGCGGAATTTTTTCCCAGCCGGTCCACGCACCATTGGTGTAGGTGCGGAGACAAAAGACGGGCGGGTCAGCCAATGTGCGGGCCACGACGTAGATGTTGCCAGAAGTGTCACTGCAGGTTCCGGTGACGTGCAGGTGGGCGAGGCCGTCGAGGCGATCGATGTAGTTGAGGACGACAGTTTCGAGGTAGTCAGTTGTGCTCTGCCCTTGGCGGACTTCCTGCTCAAAGGTCTGATAGGTTTCGGTTCGGTTGGGGCGCTGAGATTCGATGAGCCAGTTTTCGGGATACAAGAAGACTTCGCGGTTGGCCTCCCAGACGCGGTAGCGGCTCATCCACTCCCATTGGCTCCAGGTATCATCGGTTTCGAGGTTGACGACGACGGTGGGTGCTTCCATGTTCATCAAGCAGCGCTCAACGAAGATTTGCACGGCGATGTAGGCCTGAACGACGCGTGAGGTCAGCATACAGGGGCTCATCTGGACATCGATAAGGAAATAGTTGAAGAGCGCGTCGCTGTCAGGGTAGATAAGGTTGCCCGATCCATCGCGTTGCGCGGTGAGCCAAGCCTGCAGAGCATTCGAGCGATTCGTGCGGATGGGATTCATCAGTGTGGGCGCGAGTGTGAGCCATGTGGCATCACTTGCCTGTTGAGCTTTGAGCGCGCCGAGAGCGCTTGCGGCCAGGGACTCGGCGGTGACTTCGTCTTGCGGGAAAGCGGCCCAGCTGACAATCTGCGAAGCGAGGGTCTGGGTGATGACGGCGCCCGCACTGGCGCTTGCTGCGGTGGTGCCTTCCTGTCCGCGGACGACCGTCCAGGTGGTATTGTCGGTTCCCCCGACCGCGGTGACTTGAAGGATCTCCGTGCCGATGGAGATGTAGAAGACGGGCGCGAGGAATCCGATGTCGCTGGCAACGGTGATGATGGGGTCGCCGGTTCCAATGCCGTTGACAAGAGTGGTGGAGGGATTGGCGAGCCCTGCGCCCGAAGCAGTCACAGCGCTCGACATGGCTTCAAGCGTGCGCATTGCGTTGTAAGTGGCAGGTTGCAGGTAGCTTGTCGGAAAGGTGAGCGTGAGCGCAGCGGAAAAGGCTTTGATATCGGCCAGAGGCCAGCCGGTAATGAGGGCGAGCGCGGATTGTGCGGAGGCTGCGGTCGAGAGGGTACCGCTATGCACCTGGCCCACGATGTCGTAGAGCGTCTGGATGGGCGATGCCGGCGGAGCGGCGGCGAAAAGACGTGCGAGCTGGACCATGAGCAGCGTGGTGAGGAGCGGCGAGAGTGCAAGAGCTGGTTGCGTGGTTTCGACCGGCAGCTGCGTGAAGTCGAGACCGCCGTAGACGGCAGCGTTGGTGACCAGCCAGGTGAGATCGGCGACGACGAATTTGAGACCGCGGACGAGGACGCCAATTTTGTCGAAAAGTTGAATGGCGAGGAATTGATTGGGAAAATTTGTTGTGTTCACCGCGAGAGTCGAGCTGGTGAAAGCAGGATCGGTGAGGACCGTCAGCAACGAGTTGGTCGATCCGGGGATGACAAATGTGTTGAGGATGAAGTTGCTGACGTCGTTGGCGAGAGCTGATCCGGTAGCAGTGTGAGCGTTGGCGGCAACTGCGGAGACAACAACGCCGTTCAAGTCTGCGCCGGTTGGTGTGACGGCTGCGCCTGCTGCAGCAGAGGCCGCGGTTGTGCCCTGCTGGCCGCGGACCACGGTCCAGCTGGTATTGTTTGTGCCGCTGATCGCATTCACGAGCAGAATCTCAGAGCCGATGGCGACGGTGAACGGGGTGGTTGGAAAGCCGGCGCCGTTGACGACGGTGATGGTAGTTTGCGCGGCGGTGATGAGCGAAGTGAGCGTAGTGGAAGCGGCGAGCAGAGTGGAGGCGGCGGTTTGAATGGCGGTCAGCGTCGCAGCCATGTTCGCTGGAGTCATCTGCGTAGTAGTCGACCAGCCTCCAGTGACGGTTGCGGAAGGCGGTGTGAGCAAATAAGTGAGGGCGTCAAGCGTGAGGCTGGATTTTTGGATGGCAGTTGCCTGCGAAAGGAACGCGAGCGTTGCCGCGGGGTTTGTGAACAGCGGCGCGAGGGCCGCTGTCGCATTTGCAGCTGTTGGACTCAACAGGCCGGCGACGGCAATAAGATTCGAGATCGAGAATTTTGACGAGATGGCGAGGGCGTTGACGCGATAAATGAGACTGAGATTGTCGAGCGTGAGCTGATTGTTGGTAAGGGTGAAGAGTGTAGCTGCATCGGCTGCGGTGACGCCGAGGGCAGGCTGAATGGCCTTGAGATGATCGCTCAAGACAGGGTCGCCAATGGCTCCGCCGGTCGCGAGCGCGGCCATGTCCGGGTCGGGTGCAATCCAGGTGACAGTGGGATTGAGGAAGATCTGCGAATAGAGCGAGGTCGTCGTGGTGCCGTCAGGATCGCGATGCGTAGCGGTGTCGATGTCCTGATACCAGGCGAGGAGTTGATCGATCGAGAGCCTGGTTGCGTCGAGCAACTGCTGGAAGGGAAGCAGCGCGATGAGCGTGGCCTGATTGAGCGCCCCTGCGCCGACAGCGGCGGCGTTGATGACGAGATCGAGCTCCCACATCTTGTATCCAGTGGCGAGCCAGAGGCGCAGAAAGCGGTGGGCGCGGTCGAGGAATTCGGCATCGAGCGGGTTGGGTGCCAGCGTTTGCGTGCTGGTGGTGCAGGTGTCGTCGATTCCCAGAATGGCGATGCCGAGGCCACCCTGCACCCAGGTAACGAGGAGGAGTTCGAGAAGCTGCTCGTACGTGATGTTGGCGGCCGTAAGGAATTTGGGAACGGAGACTAGATCGGTAGCAGGAGCCGAGGTGTTCCACGCGACGGAAGCGGGAACGAAGTTGGCGTTGATGATGAGGTTGACGGCTTGCCAGTTCAACTGGAAGCGCTCAGCAGCAACATTGACCTGTTGCGTAGTCGTGACGCCATTGAGCGGCAGAAGGGCCTGGCGCAGTTGCCAGAGAGGAAGGTTCCACTGCTTAAGGTAGGTTCGCAGGCCGTCGAGGCCGGTGCTGTAGGGCAGCGACTGCGGATAGCTGGCGTTGGCGACAGTGACGAAGGCGGACTGGTTGAAGTATTCGGGTGCGGCGCTGAGTTGCGCGGTGGTGATGTTGACGGAGGTCTGCTTCCAGATGGGATTGATCGTGGAATTGGGATCGGTTGGCGGGCTGATCTTGTCGGCGAGCAACTCGATGACGAGGTCGATGTAGGGCAGTTCGGTGTCAGTGTTAGGGCAATTGAGCAGCAAGTTGACCAGGTCGGGGCGGCGGCCGTTGAGGATATCGAGTGCCGTTTTCGCGCCCTGCGGGTGGTTGCGTAGCCAGAGAAGCAGGTCGCAAAGGTAAGCGGCGGGCGACAGGACTGAGGTGCAGTCGTCGGTTTCGCAGTAATCCTGCGAGCCGAACAGGGTGGTGAGCGTGGGATCGGTCGCGACGGCCTGCCGGATGGGCGGGGCGAGGGCGTCGATGCTGCCCATGGCCTGGGGCCATAGGCCGAGCGCATCGTGATTCAGCTGAAGGTAGGTCGAGACCAGACTTGCATAACGCTGCGATGCCGCCTGGAACGCCTTGTTCGCTTCAGTCTTGGCGAGTCCGGCGGCAGTGACTTTCAGGTAAAACTGCTGGCTGCCCATCGTCGCGATCTGCGTTGCGGAGTTGATACCCATGGCGAGCAGAGTTTGCGCGACATCGGGGTCGGGCGAGACGCGTAGGACGCGCTGGAAGCTGCGGGCAGCGGTGACGACGGCTGCTTGCTGGTCCTTTGAAATTCCGGCGAAAGCCTTCTCACCCTGGGCCGCGATGTATGCGGGGAGGTTGTTCTTGACCAGTTCGAGGTCAGGGTTGTTCTGGAAGAACTGGATGAGAGGCTGCTGCTGAGCTGTTGGCACAAGGGATCCGGTTTGGATTCTGGCGCTGAGAGCGGCAGTGGGATAAGCGCGAGTGACGCGCGCATAAACGACAGCGGCGAAGACCTGGGCTGGAGTCGCGGTTCCGGCGCCATCGATGCTAGGCGGAGTACCGGCGGCGTTGACTAGCTTCTCCCAATCAGAGAGGCTGAGACGCGCCAGATCCGGGAGAGATTTGTAGGTACCGGCCGCGAAGCCTTGCAGGAGGCTCTGCATGAGCGGGGTGAAGTTCTTGACAAAAGCCCCGACGGAGAGGGTGCGCTCGATAGTGGAAGCATCCTCCGCCGTGAGTCCTAACTTTCCGTTGCCAAGATTGCGCCAGAAGTTGCGCATGGACAGGCTGTTCGTGGCGAGGGCCTGGGCAAAGGCCTGCTGCTTGGTTGCAGAAAGTGCTGCGACGTCGAGCAGCTGTGCAAGTGTTGTGCTGCCGACCAAATATGGTTGACTCAGGAGATCGGTGGTGTGATGGGACTGAAGCTCGCTGACGATCTCCGCGATCTGCGGTGTGTATTGCGCGCCGATGTAATCGAGTGCGATGGCGGAGGTGATGGTCTGGGTCTGGGTTGCCGAGGAGAGGCCGAAGATCATCGAAGCGACGCTCTGGACCAGAGGATCGATGAGCGCGAAGTTCTGGCTGGCATCCAGCAGGAGTGTTGGAAGCGCCGCGGGAATTTGTTGGCGAAGGAAGGCGTAAACGGCAGGAGCGGGGATCTGAAAGGCAGCTTCGAGACGCGCGGAGACGGCTACGCGCATGATGGCTTCTTCGTTTGTGTTGAGCTCCTTGGCGAGAAATGAAAGATCCTGGTGCGTGCTGTTTTCGACCAGATCACTGAGCTTCACGCCATGCAGTTGCGGCTCGATTCCGCGAACGAGTTTGGTCCATTCAGATTGGTCCGGGGACTCATAGGCGAGGTTGACCACAAGCTTTTGCTGTGCCTGCGTCAGAGGCGAGAGCAACGGGGCGTCGAGATGTTCTGAAAGAGCCTCAACCTCAAGAAGAATGGGCTGGGTGGTGCTCGTAGGCACCTTGTAGCGGATTGAGTACTTGCCCTGCTCAGAGGTTGCGCCGGACGCCAGTTCCTCTCGGTCGCGCATGTGCTGCCACCAGATAACGACGCGCGCTTCGCGGACAGGGAGCCCTTTGCGGCCTGTGACCATGCCGCTGACCGTATAGACCTTTTCCTGCTTTTCCATGAAAGCTCCTTTAGAGGGGCCATCCATTCGTCCGGTTAAAGGGAATGGAAACGAGCGCACTCAATTAGCGGGATTCATTTGGTGTAAGGGCCGGATCGGCGCGGAGAATTCTCAAGCGATGGGGAAGCGCTGAGGACCGGACCTGGGAGTCCCTTGGTTCTGGGGATACAAGTCATGCCATGATCTGACTATTTGGGAAACCATGGCGTCAGGGAACAACTTGTTAGCGCGAGGTATTGTCAACGCTCTTTGCAGTGCCAAATCAATATCTTTCACAAAGCGCAATATTGTCAAATGAATTTCATGCACTGGACTGCGGTCTAGTGGGGAGCAGAGATCGTGCGCGCATGTGGTGTGCTCCGCAGAAATTATGTACTTGTTGAAAATACGGGGTTTGAGGCGTGCAGCAAGATTGTTGTCGATTGAGCGGCGCTACGATTGATAATTTGATCGATGGGCTTTCTCAGGCTACGGTCTGCACTTGACGTCCTTCGATATTTCGCAGGCCACCTTGACAGAGTTCCGAGTGTCTGGTCCGCGACCCGGAAAGAACCCATTTTGGCAAATTCTGCGTCAGCCTAAGGAAAACCGGTGCATCTTGATTGGAATGACGTTGCCTCGTTGCGCTCAAATCTTGACCGGCAAGGCCCGGATTCCGTCCACGACAACACCCAGTCTTCAACCCGTTCCCCGATTCACGATTGAGTGGCATGCAGCGCAAAGCGTAATGAGGTTTTGTTCTGCATCATCCCCGAACTGGCTACGCTTGCAGACGACATTGCGTGAATTCGCTTCGCTGAGCGGCTTCGGACGGCCTGGCCAGACATCGGTATTGTTCCTCCTCCTCCTCTGTCGAGGTTTCGCCATCCAGTGAGCAGAAGGTCCGAATGATCACGCCGGATTCCGAGAAACGGGTGTCGTCTTTGGCTAGTTGCCGTTGATCTTGTTTTTGTGGGAAGAGAATGGAGCCAGAAGATCAGCCGCGGGAAAATGTGGTGCAGGAAATGACACCATCGCAGCCGGAACCGGGCTGCTCGAGACAGACGCCAGTACTGGCGTGATGCCGCTTGCCGATGAGTCCTTAGAAGCTGCGTCCGATGAGTGCGAAGCGGGTCTGAGTTCCGATACTCTAGCGGACTCTAGCGGGGCCACCTCCAAGCAAATGGGTTTCCGCGATGAGATAGAGCCGTTCAGCCGGATCTGTGGCAAGTTGCAACAGTTCCGGAGAGAAGCCACCCAACGCGAAAAGAATGTAGCTCGGCTTGTTCCGCCAGCGAGCCTCGGGCAGACTGGCGACCTTCGCTTGGAGTGTACTCAGATCGCTTAGGCGCGTAACACGATCCGCCCGCCACTTGCATTCACCAAAGAGGAAAGTTCCGTTGTCCAGTTCTGCGACGAGATCAATTTCTGTTCGACCGTCCCGGCTCCAATAGCGGGCCATTTGGCGCACCGTGAGGTCGAGGCGATGCTTCGCATGCCGTTGAAGCCATTGCCCACAGATTTCCTCGAACACCGACCAGCCCATGTAATCGGCCAGGCGAGGCGCTACGTGGGAAGCGTATACCGCGGCAGGATCGGAGAACTGCAAGTCGCTGGCCAGCGGCGCAACGAAACGATACCAGAAGGTCAGAAACGGGTCGGCAACGCGATAGATGGCCCGGCGTTCGGAGTGTTCACCGAAAGGGAGTTCACGCCGAATCCAGCCCAACTCCAATAGTGTTCGCAGCGAGAAGGAAAGCGCGCCGCGCTCCACACCGATCAACTGCTGAATGCCATTGAATTTTGTTTTGCCGCCGGCAATCGCGGCCAAGATTGCGTTATACGGGGCCGGGTCGCGGATTTGCTCGCTGCCCAAGAGGAACCGCACTTCGTTTTCAAGAATCGCGCGCGGCTGCATCAGGAGGGCGACAATCTCTTCCGCTGGCGGACGCGAGGTGTCCACTAGGGCGTGATAGCGGGGCGTTCCCCCGAAAACGCCGTACATGAGTAGCTTCTCTTTGACGCCGTAATGCCGGCTGCCCTCGTAAAAGTAGGCAACGTCTTCGTAGTGGAGCGGATCAATATGAAAGATCCCCGCATTGAAGCGTCCGAACAGAGGCGCGCTCTCTTGCCCGAGCGCTGCCATGGCCGAAAGCTGCGATCCGCAAAGAACCACGAAAAGGGAAGAGTGAACACCCTCGCGGTCCCACCACGCTTGCAGGATGGAAGGCAACTCGGGAGTCTGCGCTATCAGATACGGGAATTCATCGAGGATCAGGGCGAAGCGGCCCGCGTCCTTTTTCCGCGCCCGCGCCTGCTGCGAGGCGTAGCGCAGGAGGGCATTCCAGGAGATGGCAATTTCCTCGGCGGCGACGCCCTCCGCCGGTAGCGCGGCCACCAACTGTCGCGCGAGCGTGAGCCGTTGCGTGGCGGCGGTAGACTGCTCAGCTAGAAAGTAGCAGTGAGGCCTTTCCGGTTCATCCCCTCCGGCCCCCGCTGTGAAGAACCTTTGCAGCAAGAAGGTCTTGCCTAATCGCCGGCGACCGTAAAGGAGAAGCATCTGCCCACCGGCCCCGTGACGTTTCCAGGCGCGATCCAAGGCTGCCAATTCGAGCGCCCGGTCATAGAAAGGATCGGGTTTGATCGTAGCGGACATGGTCCTGGCTTCGCCGTTCTCACATTATGACGTGTCATGTTATACCATGTCAAGTCATACTAAGACAACTTGAGCTTGCCCATACTGTGAACTACCGGTCCATCTTCTATCGCGCATGGCCGCTCAGCCATCGCGTGACGGCAACGAGCGGAGGCCCAGCTGCAGGTCTGCCAATCATCTGGGGCGACCACTTTCGCGCGGCCTGGGGGCCAGCCGGATATCTAAGCACCACGATGCGGTTGAACGCGAGACGCGGCTCGCCGGGAGCCGAACGCAGAACGTTGCATCACAGTCAATGCGAAAGTCGTCCGCCGGGGAACACCGCATAGGCTTGCAGTTTGTTCTTGCCGATGAGAAGGCGCACCGCCCCAACCGAAATATGGTCTTCGAGGCGCGGTGGTTAGCGTGAACAGAGCGCAGGTCGAGCGGTTTCTCCAACGCCTCAAGAGTAGTCCCACCGAGGCTGGCGTACGTCGGCGCAGAGCTTCAGCCTTACCGCTTCGAAGCTATGGCCAATTCACTCCTCCGACGGGCTTTTGGGGGAGAATCTCCTTGAGCGTGGGACTGCGGCCGAATCACGGGCATCCGGCGATTACCTTTTCGTCAACATTCCTGTACGTCTTCGGCGAGGTTGATGCTTTCGGCTCCGATTGCCAGTGGCAGGGTTTCATGGTACCGACTGGCAGGATTGCGCTGTACCCGGTTGCAGGGTACCGACCTCGCCGATACCGGCATTTGCGCCAACTCCGTCGTTCTCGCGCAGAGCCTTGCTTTTCTAATGTGGTCATAATATTATGGTCATATTGATGGAGGTCTCGTGCAGAAGATTCCAGCTGCCCAATTCAAATCGCAGTGCCTCGCCGTCATGGACAAGGTTGCCGAAAGCGGCCGGCCTGTGGTGATCACAAAGCACGGGAAGCCGGTTGTTCAGGTCATCCGGGTGCAGTCCAATGAAGATGAAATCTTTGGCTTTCTGGCAGGAAAAGGGCGCATTGTGGGAGACATCGAGAACGCGATTCCCGTCTCGGATTGGAACCTGCCCGAATGATTCTTCTTGACACTCATGTCGTCATCTGGCTTGCATTTGAACCAGACAAGCTGTCAAAACGCGCCAAGGAGGCCATTCGGACCGCTCGTCTGCAAGGCGGACTTGCGATTGCAGGAATTACCCTTTTGGAGTTGGCCTGGCTCGCCGAAAAAGGGCGGGTGGAAACCACCCTCAGCGTAGAATCCTTCGTCCGCCTGTGCGCTTCCAAAATGACGGTGCTGCCCATTACGCCAGAGATCGCTGCGCGCGCGGTTAGCTTTCCGGAATCTTATCCGAAGGATCCGCAGGATCGATTGATCGGAGCTACTGCGCTGCTTGAAGGAATCCAACTCGTCACGCACGACAAGAAGATCAAGAAGTCAGGCATGATTCCGGTCATGTGGTAATGGACTTACAGTTTTCATATCAGCGTCAAAACAGGAAGTAACCGGCAAACGTGAGCACAGTTCTAAGCTACGGTTGGCGAACGGCACAATGAGGAGTCGGCCCAAAATCATCTTTGCCTCAAGTCCTCCGTTTTTCGGTTTCGTTGCATTCGGCGTGACTGACTTCGGGCAAAAGGTCTCATCCTCACCGCTGCACCTGCCGAGAAACACGGAAAAGGGATTCATCCTCATCGGGAGCGCTCGGTGTCCTGACGATTGCGAAGGGTGAAACCATTTGCGTCGACCAACGCGTCATTCTCATTTTATGTTTGCAGCGAGGCGGCGGATCTTATACGAAGAGCGATGGCAATACGAAGAGCGATGGCAAGCTCTCCAGTCATTGTTTCGCAAGCGATCGCAGGATCTGCGATCGGGCTCGGCACATAATGGTTGCTGCTGAGGTGCTTTTAAACCAGTGCGCGAGAGCTGGTGTTGGGCTATATTCGACGTTCAGAAACGAGGACGACGTGGCGACCACCAGGAATCAATTCTTCTCCGCAAAGGGCAGCAAACGATCAGTAGCGATCAGGTGGCTGGGTGCACAGGTGAGCCGAGAGGAGATCGATCATGCGCAAGCGCGGCGACGGTCTCGTTTCCGCTCACCTGTTAGTTACATTGAGCGCATATCGAGCGTGCTTGCGCTCGCCCGTCCGAATGAGCGCGCCCTTTTCGACAAGGTCCGCCAGATCGCGGGTTGTGGTGGCCGGTGATGCTCCGGTGATCGTGGTGTAGTTGCCTGCGCTCAGACCACCCTTGAATCCTTCAGGGCCTTCGCGGAACATGCGAAGGAGTGCCTTCTGCTGCCTCTCGTTTATCTGGTCGCGCAGCCGGTCCAGCAGCTTCGCTTTGGCAATCATGAATTCGACCAGAGCAATGCTCCGGCGCTGCGCTTCCAAGGCAATTTCGGCGAACCAGGCGAGCCATTCCGTGATCTCATTTTTCCGATTGGCTCTTTCCAGCGCCTGATAGTAGCTTTTCTGATGCGCGAGGATGGTCGTCGCCAATGCGACAAGGACCGGCTGGCTGAAGCTCTGAGTTATCGCCTTTTCCGCGATAGCCCGCCCGATGCGCCCGTTTCCGTCCTCAAATGGGTGGATCGATTCGAAATAGAGGTGGGCTGTACCCGCACGGGAGATGGCGGGCAATGGTTCCTTGCCGTTCGGCGCCGTGCGATTAAACCACCCGAGGAACCGCCTCATCTCGGCGTGTACTCGTTTCGAGGGCGGCGCTTCGAAATGTACCGTAGGAGCACCGATGCGACCGGAGACTACCTGCATCGGTTCCCGGCTCGTCCGGTATCGTCCAATGTCAGCGAGGTCCCTCCCGCCGGAAGTCACCATCCGGTGCCAGGCAAACAGCATGTCGTCAGAAAGAGGTTGTGAAGACGAATAGTGAAGATCGACCATCATTTCGGCTATGCCCTGCTCAGCAGGCGTCACGCGCCGCTTATCAGGATACGCTAGCCCGAGTTGACGGAGGATTGACGACAGCACACTGGCGCGGTTGAGGACCACGCCCTCAATGGCCGATGTGGTCACGGCTTCTGCGCTCATTAACTCCACGATGAGTTGGTTGTGTTCGTCTTCGCCAAGATGTTTCACGGTGCCGATGGCAACACCAGCGCCCAGGAGAAACTGCCCTTCGGCAGCGGAAATCCGCGAACGATCCCACTTGAAATTAGGCCAATCCGGCCCTTGCCAATTCCAGGTCATGAGCGATAGCAACCTTTCTATCGATCATTATACCGTGCATTTGTGATTGATACAATCCGTTCCTATCGCTCACACCCCTCGAAATCGAGCGTCATCATCTTACTATGCAAATATGGAGCTAAACTCTATGATTGCATACAAGATAGCGTGCCGCCTCAGGCCAAAACCGGCGACCGTCTTGCCATCGACAGCCAGACGCCGCGCGAGATTTGCGGCATTCAGAAGCCTTGAATATGGAGCTGTAACCTGGCCCGGAGAACTGGACCTCGCACCGGATGCAATGCATGCCGCGATTCTGGAGCAGGGGGAGTGGTCGCTCTAGTAGTGGTACCGGGTCTCATCAGAAAACAGTCTTCAATCAATTCCCCGATGCACGATTGAGTGGCATGCAGTGCAAAGCGTGATGAGGTTCTGCTCTGCATCATCCCCTGAGTGGCTGCGCAATTCCCGATGGTGAACCTCGAGATTCGACATCGCGCCGCAACTCTGGCACCTCCATCCGTCCCGGCGCAACACCTCGTGCCGCAGGTCTTCGTACGATTTGGGGGCGAGGCGCAGGCGAGCACGCTTTACCGGAATCCGGTTCATGACGCTTTCTCGGTGATCTGCTCGACAAACGCCTGCCGCTGCTCACCGGGCAGGAACTGGAAGAACCTTGTGATCGAGGACAAGAGCACGTTTGGTTGTCCGCTGTCCAGGTTGGCTCCCGCCAGGAAATCCGCGCAGATCATCTCCAGACAATAGCCGCGTGATTTGTCCGTACCCAGCATCAGTCCTGCCGTCTCAATTGCCCGCTCAATCACCGGGATCTGGCTTTTGTAGAACTTGAAGCAGATGATCTCGGTCGGTTCGCTGTCCTTGCCGGTGAGATGTTGGTCGACTTCGCGTTTGAACTGATCCCGCGGTAAGGAACGGGCTTTGTGCATCCATGCTGCACTATCGAAGTCCTTTCCGTCGGAACGTGCGACCTTGGTCAACACCGCCGCCTTGGTCCAGCCCACCTGCTTCAACTCCCGCCGGATCTGGGGCGGCAAGTGTTCGTGAATGGACATCAGATAGTAGGCGGTGCGGCGCGAATCGGGAAAACGTCTTTGCAGAAATTCGTCGAACGACGTTAAGTTTTGCAGCCGCCAGTACTGACCGGCCCGCACCTCGCACAAATACCGTCCCAGATCGACAAAGCGCGTGTCGCGCTCCTCTTCTTTCTGCTTTTCCCACGCCAGGATCTCGTCGATCTTGGTCAGAACAAAGAGAGCACGCTTGTGATTGAGCTTGGGCGGCATCGGCATCGGCCTAAAACGAAAGTTCGTCAAACAGACCAAGGTCAACTCCGGGCTTGCGCACAAGTGCAGTTTCGACCAAGTCGGACTTATCGAGGCAGAGGCCGATAAAGGGGCATGTTGTGCACGGATTTTGGGGAAAGCGGATGCCGCTATGCGGCAGGAACAGCCCGGACTCGATCCGTCGGACGGTGTCATCGACCAGGGTTGCGAACTCCTGCCGCTGTTCCTCGGAAATGGTAGCCCGGAGGTACTGAACTTCGACCAGCCGCTTGCGCACGAAAACAATTTGGGCGACTTCGTTGATACCGGTCATCCACGAATAGCAGACCAGTTGCGGATCGAGAGCAGAAATGCCGGCCGGTCCTTCTGGATATCGCGCGGAGCTAGTCTTCCATTCCAGAACGCAGGGCGTACCGTCCAATTCACCAATGGCATCGACGTAGGAGACGAAATTGTTGCCAGAAGCGAGCATGCGAGTGAACTGAATCTGCTGGTTTGAACGAGGACGCCGAATACGAACGCGGTCATCTTGAGCCAAGCGCTCCAGCAACTGGACACCTTGTTGCAACATCCGGTCCCAGGTGTCGTTGCCGGGGTAGGTCAGGCCCATGTCCTTGCACAGGCTCCACTGCTCGCACCACACAGCCCCTGGGTCTTCACGACGAAAAAGGGCGGCGACGGCTTGCTCAAAGGCTCGACCAAAGAGCATGGCGGCACGCGTGTCTTTCTCTCGCCATCCGTCGAGGTAGCGGTGCCGGTAACGGCGCGGACAACTCAGGTACTGGCTGATCTGGGTGTAGGAATAGGTCATCAAGACGCCTCCGCATGGTTGGAGCGAGAAGCACTCGATACCGGGGCCGTGGATAGTTCTTCCCATTGACTGGCCGGGGCGAAGCCGTCGAGGTTGACGAGCGAAATGCCGTTGATCACGGCGTGGCTGATCTTGACGACGCCGCGGAGTCCGGACAACGCCTTCTCATCGACCTCTTCATGGGCCAGGAATTCCGGATCATAAAGAAAATCCCGAAGGAACCAGCCTAGCTTCCACATCGCCTTCTGGGTACAGTAGAGCCGGCCGACGATGGGCTGCCCGGCCACCGAGAGGGGCTCGATCACGGAGAGTCGGAGGACATAGAACGGCTTGCGAGCATGCCAGTGGAACCGGGCGCCATCGACGCGTACAAGGAAGACGCCGTCGGGAATCTCCGGACGAGCATCGCGGGCCGTTTCGGCGAGCCCTGGGACTTTGCGCTTCATGCGGCCCCCTCCTGCTTCGGTTGCGAGTAGCTGTCGAGCTGGATGAGCAGAGCCTTTCGGTCCTTTATGGCCCAGTCGGCCAGTCGCAGGACGAAGTTCTCAACTCGTTCCCTACTGGCCTCTCGGAGCGTCTTGGTGCCGCAGAAGTCGACGGCGTAGGCCTTGACCAGTTCGGGGGCAAGCTTGTGCTGGCGGATGATCTGGCACAGGCGGTCGCGGACCTTAGGGCCGGTGCCATTCCCGTTCCCATTGGCGTTTTGTGGAGGAAACTTCTCAACCGGATTCGGAATCGTTCCGATTTCCTCGACTGAGCAGATGCCGATGCCGTAGGCCTTGCGCAGGGCGCGATTGACGGCTCGGGTCTCGGCCACGCGCATCTCGGCTCCTCGCACAAAAGAGGAAACGTTGGAGGGATCTGCGTCGCCGTAGCTGACAAAGCCCGACGAACCCTTGGACGGAAAAACCGTTGCCTTAAGGACGAAGCGATTTGCCCCCGAATCACACAGCGAATCGACGGCTTCAACATGGATGCCGCTGCATCTCTTGCGACGCGCCAGCCCAATTAGACCTGTGTGGGTGACGTACCAACCGTTATTTAAGTAGATTAGGTCACCGGCACCCACTGAGAAGTTGTGCTGGGTTGCAATCTCCCTGAGCCGATTGAGAGCTTCCCGTGAAAGGTTGGTCCAAATCCTTCGAGCTATGCGAACGCTCGTCTGGCCTGCAGTCTTTTTCCTTTTCATGAACGGCCTCTTTTCATACTCAGCGCTTAGTATACTCAGCGCTGAGTATGACTGTCAATATCAAATTTGCTTTTTT
>OKRB01000137.1:0-5483 GCA_900290245.1 Candidatus Sulfuritelmatomonas gaucii | reverse complement strand
GCGATTCGTGCCCGTTGGGCGAAGGCAAGAAAGAAGAAGACTTCACGTTAATTGAGCGTGCGAAGACGGAAGAACACGCTGGTCAGGAGTGAATGGCGACGGATTATTGGGTGCATTGCCAGCCGGTTCCACGAGGCTCTGGGTATCGAATGCAGGTCACCCCCGTTGGGTCCTGGGGCCCCCTGACCAGGCTCAATAGCCGACGAGCAGGATGAAGGCCGTAAGCCCGAATTCCCGCGCTAAAATGAGCAAAGCGAGGTGCGTCTATCTCCATAGCACTATGATAGTGCTATGGCACTATCATGTCAAGGTCTAAATCTGTCCAGAGCCTCACCATCGATTGGAAGGCGGTTGGGCGCAGGATTCGTGAACTGCGGGGCTTCGAAGTGAAGCAGGCTGAATTTGCGGAGATGATCGGCATTGGCCAAAGCCATATCTCCGCCATTGAGCGCGGCGTTAAGGAGCCTGGCGCTCTCGTTCTATATCGGATTGGCAAGCTGTATGGCAAGACCGTCGAGTGGCTGTTGACTGGAAACGATGAATAGCTATTTTAGGTTCGATGGCCGCCTGGACCACCGCAATTGCGGGCGCCGGTCATGAACTTCTAACGAAAAGCAACGGCAAGGCCCTGATCGAAGAGGTCACCTCAAGGTTCATGTCGGGGTTCGCTACCTTCACTCAAGCCACGGCCTGATGACCCCGCGCGCCAAAACACGCTCTGATCCGGCGAAGGCGGTGGATCGCCAGCTTGCACGCTATCGCGCGATGCGCGATTTCACTGTCACCGCGGAACCGCGCGGCGGCGGTCCTCGCCGCGCATCCAAGGGTGCGGAATCCCTGCCATTTGTAATTCAGAAGCATGCTGCGCGACAGCTTCACTATGACTTCAGGCTTGGCTGGCACGGCGTGCTCAAGAGCTGGGCCGTGGCCAAGGGACCGAGCTACTTTCCCGGCGACAAGCGACTCGCAGTTGAGGTTGAAGATCACCCGATGGAATACGGCGGCTTCGAAGGAAACATCCCGAAGGGTCAATACGGCGGCGGCACCGTGATGGTGTGGGACTTCGGAGATTGGCAACCGCTGGGAGACGCCGATCGACAACTGGAAAAAGGCGATCTGAAATTCATCTTGAACGGAACCAAGCTGAAGGGGAAGTGGGTCCTGGTTCGCATGCGGCGCAATCTTGATCGTTCCGGCAAGCCGAACTGGCTGCTGATCAAAGAGCGGGACGAATACGTCCAGCCGGAAGACGTGCCGGCAGTTACGGATTTCGCTCCTGATAGCGCTCTGACCGAGCGAACTATGGAGCAGATTGCGGAGAGTAACGACCACGTGTGGGATTCGAAGCACGGCTTGCGAGAGCCGAAAAGCGGCCACCAAGTACGATCGGAAACCCGAACGGCACGAATTGCAGCACAAAAGCGCGCGGCGCTCGAACGACTGCTGCGATCCGCGCCGAAGGAAGATTTTCCCGGCTTCATTGCGCCGCAACTTGCCGAGGAAGCGCGATCGGCGCCGAGCAGCCACAGTTGGGTGCATGAGCTGAAGCTCGATGGATACCGGATCCAGGTTCATGTGCGAACCAGCAGTCAAGGCGGAGGCAAAGTTGCGAAGGCCCGTTTGTTTACGCGTAAAGGGTTGGACTGGACGGAGCGCATGCCGGGGTTGGCGCGAGCTGCAGTAGAGCTGGGCGTAGAGAGCGCGATCCTGGACGGTGAGATCGTGGTGCTCGACGCATCGGGAAGAAGCAGCTTCTCCGATTTGCAGGCGGCATTCCAGAACGGAAAGCACGCAGATATGGTCTACTTCGCCTTTGATCTGCTCCATCTCAACGGCCGCAATCTTCGCGGGCTCACCTTGTTAAAACGGAAAGAGATTCTGGAAAAGCTTCTCTCGCAGGCTGAGCCGAGTCCAGTGCTGAGATTCTGCGAACACATCCAAGCGCGGGGCGACGTGGTGTTTGCGAAAGCTAGCGAACTCGGTGCCGAGGGGATCGTTTCCAAGCTCATCTTAGCTCCGTACACTTCGGGCCGAGGAAATACTTGGCTCAAGAAGAAGGCAACAATCAAACAGGAATTCGTGATCGGAGGATTTATCCCGATGGTAAAGACCGGGCGCGGAATCGGCGCGCTGTTGCTCGGGTATTACGACGGCGGAAAGCTGCTCTACGCCGGGCGCTGTGGAACTGGCTTTTCGCATGAAGTTGAGCGCATGCTTCGCGTCCGGTTGGACGCGCTTGTTCAAAAAGCTCCGCCCTTCGCGGAGCTTCCGCGTGACGTGAGACAGGCTGCGATTTGGGTCAAGCCGGAGCTGGTTGCGCAGGTCGCTTTCACCGGTTGGACCAACGACAATCTCATTCGCCAATCATCATTCAAGAGCTTGCGCGAAGACAAACCGGCAGCCGAAGTGGTGCGCGAATTTGCGATGGCGGGAAATGCGTCTTCGTCCCAAGCCGATCCCCGTGCAAGTTCAGTGGGGAAGCAGGTAAATCCAAAAGTCGGTCCCAAGCAAAACATCGTGCTTGGGCTTACGAACCCCAGGAAGATTCTCGATGAAGAAAGCGGAATGACAAAGCAGGAACTCGCCGAGTACTACTTGGCAGTAGCCGAACGGATGTTGCCACATGTTTCAGACCGGCCGCTGAGCGTATTGCGTTGTCCCGATGGCATCGGCAAGCAGGCATTCTTCCAGAAGCACGTGAGCGCGGGATTGCCGAACGGGGTGCACACGGTCTCGATCGCGAACAAGAAGACCGGGAAGCACGAAGAGTTTCTCACGTTGAACTCTGGCGAAGGATTGGTGGGCATGGCGCAGATGGGGGTTCTGGAGATTCATCCTTGGGGATCGAAGAACGATGCGGTTGATATGCCCGATCGCATCATCTTTGATCTCGATCCCGATGAGGCAATCTCGTGGAATACCCTGGCAGATGCCGCGCAGGAGCTTCGTTTGCGCCTGAAGCAACTGAAACTTGCGAGCTATGTAAAGAGCACGGGCGGGAAAGGATTACACGTGGTCGCGCCAATCGAGCCGGAATATGCATGGCCCGTCATCAAACAACTTTCGCATCGAGTGGCGCTGAAGATGGAAAAGGACAATCCAAGCCTGTACACCGCGAATATGCTGAAAGCGGTTCGCAGGAATCGGATCTATCTTGATTACTTGCGCAACGACCGAGAAGCGACAGCCATCGCGCCATTTTCAACGCGTGCGCGGCCGGGCGTCCCGGTCGCAGTCACCCTGGATTGGAAGGAGTTGCAGGCATCGGTCAGACCCGTGTTCCACGTCTCCGACTTCAGTGGCTGGCGACAGCGCTTGCGTCGAGATCCGTGGCGCGGAATGCTCGAGTCCCGGCAACGGCTGACAAGAGAAATGCTCGTCTCGATGGGCGTGAAATCCGACGGCCGTTGATCCGTGGTCAGCGGGAGAAGAGGTGGAGCTTCACAGCGCTGAACAGATGCGGTTACGGCGGCGTGCCCAGTTTGCAGCTTCGGCCGGCCGCGTGACCGACAAACGATAGCAAATACAAGGCGAAGACACCGACTTCGTTGCAAATTCACTTTTCTGGCAAACGAAGTTGCGGTAGACTCCAGAATCTACGGGTCGAGTAAGTCCCCAGGTACCCGGGAGGTCTTATGGCACGTCCCTATTGGACGGGAAACGTCCAGATATCACTTGTCTCTTTCGGCGTCGGTCTCTATGTCGCCACAGAGTCAAAAAGCCAGATCAGTTTTCATCAGATCAGCCGCAGAACCGGCGAGCGCATTCGCCACCAGAAAGTGCTTGAGAGCGCCGCTGAAAACAACGAAGCGACAACGGCAGTCGACAAAGACGAGATTGTCAAAGGCTACGAGTATAGCAAGGGTCAATACGTCATCGTCGAGCCATCCGAACTCGATAATCTGCGCGTGCCATCGAAGCACACGATCGCAGTCTCGCAATTTGTCGACCTATCAGACTTGAATCCCGAGTACGTAGAGAAGCCGTATTTTGTGATTCCCGAGAATGACTCTCAGGCTGAGTCTTTCAATGTCATCAGGGCGGCTCTGGCGAAGACGGGCAAGGCTGCGATTGGCAAAGTCGCGTTCTCAGGGCGTGAAAACATCATCGCTATAGTGCCGGCGGGAAATGACGACCGCGGCATGATGGCCTACACGCTGCGCTACCAGAGCGAGCTGCGAAATCAGCACGACTATTTCCGCGACATCAAGGCCACAGCGATCGACGCCGATTCGTTGCAACTTGCCGAAACACTGATTGGGCGGATGAGCGCCAAGCTTGATCTTAGTAAGTTCCAAGATGGCTACGAGGAAGCGGTGAAGGCGCTCGTTGAGGCGAAGGTAAATAACCTGCCCATCCCCGCCGAGGAAGCTCCGAAACCGCAGCAAGGTAGAGTCATTAACTTGATGGACGCACTGCGCAAGAGCGTCGGTGCGGAAGGGCGGCTAGGAAAGAAACCGCCCAAGAGCGAGAAGGAACCCCAGACGAGGAAATTTGGACTCGTCAAAGGGCAGAACCGGGCCGCCAGTAAGCGCAAAACGGCATAAGGAAGACCGACGAGACGTCGGATCATTCCTCGATCCTTTCGAGTCAGGGGTCTATTTTTCAGTGAGAGGGCGCACCTCGCCTCGTCAGTTGCATTAGAGAGCGACCAACCGTTGTTGCTGGTCGGGCCGGAGTGCATATTGGATACTCCGGGTAACTAACTTTTCTACCAGCTTTACAGCGGCTGCTCCGGCCGCGCAGGTATCGGACGGCAGTTGCTGATTGCGTGTTGTTCGGGATTAACCATGCCGTCGAGAGATGGCTCACGATCGTGGCAAAAATGTCATTCAGGCCTGTGTCTGAACTGGAGACACCTGGTTCACATCTCAGAAGGTCAATAAGAATGACAAGTTCGGCTGAATCCAATGCATGCTCGCAACCCTCCTGGGTGGTCGCCGCCTTTCCGCAGTGCAATCGAAGGTAAGTTGCGAGCTTTGCTCAGCCCATGATTTTGGCGGTGAATCGAAGTGGATTCTGTTTACGTAACACCAGACATTCCGTCACCCCGGGATGGAGGGGAATCAGAAAGCTTCCGGCAAAGGAGACACCGAGTTGCACAAACATATCAAGGACATAGTGAACAGCGCACATTCGTGGTGACCAGTCCCATTTCCAGGGATTGGCATCAAACCAGGCCTGCAGGTGCGCCGCGTCAAAGCACTGCTCGGTCATGATGTCGAAGACGATCCATCCTCCGTCGCGCGCCACTCGCGCCATCTCTCTAAAGTAGGAGAGAGACATGAGCAACGGAAGACCTGGGAACACTTTATGCGCCTGCACCAGGTCGACCGAAGCCGTTTCCGTTTCGCTAAGATTGATCCCCTCGCACTTTCTTGCAATGACCGGGTATTCCTTTGCCAACCAGTCTCGCCACTCTAGAACCCATCTCATAAATGTCTGAGCAGCATGAGCAGGCACGCGAGTTGAACAAAGCCGAG
>OKRB01000138.1:8792-9002 GCA_900290245.1 Candidatus Sulfuritelmatomonas gaucii | reverse complement strand
TAACACCGCTTGGAATCGCCAACAACAACCGCGGATCCTTCACTGCGTTCAGGATGATAGCGGTTCTGCAGGGTGCATTGTGTGCGGAGGTTTGTGCTGATTTGTGCTAACGATGTGGACTTCCTGGACATCCAGGGCATTGAGAACATTGCAGCATCAGTGACTCACGTGTTTTCAAAAGCCGTTTGAGTCGTGCCCTTTCAAAATACA
>OKRB01000138.1:7102-8782 GCA_900290245.1 Candidatus Sulfuritelmatomonas gaucii | reverse complement strand
ACGCGCCGCTGTTCGGGCTCGCGGGCGCGGACTGGCTGCTCGCCGGCGGGCCGCTCTGCTGCTCGTCGGGATTGGCGCCGGGCGTATCGTCCGGATGCGATTTGGGGAACTGCACCGGGCGCATGACGCCGGTATTTTGCGTGTCGGTTGGCAGTTGTTCGCCGGGATTGCGCAGCGATGGCGGCGCAGCCGGTGCTTGTTTATCCGGATCGGTCTGTACGTCGCCCTCATGAACGACGCGCGTGTTCGACGAGGCCATTTGCGGCGAGCCGCTGGCCATCATGATTGGCGTGACTACATCCTTGTCGTAGACCTCCATCGTCTCGCCCGGCTTGGCGATCTCGACCTTGATGACCCGGTTGCCATTGATGCGCACAAACGTCACTTCCTCTGGCGGAGTGCCGTAGATCCAGATCTCTACCGGCATCTGCCCTTCCATCTCGCGCGATTTGACGCGCGGCCGCCCTTTGGCGAAGAGCACCATGTCGGTGCTCATTCCCACCCACACTTTGTGGTTGAGGATGGCCTCTTTCAAGGGCGCAGGCAGCGTATCGGTAAATGCCTGGACTGGCGTTTTGACGTCGAAGGAGATCAGCGGGGAGAGCAGTGCTTTGACCTGCTCCGGAGTCACCTCGGGAACATAGTCGGCAAAGGCGAGAGTGACGCGCGCACCCGCCGGATCGCCTGATTGATCCAGCATCGTGGGATCCATATCCGGGTCGTCCATAGGCCCACCCATACCGATCTGGACGTGGCGCAGGAAACGGTGCTTCGCATCGGGTCCGCCGTCGAGATCAAAGATGATTTTCGATTTGTCGACCCTGAGATTTGTGATCACCACGCGCTGACCGGGCTTGGCGGAAAGCCCCTGGTCTACCACCATGTTCAAGTAGCTTTCACCGGCCGGCTCGAGCTTGCCGTTGGCCGCCAGCATCAAGCCCTTGTGGCCGCGCGGGAACGGACGCATGGCAAATCCCTGCTCCGACATCAGTGCCCGGATCAGCATAAGCCGTGTCTTTGGGTCGAGCTCCTGCTTGGGCAAATCCACATGCGTCGGCACGATCTGCTGGTATTGGTGTTCGACCGGCCCATTCGAGGCCACTCCGCCCTTGCCGTTGGTATCGATAGTGATGACCTGCGCAGCCAGGGTTCCCCCCGCCAGCATGGCCGCCAGCACGAACCCGGCCGATGCGCACAGCGGCCGGACCGGCCGCTCGGTCTTTCGATTTGGGCGATGAATCTGACCTGATCTTTGGAGCGGAAAATGCAGCTTCATGGGAGCCTCCCACGCCTGCGAACACCGTTACGCAAACGTTAGCTCCATTCACTCAGAAAGGCAAATCGACCCCTGAGATGCCCGCAAAGCGGCTAATTTGTGTCCTCGATTCCCCGCTCCGTCTTTTCCGGCTGGGGCTCTGGAGTTTGAATTTGCACCAGGGGAGGAGCGGCAGGCGCAGTCTGCCCCATGGCGGCCTCATGCTGCGCGCGCGCCGCCGCATCCAGATCGACCGGAATGCCTCCCGGCACAATGACCGGAGCGTTGTGCTGGTAGTTCAACTCGCGCGTGATGCGAAACAGGAACGGCAAAGCCGCCAGAAGAACGATGCAGGCGAGCCAGCTGCCGTCGAGGCCGAAGCCGTCGCCGGTGAGCCAGAAGGATCCCATGGGCTCGCCCTGCAC
>OKRB01000138.1:5643-7092 GCA_900290245.1 Candidatus Sulfuritelmatomonas gaucii | reverse complement strand
GTCCGCAAATAGGCGACAGAGAGCAGAAAGCTGAAGGCCAGGGCCACGGCGAAGCTGGCATGGCTGGCGCCCGGCGTGAGTGCTTGCAGGATGGCGTAGATGAAGGCAAAACCCAGTGTGGCGCCTGCCGGTCCCACTGCGTCGATGAAGCGCTGGAACGCATAGCCACGAAAAGCCACCTCTTCAGCCAAGGTGGCGAGAGCAAAAAATACTACATCTGCGACCAGCCAGCCCCAGTCTGAGCGGGTCGTCGAGAATGCGATCGCGATGCCGCCGAAGACCATCATGGGCACTACGCATACCAGCGCGATGGCCCAGCCGGTCGCCAATCCCATTCCTGCCTCGCGTTGCCAGCCCCGGCGCCATGGAAATCCCTGAGCGCCGATGGGATCAACCTGGTTGTCGAGCCAGAGGCCCATGCCCGCGTAACCGACTACAAGCAGAAACACCAGCATGGCCTGCCCGACCAGCGGCTGCCAGGCATCGCGAACCAGGCCTTGCGCTCCATGGGCGGCGATGGATTTCGCCAGAAAGAAGTAAAGGAATGCGGCGAGGAACTGCATGTAGGCGCGCAGACGGGAGCCTGCGTAACCGGGTTTGCTCATGCGCACCTCCGGGCTCGGCTATGGTCATCTGCCACGGAGAGATGCGGCGCGCATGGACTGCCGCGCGGGTTCGTTTGCTGTTCCGTCATTGCAATCGTTTGAACTTTCCTGGCAGGCGTGCGCGATTCCGACAAGTCAGCCTTGCTCGTAGAACTGGGCGATATTGCGAAATTTCTGCTGGCGCGATGCGACAAGGGCGTCAACGGGCGTGGCCAGCAACTCGGCCAGGTGCTTTTTGAGCACCGTTCCCAGCAGCCCGGTGCCGGCCTCGCGGTCGCTGTGAATGCCGTCTGGCGGTTCGGCAATGATTTCATCCACGCAACCCAGCGCCGCAACTTCGGGAGCAGAGATGCGCATGGCTTCCGCGGCCAATTGCTTGTGCGCCGCGTCGCGCCACATGATCGCCGCACAGGATTCAGGAGTGATGACAAAGTAGAGCGCATTTTCAAGAATGAGCACGCGATCAGCGACGGCCAGCGCCAGGGCTCCGCCTGAGCCGCCCTCGCCGCTGATTACGGAAATGGTAGGCACGCGCAGCCGCGCCATCTCTCGCAGGTTGCGCGCAATGGCCTCGGCCTGGCCGCGTTCTTCAGCGCCCACTCCGGGAAACGCGCCGGGCAGATCGATGAAGCTGATAACCGGCCGACCGAATTTTTCCGCGAGCTTCATGGCGCGCAGCGCCTTGCGATATCCCTCGGGATGCGGCATGCCGAAATTCCGCCGCACGCGCTCTTTTGTCGAGCCTCCTTTGCGGTTGCCGATCACCATCACTTCATCGGCACCCAGCCGCGCCATGCCGCACACCACGGCCTCGTCGTCGCCATAGGCGCGATCCCCGTGAATC
>OKRB01000138.1:3618-5633 GCA_900290245.1 Candidatus Sulfuritelmatomonas gaucii | reverse complement strand
GATCAATTCCATGGGGTACGGGCGCTGCGGATGCCGTGCCCGCTCAATTCGGTCCCACGCCGGCGAAACGCGCTGCACCTGGGGAGAAACCTCTGTTTGTTCTTCGCTCATCAATGTGCGGCGCAGTCGGGGGCAGTCGCGCCGGCCCTCCTGTCGATTCTACAAGGAAAGCAGGGAGAAAGCAGGAATCAGGGAATAGAGAGTAGACCGGCTTCCTGCTCCCTACTGGCTACTCTCTACTTCTCTTTTCCCTGCTTTTATGGAAAGGTCGGCTGCTGTAGCGTTGGCAGCGACGGCGGATGGCTTACCCGGTAGGCGCCCCAGGCAGCGAACGCGGCGCCCGCAGCAATGCTGACGATGATGAACACCTTTGCGGCGGTGGGCATTCGCATTCGCGAGTTGCTGTACACGGCTTTGGCCTGCTCGGTGGTGAGCGGCTGCCCGGTGACCTGGCTGAGCTTGTCCATGAGCACGTCGACGGACTGATCGAAGCCCTGATCGCGATGCTTCTGCGTGCCAAATTTCAGTCGCAAGGTTTCACGGGCCGGGCAAAGCTTCCGTGTTAATTCACCGATTTCTAGTGCCCTCCATCGACGTGCACGGCTCGCTGCGAGGCCAGGCGGCTGATCTTCTCGGTTTCCTTTACCATCTCGTGCACTGCAAAGCCTTTTTCCGCCAGCGCGCCGGTGGGGCAAGCTTGAATGCATTTGCCGCACGAGGTACAGTTGTGCGCCTTTCCCCAGTCGTCATTCAGGTCGCTGACGATTCGCGAGTAAATTCCGCGCCCGCCGATCTCCCACACGTTGGCTCCCTCGATCTCGGCGCATACTCGCACGCAGCGCGTACAAAGGATGCAGCGGTTGTGATCGAGAACAAACCGCGGATGCGTCATGTCGATCGGGAGCCGCGGATTGTTGTAGGCATAGCGCACGTGCGTGATCTCGAGATCCTGCGCCAGCGACTGCAGCTCGCAGTGCCCGTTGGAGACACACGATGAGCAGATGTGGTTGCGTTCGACCAGGAGCAGTTCGACCGCCATGCGCCGGTAGAGCCTGAGCTTGGCGGAATCGGTGACAATCGACATGCCCTCCTGCATGGGAGTGGTGCAGGCCGGCAGCAGGCGATCGGTTCCCGCAAGCTCGACAACGCAGACCCGGCAGGCGCCCACCGCGCTGAGCCCTTTGAGATAACAGAGCGACGGAATTTCTCTACTGTTGGCGCGCGCCACTTCCAGGATGGTTTGCCCCTCCTGGGCGGTGATCAATTCGCCATCGATGCGGACCGAAATGGTTTTGTTCGGCAACTTGGCGCTCCTTTCCTCTCGCTCACCGCGCGGTGACCGTACTTCTCAAATCGCAGCGCAGGCAGCGGCGGCACTCTTCCAGGGCCTCCTGCGGGCTCAGTCCGGCAACAACTTCCTCTTTCGACTGAACTCGCTTGTCTGCTGGCATGGGGCGTGCCGCGTGGCGCCGGCTGAGCCGCGGCTCCGGAGGCGCCTGGCTGCCGTATTCGAATGCCGGGAACAGCTTTTCCCAGCGGCGCTCTCCCGTGAGGCGCTCGTCAATATTCATGGCCGCCTGCTTGCCACATCCCATGGCGTTGGAGACGTTCGATGCACCGGTGATCACGTCGCCGCCGGCATAAAAATTGGGCCGGCTGGTTTCAAACGTGTACCGGTCCACGATGATGGTTCCCGACTCTTTCAACTCGAGTCCCGAGGCGCGGCAGAAATCCTGGTCGAAGGTTTCGCCCACCGCCAGAATCACGCTGTCGCACTCAAAGCGCTGCACCTCGTCAGTGGGGATCGGCTTTCTGCGGCCTGACTTGTCGTACTCGCCCAGGTGGGTTTTGACGACCTCGATCGCCTTCACATTGCCTTTGGCATCACCCAGGATGCGGTGCGGCGCAGCGAGAAAGACGAAGCGCACGCCTTCTTCTTCGGCGGCCTGAATCTCTTCGTCAATGGCGGGCATGTCTTTGCGCTCGCGGCGATAGAGGATCATGGGCTGTGCGCC
>OKRB01000138.1:0-3608 GCA_900290245.1 Candidatus Sulfuritelmatomonas gaucii | reverse complement strand
GCAGCTTCGATGAGATCGAGCTCGCGGCGCAGCACTGATTTGGGCAGCCGGTACTCCGGGATGGCGAAGCGTAACATGCCTCCCGCTTCGCTGTGTTCATCGAAGACGGTCACGTCGTGGCCGAGCATGGCCAGGTAAAAGGCCGCTGTGAGGCCGGTGGGTCCGGCGCCAGCTACTGCTACCTTGTGGCCGGTTGCGGGCAGCTTGCGCGCCAGGATCCGTTCAACCATTGGCGCAAAGCGGTCAGATTGATAGATCGCGTCTGCAATAAAGCGGTGCACCTCGCGCATGTTCAACGGCTCATCAAATGACTGGCGCCGGCAGCGGTTATCGCACGGATGCTGGCACACACGGCCTGTCGATGCAGGCAAGGGATTGTCGAGAATCACCGAAACAAAGGCATCCTCCACCTTGCCTTCAAGGAAGAGAGTCAGGAACCGCGGAATATTCATGTGCAGCGGGCAACTGTTTTCGCATGGCGAGAACGTGAGCTCCTGGCAAACGCCGGCGCGGCAGCGATGGGCCACGATGTGATCCTCATACTCCTCGCGGAAATGCCGCATCGTGGTCAGCACCGGATTGGGCGCCGACTGCCCAAGCCCGCAGAGCGAGCACTCGCGCACCATGCGGCACAGCTCGTCGAGCCGCTCCAGCAACTCGTGGGTTCCGTCGCCTTTCGTCACCGCTTTGAGAACGCGCAAAGCTTTGTCGAGCCCCACGCGGCATGGCACGCATTTGCCACAGCACTCCGGGTGCGTGAATTCGATGAAGTACCGGGCAACATCGACCATGCAGTTGTCTTCATCCATCACCACCATGCCGCCGGAGCCCATGATGGAGCCGAGATGCGCCAGGCTCTCATAGTCCACCGCCGTGTCGAGCATCGTGGCTGGGATACATCCGCCGGATGGACCGCCGGTTTGCACGGCTTTGATCTTGCGGCCGTTGATGGGGCCTTCGCCGACGTCATAGATGAAGCTTTTGAGTGGCGTACCCAGCGGCATTTCAACCAGGCCGGTGTTGTGAATCTTGCCCACCAGCGAAAACACTTTGGTTCCGGGGCTCTTGGCGCTGCCGGTCTCGCAAAACCATGCCGGACCGCGCATGACGATGGGCGCGATGTTGTACCAGGTCTCGACGTTATTGATGTTGGTGGGTTTGCCGTAGAGCCCTTTTTGCGCGGGATACGGCGGGCGGGGATGAGGCCGGCCCGGATGGCCTTCGAGCGAGGCGATCATGGCCGTCTCCTCGCCGCAAACGAAGGCTCCCGCGCCCTGCACAATCTGAATATCGAAATTGAATCCGCGGCCCAGAATATTGGGCCCAAGCACGCCGTATTCCCGCGCCTGTTCGAGGGCGCGCTTGAGCCGGCTTACCGCCAGCGGATACTCGGCGCGCACGTAGACGATGCCATCGGTTGCGCCCATGGCGTAAGCACCGATGATCATGCCTTCAAGAAGCGAATGCGGATCGCCTTCAATCTCGTTGCGGTTCATGAAGGCGCCGGGATCACCTTCGTCGGCGTTGCAGATGATGTACTTGGTGTCGGTCTTGGCCTTGGCCAGAAAATCCCACTTGTTTCCGGTGAGGAAGCCTGCGCCGCCGCGGCCCCGCAGCCGCGCAGCTTTTACCTGCTCAATCACAGACTCGGGACGCCCGTCGATGAGCACTTTGTAAAGCGCCTGGTAACCGCCGACGCCGATGTATTCTTCGATGTCTGAAGGGTTGATCAGGCCGCAGTTGCGCAGCACCATCTTCTTCTGGCCCCTGAAGAAGGGAATCGCATTCCACAGTGGAATCTCCGGGTATCCCTGGCCATAACGAACGTGCCCGGTGATGTGGTCCCACTCCTCAATCTTGCAGAAGATGAGCTCCGATGGCATGACGCCGGAAGAGACGCTTTCGAGGATCCGCGCTGCATCGTTCGACTGCACGCGCGAAAGCACAACCATCGGAAAACCCGGCAGACGAACGCTCACCAGCGGTTCCTGGAAGCAGCAGCCGAAGCAGCCCACACCGGCCAGCATGACCTCGAGGCCGCTGTGATCAATAGCCGAATACAAGGCGTGGTACACCTCTTCGGCGTCGTTGCCCTGGCCGCAGGTTCCCATGCTCACCGTGATGCGAGGAATGGCGGGCGTCAGCTTGGCAAGACCTTCTTCACGGACCGCGTTGAAGATACCGATGTCCTGAATGCGCGGCATCATTTCCTCCCCTGGTTCAGGGCTTTCACTTCCCGCTGCAAGGTTCGTTCATTCACATGGCTCAGGATGTGGTGATTCACTTCGACCACCGGGGCAAGCGCGCATTGGCCAAAACAGGCCACGGTGCGGATGGTGAATTTGTTGTCCATCGTGGTCAGCGCCAGCTTGTCGGTTTCCTTGGTCTCGCCCGATTCGTGCTCGCTCAGTCCCAAGTCAAGGCAGAGTTTTTCCAGCAGAATGCGCGAGCCGCGGGTATGACAAGCCGTTCCGCGGCAAACGCAAATCACGTTGTCGCCTTGTGGATCGAGATTGAAAAGCGAATAAAAGGTCGTCGTGCCGAAGACCGTGGAAGGAGAGATGCCGGTTCTCTCAGCGATGTAGCGCAGCGCGGCCATCGAAAGAAATTTGTGCGCGTTGGCCGATTGAACATCTTCCAGGATGCCCAGCAGCGCCCCCGGCCGGTTGGCATGCTTCGCGATCACCTGGTCGATCACCAGGCGCTCGTGCGCGTCAAGCACTTCATGAGCAACTTCATTGGCGACACTCGGCATGATCCCTCCCTGCCCGGTTCAGCGCGAAGTGGTTGCGCCGACCCTGGCGCACGGGGACGGACCCTCAGGGAGAAGGAGCATCAACAAGAAGAAAAATCCGCGCGATTCTTGCGCCGCGTGCCGCTGAAAAAGGGCTCTGTTCTCTGATGGCACACAACAACGTCACGGACTTCTTCCCAGAGAAGGTCCGTTCGAAGTGTGCTCCTTCGATGGCCAAATGAGGTGTGCCTGAGGTCACAGAAGACTGTGATGATAGGACGCTTAGACAAGACACAGAACCGCGCCGACTCCGCTCGCAACGCGCGGCGTATCCCTCCCGTTCACGCCTGAACGGCCTTTTTCGCCTACGCGGCCGAAAGCTAGGCTGCTTTTGTCGCGAGTAGCGGCCGCGGGTCAAACACGACCCTGAGCGAACGGATCTTTCCTTGATCCACGTGATACCAGCTAGCCACCAGAATCTTGGCTCCGGACATCGTTACATCATTAAAAATGCAAACATCAGTAGAATCGGAGAACACTTTCTTGACGTCATACTTCAGGCGCATGCGCGTCATGTCCTGGAAATATGCTTCGGCTCCCTGCCGGGATCCGAGAACGCCCTCGAATGATAGATCGTCGTTCACATAAGTGCGCGCCCGATCAAAATCTTCCTCGTTCAGAGCTTTCACAAACGCGAGAACCGTCTCGCGCGGGTTTTCTGTCGCTGCCATTTTCATCACTCGTCGATCTTCCAAGGTTGTTTCGATGCTTTCACCGCTCAGTGGTTTCCTTTGTTTGAAGGAAAGAACAGGTGACCCATCTGCCGGTCGATGGCGGCAGGTTCTGACTAGGCTTGCGGTTCGCGTGCGTTCGC
>OKRB01000140.1:3644-8340 GCA_900290245.1 Candidatus Sulfuritelmatomonas gaucii | reverse complement strand
CCTCCCGTTTAGATTACGAGAGAACTCCAGCTTCAACTGGTAGAGTTTTCCGGGGGCAGGTCACTTGTGTGCCAATTCATGGAGCAGAATCCACGGGTTCACTTTCACACCCACCTACTCATCATGGCTGAACCAAGTCCACGCGCCTCCGGCCTATGTTGGGTGAGCTGGCATGGCTACTGCGCCTTGTGGAGAAGCGATTTCGCAACCCGGCGGGACCGGATGGCCTGCCGCAGCCCGCCGTCCCCATGCCTCAGTAACCGGCAAACTCTTCTGACCGAATGTCGTCCTCTTCGACCCCGGCACCTACAAGCGTCTGCCGCATAGCCGCAACCATGTTTGGCGGGCCGGCAATGTAGTAGATGGGTCCCTGCAGGTCGTCCAAATGTCTCGACAGCATCTCCTTGTCTATCAGAACCGTATCGCCCTTCCAGTCTTTATTGGATTTCGACATTTCTGTCATGGTGCAGATCAAGCGGAAGTTAGGATTAGTCGTCTCCAAGGTCTGGAGAATGTCCAGGAAAGCTGCATCTTCGGGCCGCCGATTGGAATAGAAGAGATACAACTTGTGCGGCAGGCGGTCGTGATTGGCTTGTTGCACGATACTCAGAAAGAGTGTAATTCCGATTCCGCCCGCGAGGAACACAGCTGACGTTGCCGGATTCTCATGCAGGGTAAAGGAGCCCGCGGCCGAGCTTATCTTCACTCCCGTGGCTAGCGGCACCTTCTTCAGAGAGCGTTTGAAAGCGGTATCACGCATCCTCGTGGTGAACACCAGTTCATTTTCAAAGGGAGGGTTCGCGATGGAAAATGTTCGTGTGTTTCCCTCGGCGTCTGTGTCCGGTGGGTCGATGAGTGTCACATCGGCGGACTGCCCTGCTTTGAAAGCGAACCCCGACGGCCTCTCGAAGTGAAAGGCTATCGTCCCTTCCGCAACTTCTTCCCGACTTATCAACTTGGATTTCTGATCTGCCATTTGCACCGCTTCAGCAGCCATGGCTACCTCCTTACAAACTGTGTGAATCCTGTCCGGTTACAACGACCTGGGCACCGCTCACAATCGTTGCCATGACCAAAGACAGGGCCGCAACAAACAACTCCTAAAGCAACGCTCCCACCTGAATGTTCATGAGTCCCGCCGAGCCGCTAGGATCGGTCTTCCTTTACCGTGTCGGGCTGCTCACCGCAGCGTCGGAGGCGCCATCTTCATCATCCATGAGTAATACAGCCTCTTCGTCTAAGTGTCGCTGAGCGGGTAGAAACGACTCTGGGGCATCACTCTTCTCGCTTCGCCAAGAGACGGTATGTAACAGGGCGCTCTCTTTCAGCGTTTCGACGTCGTAGAGTACGCCGCAGTCCAGAACCCTCCGGCTCTCCAGTCCGCTCAGTTTTAAAGCGACGTAGGTAAGCACGTCCACGGGGTTGGTCACCATCAGCAGCGTCGCAAGCGGTGCGACGCGCAGAAGGTCGGGTATCAATTTGCGGCAGATCGCGGTGTTTGCCTCGGCCAGATCGAGGCGCGTCTGCCCCGGTTTCTACTTTGCACCTGCGGTCACCACTATTACGTCGGAGCGCTCGAGCACGTTCAGGTCATCCGAACCGTCTACCTTCGCCATCGGCACAAACATTAGCCCATGGTTCAGATCCAGTACCTCGGCCTCCACTTTTGCTTTTGCAACGTCAAACAGGCTAATGTGCTTGCCCACTCCGCGCACCATGCAAGCGTAGGCGATCGTCGCCCCTACGCTGCCGGCACCCACAATCCCGATCTTTCCCGGCAGCTCGCTCATCGTAGCCAATTTTGGTTTGCTCATTCGGTCTCCCCCATCAGGTTCAGGTAAGGCAGAAATTCAGGAGATTTTGGGTGATCAGAGCCGACCTTGCTCTTATCGAAGAGAGCACCAGTGGAACAGATCAAGAGAAATTCATCTGAACAAATTAGTTCGGGCGAGGTCAATAATTTCGTCGCCGCGGCCGTTCAGAATGGCTCTGATCATATAGAGATTAAAATCGACAATCTGGTCCAGTTTGAGAGAAGGCGGCATCGCCAACTCCTGCCTGTTCACCGCGATGTCAATCAGAGCGGGACCATCATGCGCCATCGCCTGCTTAAGAGCCGGACGGACTTCTTCTGGATCATCAACATGCAAGGCGAACAATCCCGCGCCTTCCGCAATCTTCGCAAAATCGGGATTGACCAAGTCTGTACCATGCTTTAGGAAGCCTGTCGCTTTCATCTCAAGTTCAACAAACCCCAGAGAGCCATTGTTGAAGACAACGACCTTCACGGGCAGTTTGAGCTGCCGCAACGAAAGGAGATCCCCCATCAGCATAGAGAACCCGCCGTCACCAGAGAGCGTAACAACCTGACGACCAGGATGAGAGATCTGAGCTCCAATGGCCTGCGGCAATGCGTTTGCCATCGATCCGTGGTTAAAGGAGCTTAGCAAACGCCGGTGGCCATTCATGCCCAGGTAACGTGCCGCCCAAATCACCGGTGTCCCGACATCCACGGTAAATATTGTGTCCTCTGCAGCGACTTCATTGAGGATTTTGGCGACGTATTGGGGATGAATCGGACGCTGGCCGGGTCTTCCTGTTGCCAGATCGTCCAGTCCTTTGCGAGCTTCGCGATAGTGATTGAGGCAGACGTCGAGATAGGATCGGTCTGTGTTTTGCACGATGCGCGGAAGCAATGCGCAGAGAGTCTCCGCAGTGCCCCCAACAACCCCGAAGTCCAGGTGGCTGCGCCTTCCCAGCTGCTCCTTGCGGATATCGACCTGCAGAATGCGCGCATTCTTGGGATAAAACTGCTGGTAGGGGAAATCCGTTCCCAACATCAGCAGCGCATCACAGTTCATCATGGCATGATAGCCCGAGGAGAAACCAAGCAGGCCAGTCATGCCCACGTCGTAGGGATTGTCGTACTCGACAAACTCTTTCCCCCGCATGGCATGCACGATTGGCGCCTGGAGCTTCGCTGCCAACTGGATCAGCTCATCATGAGCGCCTGCACAGCCTGCGCCGGCCAGGATTGTCACTCGCGTCGCGCGATTGAGTTCGGCCGCCAGTTGATCCAACTCTTCCGGGCGGGGGACAATGTGCGGCTGAGAAAACGAGAAGTTGACACGGCGATCGTCATTTTCCGCATTCAATAACGCGATATCGCCAGGCAGAACAACCACGGCTACGCCACGCTTTGCCAGAGCCGTCTGGATCGCGATCTCGAGCATGCGCGGCATCTGGGCAGGGCTTGAGACCAGCTCACAGAAATGGCTGCACTCCTTAAAGAGGTGTTCAGGGTGAGTTTCCTGGAAGTATCCGCTGCCGATTTCCTGCGATGGGATTTGTGCGGCAATCGCCAGGACCGGCACACGGCTTCGATGGGCATCGTAGAGTCCATTGATGAGATGGAGGTTGCCCGGCCCACAGCTACCGGCGCATACGGCAAACTTGCCAGTTAATCCAGCTTCAGCTCCTGCCGCGAAGGCCGCGGTTTCTTCGTGCCGCACGCCTACCCACTCAATCCCGTTGTGCCTTCGTACAGAATCCGTGATGCCGTTGAGGGAATCACCTGCAACTCCATACATACGCTCCACACCTGCCGCAGCAAGAACCTCTACAAACAACTCTGCGATCTTCTTTGCCCCCCCTGGACCCCTCTCGGATTTTCAATCTATCGAATGGATACTGCGGCGGACAATGCCCGCATTCATCATCCATCCAGTCGTAAAAATCTGTTCTGTCCTGCAGATGCGGGCTCAGTACAGACGATGCACCATGTCAGTCGCGCGCAGAAGCTGTGATGGTTCCTCAGAGCAGCCTGAGACACTGTGAAGATTGTCGCAGCAATGAATCAACAATAGAGAAGTACAACTGTCCCGGTTCCCGTTACAACCAGACCATTCAAAGTGCCTTCGTGGAAGCATAGGCTCAATGCAATCGAATGCGAAGTCTGGTCTTCCCTCGCAATGAGACAAATCAGATGGAGGTGCTTAATGAGCGGATTTGAAGAGAATCGCCACGTAGCCAATAGTCACGAGAGCATGACTCGCCTGCCGGAACTCGCGAACGAGGTCATCCGAAAGAACCTCGCCGACGAGCTGGAAAAACTGAAGGATGCCGAATCCTGGCAACGCGAGACCGGCCGGAGTTCGGAGACTATCGTGAAGTATCCGGAATTTCGCATCGTCCTTATACGGATGAAGCCGGGAAGCTACATGAGCCACCACCGCGCCGAAGGTCCGATCTCTGTGCATGCAGTTTTGGGGAAGATCAGGGTGCATCTTCCCGACGATCGGACAGAGGAACTTGTTCCTGGAGACCTCCTCGCTATTGAGCGCGGACTTGAACACGATGTTGAAGCACTGGAAGAGTGCGCGTTTCTGCTCACCATTGCCTGGCCTGAAGCGACGGCTCCCGATCATGCCTGATATCCTCCCGAGCACAACAGCCATTGGTACACTCGATTTTGGCCAGGGCTTCGATTTCTTTAGCGCCGACGCTGTCCGGGGAAACGCTCTAGTATGTGAACATGCTGGAAGCGGAATTATTCGCCTTTCTCGAAAACACAGCGGATGCGGTCTTCGCTGTCCGGGAGACGGGCGAAATCTGTTTTTGGAATCATGCCGCGGAAGCTCTTTTTGGTCATCCTGAAGAGGAGGTACTTGGGAAGACCTGCGCCGATGTCCTGCAC
>OKRB01000140.1:0-3634 GCA_900290245.1 Candidatus Sulfuritelmatomonas gaucii | reverse complement strand
TGCGCCAAACCCGCGAATCACATATCGAATTTCGATCTGAATGTGACTACTCGTAGTGAGGAGCGGATCTGGGTCAATCTTTCCTCCATTTCTTATTTGAACCGCCGAACTGGCAGGTCACTTATCGTTCATCTCGTGCGTGACATCAGTGTGCAAAAGAAGCGCGAGGAGGTGTTCGGCCGCATGGTCGCCATTTCCAAAGAAGTGGCGAATCTGGAAGACGCCGTCGCCGGGGCAGCGCCGATTGCGCCTCTATCTTCGCAAGAGCTTGAAATCCTCAGAATGCTCGCGGTGGGTGCCGCAGCCCCGCGAATTGCCAAAGCGCTTGGCATCAGCCCGCAGACGCTTCGAAATCATCTTCACCACATTAACCAGAAATTACGGACGCATAATCGACTTGAGGCAGTGATGCACGCCCTCCAGCGCCGTCTCATTTGAAGTCCCTTGCGGCCACCAGCTTCGCGTGCCCGAACCGCGCAAATGAAACAGCGGTCACTCCTGGGGACCTCCGCATCATGACAATTGTCTCCCCGGAAGGTACAAACGAACTATTGTGGTGAGAGCCTGCGCAATTAGGCTTGAGGTTCGTCACTTCCCTGATCCCAGTCCGGTTCCAGCAGCTGACTCTGGAGGTTCAATGCAGATTCCTGGTAAACGGTCGCTCATGATCGCCAACGGTTGGGTTCAGGCGGCAGTCATCGTCTTGATTGTCGGCTTTCTCATCATGGGTATCCTTACGTACTACACCTATACCGATGAGCCGCCTATTCCTCAGTTCGTAAAAGACGCCAAAGGACTGACCCTGTTCACGCGCGCCGACATCATGGCTGGCCAGCGAATCTTTCTCGGAAACGGGTTGATGGAATATGGATCGATTTTTGGTCACGGCGCTTATCTTGGGCCAGATTTCACGACGGAGTACCTTCATCGCGCTGCACTCTCCAGCATCCGCATCTATGGCGAAACGAACGCAGATACCGCGGCGGCCCGCACGATTCAAGACTTCAAGGCGAACCGATATGACGACACGACTGGAACGCTGACTTACACAGATTCTCAGGCCAGGGCGTTCGAGGAGTGCAGAGCCTATTATGCATCTTTCTTTGGCAATCCAACTTCGAAGTTCGGCCTCCGGCCGAATGCGATTAGCGACCGCGAACAGATTCGTAAACTTACGGCCTTCTTCAGTTGGACTGCGTGGGCAGCGGCAGCGGCTCGGCCTGGCCACTCCTATTCCTATACCAATAATTGGCCTCCGGAACCGCTGGTCGGAAATCATGCAACCACGGATTCGATTGTGTGGAGTGTACTGTCGCTCGCTGCGCTTCTGGGCGGGACAGGGTTGCTGCTGGCCTCGTTTGGACGTTGGAATCTTCTCGGGTGGCACGGAAGAGAACAGCAGAGTATGTCGTTCCGAGCTCCGGACGAAGTAATGCTGACTCCCGCTCAAAAGGCGTGCGCCTGGTTCTTCTTTGTGATGGCTGCGCTGTTCCTGGTTCAGACACTGCTTGGAGGCGCCTCCGAGCACTACCGGGCCGATCTGCAAAGCTTCTTCGGAATTGACCTGGGAAGATTTCTACCTTTCAACATTGTCCGTACATGGCACGTGCAGCTATCGATCTTCTGGGTTTCCACTTCTTATCTTGCTGCAGGCATCTTCCTTGCGCCCATGATCTCCGGACGCGAGCCCCGCGGACAGAAAATGCTTGCGTATTGCTTGTTGAGTGCACTGGTAATCGTCGTTGTTGGAAGCCTTTTTGGGGAATTTGCCGGCATTCAGGGTTTGATCCCTAACGCATGGTTCGGTGACCAGGGGTTTGAATATCTTGACTTGGGCCGTGTCTGGCAAATTCTCCTTACGATTGGATTGTTGTTCTGGGTTGTGATCCTGTACCGAGGACTTCGTGGGCGTCTCGATTCCGAACATGTGGGGAACATGCCTTGGCTCTTCTTCTTTTCAGCGCTTTCGATTCCGGCATTTTATGGCGTGGGACTGCTGGCCAACCCCGGACAGCACTTCACCACAACAGACTTCTGGAGGTTCTGGGTTGTCCACCTTTGGGTAGAGGATTTCCTCGAGCTGTTCACAACCATACTTGTGGCGTATATCTTCGTACTGCTGGGAGTAGTCCACGAACGCATCGCACTGCGAATGATCTATCTCGACGTCATTTTGTACTCTGCGGGCGGCATCGTAGGCACCATGCATCACGTGTACTTCTCGGGTGAACCGGCGCTCCATATGGCCTTGGGCGCCTTCTTTTCCGCGGCTGAAGTGATACCGCTGACCTTCCTCACGGTGGAGGCGTGGAGCTTCCTCCAATTGGGCGCGGTCCAGGAGAGCAAGTCAGCGACGACTTTCCCCCACTACTGGGCAGTGATGTTCCTGGCTGCAGTGGGTTTCTGGAACTTTCTTGGGGCCGGAGTGTTTGGCTTTCTGATTAACCTGCCCATTGTCTCTTACTACGAAATTGGCACTGCTCTGACTGCGAATCACGCACATGCGGCCATGATGGGCGTCTATGGAATGCTGTCGATCGGGTTAGCCCTCTTTTGCCTGCGCTATATCATTCCGCAAAAGCACTGGTCTGACAAAGCGGCGCAGATCAGCTTCTGGTCACTGAATCTTGGTCTCGCATGGATGGTTTTTGCCACCCTGTTTCCGCTGGGAATCCTACAGCTTTATCACTCCATCAGCGTGAGCTATTACGATGCCCGCACGCTCGACTATATTGGCAGCCACACGAATTCAGTCCTGGAATGGCTGCGTATGCCCGGCGATGTTGTCTTCATCCTGGGAGGAGCGCTTCCAATTCTCTACCTTTCGGCATTGGGAATTCGCTACATGCGGAAGGGTGACACCCTGGAGCAACCCAAAGACATTCTGTTTACGGATGTCGTCGCACAACCGCAGGAGCGTTGAACCGTGCAATCCGTATCTCTCGAATTCACGCTAATGCTCGGATACGCGGTACTTCTCGGAGTGATGGCTCTTTTGTTGGAATTTGCTGCACGTCACGCGCATCGACGCTCGTTGCGCATGAGCACAACCGGGTTCACTTACTTTGCCGACAAGGATATGTGGAGGTGCCCTGAGTTCCAGCACTTGTTTCCGGTCTTTGTCGATCATGCGAAGAGGTCTGTAATCTATCGGGCGCCCGCGTCCGCTTGCAATGCCTGCAAATGTAAATCGCATTGCACCGATTCCGATCATGGACGTGAAATTGAACGCAAGGCGACGGGCGATCTGCAAAACGGAATGCAGCGGTTTCATCGCGCTATGTCGGTCACATTGCTTGTGCTAGCCACGCTGATCCTGGTTGTCGAGATCGTTCGAGACAAAGCTTTCTATCCGCGAGTCCTGCTCGCCGCAGTACTGGTGCTCTTTTCTATGGCCGTGCTGCGGCTCTCAATGCCATTATTTTCCAGAAATGAGGGAGCCTAGGTAGCGTCATCGCCGCAGAGTCAACTCAATCCGCGTGCAACGAACGATCTCAACGTGGTGCCTTCGATCGAGCGAATCCTAGCTCGAAGGCGCCGTCAGTTACTACACCGCACCTTGCGGCGCGTACATGAAGGAGAAATCTATGGACTATACATTTCTAGCAGACCTGCACAAGGAGTTCGCGCCACC
>OKRB01000144.1 GCA_900290245.1 Candidatus Sulfuritelmatomonas gaucii | reverse complement strand
CCAGTTCGAAGAGCTCGCCGCGTCGTTCGGCTATTCGCTCGGCCTCGGCCCGCTTCCCGTCCGCCGCATCGAGACTCGCGGCGAGCGCCGCGAATCACGAGGCCAGGGCCGCAATCCACGCCGGCACGAGGTTCCCGAAGACATCGCCGTCACGCCGCGCATGTATCAAAAACTCGCCGCGCGCATTGAGGGCAAGCCCGAAGAGCGCATCCTCAGCTACCTCATGCTGCGTTCGCTCTCGCAGGCGCGCTACTCCGAAATCAACGAGGGCCACTTTGCCTTGGCCGCGCCCACTTACACGCACTTCACTTCGCCCATCCGCCGCTATCCCGACCTCATCGTCCACCGCATCGCCAAATCGCTGCTCCACGCCGACGTCCCCGCCCAGCGATCCGTCACCGCCGCCCGCCTGAGCTCCCCCTGGTCCCACTCCCACGACGCCTCCGATCCACGATCCGGGGTGCCCCTTCCTAGCTCTGCTGGGGTGGGGGTCCGTTCACCCTCTCCAACGGACTCTGGACCGATCCCACATCCCATCCCTTCACCCGAGCTCACCCAGATCGCCGAAGAATCGAGCCTCGCCGAGCGCCGCGCCGCCGACGCTGAGCGCGAACTCGTCGAGTGGAAGAAAGTCCGCTTCATGCAGGACAAGGTCGGCGACGAATTCGCAGCTCTCGTGCTCAACCCCACCAAGTACGGCCTCTTCGTCGAGCTCACCGATCTCTTTGTCGAAGGCCTCGTCCCCATTGACACCCTGCTCGGCGACCGCTACACCTTCCGCGAAAACACCCACGAAATCGTCGGCGAACGCTCTGGCCGCCGCTTCCGCGCAGGAGACCGGGTGCAGGTCATCCTCGACCGCATCCTCGCCCAGGAGCGCAAGCTTCAGTTTTCAATTGTGGAAGAGGGTTTGGTGCTAACCGGCAGGAGTTCCGGCAAATCCGCCGCAAAGACAAAGAAGCGTGAGCGCAAAGACAACGCAGCTCACGCTTCCAAGGCAAAGAAGCATCTCAACAAGCGGGCAAAACGCCGCTGAGCCGGGCGCCCGCGGCCGGGTGCCCCGCCCTCGGCACGTTTCTGTTTTTGTGCCTAGGGTGGGAGCTGATCTCAACTCTGGATCGCCTATGCGCCGCCCGATTGCTTCAGAGCCAGCGGCCCAATCACCGGGATCACGAACCGCTTCCCCTGGAATGCCTGGATGATGCAGATCAGCCAGAGAATAAAGAGTCCCAGGCCGAGTAGGATCATGATCAACCAGCCGAGGATCGGCACGAAGGCGAGCACGATGTCGAGCACCCATACGCAGATCCATGCGCCAGTCAGAAAGATCGACTGCCACGCGTGGAATTTCACCTTGGAGTTAGTGTTGTAAGGCGCAACCATCAGGAAGATGAGCGCAGGGATGAACGTGAGATACGCAATGCCGCTGGCGGCATCGTCTGAAAGTCCTGAGCTGGCTGCGGGTACGTTCGGGCTGGCCATAGCAACTCCTTTCGCGTAAAACACCTGGTTGTGGGAGAGAGTTTCGTCACTTCCATGCCCGGCCCGTCCGTTAAGGATAGCTAGATTGGAGCCCATGGACCGCGCAGTGAGGTGGAGATAGAACAACCTGACTCCCACCCCCTTGTCAAGTGAAATCATGCAACTTACCCCATAGTGCGACGTCGGCCCTTCCCGTATCACCTACAATATCTCTGGGAGTAACTGGAATGGCGCACACCGTCTTTTGCGTTCGCTACAAAAAGGAGATGGAGGGCCTCGACGAGCCGCCCTTCGACTCGGAGTTCGGCCAGAAAATCTATAAAAACGTCTCCAAGGTCGCATGGGACGAGTGGCTCAATCGCCAGAAGATGCTGCTGAACGAGTATCGCCTTCAGCCCTGGACGCCCCAGGCTCAACAGTTTCTCGTCGAGCAGATGGAGCAGTTCTTCTTCGGCGAAGGTTCAGCCCTCCCCGCCGAATACGTCCCCCCATCGCACTAATCGTCACATCCGCATGGGTGCCCCAGGTCCGGGGTCCCCAGGGACAGGTCTTCGTCCCTGGTGTGGAGATCCCTCGCACTTGGGGACCTGGGATCGCATGACACTTTCGAGGACAATTGGCGCGGCCCACCGCCTCGCTAGTGGCTCGTCTGCCCGCTATCGTTGTTCACCATCAAACTCGACACATTCACCGGCTCAAAATCCGAGAGCGTCAAGCTCGTCAGGCACTGAAGATCCGTATCATTCCACCGCGCGTCAGGCGTCCCGATCAACCCGCCGCTCATGCCGTTGTCCGCAAGGATGATTCCGTAATTCCGGAACGCTGTAATAATGACGGCCGCCTGCGGGCTGGTGGCTGCGCACGCTGGCGTCGCCACCGATGCCTTCAGCCGGTAAATCTCGCCCGCCGGCCCGGTCATGGTGCAGCTAGCAGGCGGCGTTGCCTGCGAAATCTCCGACTCCGTTGAAATCGTGCCGCCGCCGCTCGCCGTGCAGCTCCCCGTTCCTGCCGTCTCCGTCGCCGGCCACACCCAGTAGTTCAGCATGTGATTGAGCGTGAACCGTATGGGATGCTGTACCGTCCCGTTCGGCGCGGTGGGCGTGCCCGTCCCGATCACCTCGTCGGCGTTCACCAGCAGCGGCCCCACCGGCAGGCCCGCGGCATCCGACGTCCCTTGTCCCTGCGGCGTCAGTGCGTTCCCCGCCACGTTCGGCCACTCCGCATTCGAAGAATCGGTCCACGGGCCGCCCTCGTAGATCCCCTGCCACATCTCATACAGCGCGGGATTGTTCCCGTTGCCCGCCTCCAGGTAAACCAGCACATGTCGGTCGCCCGTCGAGTTGCTCGTGCCTTCCACCGGTGCATAGGCCGGAATCGGTCCCGAAGTGAAGTATTTTTGATACACCGTCGTTGAAACCGCTACATCCGGCTGGTTCCACGGCACCTCGATCGCCGGAATTCCGTTCGGAAAATTCTCGTACGCATTGCCGCCGAAGAATGCCTTGACTGTCGCCGACAGGTATCCGCTGTAAATCGCCGCCGCGGGAGAAGTATCCACGGGCAGGCTTGTCGTCGCCGCATCCACGCGATGGTGGAAGATCGAGTTCGATGGAAAAATACTCTCGAGGAACGCATTGCTTCCGCTGATGGCGAAGCTGATGTTCGCGGTGGCCTGCGCGTTGGTAGAGTCGGTCACTACAATTTCGGGAATATAAGTGCCCTGGCCGCCAATTAATGTGCTCGTGATGCTTCCCGTCGATGCGTTCAGCGTCATCCCCTCAGGCAGCGGAGGATAGCTGACGCTGTTGCTGACTGAGAATGTGTAGGGCGGCGTCCCCCCGCTCGCGCCAATCGTGCAGCCCGCATAAGCTGTCCCTTGTGTCCCGCCTGGGCAGCTTGTCGTCGTAATCTTCAGCGGCCCACCCGCGCTCACTGTCACCTTCGCCGTCGCGGTGTTTGAGCCGGCCGCGTTGGTCGCCGTCAGCGTATATGTCGTCGTCGCCGTCGGGCTCACTGATGTCGTGCCGTTCCCGGACGTCGATGTAAACGTCCCCGGCGTAATCGCGATGCCCGTCGCGCCCGTCGTCGCCCAGCTCAGCGTGCTGCTTGATCCCGTTTGAATGCTCGCCGGGTTTGCCGTGAACGAGGTGATCGACGGCAGCGTCGTTGTCTGCACGGTCACAGTCGCCGTTGCCGTCACCGATCCTGCGGCATTGGTCGCCGTCAGCACGTAAGTCGTTGTGGCCTCCGGGCTCACGTTCGTCGTGCCGCTCGCTGAGGTCGACGCAAACGTTCCCGGCGTGATCGTAAGCGTCGCCGCGCCCGACGTCGTCCAGCTCAGCGTGCTGATCGCGCCCAAAGCGATGCCTGTCGGGCTCGCCGTGAAAGAGGTGATTGTCGGTAGGTTCGGCTGGGTCACCGTCACACTCACCAGCGCGGTCACCGACCCGGTGCTGTTCGTGGCCGTCAGCGTGTACGTGGTAGTGGCCGTCGGACTCAGCGCCACCGAACCGGTTCCTGAAGTCGAAGCAAAGTTCCCTGGCGCGATGGTCACGCTCGTCGCGCCTTGCGTGTTCCAGCTCAGTGTGGTGCTCGCGCCTGCGGTGATCAACGCCGGGCTCGCCGTAAACGAAGAAATGGTCGGCGCCGGATCCTGCTTCGCAATTGGAATCGGTGAAGTGCAGCCCGCGAGTCCTATACATGCCGCCAGCAACAGCCCCAGTGCGCAGACAACCGGTCCAGGGATCCTGCGCAAACCGGAACTGAGTTTCCCCATGCGAATTGAACGAGCCGGGTCCATGCGTAGCCTTTCCGTCCATCGCGACTTACAGCGAGTCTGGGTAAAGACGTGGATACGCAGGGCCGGGGAATGTTTCGAAACGAGAATTGCAAGCGCTCAGCAGGCACGATCGGAATTTCGGGCTGCGTCTAGCGGGCGGGATTCCTTCCCGGCTCCTAACCCTTTTACGCATGCCGCCCCTGACCCGCTGGCTGCCATACCAGATTTGTCGTTAACTTCCACATTGCACGCAGAATCCGGATTTGGGTACATGACGAAGGTCACATGCGCCCGCAACGCGGTCAAATAGGCCGTCAAACGATCACAAATCGGCAACCTCACCCTTCAGCGCCGCCACGCGGCTCCGCGCTTGCACCACAAACGCCTCACCCTTGGCCGAGTCGGGCTTCATCGCTTCAAGATTGATCTCCACATTCGCAATCGCCCCCGACATCGCTGCTTTTGCGAGCGCAATCGCGGTCGTGAGGTCCGATTTCATGTTGGGATTGGTGATCGCTGTCAGCCCCGCGGCAATCCGCGCCACCTCCGCGGCTCTCTCGGCCACGCCCAGTGGCACTGCCGCTGCCTGCTCCAGTGCGCTGGCAATCAGGTGCGGGCCGTCGGCTGACCCCTTCGCCGCTTTGTATGCCTTCACCATCGCGCTGTATGCTTCGGCGTCTGCGTCAATCGCCGATTTCAATTCCTCACGCAGCACCCCAAGGCGAGCCAGCGCTTCGCTGAGTTGGCTCTCGTATTGCGCATACGCCTTCTTGCCGTGCGACATACCAGCAACCATGCCGGCCAACCCTGCGGCCATGGCGCCACTCGCCGCGGCGGCGCTGCCTCCTCCCGGAACCGCGGTTGGCGCGGCCAGTTGATCGATGAACGGCTCCACTCCCGCGCGCAATCCTCCAGCGGCTGCCTTCCCACCCACAACCGCTGCCAGTCGGTTCTCCAGGATCAGCGCGGAGTTGAAGTTCTCTATCTGAAGAAACCACTCGGCGGCCTGCTCGATGGCTCGCTTCGGAATCAGGCCAATAATCTCGCTCGAAATGGGCAGCACGCCATAGCGTTCAGCCTCCCGCTTTACCGCCTCAAACACGCGATGCAGCGGCGTCTGCTCAAAATCGGTCAGGTTCATTGAAACCTGTGCCAATCCGCGCACCAGGAAACCCGACGCCTTCACGAAGGGCATCCCACCCGATGAAAATCGCACTGTCTTCGCAATGCTTTTAGCAATACTCACATCCGGAGAGTTCAGATAAATGTTGTAAGCGATCAGGAATTTCCGCGCCCCCACCACAGTCGCTCCCGCCGTCGCATGCAGACGCGCCTCACCGAAGTCGGGTTTGCGCGCCGGATTCGTTGCGATCTCGTCGCGGATTCCCTCAAACTGCCCGCGGCGAATGTTTTCGAGATTCTGCCGCTCGGGCGTCGCCGCCGCCGCTTCATATAAATAGACCGGAACCTGGTAGCGCTTCCAGATTTCAGCACCCACGTGACGCGCCATCGCGACACAATCTTCCAGCGTGACACCCTCAATGGGGATGAACGGAACCACGTCCGCAGCTCCCAGCCGCGGATGCGCACCCTGATGTTGATTCAGGTCGATCAGTTCCGCAGCCTTTCCCACGCCGCGAATCGCTGCCTCCTGAATCGCTTCGCGCTCGCCGGCCAGCGTGATCACCGAGCGGTTGTGGTCGGCGTCCATCTCCCGGTCGAGCACATAAACGCCGGGCAGCTTCATCGCTTCCACAATGGCGTCCACCTTCGCGGAGTCGCGGCCCTCTGAGAAGTTCGGTACACATTCAATTAAGGTGTTGGGCACGCAGAAAGGATAAGATTCGCAGCCCGATCCGGCAACCCGGCGACACCAACGGCCCTCCTGCAGCTTGCCGATCCGTCTCGCGATCCTCGGGGCGTAGGACCGTGGGGAATTGGAACATCTGAGACCGGTGCGCCGTAGTAGCTCCAGGGAGGCAAAGAACCGTATGCGTCGCGCGACTCTTATCTGCGTCCTCATTTTGTCGACCGGATTTCTCACGCTGCTTTACTCGCAGCAGCCTGTCCCTTGGCGCGACCCATCGCCCCACACAATCCAGCTAGTGACCGTAGATAAGGAGGTCCGTCTGGAAGTGCTCGATTGGGGCGGTTCTGGCAGGCCTGTCATCCTCCTCGCGGGTGGCGGAAACACGGCGCACGTATTCGACGACTTCGCACCCAGGCTGGCAGCCAATTACCACGTGTATGGCATCACCCGCCGAGGGTTCGGCGCGTCAACGTATGCTCCTCTGGAAGATGGAGCCGATCCTCTGGGAGAAGACGTTCTGGCCATCATCCGCGCTCTCAAACTCAACAAGCCGGTTTTGGTTGGGCACTCCATCGCCGGAGCAGAGTTGAGTTCGGTGGCCACCCTGCACCCGGATAGCGTTGCGGGCGTCATCTACCTCGAGGCCGCCTATCCATACGCGTTCGACAACGGGCAGGGCCCGATGATGAAGGAGTTCCTGGAAGTTCAAGGGCCTCAACCTCCAAGCCCGAGTCAGTCTGACTTGACGAGCTTCAGCGCACTTCAGAAGTGGGATGCTCAGGTGTACGGTTTTCAGCTTCCGGAGTCGGAGTTCCATCAGACGTGGGATTCAACGTCAAACGGACGACCGGAAAAGCCTCGAGATTTCCCAGGTTCGCAGAGCTTCGCGACGATCATGATGAGCACGAAAACGTACGCCAGAATTCCGGTGCCCACGCTGGCCATCTTTGCGATTCCCCACGTTCAGGAAGCATGGATGATCAAAACCACGGATGCCGCCGTTCGCAAGGATGCTGACGCCTACTTCGCAAGGCTCGACGCCCTGGCAGAAAAGCAAGCGAAGGCATTCGAGGACGGTGTTCCTGGCGCACATGTGGTCAGACTCAGGAGCATGCACTATGTGTATGTTGCAAATGAATCCGATGTTCTGCGTGAAATGCGTGCCTTCCTGGACAACCTGAAGTAGCCCGTTGAAGAGTCGAGACTCGCCGGCCATCGTCGGTGTCAGCCATTCGAATCAGCCACTATCGCTCTTGAGGACCGATGGGAACTCGTGACCAATCGTCAGCCTATGCGTTCAGGCCGATGCTCCCTGAGCCTCTCCCCGAAACGAATCGGCGCATCGCAATCCGATCGCCAGCATCGTGCGGAATCTTCCGCACCGTAATTCCAGGCCCAAGCACGCCTCCTCCGCCGGGAGTATCCTGTGTATCAATCTTCGAAACCGCGGCGAAATCAGCTCTTTCGTCGCTCTCGTTCTGTCTCACAGAAGGAGCGTATGGCAACCACCGCAGCTCCCATCATTCGCTCACCGCGCGGCACACAATTGCGCTGCAAAGGATGGCAGCAGGAAGCGGCGCTCCGTTGCCTGATGAACAACCTCGATCCGGAAAACGCCGAGCGCCCCGCCGATCTCGTCGTCTACGGCGGCATCGGCAAAGCCGCGCGCAACTGGGTAGCCGCGCGCAACTGGGAGTGTTACCATGCCATCGTCCGCGAGCTGGAACGGCTCAACAACGACGAAACGCTGCTGGTGCAGTCGGGCAAGCCGGTCACCGTGTTTCCCACGCACGAAATGGCCCCGCGCGTTCTCATCGCCAACTCCAACCTTGTGGGCAAGTGGGCCACATGGGAGCACTTCAATGAGCTCGACCGCAAGGGCCTGATGATGTATGGCCAGATGACCGCCGGAAGCTGGATCTACATCGGCACGCAGGGCATCCTGCAGGGCACGTTTCAAACCTTCGCAGCACTCGCCGAGCGGCACTTCGCCCAGGCGCATGGATCTGGGTCGCTCAAGGGCAAGTTCGTAGTTACCGGCGGTATGGGCGGAATGGGCGGCGCGCAGCCGCTTTCCGTCACGCTCAACGACGGCGTCGTGCTGGTTGTCGAGGTCGATCGCAGCCGCATCGAGCGCCGCGTCGCCACGCGCTACTGCGACCGCATCGCCGAGAACCTCGACCAGGCGCTCGAGCTTTGCGAGCAGGCACGGCGCGAAGGCCGCGCGCTTTCTGTGGGCCTGGTCGGCAACTGCGGCGATGTGCTTCCCGAAATTGTTCGCCGTGGCGTTCAGGTCGACGTCGTGACCGACCAGACCAGCGCTCACGATCCGCTCCACGGCTACGTCCCGCAGGGACTCTCGCTCGATCAGGCCTCCGAGTTGCGCCGCCGCGATCCCGCCGAGTACGTGCGCCGCTCGACCGCAACCATGGTCGTGCACGTGAATGCGATGCTCGCCTTACAGCGCGCGGGCGCGGTCACCTTCGACTACGGCAACAACATCCGGCGCTTCGCTTTCGACGCCGGCTGCGCCGATGCGTTTCTCATCCCCGGCTTTGTGCCGGAGTACATCCGCCCGCTCTTTTGCACCGGCCAGGGTCCGTTCCGCTGGGTGGCGCTCTCCGGCGATCCTAAAGACATCGCCCGCACCGACGATCTGGCTCTCTCGCTCTTCCCCGACAACGAAATCCTCACGCGCTGGCTCCGACTCGCGCGCGGCCGCTTCGCCTTTCAGGGACTACCCGCGCGCATCTGCTGGCTCGGCTACGGCGAGCGCGCACACATGGGCGAAGCCATCAACGAGCTCGTGTGCAAAGGCGAAATCTCCGCGCCCATCGCCATGGGCCGCGATCATCTCGACACCGGTTCGGTCGCCAGCCCCTATCGCGAAACAGAAAAGATGCTCGATGGCTCCGATGCAGTTGCCGATTGGCCGATCCTGAATGCGCTGCTCAACACCGCGTCCGGCGCCACGTGGGTCAGCTTCCATCACGGCGGTGGCGTCGGCATGGGTTATTCGCTCCACGCCGGTCAGGTGACTGTAGCCGACGGAACCGAAATGGCTCAGCGCAAAATCGAGCGCGTCCTCAACAACGATCCGGGCCTCGGTGTCGCTCGCCACGCCGACGCCGGCTACGAGTTGGCGCAGCAAACCGCCCGCGAACGCGGCATCCCCATCCCCATGGCGCAAAAGTGAAAGAGAACGAAGCGTTCGCCATCGTCAACATCGGCCAGCTCGTCACGCTCGCGGGCCCTCCGCGCCCCCGTGTGGGTCCGGAACTCCGCGAGCTTGGCATGATTCCGAACGCAGCAATTCTCATTGAAGAAGGCCGCATCGCTGCCGTAGGTCCTTACAGCGAAATCCAGTCCGAAACTCCGCCCCACGCAGTGGTCGTCGATGCGCAGGGCCGCTGCGTCACGCCCGGATTCGTCGACGCGCACACGCACATGATCTTCGCGGGCAACCGCGCCGCCGAATTCGAGCAGCGCATCGCCGGCGCCAGCTATCAACAGATCGCCGCTGCTGGCGGTGGAATTCTCTCGACCGTTCGCGCCACCCGCGCCGCCTCTGAAGACGAACTGCTGGTCGAGTCGCGCCGCCACCGCGATTGGATGCTTCGCACCGGCACCACAACCGCCGAAGCCAAGTCCGGTTATGGACTCGATCGCGCGACGGAGCTGCGCATGTTGCTTGTGATGGCTCGCCTCAATGCCGAGGGTCCCATGCGCATCGTGCCAACTCTGCTCGCCGCGCACACCGTCCCCGAAGAATTCGCCAGCCGCCGCGCCGAATATGTCCGTTGGATCGCCAAGGATCTGATCCCCGAGGTCGCTGCTCTCAAGCTCGCGCGTTTCTGCGACGCCTTTTGTGACGATCACGCTTTCACCATCGAAGAAGCCCGCACTGTGCTCACCGCCGCCCGCGCCCGTGGCCTGGAACTACGCCTGCACGCCGAGCAGTTTCGTCCCGGCACCGGAGCCGCTCTGGCCGCCGAGTTGAACGCCCGTACCGCAGACCATCTTGAAACCGCCACTCCCGAGGTCCTCGATGCGCTGCGTGCAGCCGACGTGCAGCCCGTATTGCTGCCCGGCTCGGTGTTTGCGCTCTCTCGCGCTGCCTATCCGCCTGTCCGCACAATGATCAGGCATGGCCTGGCCATCGTGCTCGCCACCGATTTCAACCCCGGCTCATCGCCCATCTATTCCATGCCCTTCATCCTCTCGCTTGCCTGCCTGCAGATGGCTCTCACTCCTGCCGAAGCGCTCACCGCTGCCACCATCAACGCGGCATGGAGCCTCGGCCTCGGCGACACAGTTGGCTCACTCAAGATTGGCAAACAGGCCGACCTCCTCATCCACGAGTTTGCCGACTACCGCGAGCTGCCCTACTTCATTGCGTCCCCAGCGCGCCCGCGTGTCTTCATCGCCGGCCAGGAAGCGGCCTTCAAGGAATAGATCCTCGCATTCCCCAAATTCCCGTACCCGTCCGCAACCCGCAAGGCATCTGTACAACCCGCCGGCCCGGTGTTAGACTCCTCCGCACGAGGGTCAGCCATGCGGCCAAAGATCCTGCTCTGCTTGTTCGCGCTCCTTGCTTTCAGTGCGGCGAACCATGCCCGCGCCCAGCGCCGCGGCGGAGCGGGCCCTGGTTTCGCCCGAGGCGGATACGGCTTCAACCACGGCAGCAACGGCTTCAACCGCACCCGCGCCTTCTCGTCCCGCGGATTCGGCCGCGCATACCTGCCCTACGGATTCGGCTACGCTGACCTGCCTTACGACTCTGGCGACGCGTACGGCTACGCGCCCCAGCCGGCCGTTTTTGTTCAGCAGCCACCTATGTTCTTTCAGCCGCCGGAACAGCCTGGGCCGCCCGTAGTCAGGCCGCCGGGGCACGCTGTGATCACAAACTACACCTGGCCTGCCGCAAGCGCAGCTTTTTCCTCCACCGCATCTTCCAAAACCTCAGGGTCCGCGCCGCAGGACTTTGCCATTGTCCTAAAGAACGGTTCCACCCTCTCCGCCGTAATGATCTTCGCCTCTGACGACGGCCTCCACTACGTCGACACCGACGACAGGCTCCTGCGCATTTCCATGAGCCAGGTTGACCGCCCGGCAACCCTCAAGCTCAACCGCGACAGAAACCTGAATCTGCATCTTCCCGCCGCGCAGTAACCCGCGCCCGCCTGCCGCGCTTCGGCCATCTCCCTGCCACTTTCCAGCCCTGGACCTCCATTACGAAAGTATTATTGACCCCCCGCGCAGGAATCCGTACAGTGGGCGTAAAAGCTAGGGCATCAGGCTGTTTCTTCGCCGTAAGTATCGGTCACGGCCTGCGAAACAAACCCGAATCGGATTGCACTCACTGAGGGAGAATCTGCCCTCAACAATGCGGTGCTTCTCGCTGAGCTTCGCTCACGCCGCACGGCCCATTTTCAGATTCTTTCGCGTCATTTCATGGTTCTCCGCATCCTTGGTGCCTAATCCCAGGTCGCCACTCATCTCTCCCGAAGTATCAATAAGGGGCGTCCAATGACAAACTCGCTGTTCGCTCGCTGCGTCTCCTTGAAAGCGTCAAGTACGCTTTTTGTTGCTCTGGTCTTCACCTTCATCAGCGCCTTTGCGACTGGTCAGCAGCCCGGGCTGCATCCGCCCCACCTCAATCCGCCGCCATTGCCGCGGACGTCTCCATCCAGCCGGCCGGTCCAGCAGGCAATTCCTGCCAACTCCGCCATCCCGGCTGCGGGTCCCACGCTGAGCCTTTCAACGTGGAGCGCGATCGGCCCAGCGTCACTGAACTCGGGCAGTGGCCTCGACAGCGGCCGTATCACCGGCGTCGCCGTTGACCCCACAAATTCGAACACCATCTACATCGCAGCGGCCGGCGGCGGCGTGTGGAAGACCACGGATGGCGGCACCACGTGGACGCCGTTGACCGATAATCAGACGACATTGTCGATGGGTTCCATCGCCATTGCTCCCACTAACCACCTCAAGATCTATGCAGGCACCGGCGAGGCCAATAACTCCGTTGACAGCAATTACGGCCACGGCGTCCTGGTCTCCAACGACGGCGGTTCCACATGGACCCTCGAGACCGCGAACGGCGGCTTCGAAGGAGTCGACATTGGCCAGATTGCAGTCGATCCCACCAACGAGAACGTCGCATACGCCGCCGTTGGAGGCTATGGCGAAAACGGTAACTATTTCACGAATGAAGGAATCTGGAAGACGACAGATGGTGGCGCCACTTGGGGGAACACCACCGCCGGGGTAGAGCCGTACTCTAAATTCTTTGGCTGGACATCAGTCGTCGTGGACCCGAACACCCCCTCGATCGTTTACGCAGGGGCTGGCGACATTCAGTACAGTACTTATGCTGGGTACACAGTCAACGGCGTTTACCGCTCGACGGACAGCGGCGCTACATGGGCTCTGCTCGCCAACGCCCCCAACGGCTCCAGCAACTCGGCCACCGGCAGAATCGCTCTCGCTGTTTCGCCGGCGGCTAACTCGGCCGGCCACCACGTTCTTTATGTGGCGGTCGATTCGATAAGCAGCGGCGGCCTGCTTTACCTTCAGCGCTCGGATAACGCCGATGCAACGACGCCCACCTTTACCAACCTTACCTCCGGCACGCCGAACTTTATGGGCTCCCAGGGCTGGTATGACATCGGCTTCAATGTAGATTCAGCCGGCGTGGTTTACGCCGCGGGGGTCAGCTATGGCTCCAACATCCTTCGTTCCACCAATTTCGGTGTAACTTGGAACGACATTACCGTGATCAGTGGCGTCGAGCCTCATACGGATCACCACGCCATCGTCTTCGACTCCAGCAATCGCATGCTCCTCGGCAATGACGGCGGCATTTGGCGTTACGACTCCACCGTCCCAAGCTGGACCGACCTCAACGGCAATCTGAATACAATCCAGTTCGAGGGAATCGGTCTGCACCCCACATCGGCAACTACGGTCGTGGGCGGCAGCCAGGATAACGGCACCGAGTTGTATAGCAACAATACGGTTTGGACCCAGACAGATGGCGGCGATGGCGGAATTGCGCAGTTCAGTCAAACCTCGCCTTCGCGGTGTTACGACATTCATCCCGTCGAAAGCTTCGGCCCGACCGAATTCTTCCGCCGCTCTGACGACGGCTGCCAGACATGGACTCCTGAAACCAGCGGCTTTGTCAACACGTTCTCTGACTTCTATCCCCCATTTGTTGTGGACCCCACAAACGGCAATCACCTGCTGGTAGGTCTTGACCGCGTGTATGAAACCACCAACGGGGCCACTGCGTGGACCGCGATCAGCACTCCCGGATCGAACGGATTCAATAATGTCGTGAACGATAACAACAACACTCTCGATACCGTCGCGCTGGCTCCGGCAAACGGTCCCAATCCCGAAGTGATCTATGCCGCCACGGGAGACTCCAACGGCGGCAGTTTGATTTTTGTCAGCACTGACGACGGTGCCGTTTGGAATGAGGAGGATTTGCCCTGTCTAGCGAGCGGACACTTCTCCTCAGGGTGCAGAGTGAACCAGATTGTCACCGACCCCGACGATACCACCGGCCAGACCGCGATCGCTGTTACCAATAACTTCACTGGCGGCGGCCAGCACGTATACAGGACGATCAACGCCGGCGCGACATGGATCGATATCAGCAGCAACCTTCCCGATCTGCCCACCTGGTCGGCTCAGGTCGATACTGACGTGAGTCATACCATCTATATTTCCAACGACACCGCGGTTTATTCATCGCCCAACCCTTACTCAACCTGGACTGCTTATGGCACGGGACTTCCCAGTGCCCAGGGATACGACTTGGAACTGAATCGTAGCCTCCACGTCCTCGCCGTGGGGACCCACGGACGCGGAGCATGGGAGATCCTCACGCCGTCCGGCGGTAATTCCCCCGCGACCATGGTCTCGCCAACCCCGAGCAGCACGCTGACCGGCGCATCAACGACATTTTCCTGGAATCCCGGCTCCGGCGGCACGCTCACCTACTATCTCTGGGTCGGAACCAGTGCAGGCGGCTACGATCTGGCCAACACGGGTCCTTTCACCGGCACCAGCGCCACCGTCACTCTGCCCACCAGTGGAGCTACCATCTACGTGCGGCTCTGGACTTTGATTAACGGCGGCGCAATCCAGCTTCATAACGACTACACTTACATCGAAGCCACTCCGGCCGCAGGTGCAATCACCAGCCCGTCGCCAGGCAGCACGTTATTGTCCGCTTCAACTACCTTCAACTGGAATGCGGGAACCGGCGGCGTGACGGCCTACTATCTCTGGGTCGGAACCACCGCAGGCGGCTACGATCTGGCCAACACGGGTCCTTTCACCGGCACCAGCGCCACCGTCAATCTGCCCACCAGTGGAGCTACCATCTACGTGCGGCTCTGGACCTTCATCAACGGCGGCGCAATCCAACTCCACAACGACTACACTTACATCGAAGCCACACCCGCCGCAGGTGCGGTCACCAGCCCGTTGCCGGGGAGCACGTTATTGTCCGCTTCAACCACCTTCAACTGGAGTGCGGGCACCGGAGGCGTGACGGCCTATTATCTTTGGATCGGAACCACCGCGGGCGGCTACGATCTGGCCAACCAGGGGCCTTTCACCGGTACCAGCGCAACTGTCACTCTGCCCACCAGCGGAGCCACGATCCATGTGCGGCTCTGGACGTTGATCAACGGCGGCGCAATCCAGCTTCACAACGACTACACCTACACTGAGGCCACCCCCGCTGCCGGTGTCATCACCAGCCCTGCGCCCAGCAGCACGTTGACAGGTGCTTCAACCACCTTCAACTGGAATGCGGGCACCGGAGGCGTGACGGCCTACTTCCTCTGGGTCGGAACCACCGCAGGCGGCTACGATCTCGCCAACCAGGGACCTTTCACCGGCACCAGCGCAACTGTCACTCTGCCCACCAGCGGAGCCACGATCCATGTGCGGCTCTGGACGTTGATCAACGGCGGCGCAATCCAGCTTCACAACGACTACACCTACATCGAGGCCACCCCCGCTGCCGGTGTCATCACCAGCCCTGCGCCCAGCAGCAAGCTGACCTCTGCTTCGACCACCTTCAACTGGAATGCGGGCACGGGCGGCGTGACGGCCTATTATCTTTGGATCGGAACCACTGCAGGCGGCTACGATCTGGCCAACATGGGTCCTATCTCCGGCACCAGCGCCACCGTCACTCTGCCCACCAACGGAGCCACCATCCACGTGCGCCTCTGGACGTGGATCAACGGAACCCCGCTCGATAACGACTACACCTACACCGAGGCAGGCCCTTAGCGGCTAAAACCGGGTGTGGATAGCCTCCGCAGATGAACGCCGGAGGCCTGCATTGCGCACGACAGAAAAAGATCTGATCGGTCTCGGCAGGCAGATTTGAACTTGAGCCGCAATGCGGGCGTGAGCGCCAGCGGGAGCCCGGAGGCGAAATCCCGAGCGCAGTCGAGGGATCTCTGAATCTGAATTGGTCGGGACGGGCAGATTTGAACTGCCGACCCCTCGCACCCCAAGCGAGTGCTCTAC
>OKRB01000145.1 GCA_900290245.1 Candidatus Sulfuritelmatomonas gaucii | reverse complement strand
TCAATGCTGAGTTCAGCTTTTCGCAACACCTCGTGCTCCTCCTAGACTTTGCATTCAAACAATACGTACAGCCGCTTTGACCGGAAGTACCGAGAATCGAAATAAGCAATGCCATTTTTAACTTGATTTCTCTCAAATGCGCAAGTTATCCTGCCTGCCACCGCAGGTAAGTGTAGGACTTCCCCTCGGGTAAGGCTCGCCGGCTTCATGGAAGGAAGATACGTGCGTACCCTCGTGGCTCCTGACTTGCAGCGAAAGCAGAAGTGCGTCCCTGGCGCGCGACCTGGTTGGTTGCTCTGCGCCCTGCTGCTCGCGGTTGTTGCTGGCGTGGCGGCGCATGGACAGGGTGTTCCGACAATTACGTCTATTGTTCCGTCGAATGTGACGGCCGGCGGCTCGGGATTCACACTCACCGTAAACGGCACGGGATTCTTCGCCGGGTCAGTAGTGCAAGTGAATGGAGCGGGCCGGACTACTGCATTCGTGAGCGCGACGCGAATTACCGCGGCGATTCTGGCGACGGACATTGCGACCCAGGGCACGGATGAAATCACCGTCTTCAATCCTTCGTTGGCTCTGCCCGGAGGAACATCGGCGCCATTTCCGCTGACGGTGACCCCGGCGGCCGGGCCGCCACCGGTGCTGACCAGCGCGGCTCCCGGCCTCGCGGTGCAAGGAGCAGGCCGATTGCAGCTCACGCTGCAGGGTGCAAACTTCATGTCGGGCGCCATGGTGGTCATCTCGCCGAAGCTTGCGAGCCTGGCCAACTCCAACGGCCGCACCCAAGCGGCAGACATTGCAGTGTTGACCGTGAATCGGATTTCCACCACGCTGATGACCGCAACCGTCAGCCTGAGCCCCGGCGCAACTGTGGGGTTGCGCGCGATCGACGTGCTGAACGCCGACGGAACTTCCACGGCAACTCCGATTGGCCCGGCCGCCGCGGGCAGCGGTACGACGCAGCCATTGCAGGTCAGTTCGTCCACATCCATCGGCGCGCCGGTGTCGGTGCTCAATCTTGCATTGCTTCACCCGCGTGACGGCACAGTGGTTTCTCTTGGGGGCGAGCTCTATGCAGAGGCGGTGCTGTCGGGCGCGGGAACGGGCACGATCATCGGCCAATGGCTCTGGGATAACCGGGTTGTCGAGCAATTTGCCGTGAACCTGGTTGCCGGGCAAAGTGTCACCGTCAGGACCAAGCAGCCGCTGCCCACATGGTTCCTGGGCGGACACACCGTGCAGTTACATATGCAGCAGCCGAGCCAGATTGCGACGCGGCCAGTAACGGTCGTCGTCAATCCTGCCGGATGGAACCTTGAAGAACTCCTCGCGCCGGTCTATGGGGCCGCATCCACCGATTCAGAGCCTCCTGCTTTGGTATGGGCGCCGGTTCCGGGGGCGGTGCGCTACCAGGTCGGATTCTCGACGCAACCATATTTCTCGTCCATCTCTGATTGGCATAACGCTGACGACAACCACTGGCAGGTTCCCGCTGAAGTTTGGCGCCAGCAACCTGAGGGCAATCTTTACTGGACGGTTCGCGCCGTGGACAGCGCCGGAGCGACGCGCAAACCGCTGCCGATGCGGCCCATCGCGCACCTGGCCCAAGGCGCCCTGGCCCCGGTGAGCGCCGTTTTGACGCAATCGGCCGCCGGACACATGTCGCTTGATTGGAACCCTGCGAACCCTGGAGCATTCTATCTGGTCACCTTGAGCAACGACGCTGAGGGCAACAGGGTTCTGCGGCGCTATCTGACAGACAAGGGAACGCTCAATCTGCATGCGGTGGGAGGCCTAATCATTCCAGGTCAAACGTACTTCTGGCGCGTGGATGTGTATTCGCATTGGGGCGATTTTCTGTTTTCGGGGCCGGAACAACGATTTGTCGCGCCGCGCGTTCCCGGACCTCCGTCGGCGCGGATGAGGCAACCAACCAGAAGCCTGAATGTCGAATTGGTCTCACTGACCACGCTGCGCAGGCACGGATACTTCGATCTCTCCTCGCAGATCACCAAAGAAGCGCCGACGCCGAATAGCTCCGTGAGCCAGAACGAGCCTGCGATCAGCGTTCAATTCCAGGCGCCAGTGAATCCCGCGGACGTGAGCCTGGCGATGGACGACATCGACATTACATCGCTTGCGCAAGTGACCCAAACGCAGGTGGCATATACGCCGCAACTTCCGCTTTCGAACGGCGAGCACGACGTAAGCCTGACGGTGGGCAACGAGGGATCGGGGTGGAAGTTCACGGTGTCTGCGCCGACTGCGGCACCTGCAACGCCGAGCCCCACGCCTTTCCAGCCGGGCACCGATGCTGAAGCAGCGCCGACGCCGAGTTCGTCTTCCGCGCTTGGAGCTTCGTTCACACGCGTGCCCGCACCCGCGAAGCCCGCAGCACCAAAGCAGAAATTCGGCGGCGAAATCGATATGCAAATCGGTTCTACGACGCAATGGGCTTCGGGCTCCAATCCGCCGGATTCGAACGATCTGACGCTCTCGGATCGCATGATTTTCCAAGGCAGCCCGTGGCAGCCGGCGGTGAACGGAAGCGGATTGCTCGACTCGGTGCTGAACCCCGCGGCACTGCGCACCAGCATGGGCCGCGTGAATGATTACGTCGCACAGTTCGAGCGCAAGGGTGAACATTGGGGCGTGGGCGTGCGCTTCGGCATCGTTTCGCCGGTTCTGTACACCGACGCGCAGTTTGTTACTGCTGCAACGCCGCGCCAGGGAGTGGAAGCCACGCTGACCACGCCGGGCGGGAAGCTTGGCTTCTATACCAATACCAACGACGAGGCGCTGGGCGGTGGCGCGGGAATCTCGTTTCATCAGCGACTGTTGGGCGCAAGTTGGCAGGCGCCGTTCCCGAAGTGGACGGAGTTCCGCCTGATGTGGCTCAGCGCGCGCGACATTGGCGCACCGACCATCGTGGAGTATGACTCGGAAGGCAATCCGATTGTCGTGCCCAATTCGGTTGCGCAGGCTTCGCGCGGGGATGTCTACAGCGGTCTGCTGACGTTCCATCTCCCCAAAAACTGGCAATGGCAATCGGAATACGCGTGGAGCTACCATGATGCGAATCTCTCCGATCCCACAGTGAAGACGCTCTTCGGCCGCGCGTGGAGGACTGGCCTCTCCGGGTCCGCAGGCAAGGTCGCGCTCAGCGCGGATTTCCGCGACCTCAGCGCAAATTTCGGCAACCCCGCCAATCCCAGCCTGACGCAGTCGAGCAATCCAGATCTGCGCGGCTTGGATGCTTCGGCAAGCGCGCCCACAAAGGCCGGGACATTTGCTGTCACCTATAGCTTTCTGCAAAACAACGTGCAGTCAGTCACAGCCGTCGAACTCGACCTGAACACGGCGACGGAAACCTGGTCAAAGCCGCTCGGCGCGAAGACCAACCTCAGCGTCAGCTCGACGCAATCGATCACCAAGACAGGCAATGTTCCGTTGGCGTTGCAGGGCCAGCCGCCCTCGCAAAACGGAAGCGCCGACCAGCGGGACATTTCCGGCAACATCACGGTGAGCCGCCAGGTGGGCATGGTCTCGCTCAATGCGGGCGGCACGCGCGACTGGCTCAGAAACAACATTCAGCCCAGTGCCGGAGCGATCACTTCGTCGATTTCCGCCGGCGCGAATCTGGTTACGAAGGGCTTTTTCCAGTGCAATACACAAGTCAACTTCAGTTGGGTTGCTGCAGATCCCATTGCGATTGGCGACACGCGCAACATCAGCGTGTATGTCGAACCCGCCATGGTCTGGAAAAGTCCAGGATTGCAAATTTCTCCGCTTTTGAGCGTGGTGCAGGCCGAGTCGCAGCTGGCGAGCGGCACATTTACCAGCAACACACTTAGCGGCCAGTACGGTGGGCGGCTGGCATGGACGCTTCCTGGCTGGCTGAAGACAAGCACGCTTTCCGCGCAGGGCAGTTACAACCAGAATCACGACAACGTGAACCACATCGACACGGCCACAACGCAGCTTGTGGCTATCTGGACTTTCGCGTGGGGACATAAGAAGACTTTCTGAGAAAATGCATGCGGACGGCGCGAGCCAACACGAGTTTGAAACGGGAGCCAAGCACCGGGCCGTGCTCCACGTCGGTGGCTCGATTGCTGCTTGCCGCCTTTGCGATCTCGCTTGCAACTCGCGCAGCGGGGCAAGCCGCCCCACATGGCAATCCTTCACTCACGTCGTACAGCCCTACACAGGGAACGCAGGGAACGACCGTCACGCTCACGTTTACGGGATCGAACTTTACTCCGCGGCTGCTCAAGCTGCTCTTCACACCTTCGCAGGGATTGACCGTCAGCAGCATTTCGGCGGTCTCGGCAACGCAGATTGTCGCCCAGGTGCAGATCGCCTCCGCCGCCGCTATTGGCAGCTACCGAGTCGACATCGAGGACGCGGATCACGATCTAATCGCGGGGATTCCATTCAAAGTGGTCGCGGCAGCGCAGCAACCGTCGGCGTGCCCTAATGGCGCCTTTGCGGCGGCCTGCGGAGCGCCTGCGCCCACGATCAAAGAAATGTCGCCGCTATCGGGCAAGCAGGGAACGACGGTTGTGCTTACGCTCTCCGGGGCCAACTTTATAGCGAATGAGAGTCTGCAGCTTATCCCCTCGACGGGGTTGACCATAGGGCACAGCAACTTGGTGAATGCGAATCAAGTTCAGACGCAGATCACGATTGCCGCGAATGCGCCGCTGGGCCCGCGCGCAGTGACGCTGCTGGCCGGCAACTACCGCACGCCAGCGCCGAATACCTTTACCGTCACTCCGGGCTTGCCAAATCCGCAAGCCGCTCCCATGCGGATTCTTCGGCTGGTTCCCAGCCAGATCACGGCGGGCAGCCAGATCACGGCGGGCGCGCAGAACGTTGACATCGCTATTGAAGGGACCAACTTCGTTCCCGGGATTGAAGCAACCTTCAGCGTGGGCGCGGGAGTTCCCGCTGCGGTTTTTGCCGCGGGGCCGGCGCGGTACGTGAACAGCACCGAGATTCACGTGACGGTGAGCGCGCTGGCAACGGCCCTGCCTGGCGGCCGCGACATTACGCTCGAAACGCCAGAACACCAGCAAGTCACGGGCCAGCGCATGCTCGACGTGATTGCGCAGACGGTTACCCAGGGACCTCCACCGTCGCTCAAGATTACGCCCATCACCCTGCAGAACTTTCCTCCGGGCAAGATTGTCCTTGACACGCCGCAGTGGGGCGATCAGTGGGAAGGGGAGATCGAAGAGCACTACGGCGTTCCGGTGCTCGATGACGATGCGAAGTTCCAATGGCACGAGCAGAATCCGGGGCTTGCCGATTACTACGTGCTGAATATCTACGCGAAAAACGGCACGACCCTGCTCGGTTCAAAGCGCCTGAACGGAGTGGAGATTCCGTTCTTCGGCGGAGCGCTGAAGATGGTTCCGAATTACTTCCGACCCGACGCGGCGTTTCTGGCGCAGGTGCTGGAGAACGTCCCACCGGTCAAACTCCTCCCGCTGAAGCCCGGTTCCGACAGTACACCGGCAGTTAGGGTGATCAACGGCGTGAAACTCTTTGGGCCTCCTGCGCCGTCGAGTTCCAGCCCGCAACTGGCTGAGGGCGATCTGCAATGGGAAGTGGTTGGGTATCACACGTACAACACCAACGGCGTAGCGCCGCAAGCGGCCAATCCGCCGACGAAATCGGGCAGCACGCAATCGACCGCGCAGAACTATATGGTGAACAGCCAGAATCTGGCTACGCAAGCGAACCAGCAGCCGACCCAGCCGCAAACGACCGATATCGAAGTGGAAGTTTCGGATCGCTGGCCGCTCGACCGGCCCGCCGCTCCCACGGGAATGAGCTGCCCATTAGGCGGGGTTGGCACCGGATTGCAAGCAGTGGACATCGATGCGAGCGGAAACGATCCGAACAGCTATGTCGGTGATCGGTTCGCGGTCACCGGCAAATTCGATCTGACGAATTCACCGTATGCGTCGCATCCCAATTTGATTGATACGCCAGGTTCGAAGTGCGCCAATTGTCTCTTCGGCCAGGTCGGGCAAGTGGCGATGGATAACGTCTTCGTGGATTGGGGCGACGGAACAATCGAATCGCTTTCTCCGGCGCCCACCGACCCGAACATGACGAACTGGAGTCGCGACGAGGGCCTGACGCTGCCGGCGCCGAACACCACGTCGGGTTCAAAGCTGCAAGCCGAGGGAGTGTACTTCCATCCTTACAACAATCCCGGGAAATACATCATCCGCGTGTTTCAGCTCTCTGAAGCCGATGCGCAACACATTAACGCGTCGCTGCTGTCGGCAAGCGTAGATGGGCCCGCCAATTCGCCATTCCTGCAGGTGGCTACGCTGGGCAAGCTTGTGATGCCTGGCGGAGGGGCCACGCAACAAAACTCGGTGGGCAGCGCATTCCAGTCGGTTCTGTCACAAGGAGCGATGCCGGTCGCACTGAAGGGCGGCTCACCTCAGGGATCAGGCAGCAACGCGCCGGCAGGCCCCGATCTTTCCGCGATTGCATCGCGCGCGTACATGGTTTTCTGCGCGAACAAGACGCTCACCTATCCAGAAGATCTGGCCGCCGATGGGCCGTTGCACTTGAAATCGATCGCTGACCCGGATTATCCCGGCCACGACAACGGTCCATCCAAGCTGCCCGTTCACCTGGCTCCGGGCGCGATGAGCAATCTGGGGAATCAGGCTGCGCCTGGGCCTGCGACGCCGGCGCCTACGCACATGCCCACTCTTGAAGCGAAGCCGGCGCAGGCGCCTGCTTCGGGACAGCCCAAGTTGACCCTTGAGCCGATACGTGCCGGCGGCGGCAACGTGACCGCCGATGCCACATGCAGTACCTGCGACGACGTCGCGGTGGCGCAGTCGCAAATTGGCTACTATGGGCGCGGCGAAGTCCAAGTGACGTGGCACGTCGATGGCGCAACCATGCAGCAGACATTTGCGCTGGGCCCGTCAACGCAGCGGAAGCTTATCGCTCATCCGCAACCGATCGAGGTAGGTGGGAGGCTGGCAATCGTGACCGAGCCGCCGATCATCGTTTCACAGAGTAAGCCGTTCGATACGCCGTCGCCGCTGACGACCAAGGATGAGGGCATGCATGCGGTGATGGTGGAAGCCGAGATCGTGCCCGATCCGGCCCTGCCCAATCTGCCGCTTGGGGTCCGCGAGGCGGTGGGCAAGATTGCTGGAGACAGCAGCAAGAGCATCGATGCGGATGCGGGCGCACAGGCGCAGTCGCTTTTGAATTCGCTTTCGCCTCCGGCGGGAAGCAATCTTCCTCCGCTGAAAGTTGGCATCCTCTCCAGCTCGAACCACAGCGTCACCGGGCTGGGAGCCGTGCAGTACGTCAATGGCGCCTTGCAGCACGTTGTCTCGCTCACCCCGGCGAAACCTCCGCCGGGCTCGCATGTGGAGTCGAACGTAAACCACTATGAAGTGGTTGCGTCAGACCCCACCAAGCCCTGCAAGTTCCTGTTTCCGGTGACGAGCGGCGGAGCCTTCGAAGTGGGAGACATTCAAGGCCACGTGACGCAGCAAGGCACCGAGTACAGCGGGAATGGCAATCTCATCATTCATCTCGCCAATCAGTCGAGCGGCGGCTACGACATTTATCCGCCCGTCCCCATCAGCTTCAGCAACTGGAACGTTCCTGACGGCCAGACAGTCGCCTCTGGAACGATCGATGTGTCACCGGGCGTCACGCTTCACGCCAGCGTGCCCGGAGTGACAGGAACCATTGATCGCATTCAGGGCCACACATCCTCTCAAGGGGGCGCAGCGCAAGGCGAAGTGGATGCGACACTCAGCCTGACACTGAGTGACGACACGCTGCGGCTGCCCGGCGTGGAGAAGCCGCAATCGTGGGACGGAGTGACCTCGGAGCTGCATGCGAATGGCGACTGGATGAAGGATGGGCTGACGCTGCCTTCGACGATCATTGGCTGGAGCGCGTTCCAGATGCAATCGAACAACGTGCGCATCGACCTGAGTCACAATGGCGGCGACGCCGCGGGACCGCTCTGCGGCGGCCTGAGCGGGGGCGACTGGGTGGGCGTTCGCTTCCCAACGCTCACAGTGGACCCGTACACGATGGGGCTTGTGGCTGCATCTGCTCTGCAGCCCACGGTCACCGATTGGGGCGTGATCGGCGGCGGGCTCTGCGGCAGCCTGACCACCGGCCAGTTCCACTCGAATTACGAGGACGGCACAGTCGACTTCCAAAAGCTCGTGGCGACCGCCGCGCCCGGCCAGGGCGATTTGACTGCCACCTACTACGGCATGGATATCTACGTTCCGTGGCTCGACACACACATTCAAGGCGACGCACATCTGCAGTCGGGCGGGGGCAAGCAGGCCTCGATCACGTTCCCAAGCAGCCCCACTACCGTCACCAAGACGTACGGCAACGTCTCCTTCACGGCGAAGAACCTTGTCTTTACCCAGGTGCAGGGCCACGGCTGGGCCGTACAAACCACCACGACCTACACCTTTAACGCCGAAGGCAAGAGCTTCACCACGATTCCGCTTACGCCGTTCATCTTCGGCATGGATGGCCGCGCCTACCTCGCGAACAGCGCAAGTTCGACCGACGTTCCGCTAGGCGGCAGCACCAAGCTCGGCCCCACGCCCGTCGATCTGGTCTCCGCGCACATCACAGTACCGATCAGCGGCAGTCAGATCTTCACCGCGCAGTTCAGCACTCACGTTCACTTGTCTGAAGTTATGGCGGCCGCGTCGATGCAGGTGAATTATGAGCTCGACGAGTCGGGCGCCAACATCACCCAACACGGCCCGACAAATTCTCCGTTCACGGTCGACGTGCCGTATCCCTCGGGACAGCCGAGTTCCGACGCCAAGGTGCACCCGGTATACAACGGTGGCGGCACAACCGAGTACTCCGGGACAGTGGATTTGAGCGAGCTTGGTGGGCCGCCAGTGACGGCACAGTTCCGGCTGGGCTACGGCAACGGTCATGACTACTGGCTTACGCGCGCGATCATTGGCCTCGGCGATACGGGCGTCCCAATGGTTCCCGTGCCGCCCATCATGAACCTCTACTCGATTTCCGGCGGCATGGGCCACAACTTCCCCATCAATGCATTCACCGACACGGGCGACCTGAACGCAGCGAGCCCCGTCTACGACAACTCGTTCCTCTTTTACGCAGGAATGCGGGTGGGCATGCCCGATCATTTCACCTACACGCTCGACGGCGATCTCACGATCAAGGCCAGCGGCCAGGATGCGGGCGCGCGCATGGACTTTCACGCCTGGCTGCTCAAGCTGGCCGATAACGGCAACGGAGATTTCCAGGGATATTTCCAATATGCAGGCGGAAATTTCGATGGCCGTCTGTGGGGACATCTCGACTTCATGGACGGATTGGCGTCACTCGATCTTGGCAATAGCGCCAACAATGCCGCTGTCGATCTGCATTTTGGCAATGGCCCCTGGCACATTGATGCGGGCAAGAAAGAGGGACCGCGGATTCAGGGCCACTTCCTTGTCTCCGATGCCGACATGTACTTCATGCTGTCGGACCAGGGTCTCGCGATGGGGGGCGGCGTGAGCATCGACCTCGAAGTCGGCGACAACTCAGTGGCGTCGGCTTACGTGAAAGGCAGCGTCGACGCGGGCGTGACGATCACGCCGCAGCCGCACATCTCTGGCGACTTTTCGGCCAATGCAAGCGCGGGCGTGTGCGTGTCGGGTGTGTGTGTTTCCGATTGGGTCAGCGCGCAGATTCACGCAGAGGCGATGCCGCTCGATGTTGACGCGAGCGCTTCGCTCGGCCTGCCATGGCCTTTGAGCAGCGTTTCGTTCTCGGTGCATCTATGAAGAATGCAAAGAACAAGGGAACAAGGGAACGAGGGAATCAGAAGACGTTGTCGCTGCGTTGCGTCGCTTCAGCGATGGCCATTTTTGCGCTCGCTGTGCCAGCGCCTGGCACGGCGCAGGAAAACGGCGGCGCTGTCTTTGCCGTCTCGGATGGCCGGGGGAACATCCAGTTGTTGTGGTTTCCTCCAGCGTCGCAATGGCCGGCGGGCGGCTGGAGCGTCTCCGACACTTCTGGAAACGTGCTTGTTCCGCACGTAGCGATGGGTGATGCAGCGGCGCTCTCCGCTTTGCCGATTGAAGACGCCGACACCATCAAGCGGTTGCCCGATGTCCTGGGCAAGCCGCAGTCCAACGAGAAGCAGCAGCGGAACTTCACCAACTTGCTCGGGCTGCGCGCCTTCAGCGATCTCGATTTCGCCCGTGCGCTCGGACTCTATGCGACCCTCGCCAACGTGTCGGCCGGTGCGCGCGCCTACACCATCCAGGGCCTTGACGCGCAAGGCAGCCCCACTGGCCTCAAGCTTGTCTCGCAGCCTGTGGATGCATCGCAGGCCACGGCGCTGCCTCCTTCGCCCGATGGAGTGCAGGCCAAGGTGGATGAGAACGGCGTCTCGCTCTCCTGGAATCCACCCGCCGAGAATCGCGCGCTGCCTGCGATTTTGTGTGTGGTTGAGCGGAACGGAAGCTCCATCAGTGTGAAGCCGTTTGTTGTCGGCACGCAATGGAATCCGAAGCTTTCGTTGGTGGTGGACCGCAGCGCGCCGCCGAACACAGCCGTGGCCTACAAGATCTACACTGTGGACGCCTTCGGCCGCCGGAGCCCGCCTTCCTCGATTCGCATCTTCTTCCCGGACTTTCGCGCGCTCGCGCCACCGGCTGCGGTCGAGGCGGCGGGATCGCCGGGAAAGATTGTGGTGACCTGGACGGCCGGGCAGAAGCCCAATCTCGCCGGCTATGTAGTCGAGCGATCTTTCATGCCGAACGGACCCTGGGAGACGCTGATGACGCAGGCGCTGCCACCCGGCACGGGCCAGTACGAGGACGACAACCTGCGCGGCGGAACAACCTATTTCTATCGCGTCCGCGCCGTCGGCCCGCGCGGCGACCTCGGACCTCCGTCCTTTGCCGCCAGCGCAATCCCATCCAATCCCGGTGCGCCTCCCGCCGTCACGGGCCTCGCTGCCGACGCTGGCGAAACCCGCGTGCGCCTCACGTGGACCGCGGTCAGCTTTCCTGTCGCAGGATATTTTGTTGAGCGCAACACCGCCACGCACTCTGAGCCGGGCGCGGCCGCTGCCGCCAACTGGGTGCGCCTGAACCCGCACGTCAATCCCGAGCCGCAATACGACGACTACATCGGCATTGCATCGGGCGTAACCTTGCAGTACCGCGTGCTGGCCGTCGCGCTCGACAACGCTGAAGGCCCACCCAGCAGCCTCGTGCAGGTCACTCTTCCCGATCGTTCCCTTCCCGGCGAGCCCACGATCACGAGTGTTTCTGGCGCCGGCGGAAAAGTCGTTCTCACTTTCGAGCCTGCAGCCCCCGAGGAGCGCACCGCGCAGTTCCTCGTGTTGCGTTCCGGCACCACCACCGACCCAGGTGTCGTTCTTGGCGACCCGCTCCCCGCGAACGCGCGCCAGTATGTTGATCAGTACGTCAGCCCTGATGAGAACTACTTCTATCGTTTAGTTGCCGTCGACGCCAAAGGCGACCGCAGTGATGTCACTGAGCCCGTCATCGTCCGCGTCGGCGCGACTGCGATACCCAGACCCGCGCCACCTGTGCTGAGAGCGGCGACCGCACCCGCAACCGGCATCACGTTGCAATTCGCTCAGGCTCCGGCGGGCCTCAGCGCGGTCGTCGACCGTCAGGACGCGGCCAACTCAGGTTGGACGCGCGTCGCCGGCCCAATCGACGGAACCACCGCCAGCGACTACCCGCCTCCAAACAACGCTCAAGTGCGTTATCGAATTGTGTATGTGGCTCCGAACGGTGAAACCGGAGAACCCAGTGACGCTGTCACTGTTCCCGCCAGTGGATCTACGACTCCTGCTCCCGCACATTAGCGACCCACAACATGAGGATCACTCGCGTAGATATACAGCTCGCTTTGCCCTGAGGCGAGCGGCACTGCCCACTCAGTGTCTCTACTTGTGCATTGGATTTGAACGACGATCGTTCTGATCGATCTCACCGCTAGCGCGGATTATATGATTTTATCGGGTGACCGCGAGTCGATGAAGTCGGTGAGAGCGCCGGCATAATCCAACGCGCGAAACAGACCGGCGCCTGTAAACCTATGCAGGAACGCACGAAGGATATTGGCTGTCTTCTGCTACAACCTGATCCAGAAGTCATTGCCTCACCATTGGAAACGCAAACTGAGTTGAATCAGGCGAGGGTCGTAAGACGCTCCAATTTTGCCCACCGAACTTTGATCCAGGCGATTTTCGGGCAGCTCGAAATTCGTATGGTTGAACAGGTTAAAGGCCTCAACGCGAAATTGCGCTTGTCGCGTCTTTCGAATGGGTAGATCTCTCAAGATTGCGAAGTCCTGATCGATCATCTGGGGACCGATCAAGCTGTTGCGCCCTACGTTACCGGGTCTCCCGGCTTGTGGAAAGCTGAACACCTCTGGGTCAAAAGCATAATCGGGGTTGCTCATGTTCTGTGGCACGACCGTTATTCCGGGTTTGATATCAACCCGGTCGGAAAAGCCACCAGCAGGAGTCCATCGGTTCAGGCCTGTGAAGTCTGTGTCAGAACTCGCGAGGACTGTGAATGGGAAACCACTTCTGAACGTGGTTACGCCGGAGACGGCCCAACCTTCCAGAATCTGTCGCGGAACCACTCTTCTGCCAATCGCACCCGTAAGCCTCGTTGGAAGTTTATAGACAAACGAAGCAATCACATGCTGTCGGACGTCGAATGAAGATCGCCCATAATTCAGCGTTCGGTTCTTCGAATCTGCGTAGATCGCCGAGTCTCCATCAGACGGGAAAAAACCGGAGTTATCATCCAACGATTTACTCAGCTCATAAGATGCCGTGAAATTAAGTCCTCGGGTCATTCGCTCATGTGCCACTAGAGCGAGTCCATTGAAGTTTGAGTTACTAACGAACGCCGCCTGAAGGATGTTGGAATACTGCGGATATGGAAAAGTGCGCTGATTTGGCGCCTGGTCGCCGCGTTTGGTGGGGTCATTCACCATTACGACTGGCTGGTTTGGATCGAGTGTCACGGCAAGTCTTCGACCTTGGGAGCCGGTATAGGAGACCTCAAGCGACAGGCTTTTCCCAAGCTGTCGCTGCATCTCAAATGCATAATTCATCGAATAGGGGCTCGAAGGATGTGTATCAATCGCGCTAAAAGTAAGGATGCCTCGTTGCCCTTGAGGCAAAACGGTTGGGTCGGAAGCGAACAGTCGCAGATTCTGGTTCAACACTGTTGCCCACGTGTAGCTGCCACGGGGAAGCGTGGTCGATAGGGCGGGCGGAAAATTCAACCCCATTAGCGCAGGTACATCATCGAAGATGTCGTCATAGCTAATTCGGAAGCCTGCGCGAATCACTGTACTGCTATGGCCAAACATCCGGGGCCAGATTGCTGGCGAGTAGGCCACGCCAATAAACGGGGCAAAGTTCTTATTCGGGACGCTAAATTGTCCATTCCTTGGAAGCCAAGTATTCACTGGAGTCTGCAGCAGCGCGGCACGTCCAAGTTGGGTCGGGTCCACATCGATGCGCGAGTTACTGTTGAGGATCATCTGGCCGACGCCGGGAACGAAGTTACTGCCCCGATTGCCCAATTCTGTCAACGCTCCCGGGTATTCCCACCGAAGACCGAAATTGAACGTAAGGTTAGCGCGCGACCTGAATTCGTCCTGTGCATACAGGTAAACGGGGATGCGGGACCATCTTCGAAACGTTTCACTGGGGCCCGTCGCCAAACTTCCCCTACTCGGTTGGCCAGATCCATACGCGTTCCAATTAGGAAAAGAAATGGAACCTCGAAAGAATGCGTTTAGGAAAAGATTTGCAATTTCACTGCGTGCACCTGCGCCAAGATTCAGAGTGTGCCGGCTGTCCCCGCAAGGTCCGATCAGGGAAAGATCATCGAGAAATTCATAGGAATTCGTCGTGCGCCCCTGAGGATAACCGCCTCCAACGCCCAAACCCCCACCAGTGAAGCCGGTGATTGTAATAGTTGGTAAACCGCCGTTCAGGGGGTCGACCCTCGTGTCGATGTAGCCGGGCAGTGTCTTCCCGGTACTGTCTACGAAAATTAGAGCCGGATTGATATTCGCGTCGGCCGGCTGCAGGAATGCCTTGTTCCGCGAATACCCGAAGCGCCCTTCATTCACCAAGCGATCGGTGCTGTAGGTGTCCTGAACAAGCAGCGAAAGTTGTCCTGGAGAGTTATTGATCGTCCCGTCGAAGGGGCTGGTCTGCCGGACGAGAGTGCTCCCAGTCAACCAGACAAAGCGGCCGGTGAGCCGATGATTGTGGGTCAGGTTCTGGTCAATTCGCCAGAGGTATGTTTCATCCTTCGCTTCGTCTGGAGTGGTCCCCGCCCAGTTCATTCCAGTAGCCAGCAACAGTTGCGGCGTGTTCGCTCTAGGCCAGAATGAAAGCAAAGTCTGGAAGACCGGGTCGGTAACTTCTGCGCGCTCTGTATCTGTAGGCACGCGACCAGTAGCAGGGTCTTGCACAGATTGGTCGTAACTCTCGAAACTCGCAAACCAAAACGCCTTATCACGACGAATGAATCCGCCCACTGTGCCGCCAAACTGATTGCGATGCAGCGGGTTCTTGGGCAAGCCGGCACGACTCAGGAAGAATGGCGTTGCATCTAATGCGTCGTTTCGGACGTAGTAGAAGAGCGTTCCATGATAGGCATTTCCTCCGCTTTTCGTAATGATGCTCACTTGGGCGCCGCTATTGCGCCCGGCTTCTGCTCCTGGAATGCTTGTTTCGACATTGAACTCCTGCACCGCATCTGCGATCCGAAAGAGATTTAGTGGACCATTGATGTGCGGATCATTATTGCTGATCCCATCCAGGGTATAGTTGTTTGACTGGCTGCGCATGCCGACAACGGAAAACGTCTCGACGGACGATCCTGCAACGCGAGTTCCCGGCGCGCCAGGAATTGTGCCGGGTGCGATGAGGTCCAAATTCAGGAACTGGCGATCCTCCAGAGGAAGATACTGGATCGAGTGCAGATCCACAATTGAGCCGATGGAGACCTTGTCGGGCTCGATTAATGGTGGTTCCGCATTCACCTCCACTGTTTCTGACACGTCTCCCAACGGCATTGTCACATCGAGATGTACTGCGGACCCAACGTTGACTACGATGTGGCGTTCTACTGTCCGTCGAAAACCTTTCGCTTCGATCGAGAGGTCGTAGACACCCGGAGTTAGCTGCGGAAATTCGTAACTTCCCAGAAGTGATGCAGTAGTAGATCGGAGTGCCTCAGTTGCAACATCACGCAGAACCAGCTGCGCCCCGCCTACTGAAGCACCGGTTGGGTCATGGATTTCCCCAGTGATACTCCCGGTCGGTGCCTGGCCAGCAATGGGGCAGGCGACGCACAACAGGAGCAACGAACCGAGTCGACCTCTCGACTGTCTTAATAAATGCATGCGTTACGTTCCCAAGGAACTCAATATCACAGGGGAGGAAGACCAATGCGCCGAATGAGATCAATAAATCTGGGGTCTGTTCGCAATCCGGCAAACTGCGGATTATATCTGATATCGAGCAAATCTCTGGCGCGCACCTGATAGGCCTTGTCGAGCCATTCAATCGCCGTTTCCTTTTGTCCCAATCCCAAATACACCAATGCAATTAGATCCGGATGCACATGACGCTGCATTGAAATTGCGATCAAATTAGCCAGCAATTTCTGGGCATCATTTCGTCTGCCCGCCAAAGCGTAGGCGTACGCCAGATGGGCAATCGTACGGGGATTGTTTCCCTTAGTAAGGTTTACAGCCTTCTCATATCCCTGAACGGCCTCTGTGAGATTCCCTTTTTCGACGTACACATCACTACAATAGAGGTACCCAAGATCGAGGTTTGGGTTCAGTTCCTGGATTTTGTGACATTGCTCCAATGCCTCGTCATATCGGCCGACCGCATAGAGCGATATCCAGCGATCCCAGCGTATTCGGAAAGAAAGAGGGTCAAGTTCAACCGCTCGTCTCGTCTCTTCCAGCATTTCTCCGGTCTTGCCCATCGTGAGCAAATACCGGCCGCGGGAACTATGAGCCTGGGCCAGGTTGGGATTGATTTCAATCGCGCGCCCCACTTCCCGTTCAGCCTCCGCCCAATTCCACTCGCAGAAATACTCTACGTCTGCAATGACGGTGTGTGCCTCAGGAGATTCGGGGTCTCTTTTCAGTGCTTCAAGAGCTTCATCCTTTGCCCTCGTGCAATTCTCATTCGGTAATGGAAGATTCGAACCCTCAATCGAATCCATTTGAGCCAATCCCGTATAAGGTAAGGCCCAGGCAGGGTCATCTTTGATTGCTTGCTCAAAGTACTCAGTGGGCTTTCTCCTATCAGCAGGAACGAGAGTCCTCTCGGAAAAGAACCGGCCCTGCAGATAAGCGTCGTAGGCCTGGGGATCGACAGAGTGGGAGTTCGTCAATCGCGCCTGTTCCTGGGGCGATAGCTTGATTTGGATCGCATTGGCGATCGCGCGTGAAGCATCGTCCTGGAGATCTAAAACATCCCGAATGTTTCCTTCGAAACTGTCGGCCCACAAGTGTTTCTCCGGCGCAACCTGGACGAGGTTTGCCGTGATCCGCACCCGATCACCCGAACGGGAGACGCTACCTTCCACCAATCCATCAACGTCAAGTTCTCGGGCGATCTGCTTCAAAGGTTCTTTGGTGCCCTTGTAGCGCATCGTCGAGGTCCTTGAGATTACCCGCAGGTGGCCGATTTTCCCCAGGTCGGTCGTGAGCGCATCCGTCATTCCGTCGACGAAATAGTCCTGAGTTGGGTCGCCACTGAGATTCTCAAGTGGGAGGACCGCGATTGATTGGATTGGAGTCGGCAGCCGATGAAGTCGTTGCCACAAGGTGCCCAGGTTGAGATAGAGCAGTAACGAACCGAACAGAACGACCAAACCGCCGACAGACCAGATCTTCCAGCGCCGCGATGTTGCAAAAGCTTTTTGTGATTGATCGTTGGCGCCTGGGAGCCGCGTGGTCGTCTCGTCAACCGGTTCGACAGCAGCGATGAATCGATAGCCCCTCCGAGGGAGCGTTTCGACATAATGCGAGCTTTCGGCTGAGTCGCTTAAGGCGTCTCGCAGCCTCTTGATGGCAGTATTCAAGCCAACATCGAAATCTACAAACGTGTTTTCAGGCCAGAGTTTGGAACGTAGCTCTTCCCGCGTCACGATCTCACCCGGGCGCTCGAGTAGGAGTTGCAGAACCTGAAAGGGCTGATCCTGCAACTTGATCTTAATGCCATGTTTACGCAGTTCCCCTGAGCGCAAATCAATCTCAAACGCGCCGAAACGCACTTTTCGAGCTTGCACTGGGGTGACCGTGAGAACCTCCGATGGGGCTGGTTGCCAGCTTAGCACCGAAATTGACCAATGGGAACACCTGACACTTTGTCAGATATCTCTCCAACACCTCCGAATTCAAAGAGTTACCAAGTCAGATTCTTGTCAGCCAATGGTCATGCAACATCCATTGTCCAAAGGGCGCCATTCGGAAGAATCTGGCCGAAATCAAAAGCTGGCCAACTGGCCATGGAGGATTCGATATGAGGAGGAATTCAATCATCAAGCTCACGGTTTTGGCGACCCTTCTGGCGGGTGTATTCGCTGCCAGAGCAAATGCGGAATGCGGTGACTTATCCAAACTAGGACTCCGTAGTAACCCGGTTCAGCGGCAGGCGTGGCAAGGATTTCGGCTCGGACAGATGAAACCTTTGCTCGTGTCTGATTCTGACGAGGCGGGGGAGCCGATAGTCGGCTTCTGGAAGGTGACGTTTACCGCTGAAGGCACTGAGGGCATACCTGACGGTACAGTCATTGACTCTGCCTATGCGCAATGGCATAGCGACGGAACGGAGATCATGAATTCCTCCCGTCCGCCGGCAACACAGAACTTTTGCCTCGGAGTCTGGAAAAGGGTTGGCGAACGCAGATACGAGTTGAATCACTTTGCCATCAGTTTTGACCCGAACGGAAATCTCGTCGGACCGGCCAACATCCGTGAAGAGGTAACCCTGGAAGAGGGTAAAGACAGATTCAGCGGATCCTTTACCATCGATCAATTCGATCAAGCAGGAAATACGCTGGCTCATCTCACAGGGGTGCTCGCGGGGAAGCGGATCACCGTGGATTCCCCGCCGAGTATTGCCTTCTAAGTTTGCTCATTTTCCCTGGGAGGTAGTCTGCCATGAAAGGGATTCATCTTGTCTTCGCGATTTGCCCTGACGGGTTGGTGAAACCTCCCGGGAGGCGAAAATGTAAATCCCGGTCAAATGCCCCTTCGTTCGCGGCCGCAGCAAGGAGATTGGGAGTGAAAAGTCTCACCGTGTTCGCGTCCTTCGCGGTTGCCTTGCTGTCTGGTTGTGGTGGCACCTGGCCAGGGACGCATTCGATAGCGCCGACGCCGCCCAGCGAACCGCCAATCACTACCACTGGTTCCAGCAACTTCGTAGCGGTTGGGAACATGAATGTTGCACGGGCAGACCACGTCGCGGTCCTGCTCCCGAACGGGAAAGTCCTGATCGCAGGTGGCGTTTCCGTTGCGTATCCCGTGGAGCAGCCACTTGCCAGCGCCGAAGTCTACGATCCTTCGACTCACAGCTTCGCTCCAACGGGCAGCATGAACGTTCCTCGAAGCTCGCCTGGCGCTGTCTTGCTTGCCAATGGCAAAGTCCTGGTCGTGGGCGGCGCTCAGGACCTCAGCGCGGAAATCTACGATCCATCGACTGGAACTTTTACTTCCGCAGGGAATATGGTTTCAGCGGATGCCGCAGATCCCCCGAGTATCTTCGATTTCCGGCTCCCCACCTTGCTGCAGGATGGCAGAGTTTTGGTGCAAGGTGTTAACGCAGAAATCTATGACCCGGCTACCGGTGTTTTCTCTCTTACGGCCGCTTACGCCGATGCGGATCCGTTATGGCTTACAAGCACATTGCTACAGGATGGCAGGGTCTTGCTCACCGGGTGGTGTGCTCGGTCGTGCGAAAGTGGGGCAACTGAACTCTATGACCCCCGAACGAGCACGTTCAGCCTTGCGAGCCAGTTCGCGCAAGAAGGGAACGTGAACACGGCAACGCTGCTCACCAACGGCAAGGTCCTGTTTGTGGGTAGCGATGAGTCTGACCTTCCCGCCGACGCAGAACTCTTCGACCCCGCTGCGGGCACTGTTGATTCTATCGGAAAGACGGTTGGACCTCATGAGTACTCCGCAGCGCTGCGCCTTTCCAATGGGAGTGTCTTGATTACTGGTAGTGTGTTGGCAGGCGGCTCAGGTAACGCTGAAGCGGACCTCTATGATCCTTCGACGGGAATGGCTGCGGTAGCGGGAAACATGACCGTGGGTCGCCACTCACACACGGCAACCTTGCTGCCCGATGGGACAGTGTTGATCGCTGGCGGGCATACGACTTGGCCGGACTCCACCAACACCGCCGAAATTTACAAGCCATGAAGCGTACAGAGTGCCGGCATCACCGTGGATTCGCCATCGAGTATTGTGTTCTAAGTTCGCTCATTTTCCCTGGGAGGTAATCCGCCATGAAAGGGATTTGTCTTGTCTTCGCGATTTCCGTTGCCGGGTTGCTGGCGGGCTGTAGCGCTGGGAATGGAACGGCCATTGCTACGACTAGCCCTGTGTCGAGTGCCCCAGGGACGTCGTCCGTTTCTGTGACCATTGTTCCTAACACAATTGGAGTCAGGCACGACGGCACTTTGAGTTTCAGTGCCAGTGTGAATGGTTCTAACAACGTGAATCTGATATGGAGCGTCAAGGAAGGTGTTTCAGGGGGCACGATCAGCGACAAGGGAAGCTATACCGCGCCCTCCGCACCAGGCATCTATCATGTCGTCGCAACTTCGCAGGCGGACCCGTCAAAGGATGCTACGGCAACGGTGACCGTCACTGCGTTCGGGTTTACGTCCATAAGCGGTTTGAACTATGCCAGGCTGCAACAAACTGCTACTTTACTGCCCAGCGGAAAGGTGCTGGTCGCCGGTGGTGGTCAGGGTCCCGATATCATCGATGGTTACTGGGTCGTGGACCAAGCCGAGTTGTTTGATCCCGAGACGAAATCATTCAGCCTTGCAGGACAGGTATCACGTGATTCTCATACCGCAACCATGTTGCCAAGTGGGGATGTCCTCCTTGCCGGCGGTGAAGTCGGCTGGGACCCAACCGGTAATGCCTACGGCAATCCTGGGCCCATCGACAGCGCGACAGCCGAGATCTACCAAGCATCGAGTGGACAGTTCGTACCGACGGGAAGCATGCTGACTGCGCGAGAGGGTCACCAGGCCACCTTGCTGAATGACGGCAGGGTGCTTATCACAGGCGGCATCTACTCGCTTCCATCTGACCCGTGGTGGCTCCCATTGTCAGAGAGTGAAGTTTTTGATCCGGCCACGGGCACATTTGCGGCTGTCGGCCAAATGAGCGTTGCGCGATACGGTCACACGGCGACGCTGCTGCAAAATGGCAAGGTGCTCATCGCGGGAGGCGGCTATCCATACGCCTCCAACACCGCCGAGCTCTTTGATCCCGCGGATGGTAAGTTCAGGTCAACTGGAAATACGACAGTGTCAAGAAGTGGCCACACAGCCACTCTATTGCCAAACGGAAAAGTATTGCTCGCCGGCGGAGGGGGACTTGGCTCCCTCGCTGCTGAACTATACGACCCCAACACCGGATTATTCTCCCCGACAGGTAACATGAACACTGCGCGCGGCTGGCACACCGCCACGCTGCTTCCTGATGGCACAGTGTTGATCGCCGGAGGATACATTATTCATGGCGGCTCAACCTCTACAACAGAGATCTATGATCCCGCCACCGGCGTATTTACGTTGGGTCCGTCACTGGAGCAAGATCGCTTCTCACACACAGCAACGCTGTTGTCAAATGGTGATGTCCTGATCGTAGGGGGCGCCTCATCCGGGGACGGCCTTTTTACTACCGCACTCACGAGTGCAGAAGTCTACCACTAACGCGAATGGGCCCAGTGCGCATCAGGGTAGATAGCTCGGAGGTTCGGCCAACAGCGACCGATCCTCACCATGCAGGAGGGTCGCCACTCACACATGGCAACCTTGCTGCCCGATGGGACAGTGCTGATCGCTGGCGGGCATACCACTTGACCGGACTCCACCAACAACGCCGAAATTTACATGCCATGAAGCGTACAGAGTGCCGGCAACGCGTGGATTCGCCATCGAGTATTGCGTTCTAAGTTCGCTCATTTTCCCTGGGAGGTAATCCGCCATGAAAGGGATTTGTCTTGTCATCGCGATTTGTCTTGCCGGACTGATGACAGCCTGTGGCGGCGTCGGAAACGTTGGCACCACCGGATCAGGAAGCAACTCCGGAGGCGGCGGATCAGGAAGCAACCCCGGGGGCGGCGGTACTTCTGCCGACGCCACTTGCGACACCCCTTCGGTTATCTGGGGCGGAAATACAAATGGAACTTCGTCGTCCGGCGCGTCCGCATTCGTTCCGACCGGAACGATGCATCAGCCCCGTGCTGCTCACACAGCGACTCTGCTGGCTGATGGCACTGTTTTGGTAGTCGACGGCGGGCAATTGGATATCGACGACTTGCTTGTGTCGGTTCCGTTCGCTGAAACCTTTGACCCCTCTCAGGGAAAATTTTCGACAACCGGAACGCCTTGCATTGCGCGCGAACTCCACACGGCGACGCTCCTGATGAATGGCAAGGTCCTAATTGCAGGCGGAACTCGATTCAGCGGATACCCGACCTGGCTCCCAGCAACACAAACTGCCGAGCTGTATGACCCGGCGAGCCGAAGCTTCACAATGACGGGCCCCATGCAATCCGGCCGCACGGAACATACCGCAACTTTGCTGGCGGATGGCCGGGTTCTCATTGTTGGCGGCTCAACAAGTGTTGAACCGATGGCCAGTGCGGAAATCTACGACCCTGACGCAGGGACGTTCGTCGCCGCTGCAAGCATGGCTTCTCCGCGAAGCAATCACACTGCGACCATGCTGTCATCCGGAAAAGTACTGATCGTCGGCGGAGAGAACGATGAGGCAGCCCTTGCATCGGCGGAACTCTACGATCCGGCGACAAACACGTTCACATCGACGGGCTCAATGACAACGCCGCGGTCCGGCCATTCGGCCAATCTGCTCGCCAATGGCAAAGTTCTGATTGCCGGAGGCGTGTCCAGTCAAATATTCGCATATGGAGCATTGAGCCCAAGCACTGATCCGCTGGCGACTGCTGAGTTGTATGACCCGATGACGGGCACGTTCTCGCGCGCTGGCCCGATGACCATGGGTCGCGTTGGCCACACGGCGACTTTACTCTTGAACGGAAAGGTGTTGATTGCCGGCGGATATATTGACTGGGTAAACCCGGTTGGTTATCAGAACAACAGTAGTGCAGAAATCTACGACCCGGCCGCCGGCTCGTTCTCCTCCACGGATCCGATGCTCGCAACCCGATTCTGGCACTCTGCAACACTCTTGCAGGATGGGTCGGTGCTCATTGCCGGGGGAATTGGCTCAGACTCGCCCCTGGCTTCAGCCGAAATCTACAAATGATTGCTAAGTTACTTCAACTTCCCGATTTGCCCGGCTACCTATCAGCAGAAGCGGGATACCAGCTAGTGGTGTTTTCACGGACATCGCGCGATTAAGCGCAGAGTCCGGCGCAGAGGCTGGCGGGCGGGAAAGAAGGAAGCAGTAAAGCGAACCAGAGACGGTCATATATATTGATGCAGCATGCGCACAGTCTCACCCTGCCCAACAACAACACCACAAGCATCATCATTAACAACCGGATCACCCAGACATCGCTCCTGCTCTGGCCGGAACCGGTGTTGCGCACCCTGATCGGGGCTATTGCGCAAAGAAGGAGAGCATGCAGTTGATCGTTTCGCAGGGGGATGGAGAAGGACTCCGCAACGGTGCAGCAGTCCCGGATAGCGTTGCGCACCGGTTCACAGTTCATGTGCACAACGATTCTGGTGGCCTGGTGCCGTTGCGCAGTCGGTTTTCTGCTGATTTGAGGGTTGAATGAGCCGCGCCACGGGCGCGGCGGGCGTAGAAGGAGAGGAGAAAGAGCGAATTTACATCCGCACCCGGCAAAAACACGTTTTGGTCGTGTTTGCCCATACTGTGTCGGGGATCGGACCGCCCCAAAACCTCAAGTGTTCTGTAAGTATCAAGACACCGTAGGGAAAACACGGATCCCCGACTATCCTCTTACAGATTTCCTAACCGACCTTTAGAGCCTGAAGAGAGGCACAACCAGCGAATTTGCCAATATGTGAAATATCTCCCTCCGCAGGGCCGGAGGGCGATACTCTCGACGCTCATCCAGCGTCGGACGCGGCGTTCTGTAAAGCTCATCGTGAAGCCGGCAGCTTCCCCGCCCACGCGTGCGCGAGGGTTTTCTGTCAGGCAGGACAGAGGAACCACCTGAGCTGGCTCTCCTTCGAGAGAACGAGAGAGCCGGCAGGAGGCCCGGCGCCGACAATTGAGATAAAACTTCGCGCCCGGGGTCTGCCAGTCCACCTGTCTCCCCGCGATGATGATTTTGTCTGGATTTGGCTTTCCGTCCTCGTTGCGTGCGACGGCAAAGAATTGCCACCGTTCAGCGTTCTTGCGATACTGTGTCAGGCGAGTTTTTCTGGTCGCCGTACTGTCAGCTTTACTGTCAACCTGTTCGACGTTCATGTTTCCTCGAGGCGCTGATTCCTGGATCTTCAAGCACAGTTATCGGACTGGAAATGGGCTGAAGTGTTGATTAAATTGCAGCTTGTTTGACAGGAAATGAGAATCAATAACTCAAGTTATTGATTCTAAGTAGCGGGAGTAGTTCAGTGGTAGAACGTCAGCTTCCCAAGCTGAATGTCGC
>OKRB01000147.1:376-1251 GCA_900290245.1 Candidatus Sulfuritelmatomonas gaucii | reverse complement strand
ACGGCCTGCATGAAAGCCGCAAAATCATGGGGTGTCGTCAGCAGCGAACCGGCGGCGTCGGCTTTCGGGCGTTTTTGCGGGCCGAGAGAGCGCCCGTACTCGTCGTAGCCGTTTGCGTAATCGTTCTCGAAGCGGTCCTGCCAAATCATGCTGGTGCGCGTCATCCCGAAAGGCTGAAACACGTGTTCCTGCATGAGTTCTTCCAGTGGCTGCTTTGTGATGGCCTCGATAACCAGTTGCAGCAGGTCAATCCCTTCACCGGAATACGCATAGCGCGACCCCGGCTCAAAATGGATCTTCAGCTTGCGGTCATCTTCAAAGGCCCGCCAGTTCGGAAAACCGCTGGTGTGGCTCAGCAACATTCGCGCAGTTATGCGCTTGTAACGAGGATCGTCGGCCAGGTCCGCGTAGTTGGGATAATCCGGCAGGGGCTTCGGCAAGTATTGGTAGACCGGTTTGTCGAGGTCGAGTGTTCCCTTGTCCGCAAGCTGCAAGACCAGGCAGGCAAACGCCACTTTGGTGAACGAGGCCCCGGACATTACCGAATCCGCCGTCAGAGGCAGATTCTTCTCTTTATCGCGGACGCCATACGTCTTTAGATAGGCAAGCTTGCCATCGTTGAAGAGCGCCAGGCCCACACCGGGAACTTCCGCGGCTTTCATCAGGCGCATCACGGTTTCGTCAATTTCAACTGGCTTGATGCTGCTGCCATCGAGGCGCTTGAATTCCTTTTGTTGCCCTGCCAGAGAGACAGCGCCGACGAGGAAGACTATGGGCAGCGTCCATAGTTTTCTGTTCATGGGCACCTCCGAGGTCAAGGAATGATACGCAAATCGCCTCGGTCAGGTTCAATCTTCGTCCCTGAGGATTGGTGG
>OKRB01000147.1:0-366 GCA_900290245.1 Candidatus Sulfuritelmatomonas gaucii | reverse complement strand
CGACAGGATCGGGTAGAGCTAAAGGGCAGCGCGCGGACAGCGTGGCCGGGCGGCCAGGATGCCGGGCCGGCTGATGCGAATCAGCAGATCGAGGTGGGCGTTTTATTGCGCCGCCGATCGAAGCCCGGCGAGTTTCCGCCGGTCACGCATATGAGCGCTCGCCCTCCGCACGAGCGAAAGTACCTCACCCGTAAGGAATTCGCGCGTCTGCACGGCGCGTCGGCGGCGGATGTCAAGAAAATCCGCGCGTTTGCCGCGCAATACGGCTTGCGCGTCGTGAACGAGGATCGCGCGAGCCGGATTGTGAAACTCAGCGGCACGGTTCAGGCGTTTAACGACGCATTTGGCATTAACTTGCGCCGTTAC
>OKRB01000149.1 GCA_900290245.1 Candidatus Sulfuritelmatomonas gaucii | reverse complement strand
TTTATCGGTCCACGTTAATTGCCAGAGATGCAATCACTTAGACAACTTTCGATCATTCAGGGCGCTTGCTGCGCTTACGACTGCACGATCACCTGGCTGCCCGCAAAGTCGAAACGGAAGCGCACCTCGCGCAGACCGGCCTGCGTCATCACTCGCCGCAGGCGGGTCTTGTCTTCGGTGTAGAACATCAGAAAGCCGCCGCCGCCGGCGCCGATCAGCTTGCCGCCCAGCGCGCCGTTGGCCCGGCCCAGGTCGTAATACTGGTCGATCTGCGGGTTACTCATGCCCTGGGTGCGCCGCTTTTTGTGCTCCCAGTGGACGTGCATCAGCTCGGCAAACCGGCGCAGATCGCCGCACTCAAAAGCGGCTTTGCTTTCCCCGGCAAGCTGCTTGATGAAGTGCAGATTGTCGAGCATGCCCGCGTCTTTTTGCTTGCTGCGCGAATCCTGGTCCTTCAGAATGTCGGACGCATTGCGCGCAAACCCGGTGAAGAACAGAATCAGATTGTCCTCGAGCGTGTGCAACGTTTCCGGGGAAAGCCGCAGCGGTTCCGAATCCACGTGCCCGTCGGGATGAAACGTGAAACACGTGATGCCGCCGATCGCCGCAATGTACTGGTCCTGCTTGCCGATCGGCTCGCCCAGCAATTCGAGCTCGATGTGGCAGGCCTGTTCGGCCAGCTCGCGGGCCGGCACAAAGTCCTTCTTCAGGCAGTGCAGGGCGCGCAGCAACGCAGTGGTGAAACTACCCGAGGAGCCCAGCCCTGTCCCCGACGGGATGTCGGACATGCTGGTGATCTCCAGGTGCGGATGGTCGTCCACTCCCACCAGCTTGAGAGCTTCGCGCACGATGGGATGCTTGATCTCATCGGCCGACTGCACGACTTCCATCTTCGAGTACTTGACGATGATCTCTTGCGAGAAGGTCTCGTGCAGCGTGATGTAGACGTATTTGTCGATGGCCGCCGAAATCACGAAGCCGGTGTGCTCGCGATAGTAGGATGGCAGGTCGGTTCCGCCGCCTCCCAAAGAGATGCGCAGCGGGCTACCGGTGATGATCATGACGCGCCTCCCGATACACGGTTTCCACGATCTCCCAGGCGGCCTCGGCTTCGGCGATCCCGGGCGATGGCTGCCGCTTCAAACGAATGTCCTCGACAAACTCCGCCACCTCCTCCTGCCAGGAATCGTCGGCTGCGGGATACTCCCAGATCGTGGTTTCGGGCGGGCCCATCTCCGGCAGCATGCGGTAGAAGGCCAGGCGCTCGGTTCCATAGCTTCCGCCCAGGCCCGAGATTTCGAGCTTGGCGCCGCGCCCGTAGATCTCAAACGAAAACAGGTTTTTCCATTCCGTCCAGGTAGCGTGCAGCGAGGCCACTTTTCCGGACGGCGTCCCGAGCAGCAGGAACGCGTTGTCTTCCACCGGCATGTCCCAGAAATACGTTCCGATCATTCCCTTCACCTGGCTGAAGTCCCCGAGAAACCAGCGCGCCAGGTCGATGAGGTGCATGCCTTGGTCGACCAGTTCTCCGCCGCCGGATTTTTCCGGAACCGCGCGCCATTCCCGGTCATAGCCGGGCCGCCCGCCGTGACCGTACCGGCCGCGGACGAACATCATCTCCCCCAGCGCGCCCGATTCGAAGATCTCGCGCGCCTTGCGAAATGCACGGTGATAGCGATGATTGAAGCCCACCCTCACCAGCGCGCCGGTGCGGCGCGCGGCCTCGCGGACCGGCGCCAACTCGGCCTTCGTCCGAGCGCCCGGCTTCTCGATCAGTACGTGCTTCCCCGCGGCTGCGGCTTCGGCGGCGATGGCCGCCAGCATGTCGTGCGCGGTGGCCACAAACACCAGGTCGAGATCTGGCCGCCGCACCGTGGCTTGCCAATCCGTGGATGCGTCCGCACCCGGCACGGTGCGAGCCAGGGCGTGCGCGCGCGCTTCATCCACGTCGCAGCAACCGACTATTTGAATGTCTTTCGCGGCCTTGGCCCGCTTGGCGCCAATCAGGCCGCACCCGATTACGGCCGCCCGGATCATGTCCATTGCTTCCCGCGGTCTTCCGGGACGATGCGCCGGAGTGTGTAAATATCGGAATCGCGCAGCTCGGCGGCGTGTGCGCCGAGCGCCGTCCACGGGTCCCACACGGCACTGATGAGCCGCCCCGTGATGCCATCGCTCGCAGGCGACGCCAGGTAGAACGCCAGCGCGGCCGCCTTTTCCGGAGACTCACCGCCCTGGCGCTTGACTTCGAGCACCTGGGCGTAATCGGCGCCCGCCTTTTGCGGACCGGCGCGCAGCACCGCGTCCACCATCTCCGTGTTCAGGATGCCCGGCGAAATGGCGTTGACCCGAATGCCCAGTTCGGCAATTTCGAGCGCCAGCGTTTCGGTGAAGCGCACCAGGGCGGCCTTGGCCGTGCCATAGGCGCTGAAATTGGCCCGCGCGCTGGTGGCTCCGCCGCCCGAAAGATTCACGATCGCGCCGCCGCGGCACATCCAGGGAACACACGCCCGGCACAGCGCGACCGGCGCCAGCAGGTTCACCTGCACGGTCTCGAGCCACTCGCGCCAGTCGTTATCCCAAAGCGGCCCGATGGGCCCGGCTAGCGCGGCATTGTTGACCAGCACATCCAGGTGGTCCCATTTGCGGCGCAACTGGTCTACGATGGCAGCCGGGGCTTGGGGATCGCTCAGATCGGCGGGAATCACCTCGACGGTCCCTGCGCCGCGCCCGCGCAGCTCCGCCGCCAATTCGTCGAGCGCCGCGCCGTTGCGGGCCACGAGCGCAAGCGAGGCGCCATGATTCCAGAACTCCCGCGCGATGGAACGGCCCAGGCCTCGCGACGCTCCTGTGATTAACGCATGCATTCAGGAAGGGCCATTGTAAGCGATTGTGGCGCCCTACCGCTCCCTATGGTCGCGGCTCTGTGGGAATGGTCGCGGCTCTGTTGGGGCCCAAGCCGATCGGAAACCGCAACACGAAGCGCGTGCCGTCATTGGGTTAGCAGCACTTGAACCCTTCGGAGAAGCTCCGCGGCGGGAAACGGCTTGGGGAGGAGGTTGAGCCCGTTCTTCCACAGACCTTCGTGTTCCTGGGTATGGTGACGGTATCCGGAGACGAATAAGACTTTCATGCCGGGGTGCAGGGGTGCAAGGCGTTTCGCGAGCTCCGTCCCGGCCATGCCTGTCATCGCCACATCGGTGACGAGGACTCGGATTGGCTCTTTACAGACTTTGGCGATGGCCGCCGCTTCCTCCGCGTTTCGAGCTTCGAGGATCTGATATCCTCCGCGCTCGAGGAACTTGTGCATCAGGCAGCGGACGCTGTCTTCATCTTCCACCAGGAGGACGGTAGGGGCGTCGTCGAGCCCGTGGAAAGTGCCGATGCAGGGGAGCAGAATTTCGAAGCTGGTGCCGTGGCTAATCTCGCTGTGGGCAGTGATGTAGCCTCCGCTCTGCACGACGATACTGTGCACGATCGGTAGAGCCAAGCCGGTCCCCGTTCCGGGCCTTTGTGCGCTGAAGGACGGCTCGAAGATATGGGACAGGGTTGCCGGATCCATACCTTCGCCGGTATCGGCCACGCGGAGCCTCACGTACGGTCCCGGACGATAGAGGCGCTCGGCGAGGCTTTCGGGGTTGATTTCCCAGGTGGAGCTTTCGATGCGCAACTCGCCAGCGGACGGCATGGCGTCGCGGGCGTGGATGGCGAGCGCGAGCAGGACCTGCTTGAGCTGATTGCGGTCACCGCGGATGAATCCCTGGGGGGAGCCAAGATCCGTGGCCAGGGTGCGGGCAGCGCCCAGGGTGTGAGAGATCAGGGGCTGGACCTCGGCGATGACTTCATTGACGTTGAGTACTTCGAAGCGCGGGATGTCGCGGCGTCCGAGAGTCAATAGCTGGCCGGTGGTGGAACCGGCGACGGACGCTACGTGTTTGATCTCCAAGGCCTGATCCCTGTCCTCGCCGGAGAGCCGGGCGGAGAGCTCGTCGGCGTATCCGGAAATGACCATGAGCTGATTGTTGAAATCGTGGGCGAGACCACCGGCCAGATTGGCGATCGCCTCCATTCTCTGGGACTGGATAAGGCGGCCTTCCAACTCCCTACGGGTGCGGATGTCGCGGACCACGAGAATGGCGCCGAGCAGTTCCTCGGTGGCGCGATTTTCGAAACAGCCGACCTCGACAGCGGTATTCGCGGCGGTCTTCGAGACCAGGGTGTAGGTGCGGTTCTCCTCGGGCAGCAGATCGAAGACAGGGTTCCTGGCGGGCTGGCCCGTGGATTCGTCGCACAGCGCGAGAACGTCCATCAAGGGGAGGCGGTAAGCGTCGCTGTTGGACCAGCCGGTGAGTTGCTCGGCCACGGGATTCATGAAGACGACGTCGCCCGTGGAGTCGGTGGCGATGATGCCCTCTCCGACACTGCGGAGGGTGGTCCACAGCCAGGCTTCGCTGGCGCGGACGCGGCGCTCCATGTCGTGCCTGTAGATGGAGACTTGGACGGTGCTGCGGAGGTCACCATCGGTAATCGGTTTGAGGATGTAGCCGAGCGGCTCGGTGAGTTTGGCGCGGTTGATGGTTTCCCGATCGGAATGGGCGGTGATGTAGACGACGGGCGCACGCAACTCGGCCTTCAACACCTCGGCGGCGGCGATGCCGTCCATGCCGCCCTTGAGACGGATGTCCATCAGGATCAGGTCGAACGGCGTCGACCGGGCACGCTGGAGCGCTTCTTCGCCGGTACTGGCGATGGCCGGCGCGGGGTAGCCGAGCCGTTGGAGCCGCTTCTGGATATCGGCGGCGATCAGCCCCTCATCTTCAACGACGAGGATCTGTTTGTTGAGATCTTCTGTTATGTGCATTTGGAAACCTCTTTGATTGGGTGTCGGGGGCCGCGGGGAGGCGCATCTTCCGCGGCTGTGTGAAGTTATTATTCTTGATGTTTTAAGTTCCTTTGTTTCTTTGGATTGCGGAGAGGAGTCAAAATCGGGAGGCGCATCTGGAGGGTTTTGTGGAAAAGATGGGCCTCCCGGAGGAACAGGGGATGGGGGGGATGGGGGTTGGGGGATGGGGAGGGAGCTTGTGACGCATGTGTTTCGGGTGTGTCGCCTTATTATTTGTGACGTTTTAAGTTGCTCTTTTTCTGTCGGTTGCGGAAAGGAGTCGGGATTTTGTGACGCATCTGGAGAGGCGTTTTTACAATTTGCGTCACAAAGGCGCTGCTCGCCCAAGCGCGGGTCGAGGCGCCCTGAGATTCTGTTGCGCCGTGGCACCGAGCCGGAGGCTGGATTACGCCTCAGCGAGGTTTGCTGGGCGAAGCTGGAGGCGGCGGTTTTGAGCGGTACCATGAAAATGCTCCCCGAAAAAAGAAAAACCGCTCAAAATGAGCGGCTGGTTATATTTAAAATCAACAACTTACCCGAGAAGATGACTCAACGTTGAGCCGTTTTCACGCACAATCCGGGCGGATCGTGCCACGTTTTCCTGCCGAACACACGCGGCACACACCAGGCAAAACGAAAGGATAGTTAAAATTCAGGTTCGTTCCCGAAAAACGGCGGGAAGGGCCGGCGGCGTTCTCCGGTTTGAAACGGCCCGCGCCGCTTGAAGCGCTAAATCTCTTCCTGATTTAAATCTAGCAGACAGGCGTGCGGAGACAGGGGTGCGCGGCGCGCGGTGGATGGGAGTAAGTAGTTTTAGAATGAGCGAAAAGGTGGTTTGAAAAAATAGTTCGCTCCGGAGTGAATGCGATTTTTGTGGGGGTCAAGAATGCCGGGTTTCTCGCATCTAGTAACACGCGTTAAAGCAAGAATCTTGACTTGTACGGAAGAATGACGTACATTGTGGGTGTCCTAAGCTTTGGAGCGTCCGATGTCGCAACGAACCACTCGAACCACCCAGACTCCCCGAACCACCAGGATTGCCCGCCTGGAGGCCCGTATCACGCCTGAAGCCCTGTCCGTGGTCCGACGCGCTGCCCAAATCCAGGGCCGATCAGTCAGCGATTTTGTGGTTGCCGCCGCTCAGGAGGCGGCGCAAAAGACCGTCACTGAAATCGAGGTCATTCGGCTTTCGCGTGAAGCGCAGGAGCAATTTGTAGCGTTGCTGTTGAACCCGCCCGCGCCGACGCCAGCCTTGAAGAGAGCCTTTGAGCGCCACCGCGCCATGTTCGGAGAGTAAGAGTGGCGGAGACGGTTCGCATTGAGCCCCTATCGGGGGATCATGACCGGTCGCAATTTCTCAGCGGATCGGATGCGCTTGATCGGTATTTTCGGGAGCAGGCATCGCAGGATATCAAGCGGCGCATCGCGACGTGTTTCGTGACGGTGAGCGTCGCGGCTCAAGACGTGGCCGGCTACTACACGCTTACAGCCACCAGCGTCGCCCTGAGCGCTTTTTCGCCGGAGATCATCAAAAAGCTGCCCCGCTATCCGGTAGTGCCTGCGGTGTTGCTGGGACGGCTCGCTGTGGCCCGCCATTACCAGGGTCAGGGGCTCGGCGGCATTCTTTTGGCCGATGCGTTAAAGCGCACGTCGCGTGCAGAATTTGGCGTGTTTGCCATGGTGGTCGACGCCAAAGACGAGGCGGCGCAACGTTTTTACGAGCATCACGGATTCACGCTTTTGCCAAGTGAGGCGCGGCGTTCGTGTCTTCCGATGGCCGCGGCGCAGAGGGGCTTGCCCGGTAAGACTGGCCGTTGACTTTCCGGATGGCGGGCTGGCGCGTCTCAGAACTCCGTCTCAAAGATAGATGGCATTGAAAATCCGGCCAGTTTCTTCAAGCAACGTGCCGACGCCTGTTTCCGTCGCCGCCGAAAAATCCCGTCATGCTCTCTTGTATAGACGACAACGTACTTTATCGTCTAGTAAAGAGGTGGACAGCGGCCGCCTGGTTCGCGTACACTGGCGCGACGGGTTAACCTGAAGAGAGGCAGCCATGAACCTGACGATCCAACTTCCCGATGAGGATGTGCCGGCCCTGAAAGCCAAGGCCACGGCGTTGGGCCTCTCGGCCCAGCAATATGCTCTGCACGTTCTGGAACAGGACCTGGTGCCGGAATGGCTTCGCAAATCGTGGGAAAGCGCCAAGGAGGCCGGATTGGACCAGCTTTCCATGGATGAGATCGACACGGAGATTGCGGCGGCCCGGAAAGCCCAGCGTGAAGCCAAGCCGCGGCCCGGCGAATGATCCGGGTTGTTGTCGATACGAACATCATCGTCTCAGCGCTTTTGCAACCCCTCGGACCTCCTGCCCAGGTATTCTTTCTGGCGATCAGCGGTTCGATTCAACTCTGCATGAGCGGAAATGTGTATGCCGAGTACGAGGAAGTCATCCGTCGGCCACGACTTCGCCGCGACGAGAACGTCATCGCCGCCATCGCCGCCACACTTCACACCATTCGTGAGAAGGCCCTTTTGGGTCAGGCCCACGGAATCCATCCGGGCATGTGCCGATCTGGATGACGACATCTTTCTTGAATGCACGCAAGCCGCGCGGGCGGCCTATTTGGTGACGGGCAATATCAAGGACTTTCCTGCTTCATGGCTCGACACCGAGATTGTCACGGCGCGTTCCTTTCTGGAGATCATGTCAGGTGAAACCGGTGAGGCTCCGGCGTAGCTGCTCGCGGTTGTTGGTTGCGTGCGGCCCATAAATCCCACGGTGACGTTTCGTCTGATACCAGGTTTTATCGGACGGAAGCAAGCAGAATCCCGCGCACGCGCACGCCGTCAAGCCCGGCTCTTGCTTTAAAAGGAGTGAGGCGCCGGCGCGCGTGCGCTAGCCAGACTCGGCCGCACGCTTGTACCGACCGTCATTGCGAAAGAGCCGGTCATGGTACACCGGGCACTAGCCTCTACCCTGCGCTAGAATACCCGACAAACACTCTTCCTCTTGGGAAATCTCACCCGCCAAAAGGGCGAGTACGAGAAGGCTGAGCCGCTGTTTCGCGAACTGGTGGCGCTTCGGCGCAGGACGCTCGGTGAACGCGATCCGACTTATGCGGCCAGCTTGAGCGCGCTGGGTGCGATCAGGGAGGGCACTGAAGGCGAGCCGCGGCGGGCGAAAACCACTCCCTCACGGTCGTGGCTCCGAAGAGTGGCCTTGTTACGCGAGAGCACGCCGCGAACTTTAGTGTGGAGGACGCGGCGTCAGAACCAATTCCGGCAACTTGAGATCCTGGCCGATCGTAAAAGCCGCAAGATTGATTTCCGAGGACTCGTATCCCGAGAGCACTGCAATCAGGCGACAGGATCCGGCGAACGGCTCGTTCTGGATATCCATGGAGAAGCTGGGGAGGGCTCGTGCCACATGGTTGAATTCGTCGCGTTCCACCTTCAAGAAGTAGCCGCCCTTCTTGTTGGTGACAGTTTGCCGTACCGCGTCCCCACCCGGACAGCTCAACTTAATTTCCACCAACCGCCCGGGCGCGGAGCCATTCTGCAAACGGACGTGCCCGTTCAGGTAAACGATGTCGTTGGATGCCACCGGTCCGGCAAGCGCGAACATGGTCAGGACGAGCGTTTTCAGCGTCCTCTGCAAGGATACCTGCCACCACCAGGATACCTCAGGCGCGAGGTGCAGCGACTCATTTCTTTGCCACCGCTCTTTCCTGCCACCATCGCCGCACCGCCACTATCGACCAGATAGCTTCCACCAACCCGAAGGGCCATGCACCCTGAAGGAACCCGTAGGCGGACGCCAGCAGGCAAGATCCGGCAAACGCCAGGACAAACCACGGGCTCCGTTTCTCCAGCGCATAGGTCACAAGCATCGCAGTTACAGCGATCAGGCCGAAGATCGTCAGGCTATCCATTCCACACGACCTGGCGCATCAGTCTTTCCAGAAGGGACCGGACGGCGGACCATTTTTGATGGTGATGCTTCCGCGACCCATGCGCAGATAGATCCGGCGCGCCCCGGCTTGACTTGCGTAAGCGAAGTGACTACCCACCAGGAATTGGCTCAGAATCTTAACATTGCCGGTAAGATCGGAAGAAACCCTGCCCAATCTGGTTCTTGCATCGATCGAGTAGGGACCCGGATCCGGCAGCATCACGATCATGTCGCCGGTGTGGCTGTTCACTTCGATGTCTCCCGTCACGTCACTCACCCATACGTAGCCATTGTCGTGGTGAACTACCAGCCGCGAGTCCCGCGGCACATGAACAATGTACTCCACCGTGACGCCGCGCTTGTTGTTCGGCGGCAGCGGCCAAGTGAGGATGATTTGGCCCGAAGGAAGGACGGAGGTGAAGAGGCTATTGCGGGCGGGGGTGGCCGTCGAAGTCACCCATTCTTTATCGGAGCGCCGTTCGGTTACCACACGAATCTGGTCGAAGGGCTTCTCGGCCTTGTCCTTGTGCTCGGGTCCGTAGAAACGATCGGTCGACTTGGTCACGGTGACCTCAACCTCTGGCTCGTCCCAACCCTCCACAGTCAAATAGCCGTAGGAACGTTCCAGACGAATGGTGCCGCCTGGCAGGAAGGGCACCCGTTCGGTGCTGGTTACTTCAAATGACTGTTTGGGCCCTTTCTCGTCGAGTCCGTCCGCCCCGGACAATGGCAGGGTCGTGCCCATCACGCTCAACCCGAACAAGATCGCCGCCAGCCTACGTTTCATAGCCCGGCCTCCTTTTGTATCCTGCGCGCTTCGGCCACCATCTTCAGGTACCGCCGCGCCAGTTCGTTGATCCAGCCCCGCTCGCGGCGTCTGATGGCATCCTGGTGAATCAAGTCGCGCCCGATGCCCAGGGCCACCGCACCCGCACGAATGAAATCCATGGCGTTGGTTTGATTCACACCGCCGGAAGCAATGAGCGGAACTTCCGAGAACGGCGCCTTGAGAGCGCGGATATAGGCGGGGCCGCCGTTCGCAAAGCAGGGAAACACCTTGACGAAATCGGAGCCAGCCTTCCAGGCGGCCATGACTTCGGTGGGGGTCAAGGCGCCCGGGAAGACCACCACCCCGCGCCCCAACGCAAAGTTGACGATCTCCAGATCGAGTCCCGGCGTGGTCAGGAAGGCCGCTCCGGCATCCAGGCAGCGGCGCGCCGTCTCCACATGAAACAGCGTGCCGGCGCCCACTAGAATCCCGGTATTCTGACGTGTCAGCTCGCGAATGACTTCGATGGCGCCCGGGACGGTCATAGTGACTTCGACAATGGGGATGTCGCCCCCGCAGACCGCTTCCGCGGCAAACATGGCATCCTCGGCGGAGTACAGGCGTACCGCCGGGATGATTCCGATCTCCTCGATACGGGCGCGAACCTCTTCTCTCGTCATAAGATCATTCTCGTACGGAGGTCTGGAAAAACCGCCTCTGGAAATCCGGGAATCAAGGCAGGTTCCTCGTTCCCACGGCCTGGCGAAGCTGCTCGAGGGCAGTCAAGTAAGCCGCCACCGCCTGGCGGTAGGCGAGTTGGGTGGCGCGATAACTGCGCTCGGCGTCCAGGAAATCGAGCAGGGCCAAGGCGCCACGCCGGTAGGCGTATTCGCTGATATCGCGGCTCTTTTGCGCCACTTCGAGATAGGTGGATCGAAAGAGCTGGGCGATTCGCGCGCTCTCCTGCAGCCCCTCGTACGCGTCTCTCACGTCCGTCAGAACCTGTCCGTTGGCCGCCTTCTGCTGCTCCTCGGCTTGCCGGATGGCGACGCGTGTCTGCGCAATATTGCCCTGGTTTCGGTCGAAAATGGCGAGCGGAATGCTGAACGACCAGGTGGCCGTACTAATACCGCCGGTGTGCGAGTAATTGGCGGAAATGGTGGGGTCCTGCTTGCCGTTGGCTTTCGCCAGCGCGTATTGGCTGTTGGCGGCGGTAACGCCCAACACCGCCGCGCGCAGATCCGGCCGATTCTGAAGGGCCTTCGCCTGTAATTCCTCGAGAGTGACCGCCAGCGGCCGGTATTCGAATTCGCCCACGACGTGATAATCGGCAGGCACCGACTCGTAACCCAATTGTTGCCGGAGGTCCGACAGCGCCTGGGCCTGGTTCAGCAACGCCTGTTGGACGTCGGTTTGAAACTGCAGCAACTGGAGCTTGATTTTCAGGTAGTCGTTCTCGCTCATGCCGCCATCCTTGAATTGCACTTCGCTGATGTCGACAGTTCCCTGAAAACTTCTCAGATCCTCCCGCGCGAGATCGAGGGTCGATTGCGCAAGCTGGGCACTGATGAAGAGAGAGCCAACCTGAAACGCGACTCCGCGCTCGTTATCGGTCACCTGGGAACGCGTCACGGCGGTTGCGGTCTTGGCCGCATCTAAGCGGCGCGCCCTTTTGTTGCCTCGTTCAATCAGGTAACTCAACCCAACGTCACCCTCTGTCGAGTTTTGGAGGTACTCCGCCACACTCTGGCCTTGCGGATGGGAGAAGATCGGCAGGTACTCCCAGTCCGTGAAGAACGTCGGATTGGGGCGCAGATTGGCGGTAATTTCCGCCGCCTGGTTCTGTTGTATGCCAGTCCGGGCGGCCTGCAGGGTGTGGTTGTGCCGGAGCGCCATTTGGATGGCTTGCTCAAGTGTAATCCTGACGGACCCCTGCGCGAACGCCGAATGCGCCAACACCAGGCTACTGAGCACTTGAGCGGCCACCAAGATAGTCCGGATGTTTTTCATAGGCATAACTGCGTGCTTGGTTTTCATCAGCCCTCGAAAGAACCTTCCGGTTCGGGAAGTTGATCGCCGTCCCGCGCGATCCAGACGTAAAACGTAGGCAACAGAACAATGCTCAGCAGCAAGTCGGAAATCAGGCCACCTACGATGACAATTGCGAAGGGCCGCTGCGAATCGGATCCGATATCGTGCGACAGGGCCGCCGGCAGGAGTCCCAGGGTTGCCACGAGCATGGTCATCATGATAGGCCGAAGCCGACGGACTGCACCTTCGACCGCGGAATCAAAGATCGAGTGGCCTCTCGCTCTGAGCTGGTTGATGTATTCGACCATGATGACCCCGGTTTGCACCGAGACGCCAAAGAGCGCCAGCATACCGACGCCCGAGGAAACGCTGAGATAAGTTCCGGTAACCACTAGAGCCAGGAGACCGCCAATACGAGCCATGCCGACGTTTAACAGGATGAGCAGCGCCCATTTGTAGGAGCGGAACATGGTGTAAAGAATGATGAAGATCACCAGGATCGTCAACGGAACGACGACAGCCAGCCGCGCTTCAGCCCGTTTCTGACTCTCGTATTCGCCCGACCAACCGATGTGGTAGCCCGGCGGCAACTTCACTTTTTCATTGATCCCTTTGATCGCCTCTTCGACCGTGGTCCCCAAGTCCCGGCCTCTCACGTTGAAGGTCACTGCCACATAGCGGGAGTTGCCTTCCCGGTAGATGTCGTATGCGCCGTCCTTGACCTCAACTTTGCACAACTGCGCCAGCGATACCCGCTCTCCCGTAGGGGAAACCAGGCGAACATTCTCGATGGCCTGGGCGGTATTGCGATACGGCGCCTGGTAGCGCACCACTACGTCGTACCGCTGCTCGCCAATCAGAACTTGACTCACGGCGTTGCCGCCCACCGCGGTCTGGATGGCGTCTTGTATGTCGGTCACGTTGATTCCGAAACGAGCCGCCTGCCGGCGGTCGATAGTCAAGTTGAGATTGGGCTGGCCGAAATCGCGCAACAGCTTGACGTCGTGCAGCCCGGGGACGCCTGCCATGACTGTACTTACTTCTTCGCCCTTCGCCTCGAGCATCTTCAAATCGTCCCCGAAAATCTTGAGCGCCAGCGAGCCCTTGGTGCCGGTGAGCGTCTCTCCGACGTTGTCCTCAATGGGCTGCGAGAAGTTCCAAATCGCCCCGGGATATCTTTGCACCGCACGATTCATGGCGGCGATTAGTTCTTCTTTGTTCTTATGAAATACCGGGCGCCATTGGTCGTGCGGCTTCAAGTCTACGAAATACTCGGTGTTGCCGAATCCCCCGGTGTCGGTTCCATCGTCGGGCCGGCCGACTTCCGATACGACCTTGCTGACTTCCGGGAAGGACGCAAAAACATAGCGCTCGTTGTTGGTGAACTTTTCCCCCTCCGAAAGACTCGTGCTATTGGCCAAGGTGCCCCGCGCCCAGACGGCGCCTTCATCCAGGTGGGGCAGGAATTCCGCGCCAATGACTCCGCCAAAGCCCAAGTAGATCGTCCCGCCCAGGGAAACCAAGGCGACGCAAGCCACGATCCAACGATGATGAACGGCCCAGCGCAACCGCCGGCGATAGCGCTCCGTCAGATAATCCATCACGATATTGCGTCGCTCCCGAACTCCCTTAGGGAAGAACGTGGCTGCCAGCACAGGAGCGATGAGAATGGAAAACGTCATCGCGCCGAGCAGGGCAAAAGCCACTGTCCAGGCCATGGGCCGGAACAAGCGGCCCTCCACACGTTGGAGCGTGAAGATGGGCAGATAGGCAGTGATGATGATGGCAATGGCGTAAAAGACCGGCCGCTGCACTTCATGACACGCCTCGCGGATGACCTCCGCGGTAGTTTTTGGAGATCCAGCAAGGGCTTGGCGGCGGCTTGGGCTCAGATGCCGGATAATGTTTTCCACCATGACCACCGCTCCATCCACCACCATTCCGAAATCCAGTGCGCCCAGGGAGAGAAGATTGGCCGGAATGTGGCTCAGATCCAGCCAGATCGATGCAAAGAGCAGAGAGAATGGAATGGTGAGCGCGACGATGAGAGCGGCACGAACATTGAGAAGAAACAGGAAAAGGATGACGCTGACCAGAATCATGCCTTCGGCCAGATTGTGCAATACCGTGTGCAAAGTGAAATGCAGGAGATCACTGCGATCCAGCATGGGCACGACCGTCACGCCGGGAGGCAGGATGCCGTTGTTGAGCTCGTCGACCTTCTTGTGAATGGCCTCGAGTGCGGGTTCCTCCTCGGCGCCTTTCCGGAGCAGCACCACACCCTGGATGACATCCGGCTCGTCGACGATACGCCCATCCTCCATGTGGTTGGCTCGGGCCATGTGGCCCAACCGGATCTTGGGCCCCTGGCTCACTTCCGCGATGTCTTGTACGCGGAGGGCGGTGCCGGTCTGGCTCTTCAAAACGGTCTGCTCGATGTCATCCACGTTTCCGAAAAGCCCCAGCGTCCGGACGTTCATTTGTTGCAGGCCTACCTCCACAAAGCTGCCGCCCGCATTAATATTGTTATTGGCAAGCTGCTGTTCGACCTGGCCGATGCTCAATCCGTACGAGACGAGCTTGCTCGGGTCGACGCGCACCTGATACTCGCGCACCGTGCCCCCGAAGTCGGAAACATCCACTACATTGGGAACGGATTTGAACTGCTTCAGCAGCACCCAGTCTTCGATAGACCGTAGTTCCATCAGGTCGTACCGCGGATTGCTGCTTCGCAACGTATACCAATAGATCTGGCCAACTGTGCTCCAGTCCGTGCCGATTTGAGGCTGAAGGTCTTGTCCTTCGGGAAGATTGACCTGTGTGAGTCTTTCCAACACTTTCTGGCGGTTCCAATCGTTGACCGAAGTGTCGTCGAAGATCATGATCACGAACGACAGGCCGAAAATAGACTCCGAGCGCAGATAGGTCATGTGTGGCATTCCGGCCATTTGAATTTCGATCGGAATGGTCACCTGCTGCTCCACCTCTTCGGCGGAACGGCCCGGCCACTGGGTAATCACCGTCACGTAGTTGTCGGCGATATCGGGATAGGCTTCCACCGGCAGGTTGTGAAACGAGATAGCCCCCCAACCGAGCAACAAAACGGCAATGGCCAACACCACAAACTTGTTGTTAAGCGCGAAGTCTACAAGAGCGCGAATCATTTCCTGTTTTCCTGTTTTGCCGGCTGATGTGCTGCCTGTCTCTCCGAATCCCAATCATCCGAACTGCGGTCACTGACCGAGCACGTGGTCCAAGACCAGCGCGTTCGTAACTACTTGTTGACCTGGTCCGATCCCCGACTTGATCTCCTGCAGGTTCACGTTGTCGGACAAGAGATCCCCGCCGACGACTTCCAGGCGCCGAAACTTCTTGTCCGGCGCCGGAACGAAGACAAAATCGCGATCGTGCATGTGCAAGACGGCGGATGCCGGGACAATGGTGTGCATCTCCCTGGTCTGACCGTGAAAGGTGGCCTTTACAAACATGCCCAGACGCATGATTCCCGGATTCTGAACCTCCATTCGGACCTTGGCCGTGCGGATGTTGGGATCGAGAACCGAGCCAATGTTGCTCACCCTGCCCTTGAACATCCGCTCGGGATAGGCATTCAGGCGGATCTCCGCGGTATCGCCGAGCCGGACATTGGCCAGGTCGTTCTCGTACACGTCGCAGACCACCCAGGTGGACGAGAGGTCGGAGATGGTAAATGGATACGGTGTATTGTACGCCTGCACCAGCGACCCGGCGGTCACTTGCTGATCGGTGAGCACTCCCGAAGTGGGCGCGAAGACATCCACCATGCCGGCCGGCTTGTCGGGGTCGTTGCCGAGCAAACGAAGATGTTCGGCGTTGGTTTCTACGGCTATCTTGGCCTTGTCCTCCGTGTCCTGCGCCACTTGGAGATCGTTCAGGGCTATTGCGCCGTGCTCATAGAGATCCTTGGCGCGTTCATACTGAGTCCGGGCGAGGACCTCATCCGCGACTGCCATGCGGTAATTCGAATATCCGCCCGACACGTCGTCGCTGCGAACGGTCATTAGCAACTGGCCTTTCTGCACTGTATCGCCGAGTCGCGCGTGAATGGCGTTGACGCGCCCGGAAGCGAGCGAGACGACGGGCACGTTGCGGGAAACGTCGGGGGTGACTGTCCCCGTGACAACCAGTTCCGAGGTGGTCGGATGCTGGGTCGCCGCGGCCAGCGGAAACTGCTCCGGATGTTCCACCGAGAAGAGACTGGCGTCCGCGAAAGGAACAATTTTAGCGGCGGGCGGAGCCTCGTCCGCCGGGTTCGCTTGCACCTTTCCACAACCCTCGAGAATCAGCAGCGAAGCTGTACCCAGCAAGAGAAAAGCAATTGTCGACCTCATATGATTCGTCAGAACCCCCTATCCGGCTCCCTCAGAATACGGCACGCAACATAAGGAACGCATAAAGATAGACATCACAAAATCCGATTCACCCCATAGCATTTTTTAATTTGTGAACAAGCCACAGGCATTGCTTCCGCGGCGAGCCATCCTGCCGTGCTGAGTCAAGACGCCCGAAAGCGATAGCCGAAGTGGGGCTCGGTCAGTAAGTACTCGGGCGAGGACGGGTCGTCCTCCAGTTTCTTCCGTAGCTGATGGACAAAGGTGCGGAGGTATTCGAGCTCCCGGCCGTAGTCCTCGCCCCATACGGCTCGCAAGAGCTTCACATGGGCGACAGGCAAGCCGGGGCGGCTCATCAGGTAGTGCAGCAGGTCGAACTCCTTGGGCGTCAGACGTAAAGCCGCGCCGGCTTTACAAACGATCCGTCGAGCAGGGTCGAGTTCTATATCTCCAATTTTGATGGGGATCGCTAGATCGGGCTCGGCCGTCGTGGAGCGCCGGACCGCCGAGCGCAGCCGGGCCGCAAGTTCGGGGATGGAGAAAGGCTTCGTAATGTAGTCGTCCGCCCCGGCATCGAGCGCCTCGATCTTGTCCATTTCCTGGTCCCGCACCGAGAGCATAAGGATTTGCAGGCGGGGAGCTTTTCTTCGAATCTCACGGCACGCTGCGATTCCGCCCATGCCAGGCATGTTGACATCCAGGAGAACCGCGTTGAACGGGTGGGCTTCGACTTCCCGGAGAGCCTGCTCCCCGTTGGCAGACTCGGCAACCTCAAAGCCTAGAGCGTCTAAAGTTCTTCTGAGTACCCGGCGCAGCTCGGGGTCGTCGTCGGTCACAAGAATGTTTCCATTGGGAGAAGGCATGATCGTACTCAGGTGGCAAGCGCTACGGGCAGCGAGATACAGAACGACGTGCCGTAGCCCTTCTCGCCTTCGGCCCACACATGCCCGCAGTGAGCCGCCACGATCTTCTTGACGATTGAAAGCCCCAGCCCTGTGCCGGCCGGCAGGTGGTGCGTCTCGGGCGCTCGGTAGAATCGTTCAAAAATGCGCTCGCGGTCAGCAGGCGTGACCACCAGGCCCTTGCTCCGTACCCGGAGGACCACGGTCCCGTCTTGGAAAGTGAGTGTGACGTCGACCGGCGACCCGGGCTCGGAGTACTTGATTGCGTTATCGACCAATTGAACAAGGGAGGTCAGAATCAATTCCCGATCCGCAAATATGGAGATCTCGCGGTTGGGGACGGAAACCCGGAAACGCGCCCGATCCGTCTCCTGGCCGAGTCCCTGGATGGCCGCACTCACCAGGCGGCATAGCAGTACGGGCTCCCGTTGGGGCCTGAACTCGGCGCCATCCAGCCTCGCTGCGGTCAGGAGCCGTGAGGCCAGACGATCCAGCTTGGTGGCCTGCTGGTCAATCACGGTGACCAGGTCCTTTTGCAACTCGGACAAACCCCCGACGGCCAGAAGCCCGGAGCTGGCTGTCCGGGCCACCGTCAGGGGCGTTTTGAGTTCATGCGCCAGGGCGTCGAGAACAGCAGTGCGCAACTGTTCCGTCTGACGGGCCGCCTGAGCGTGGGACTCCCTTTGCAAGACCCGCGCGCGTTCCAACGCGATAGCGCTCAGCGACGCCAGCGCCGTCGCGGCGAGTTTGGTCATTGCGGTGCCATTCAACGCCAGCCCTCCCACGGGCCGCGTGCCGAGTCGAAGGACGCAATACCAACTCTTCATTTGGAGGTCGTAGCTGTCGGCGCCCAGAAAGTAAGCATCTCGAGTCTGCTGCTCGGCCCCCGGCAGGTTTTCACCGCTTCGATGGGTTTTGCCCGATTGAGCATCCAACAATTGCACCGCGTCCAACTCGAAAATCTCCCGGATCAGCGATGCGATGAGGTTGCCCGACTCGCCCGAACTATTCAGGAGTAAGATCCGCCGCGAAGCCTCGTACAGGCGCTCCATGTCGCGCCGCCCGGCCGTCGCTTCGATTGCTTCCAGGCGGGCCCGCTGAGACAACCGGCTGATCACCAGTGCGGTAAACTCGAAAGCGCCCAGGGCTACCCAGTTCGCCGGGCTATTGGCGAAGCTGAATATTGGTGGAACAAAGTAATAATTCAGGCACGCAGCCGCGGCAATGGAAATCACGGTTGCCTGCCAAAATCCGCCATAAAGCGCGGTCAACACTACGAAGACAAGATAGAGAAAACCGGTGAATGCGAAAGACTGCCCAAGACGAAAGGATCCCCACGTGCACACCCCCAGCGCTGCCAGAGCTAAGGCGCCTGGCAGCGCGGGAAAAAACGTTCTCCTCCACCTCTGCACCGAACCGTTGCCCGCCCGGGATGCCGCACGGATCCCGGGGCACTGCAGCGACCTGAGAGTGTCTTCCGGGTTATATGGGCTGGCGAATGAAGAGGACATAAAGATCAAAGCT
>OKRB01000156.1 GCA_900290245.1 Candidatus Sulfuritelmatomonas gaucii | reverse complement strand
TCGAGAATGATCCTGGTGAAGGCGCCTGATCTCTTCGGTTGCCAGCATGAGTTCGCGTTCTGAATGGCCGCTGAGTGTTGTCGGTCATCAGAAAGCGTAGTTTTCTGAGTTTTGGCCGGGCGTAAAAGACGCCAGCTACATGATCCCCGCCGAAGGCGCGATCCTCCGTCAATCATCAGTATCAAAACGTTTCAATTGGAAATTGTATTGTGGGCTTTGGAAGGCGGTAAAGAACCCCGCCGTTCGAAGCAGCGGGGTTCTGGCTTGGCGACCTTCATGCGAAGGACACCATCAAAGCTGGTTCCACCCTCGCATGAGCCGTTGCTATTGAAGGACACCATCAAAGCTGGTTCCACCCTCGCATGAGCCGTTGCTATTGTCAAAGGCCGCCCCTGTGGGCGGATGGCGGTTCATGCAGAAGTGGTTCTCCGGCCGCGGGTTTGTCGCAGCCAGGGATGCCAGGCAACATTTTGGATTTGCTCGCACTGCGATCGCGGGCAGTGCTATTGCAGCCCGGCTTGCCGCACGGAAGCTCGACGACGGCAACGGCGTGCTGCCAACCGGCGCCACCAAGGGAGTCTGGAGGGCCGGCTCGATCATCGCGACCGCCAGCGTGCGTACCGGCAACGTCACGCGCCGGCTCGCGTGACGGATCAGGGTTCCCTTTCGGTCATTTCTCCGGCACCATTCGGCTGTGGAGAAACGATGGCCAGGCCGGTTGTGGTCCCGCTCCCATCCGAACTGCCCGGCGGGCTGGAAAAGCGGCCCGATCTCTGGATGCGCTGCTCGATTTGTGGCCGTCCAGGCCGCTTCGTCAATCCTTTCCCACAGATTCCACGACGGAGGTGAGCTTCGATGATCAGTCCCGAAACCCGTGTACAGATTCGCCGCTATTTCTACGCCGAGCATTGGAAAATCGGCACCATTGCAACCTCCCTGGACGTCCACCCCGATACCGTACGGCGCGCCATTGAAGTGGAGCGCTTCCAGCACGCCGAGCCCCTGCGGCCCTCCATTGTCGATCCGTATCTGCCCTTCGTGCGTCAAACCCTGGAGCAGCATCCGCGGTTGCGCGCCACGCGCATTCACCAGATGATCCGGGACCGTGGCTACTCTGGGAGCGTCGAACAGTTGCGTCGCGTAGTGGCGCGCTTGCGCCCGCAACCCCACGAAGCCTTTCTACGATTGCAGGTTTTTCCTGCCGAGCAAGCCCAGGTTGACTGGGCATACTTTGGCTCCGTCATGGTTGGCCGGGCCAAACGCCAACTCTCCTGCTTTGTGATCACCTTGTCCTGGTCGCGGGCGCTGTATCTGGAGTTCTTTTTCGACCAGACGACGGAGAATTTTCTGCGCGGCCATGTGCGCGCTTTCGATGCCTGGTCCGGAGCGCCCAGGGTCATCCTGTATGACAATCTTCGCAGTGCGGTGCTGGAGCGCCGCGGCGATCGGATTCATTTCAACCCGCGGCTGTTGGAACTGGCGGCGCACTATCACTTCGTGCCACGTCCTTGCCAAGTGCGCGCGGGCAATCAAAAAGGCCGCGTGGAAAGAGCCATTCGGTATGTGCGCGATTCGTTCTGGGCCGGTCGAGTCTTCACCACACTGGCGGAGTGCAATCGCCAGGCGCTGGTGTGGCGGGATGAAGTGGCGCACCGGCGGCGCTGGCCCGACGACAGCGCACAAACCGTGGCCCAAGCCTTCACCGAGGAACAGTCGCGCTTGCTGCCGCTGCCGCTCCATCTCTGCAACACCGACCGGATCGAGACGGTGCGCTCCCGTAAAACCATCTACGTGCGTTTCGATCTCAATGACTATTCCATCCCGCCGGAGGCGGTAGGCCGGCATCTCACTCTGGCGGCCTCCGACACCGACGTCCGCATCCTGGATGGCGCCGCCGAGATCGCCCGGCATCATCGTTCCTATGACCGGCAGCAATCGATCTTGGACCCGGCGCACGAACAAGCCTTGCTGCGCACCAAACGCAAAGCCCTCCACCAAACGCGCGCAGGCCGCCTCGCTCTGGCCGTTCCGGAAAGCGAAGCCTTGCTGGAGCGGGCCTTCGCCGAGGGAGAATCGGCCGCCAGTCAGACCTTTCAACTGATCCACTTGCTGGACCTGTACGGCGTAGCCGCTTTGCGTCGCGCCGTTCGAGAAGCGCTGGAACGGAATACGCCGCGCGCCTCGTCGGTCGCCTTCCTGTTGCGCCGGCAAAATCGCTCCACGCCGCTGCCGGCGCTGGATCTCAGCCGGCATCCGGAGGCTCAGGCGCTGGAGGTCCGTCCCCACGATCTGGAGACTTACGATGAACTCGCCCACCCGCGTGACGACGACTCCGAGCAATAGCCTGCCGGCGCAACTGGAGCAGATCGGCTTGCACGCCCTCGCCACGGAAGTGGACGACTTTCTGGCGCGGGCCACCAAACAGCGCTGGTCTCCGCGCCAGATTCTGGAACATCTGGCGCAGACCGAAGCCGCCGAACGCGCTCACCGCAGCCTGGAACGGCGGCTGCGCCTCTCTGAGATCAAGAAGTTTAAACCCATGGCCGACTACGATTGGTCGTGGCCCAGTAAGATCGATCGAGATATCGTCGAACGGGCGCTGACGTTGGACTTCCTCCCCGAAGCCCGTAATCTGATTCTGGTCGGCACGAATGGTTTGGGCAAGACGATGATTGCCCAGAACATCTGCCATCAGGCAGTGCTGGCGGGCCACTCCGTGCTGTTCCGCTCCGCAGCGGCTTTGCTGGAAGAGCTGCATCGCCAGACTCCTGAAGGCCGCCACCGCAAGCTGCGTACCTATGCCAACGTAGGTCTACTCTGCGTCGATGAGGTAGGTTACTTGTCCTTCGATGATAAGTCCGCAGACTTACTCTATGAAGTCATCAATCGGCGTTACGAACGTAAGTCCGTGATCCTCACGACCAATCGGCCGTTCAAGGAGTGGAACGAAGTCTTTCCTAACGCCGCTTGCATTGTGACGCTCCTGGACCGTCTGCTGCACCATGCCGATGTCACGGTGATCGAGGGCGACAGTTACCGGGTCCGCGAAAGCGAGCAGGAAACCGCGGCCCGCCGGAGGAAGAAATGACTTCCGATTGCAGTCCCGGACTTACTCTCACGACGCAGGCCATCGGCCGTCAGCTCGCCGCCATGCCTTACGACCTTTACCGCTTGCGTCTGATTCACAACCAGACCCGCCGGCCCTTGCCCGGTCAACGGCTGTGGACTCCGGCCGAGTTACTCCATCCGGCTCACATAAGATTCCTGCGCATCCGCAACCGCGAGGGGTTCGATGTCTATATTCATCCTGACAACTTCGACCAGAACGCCGGCTATGTTCTGCTCGATCTGGACTCTCCCGTTCCCGGGGTTCTCCACCGCATGCGGGACCACGGCCATCATCCCTGCCTGGTCCTCCAGACCAGCCCCGGCCGCTTGCAAGCCTGGGTTCACGTCTGCGCCTCTTCGCTGGAGCCGTTCCTCGCCACCGTGATCGCCCGGCAGTTAGCCCGCCTGTACGGCGGCGATCCGGCCAGCGCCGATTGGTGTCATCTCGGCCGACTCGCCGGGTTCACCAATCAAAAACCGGCCCGGCGTAACCTACGCGGCTATGCTCCCTGGGTGAAGATCGTGTATGCCCGTGCCGGTCTGGCGCCTCAGGCCAGCGCGCTGGTGGAATCTGCCAGGAAGTCTCCGCCCTTGCAGTTCGACGAAAGATCTTCTCGGCCATCCCAGGATCTCGCTCCCAGGTCTGCTCTCATGACTGCGGCGGAGGCCCATACGGTTTATCACGACTGCGTACGCCGATGGAGGATCGCGCAGCGCTTCCCACGTCCCGACTGGAGCATCGTGGATCTCTGGGTTGTCAGGCACCTGTTATCGCTGGGCTGGCCCACCGCTCGGGTCGAGGACATCATCCGCTGCGGCAGTCCGCAGTTTCCCCGACAGCACGGCGATCCCGACGACTACCTGCGTCGCACCTTCGCTCGCGCCGCTTTCCCTTTTCCCCCCTCAGGGTGCACTGTGTGACCGCCGACCGCCGTCCAGAAAAATACGTTTTCTGGTGCCCGCTAACAGTCCGGCTCCGGGTACCGCCTGATTACCGCCCACAACGGGGCAGACGCACTGCATAAGGTCGGCGCCCTCGACGGCGCGATTC
>OKRB01000150.1 GCA_900290245.1 Candidatus Sulfuritelmatomonas gaucii | reverse complement strand
TCGGCACAACGGACGGTATGGATTCTGCGTTGAAAGTGATAGAACTGATTCCTCGGAATCAGGATCAGGACGCGGTCTGGCACTTACTGAAAGGCTCGCTCTGCGAGCATGAGGACGGTTTTGTTTCTCACCCATTGGGTTCTCAATTCCGAAGCTCCTGAAGCGCGTTCGCACCCTCATAAACACTGACGATTATGACGCTTCGAGGTTTCAGAATGATAAATCAAAAAGGAAATGCGGGTTAAGATGGGTGCCAGAGTAATAACCGCGAGTCCTTCGACTCCGTTTGGCGCGCTATGCGCACTAAACTCCGCTCAGGATGATAGAGCGTAGGATTGGTTGGTACATTCCCGGGTCTCAGAATCAGGACCTCCGTTTCCGCAGGCTCGGCTTTATCGATTACAAGGGCCGGATCCAAGTGCACAAGTCGCTGCTCAATGTCGTTCTCCACGATTGAGCCCCACCTAAGCGGCCTCCCTTGAGTTTTACACCGGTTATGTGGCCGGGCATCCCATCGGAGCGCTGCGCAAGGAGGATTTGATGTCAACGCGCCAAAAAGTTCCCCGTTAGAAATCTCCAATTTGTGTTCAAAATTGCTCATCGCTGCGACGAATATGACGGCATACTAACCCCAGTTTCTGTATCAGCCATGATGCAAGATGGAGGCGGGGCATGCCTGAAAGGAAGGCGAGCCTTCTCATCGTAGACAATGAGCCTTCAATTCGAGAGTCGTTGTCGTTCGGGCTTACTGAGATTGGCTACTCCGTTCGAGCGGCGGAAGACGGGTTTTCCGCATTGATCGAAATTCAGAAAGAGACTCCGGATATAATCCTCTCCGATCTCAACATGCCGGGCATGTCCGGATTTGAGCTCCTCTCGGTGGTTCGTCGGCGATTTCCCGCGCTCCCGTTGATCGCCATGAGCGACGCGTTCTGCGGCGATGAGGTGTCTTCTGGAGTTGTCGCGGATGCGTTCTACCAAAAGGGCAGCAGCCTGGGTGCCTTGTTGATGATCATGGGAGCGCTGCCTCGAACGGAGCGGCATCCTTCCCACCTTTCGGCAGCGCGATGCCAATGCTGAAACCGGCACAGGTCTTACCCCCAGTTCGCAGACAAGAACCCAATGACAGTCGTACGAAGGGCGCTGATTCAATTCGTCTTTCACACAGCGCCATGTGCTCATTGAGAGCCGGTGGTCAAGGTAGTTGTCCGGCTCCTCCAACATGCGGAAAAACGCATCGGTCATGAAACTTGGGAATCTTCCAAACCCAAAGGGGCATTCCAAGAGCATTGATTCTTGAAAGGACAACAGATCATGCCAGTTCGAGCACAGGACAGCAAGCTCAAGGTGAAAGTGACTCCGCCGTAGGCATATGTTTTCGTGGATGGCCAGGCAATGGGACAGGCTTATCACCCGATCGAGCTCAGTGTGGGGAACCATCGGATTGACGTCGTCAACTATGGCTACAACACCTTCACCAAGGACGTTTCAATCGCAGGCGGGACCACCACGACGATCGACGCGACACTTGAGCCGATTCCAGACTCGGTGTCGGGACCGTGGGGCTGTCTCACGATCGAAAACGCTCAACGAGACGCCATCTTCCTGAATGGGAAACAGTGCTGAAAAGGGAGCTTCCCTATGAAAAGTCTATTCGCGCAACGCCTCCGATCCTGGTCACTGATCACCATGCTGGTCTGCGCCTGGCGGCCGAACGCCCAAGCGGAGCCGATACCTGTCCACCATGTGGAGGGGACCATCCACGGCTTTCTCGAACTGCGTTCGGAAGACGGCCGCGTGCTCGCTTCAGGAGACATCGTTCAGATCGTCCATGGCGACCGGGTTACTTCGCACACGCTCTTCACTTTCAAAGATGGCTCCATTGACGATGAAACCACAGTCTTCTCGCAACACCGCACCTTCCACCTCATCACCGACCACCATATTCAGAAAGGGCCTTCCTTTCCTCACCCGATGGATGTCTTGATCGATTCCCGTAGCGGCCAGGTCACGGTCCGTTCAACAGGAAAAGATGGGAAGGAGGAGCTTAAAACCGACCATCTTGGCCTGCCACCGGATCTGACGAACGGAATGGTTCCCCTCGTGGTAGAAAACATGCGGCCTGATGCCCCGGAGACAATAGTCTCCATGCTGGTGGCCACACCCAAGCCGCGGCTGGTGAAACTCGCCATCTCTTACCGTGGCGAAGAGACCTTTTCGGTAGTCGGCTCTCCTCGAAAGGCGATCCATTATGAGATCAAGATCGAACTCGGTGGAGTCGCTGGCGTAGTGGCGCCCCTCATTGGTAAGGAGCCTCCAAATATTCAACTTTGGATCATTGGCGGGCAAGCTCCGACCTTCGTCAGAGAACAAGGCCCAATCTATCCGGAGGGCCCCATGATGACTATCCAACTGGCCAGCCCCGTTTGGCCGGACTCGCCAAAGTCCGGATATTAGAGCAGCTCTCAGTTCCTGCCCCGACCACAACTCCGGGGTGAAAAGTCCCCGGGCGTGCCCAGCAGGGCATTTGCCGGGACCAAAAAGCCATGATCTTCCCACCTTTCGGGTTCCGGTCGGATTGTCGCCGACCCGGACATAACTCCTATTTTCGGGTTATGTCCGGTTGGGCGGTCATTCAACCGGAACCTCGCATTTGGGATTTCCCCTGGCTTTGCTCGGAGTTACCCTCTGCCCATCCGGCCCTGACCGCCACGCGGCGAACGCAAGGCCGGTTCCTACAATGGTGTCCGCCTGATGGTCAACCCAAAGCGCTTCAGATTGCCAGGGTTAACAGGAGAGTCTGCAAACAGATTCAGGCGATCTTACCGGAATGGGGACATTCAAGGCTTTGTACATCTGCGGCAATGAAACTGGCCAAATGCCGAACGAGCGAAATTGCGCATCTTACTTACCTGCGGTTGAGCGAAGGTGGAGGCATGAGCAGATTTATGGTTCCATTCCGGATGCACGATACGGGATGGCTTCTGCTTGCCTTTTGCGTCCTCCTCGGCATCGGGTTTTATGGATTGCGGCTTGGCCTTGTAGTCGGAGCTGCGTTCGCGGCTAGCCTGCTGCTCCACGAGATGGGGCACATGCTGGCCGCAATCCTGCTTCGCGTTCCGGTGCGGGAGTTCGGCCTGTGTCTGTGCGGTGCTTACAACCGGAGAGCCCACGCCGGTCGCCGCCGGGATGAAGTTCTCATCTCCGCAGCCGGGCCGCTGATGAATCTGTTTCTTGTACTCCCGCTCCTGTATATCCCCGTGATCGGGACTAAACTCGCACTTTGCAACTTGTCGCTATGCGTCGTAAATCTCCTGCCGCTTCCGTCAAGCGACGGATTGCGCATTCTGCGCACGATTTGGGCTTCCAACAGGGCTGGTGACGTGATTCCTGTAATCAGTCAGTCTTGCTCGACCCAGCCAGTCCGATTGGGGTAACAAAACGACTGAAGAGACGGCTCAAGGTCAGTGAGCGGGCACTTCCTGGGTTGTCGTCTGCTCTTCCCCAACGTGAGCTGGATCATGTTACGTCCGGGTTGGCGGTTAACCGACCAGATCGCCGAACGCGCCTCACCGAGCAAGGAACCGAAGCCTCGCCCCGAACGCAACAAGCCACTGCCTGAACATCTTAAGCGCGAAGTGGTCACGCACACGCCCCAGGGCGACTGCTGCCGGGTTGCGGTGGCGAGCTGCGGCACTTCGGTGACGATGTCAGTGAACAACTGGAGTATGTTCCTGAGAGCTTCAAGGTCATCCGCCATGTGCGACCGAAGTTCACCTGCACGGACTGCGATCGAGTGGTCGAAGCGCCGGCACCGTCGCGTCCGATCGAGCGCGGCCTGGCCGGACCAAGCCAGCTGGCCCATGTGATCGTCTCGAAGTACGCTGACCATCTGCCGTTATTCAGGCAGTCGGAGATCTATGCTCGTCAGGAAGTGGAGATCTCGCGCTCAACGCTGGCCGGTTGGGTGGGCGCGGCCAGTGATCTGCTTGGTCCGCTGGTGGAGGCCATCGGCAAGCATGTCTTTGCCGGCCGCAAGTTGCATGCCGACGATACGCCCATGCCGGTGCTCGCGCCCGGCAACGGCAAGACCAAGACCGGCCGTTTGTGGACTTATGTGCGCGACGACAGGCCGGCAGGCGATAAAACAGCTCCCGCCGTCTGGTTCGCCTACTCGCAGGATCGCAGAGGCGAACATTCGCGGGAGCATCTGAAGAACTTCACCGGAGCCCTGCAGGCAGATGCCTATGCGGGCATTCATCATCTGTACGACAACCATATATATGAGGCCCCTTGCTGGGCTCATGCCCGGCGCAAGTTCCACGAGATCCATGTGGTGCACGCTTCGCCGACTACGACTGAAGCCCTGGCCAGGATCGGCGCTCTTTATGCCATCGAGGATGAGATCCGCGGCAAGCCCATCGAAACCCGACTGAGTGTCCGTCAGTCGCGGGCCAGGCCGCTGCTCGATGACTTGCGCAAATGGATGGAGAAGGCGGTCCGGTCACTGTTAGCGAAAAGCGAGACTGCGGGTGCGATTCGCTACGCGCTCTCACGCTGGCGTGCCCTTACACGCTACACCGAAGACGGTCTGCTCGAGATCGACAACAGCGCTGCTGAACGGGCGCTGCGAGCCGTCGCTCTTGGCCGGAAGAACTTCCTGTTTGCCGGATCGGATAGCGGCGGCGAACGTGCCGCTGCTATGTACACCCTGATCGGCTCGGCCAAACTCAACGGACTCGATCCGGAACTCTACCTGCGCACCGTGCTGGCGCAGATCGCCGAACATCCCATCAGCAAGATCCAGGATCTGCTGCCCTGGAATATGGCTGCATCGCTCCAGGCCCACTCTTCTCAGGCCGCCTAAGACACACTCATCAAGTGTCCACCAAAAAATAAGTGGACACCTGATGACACACTCCACTCGTGTCAATAGGGACTCGCTGTACGCTTACTCTTGTCCGACATTGATGTATGGTTTAGAGAATCTCCTTGTCGATGTCTGCGTTGAGGATGATCACAACCGGCCAGATTCTGGGTCTTAAGCTAAATGGGGCTAAGTGTCAGGAACAGCGCTGCTTGTAGCGCCGGGCGGATCCAGGGCAGCGCCAGAGGCACCACCCTCATCATCCATTCGTGACATAGCCTCTTCGTCCAAGCACCGCTGAGCGGCTGGAAAAGATTCTGAGGCGTCACCATTTTCTCTTCGCCAAGAGATGGTCAGTAAAAAGGCACTCTCTTCCAGCGCCTCGACGTCATGCAGCACTCCGCAGTCGAGCACCAGCAAATGACCCGCCGACACCTCCACCTTTCGATGGGCCTCCAAATGTATTCGGCTCCGTCCCTTCACCTGCAGGATGGAGACTCTCCCTTCTGCTTTGTGCTGGCGCATTCGTGTTCCGCCCTTCATCAGAACCAAAACGATTCGGAAGTCTGGATATTTCGCGAGCGTTTTGGAACTCCGCCCAGTCTCACGCTGCCAGGAGTCTTCTTGCCGCAGTTGCCGCAGCTCTCGTTCCAGATCGATCTGCAGCAGAGGTTCTGCCAATTCGGGTAATCGATTCAATACTTCGATGCCTTCGCCGGGCCGACAAGTGCTGAGCTCCCGAGCCATGATGAACACCTTCCGCTTGTGCAAACTGTGCACTCCGTCCGACTTTGCCCCAATTTTGAACCAGAATTACAGAGTGAGCAATCCTCTGTGAGATCTCGTCAGGCCCGAGAAGACGATGATCGACGAATGGTTGCGGCAAAACTGGTCAACATTGCACAGTCTCTCGGCAGAATCCTTGCTACCACGTCGCAAGGAACCTGGACCCAACCCCGAACGCACCTCGAAGGAGAAGTGCATCTTCCACCGTGTTCGAGAGGTCCTTCTGGGCGTTAGCCCGCTCTAGTCGCGCTGTGGATCGAAAGTGCTATCGACCTTGTCCTGACTCACGGCTCGCGGAGGCCCGAAAAAAGACTTGGAAAAGTGAGCAAAATTGAATAGATCAAACTTTCTACCGGTACAACCATATGGGAAGATACAGCGTGGGGTGTGGAGCTGTCGCGATGCCGTGAACCCTCCATTAAACGAGCAGTTTATGACATTGGCCCCCCTCGATTATTGCCGAGGACCTCGTGCTTGGCATGGCAACTCCGCTGACAATGCATTGAGAATGCGGAAGATAAAACTATGGAGCGCCTCCCCGCCGCTGTTGTCGTCGCCCACCCGGACGACGAGACGCTTTGGTGCGGTGGCTACATACTGACCCATCCGGAGTTTCATTGGCGCATTGCGACCCTTTGCAGAGCACAGGATGCAGACCGTGCGCCAAAGTTCTACCGGGTCCTGGAGCAATTGGGCGCAGAAGGTGAGATGGCGAATCTGGATGATGGACCCAGTCAGGCGCCGCTACCGATCGAGCAGGTTCAAGAAACCATCGCCCGATTATTAGCTGAAACCAGCTACAGTCTGATTCTCACCCACGGCCCGAACGGCGAATACACGCGACATCGCCGCCATGAAGAATGCTGCCACGCAGTCGTCGAGCTTTGGCAATCTGGCCGCATCTACACAGACCGACTGTGGTCGTTTGCTTACGAAGACGGCGGTCGAGCGTATTTGCCGCGGGTTCGTACTGACGCGGATCGGCGGGATGTGTTGACGGATAATCTCTGGCTTGAAAAGCGCCGGCTGATTACGGACGTGTACGGGTTTGGCATCGACAGTTGGGAAGCAAGGACCGCTCCTCGTGAAGAAGGATTCTGGTGCTTTGCCTCAGCACAGGCAGCGGCAAAGCGTACGGCATTCCGGGAGCAACAATCGTGAAAGTACTTGTATTGAGCGAATATCCTGCGCCGGCGGCAGGCTTGGCCCTGCAAGGTGAACTGTTATGCAGGGGCCTGTCCGAGATGGGCGTGGACGTTCACCCGGTCCACCTGGAGTCGGACTTGGAAAAGGAGTGGTACTATCGCTGGCTTCGACCGGATATCGTGGTGGGCGTGGGGTTCTGGGGCCATCTTCCGCATCTGGTCCTGCACCCGCAGCAGTTTGGGATGAAGGCTGTGCCATGGCTCGTGGCGGATGGTTATGTCGCGAAACACCGTAAAGCGTTAAACGCTCTACCGCTGATCCTGGTCACCTCCAACTGGGTGAAGGAGGTATATATCAGAGACGGTATCAAGGGAGACAACATTGTGGTGCTTCCTGTGGGTTGCGGCACGGACCGCTACGTGCCGCACGGCCGTGATGACTTCAAGGTCCAGGCGATTCGCGGGGCTTTGGGAATATCGGATGACCAGTTAATGATCCTGACTGCCGGCGGCGACAGCGCTTCCAAGGGCGCTCAGGAGGTCATGCAGGCGTTAGCGCTGATCGATAGCGAGGTCCCCGACTGGAGATATGTCTGTAAGGTTTGGCCTCAACCCCGCACTGACCAACAAAACCAGATAGACCTGAAATTGGCGGCAGATCTGGGCATCGGCAAGAAGGTTATATTCTCGACCAATGTTGTCTCGCAAAATTTCATGCCCTATTTGTTGTCTGCCTGCGATATTTACGCTGCACCGTCGCGGCTGGAAGGCTTCGGCATGATTCAGGTTGAGGCGAACGCCTGCGAAAAGCCAGTGATCGCAATCGATGCCATGGCATTTCGCGACACCATGGTCCACGGTGAGACGGCATTCTTGGCCAAGGTGGCGGAGGAAAGCAAGATCACCGAAGCTCAATACGGCGAAGGCCACGACTACGAGAAGAGTCATCGTATCGTGTTTCCAAATCCGCGGACAGCCGAATACAGAGCCAGCGTACCCGACATCGCAAAGTACCTGCTTCTGCTTATGCAGGACGGTGCTCTGCGGCAGCGCATGGGAGAAGCGGGTCGAAGGCGAGTCGTCGAGCTATTCGACTATCGCCAGGTTGCAAGGCAATTCGTGGAGATCGTTTCCGACCGATTGGGTATTCAGTAGATAGTGACGATGCGCGACTGCTCGCTCCCTCGAGCCAGCACACCAACGAGGAGTTTATGTCTTTCGACGATAAGTCACGAATTGTTATCGAGCAGGCTAAAGACGCGGCTCTCCGAATCCTGCTGCATAACGCACAGGGACCGTTTGACGGACTACCTCGAACCGCTGGCTGGGGATATCCGGAACCATACACCCGTGATCTGATGATTTCAGCTCTCGGCTTTCTGGCCACTGGCAGCGAGCAACTTGCGGACGCTCTGGAACGCACACTGGTAGCACTTGCTAACAATCAGACCGTGCACGGCCACATCCCATCCTTCGCACACGATCCAGATAATCGCGGTTCCAGCGACTCGACGCCGCTCTTCCTCTTTGGCTTGGCGCTCTACAGATTATCGACTAATCAGCCGGAGTTCCTCCTTGAAGCAGCAGAGAAGGCTCAGCGGTGGATGCGGTTCCAGAGCCCGGATGACAGGGTGATGGTCGCACAGTTGCCTACCAGCGATTGGCGTGATGAACAGTACGTGATGGGCTACGGGCTGTACGTGAATATGATCGTCTATGCGTATCTTCGTCTTTTTGGTGAACACGAGTCGGCCGAGCAACTGCGCGGATTGATGAGCCGTCTTGAAGTCAGCGGTGAACTGAAGAATAGTTATGAGCAAGAGGCTCTTGTCGAGCCGACCGCGCCCTACTACGCTCTTTATTCGTACAAAGTTATGGGTAGTGACCGTTTCGACCTGCTTGGCAACAGTCTGGCGATTCTGACCGGAATTGCTTCGCTTCAATGGGCGGCGAAAATGCTCCCTTGGATCGAAGCCGAGTGCGAGGCCATGCGGGGCCGCGGAGAACTTGCCGTGGATTTGCCGCCCTGTTTGTTTCCATACATTCGGCCCCATCATGCGGATTGGCTGCCTCGGTACGAGCGCTATAACCGGCCTGGAGACTACCACAACGGGGGTGTGTGGCCATTTGTTTGTGGCTTCTATGTCGCTGCATGCGTAGCCGCCGGGGAGATGGATCTGGCAGAGCGAAAGTTATTCGCGCTGACAGAACTGGTCAAGCCGTGGCATGAAAACGCGGCGGAGTGGGGTTTTAATGAGTGGATTCACGCGCAAACCGGTAAGCCCAGCGGCCGGGATTGGCAAACCTGGTCGGCCGCTATGTACCTATACGCTGCTGAGTGTGTGCGGCAGCAAGGGACACCATTCTTCGGTGAGATTCGCGGCCCCAGCCTGAATGCAGAGGGGGAGCCCCAAAGAACATCAAACCATTTCCGGCTGTAATTCAGTATATTTATGTGCAACCGAATGTTGCTGCCGGCTCACCAGCCAAGCAGCAGCCGAGGTCCAGGCGTTCCCATTTCTCATCCGCGGCATGGTTCCGGGACCAGTGCAAGCTGAGCGCCAGCTCTGCCAGTGCGACGATTCCCTCATCGCAACGCCGACTGGTGATTTTGTTTGGATCGCGGCTGTTAGCTCGCCCGAGGTCTGAGCAAAAATGCTCAGTCTCCCGGCTTCTGCAGTCGAGGGCCTTGCTTGTCCGAAGCGATAGCGGTTGGATTTGAGTGCAAATACGATGTTATATCTCTGATCGTAGGCATACTTACGCGCCATTCAGTTCGACCCGTCAATGCACCCCACGTTAGTCCCGCATTAGCCGCTCCTTAGGCTCGCGCCTTCGTATCGTGTGAGCATTTCTGCTCAGACCCACGATTCTATTTTGGTCATCTTATTATGGGTGCTCCCGTTGAGGTCCCTGACCATATGAAAGCGTTTTTCGGTTGGCTGTTCGGGTGCCATCACCATAAAGTCAGCCGGGTATTTACTATTCAAAAGCACACCTATCAGGTCTGTCTTGATTGCGGCACAGAACTCGCCTATTCCTGGGACAAGATGCTCGCACACAGACCAACGAGCTTCACACGGCTCACGCGGAAACGCAGATGGATGTTACATATCAGGATTCCAAATACTCGCGCGGACAGATCCAAATCCTCGACGTTCCTGGAATCACCAGGAACTTCTCTTCCGGCAGCTTCAGGCCCGCGTCTTGGTTTCATTCACCGTCAGCGTCAGCTTCGTCATCATGACCCGCATCGTGGCCAGAGGTTCTTTTGCTCTGTCCCGACAACAGATCACGAGATCATCGGCACAGTTGACGATGGTCGCTCCAAGACGCCTTTCGTGACCCAACTTCTTCCATCCAGGCACGAACCGGCGCATGAAGCGATTACTGAGCAGCGGGCTGATCGGAGACCTCGGCGGGCTCCCGCGAACTTCATCCCGATTGCGCGTTCGCAGATGCTTGTCTCCACGATCATCCGTCTCTTCCGCCGGTGCTTCTTGGCGACATCTTGATCAGATGGAGCATGGCGCCGTCAACCACACCGAACGCTACCGAATCTAGAAATTCAGCGTGCGGAAGAAGATCAAAATACGAGGCAAGATCCGCGTCTACGATCTCTCCATGTCCGGTATTGTTCAGCTTATGGACGTGTTTTTTACTGCGTCCAATGCGCTGCGGCATCGCCGATAGGCGTAGTGTTCCGGCTGTAATTCGGCCTCAACTATGGCGTCGAGCACCACAACCGCCGCCATCGCCACTCTTCTGTCGCGGATAGTAGGCACTCCTAACGAAAGCTGTTTCCCCTCGGGCTTCGGTATGTATAGCCTGCGTCATCGTAATCTCCCTATGAATCCACCGGACTCCCTGATCGATTCTGCGTCTCCGTCTCAGTTGTCTGCTGCCAGCAAGCGTCTCTTGCCGTGGCTGGTTGCGGTTGCGTTCTTTATGGAGTCTCTGGACACGACGATTCTGAACACAGCTGTCCCCGCCATTTCAGAGGCCCTCCACGTCGTACCCCTCAGCATGAAGGCCGTATTGGCAAGCTACACGTTAAGCCTTGCCGTCTTCATTCCCATCAGTGGCTGGATGGCCGACCGGTTCGGAACGCGCCGCGTGTTCGCATCCGCAATCGGCCTCTTCACACTTGGATCGCTTCTTTGCGCCATATCGAGCAACATTCATCTGCTCGTCGCCTGTCGTGTTCTGCAGGGTTGCGGCGGAGCGATGATGGTCCCCGTTGGCCGGCTCACCCTGGTGAGATCATTCGATAAATCCGAGCTCTTGCGCACCATGAGCTTTGTTGCCATTCCAGCGCTTGTCGCTCCCATGCTGGGACCCATTGCCGGAGGCCTGATCGTCGGCTATTTTCACTGGCGGCTCATCTTTTTCCTGAATATTCCAATCGGCGTGGCTGGCCTAGTTCTCGTCTATCTGCACCTGCCCGACTTCCGCGAAGAGCATACGCACCCGCTCGATGTGGTCGGACTGATCCTCTTCGGCTCGGGAGTTGCTTTGCTGTCATATGTGCTGGAGATCTTCGGAGAACACACTCTGAGCGTGCGTGAGATGACCGGACTGTTGGCACTTTCTCTCGCGTTGCTCGCTGGCTATGCAGTCCACGCGAAAAGCATTCCATTCCCTTTGCTGAACCTGAGCCTGTTCAACATCCGTACATTCCGCGCCGCCGTGAGTGGCAGCTTTTTCACTCGTCTTGGAATTGGAGGCGTGCCGTTTCTCCTACCACTCCTTTACCAGGTTGGTCTTGGCTTCACACCCATTCAGTCAGGCCTGCTCATCATGCCCCAGGCAATAGCGGCTATGAGCATGAAGATGATCATGCCCCGGCTTCTGAGGCTTATCGGTTATCGTGGCGTATTAATCTCCAATACCCTGATCCTCGGCGTTCTTCTCGCACTGTTTGCGATGATCGGGCTTCACACGCCCGTTTGGGTCATCGTGCTGCTGGCGTTTTTCTATGGGGCTTTTACATCGTTGCAATATACGAGTATGAACACGCTTGTCTATGCGGATACAACCGAGGAACAGACCAGCGATGCGAGTTCCATCGCGAGCACCATGCAGCAGATGTCGATCAGCTTTGGTGTTGCGGCTGCGGGACTAACCACGGCGTTTTTCATTCCGGGTACATCCAATTCCAATCCCCTCGCGATGATCCACGGGATTCATAAGTCGCTCTTTGTTCTCGGAGGACTTACCATCGTCTCGACGATCGTCTTCCGCAGCCTCAAGCGGGGTGACGGCGACACGGTGAATCAGGGAAAAATCTTCCATCCCGGTGGATAAGCAGCAATGATCGATGCGCGAAATCGCGCAGGGCAGAGTGTGCCATGAGTGCCGAATGATCCGCATACTGCTGAACCCCACACGGGCGACCCGAGCTGGAGAACGCGGCTAACGAAGCTATTGATCTTCGTCAGAACCTGCTCCCACCAAGTTTGGATGAGTGTGCGTTTTTTGCACGCTGAACAATGGCTTGAATCGAATCAGTTAGAACGGAAGAGCAAGGTGCGGAGGCAGCGTGAGAAGGGGTGCTGCCTTCGGGGGACTTAGCCGTATGATCTGGCATCGCTGCCGCCGCATTGGGGGTGGGCACCGGGTAAGAATATTGCAGTTGCAACGGAAAGAATACTGTGCAGTATTGCTCAGTCACCTTTGAACGACAACGGAAGTCTGACGCTCCCGCGTTGAGGAAGTTCCCCTGACCCAAATGGGGGCCCGCGAAATCTCTCAAAGATGAGCAAAACAGAACAGACAACGACTCTGAGCGAGGCCGATGCTGCTCCAGACATTGGTGTAGTAGGCCTCGAGTACGGGAAATCTGCGTCGAGAGTTGCGGCCCTCCCCCAAGGTAGCGACGCGGGACCTGCGTGGCCGGTCGGGCTGCGCGGAATGCTCTGTCCTTATTCTTTGAAGCACTTTCTCCTTGGCCTTTGATCCGCCTATCGCAGCTGCAACGCGTTTCCGGGCCGCCTCGAAGGAGGTTCCATGCTGATGACCAATAAAAACAACTCCACATTCGACCCTGCGGCTTTTCTTGCGCACGCCGGCCTAGGTCGAAAAATTATCGACGTGAAGCCGAACCAGACTTTTTTTGTCCAGGGAGATCCGGCAGACTCCGTCTTTTATCTACAGAGCGGCCGAGCAAAGCTTACCGTCGTTTCGCAAAACGGCAAAGAGGCGACAATCACGCTTCTCTCCGCCGGCGATTTTGTCGGAGAGGAGTCTCTCGCGGCAGTGGCTGGGCTGCGATTGTCCTCGGCCACCGCCGTAGACGCGTGCATAGCGCTTAAGATTGGTCGGGAGGAGATGATCCGCGTAATGCACGAGGAGCATGAGTTCTCCGACCTGTTCATGAAGTTTCTGCTCGCCCGCAGCATGCGCACCCAGGCCGATCTTGTCGATCAGCTCTTCAACTCCAGCGAAAAGCGCCTGGCGCGAATTCTTTTGTTGATGGCGGAATTCGGCAAGCCAGGCGAACCGGAAACCTTCATTCCTCCCATTACGCAGGAAACCCTGGCGGAGATGATCGGCACCACGCGGTCTCGCGTCAGCTTCTTCATGAACCGTTTTCGCAAGCTCGGTTTCATCAGCTACAACGGCCGCATCCAGGTACACAAATCGCTACTGAACGTGGTCCTGCTCGATCAATTGCCCGAGCACAACTCCGAGAAGCCACCCATTCTTTCCAACGCACAAAGTTTGCCTGTTCGGCCAACAATGGACAGCCCGCTTCGCGCAGCTCGCGCCAACATGACTCCAGCCCGCTGGCATAGCAATCGGGCGCAAGAGCCTGCCTGAGAGTGTGGTGATTGAGATGGAAGACCCTCGGTGCAGGATCGCGGCGATTGAGATGGAAGACCCTCGGTGCATTGGCATCCTCAGAGGCGTGGTAATTGAGATGGAAGACCCCCGGTGCAAGGGTCCGCTTCAGGGCGTACTGCTCCAGGGCGTAGCCGTCGAGATGGATGACCCTCGGTGCAAGATCGTGGCGATTGAGGTGGAAGACCCCCGATGCAGGGGCTTGAGCATTTGGTGATTTAGGCCTCAAATGAGCCACCGGCAACCAGAGCGATCTGGGAGTTCTGCCTCGATCAGCGTCGCAAGCTGGCCATAACTGTCGTGGGCATATTCGTACGTCGGTAGGAAAGGTGCGCAGGAGGTTTAGGACCGGCGTTGCAACGACCGCTTCTGAATCTGCGTCCAATGCGATGGGATTTGGCGCGGATTCTTCCCGGCGAGACCATTCGCCGGACCGCTGAAATGGCCGCACAAACTGCTGGTAATTTGCTGCGTGTCGTGGAATCTGGCACGTTTTGGCTTTCTAGGAACTGGGCGAAAGGAGATGCTTCATCATGGCTGAGGATAGCAAGGGACAAGGTTTGGTATGGCTGCTGGCGGGACTCGGCATCGGTGCACTGGTGGGGATTCTTTGTGCCCCCAAGAGTGGTCGCGAAACCAGAGAGGACATTGCTCATGGTGCTCGCGAGGGAACGGAGTACTTGCGCACTCGTACAAAGCAGGCCGTCGAGCAGGTAGGTACGCTGGTGGACAAGGGCAAGGAGCAGGTCGGTAATTATGTGGAGCGTGGCAGGAGCCTCGTGGACGACCAATCAAACCGGGTAACCGCAGCGGTCGAGGCTGGCCGCGAGGCATATCGGACGGCGAAGTCAAGTAGCGAGTAAAACGGAGTCACCGCACCGGAGCACCGCTGGCTAGCCATCGGCAAACGTTGAGTCGGTCTCGAGCCTATACGGAGCCAACCGGGGCTCGGACCGCAGACGCCGCCAGGCAAGCGATGCGGTATTTCCCACCTGCCGCTCATGCGGTGTGGGATTAGCACTGATATACGCCGCAGTGTCCGAGGACGGGCTCGTTCCCGGGTTGCCGGCAATTCGGGGGTTACGGGCGCTCATTTCCTGTTTATGTTTTTTCCCATCATGTTGTGGCGAACTGAGTCCCGTCTGTTCGGTCCGGGCCTGCCGCGACCGGTGTCCCGGCGTCTGAGTGGTCCAGGCGAATGCGGTCAAGTGAGCTTTATAGCGCAGACATGGGCAATGAGTTGCCGTACGGTGAGCGAAAGGAATGGAAGGAAGGAAACACATGGAAGATGAAATGGTTGAAAGAACTCCCAGAACATATTCCGGCGCACTGTTGGCGGCGATTGCAGTGGCGTTGCTTTTGGGGATAGGCGGGATTGTGTGGAGCTACACGCTGAGCAACAAAGTGGCTGCTCAGCAGCGGGCTTTGACGGATGCGGCAGCACAGAACACCAAGCTGGCTGCAGCGCTGCAGGATACTAATGCGCGGCTGAATGTGACCACGGACGAGTTGAAGAACTCGCTTGGCGTGACGCAGCAACAACTGGATGCGCGCGCGGCGGCGCTACAGGTCCGTGAGGTTCGCGGGGAGCAAAAGACAGCGCAGTTGGCAACGGCGCAGCAGGAGACGGAGGGGCAAGTGAGCGCAGTTTCCAGCGCTGTGACCGACGTCAAGACGGATGTCGGTGGTGTCAAGGCCGATGTGGCCAAGACGCGGAGCGACCTGGCCGAGACCAACAACCAGTTGACGTCGATGAAAGGGGATTTGAATGGCCACAGCGTCCTGATTGCGCGTAATAACGACGAGTTGGAGATTCTAAAGCACAAGGGCGACCGGGACTACTACCAGTTCACGCTGGTGAAGGGGCTGAAGCAGCAGGTCGGAACAGTGAGCCTGGAGCTGAAGAGAGCCGACTCGAAGAGGAGCAGGTACACACTCGCCGTCTTTTCCGACGACAAGGTGTATGAGAAGAAGGACAAGAGCCTGAACGAGCCGCTTCAGTTCTACAGCGGCAAGGATCCCGTGTTGTTTGAGATTGTGGTCAACAACGTGAGCGCCAGGAATACGGTGACAGGATATCTTTCTTCTCCGAAGGGTGCGCCGACACCCAGGGTAATTGCCGAGCGATAGGGCGCTAACCGCAGACACGTCCTTGATTGCAGATTGAGAACCAATGGCACAAGAACTCTCAACCCCTGCAAGAAGGACGTGTCACGTTTTTGGGGTATCTACCGGACAAAGAAGGGCAAACAAAAAGCTTCCCGTACGACGGACCGTATTCGACCCGCTCCAGTAATTTCACTTCGATCGAGGCGAGGGGACATCGACACACTGCGGACAACTCCGAACCCACATTTCGAAGCACCCGGACAACCCATCGCGGCGCGCAGGTCAAAAGGTTGCCGCGCTGCATTCTTGGCGGCACAGCGCCGGCGTTGGATGTGTATCAAATTGCTCAGTTTTTTCGAGTCCAGCGTAGAAAACTCCTGATGGAAGAGTCACAGGATCCCGCGAAAATCAGGAGAAGGCATGACAGGAAGCAAGGATTCACAGCTGGTGGAGCTCCACACGAAGGCGGCCTACGCACACGAAGCCGCCGCCCATGAGCATAGTACCGGCGATCACGCATCTGCCCAAGAGCTTGCCAGGAAGGCTTTGGAATACTCCGTGGAAGCCGTAAAGCATACGGAAGAGATCGCGCAGACTGCGCCGCAATCCATGCAGGCTTAGTCCACACACTCATTGGTGAATTGCCAGGCGAGAGAATCTCGGCGCAATCCAACGAAAGCCAAAACCCGGGGATGCCCGGAGCAAGGGGATGCAAGATGGTGATCATTCTCATTATTGTTCTGCTGCTCGTTTTCGGCGGGGGCGGAGGATACTTCGGCTACAACAGGTGGGGCGTGGGCGGAGGCGCAGGAATAGGGCTTGGTACGGTGCTTGTAATCGTGCTGGTGTGTTACTTGCTGGGAGCGTTCCGATAGAGCGATCTGCTGCAAGTTCGGCTCCCTGCCGGAAGATTGGCGACGTCCGACCGGGTAAGGAAACTGCTGGCCGAGGTGGGCATGGAGGGCGATCTCGAGAAGATGCCTTCCGATATTTCAGGCGGCATGCAAAAGCGCGTGGGCCTGGCGCGTGCGCTGGCATTGGATCCGGAGATTCTGCTGCTCGACGAGCCTACAGCCGGTCTCGACCCGATCAGTTCAGGAGAAATAGACGGGTTGATTCTCAAGCTCCAAAGGGAGCGCCGAATGGCCTCCATCGTGGTGACGCACGATCTGCATAGTGCCAGGACGATTGCCAATAGTCTCGCTCTGCTGAATGAGGGCAAAGTAGTGATCGAGGGCACGTTTGAAGGCCTTCAGCAGAGCGACATCGGTTTTGTGAAGGAATTTCTACAGCAATCGTAGGAGGACGTATGTCGAGAGTGGCAAGGTTAGGCGCATTTATCGTTGCGACGCTGGCGGTTCTGGCTGCCGGGGTCTTCATTATCGGGAGTAAGGAGTATCTGTTTCGCTCCACCTACCAACTCAAGACGCAATTCGATAATGTTGCGGGCCTGGCTGTGGGAGCTGACGTGCAGGTGGGCGGAGTTCACAGCGGAACCGTGCGTAGCATCGCGCTGCCTCACAAACCCGGCGATAAGGTCACGGTCGTCATGGATCTTGGCAAGTCCACGCAGGAGATTATCAAGCGTGACTCTGTAGCCTCGATCGAGACCGAGGGGGTATTGGGCAATCAGTTCGTGGCTATTTCGTTCGGATCTGCAGGACAAGCCGAAGTGATAGATGGCGAGACCATCCAAAGCGAGCCGCCGCTCCTGATGGCGGATTTGTTCAAGAAGACGAGCGGCATTTTGGATAGCAGTCAACAGGCTATCCAAAACGCGACGCTGGCCACGGCACATCTCAATTCGGTGAGCGCCAAGATCGATGCGGGACAGGGAACCGTGGGAGCGCTGGTAAACGACAAGCAGCTCTATGACAACCTGGAACAGACTACGGCCACACTCCATGACACGATGCTCCAGGCGCAGACTGGCGTAACGGACTTCCAGGAGAATATGGAGGCCTTGAAACACAACTTCTTCTTGAGCGGGTATTTCAAGAAGCGCGGATACGAAGACTCCGCCGATTTGGCCGCAAACAGGATCAGCGGGCTCCCGCAGGCTACGCCTGAGAAAACATTTATCTATGCTGCCAGGCAACTCTTCGATGGCCGCGATTCGGCCAAGATGAAGGACCAGAAAACTCTCAAAGGCGCTGGCGACTTCCTGGCACAGACTCAATTCGGAGTTGCGGTCGTGGTAGTCTCCACTGGCATGGATGGCGATACCGAGAAGGATCTCGTCCTTACCGAGGCCAGGGCGATGGTTATCCGCGAGTATCTGGTCGAGAACTTTGGGTTTGATGACAGCCAGCTCAGAACATTGGGGATGGGCAAGCAGACGGGCGCCAACCTCGAGGCAGATTGGGGTTCGATCCAGATTCTCATTTATCCAGCAGGAACCGAGATTCCGGTCGAGAAGCCGGCGCCGGCGGTTAGTTCATCCACAACCGAGGCCGACCGGCCAGTCCAGGTAACAGCCGCGACAACTCAAAAACCGTAGTGGCGCAAGGAGGGCGAGCGGCAATTGTTGGTGCAAGGTGCCGATTGTTGGGCGATTCAATGCCGCCGAGCTTATTTCCATTCAGGCCAGGAAAAACCTGGGCATGCACATCGCAAGCTTTACATTGCAACCCCGCCAGATCCAGCAATTCTCGTGGCTGGATATTAACGCGCGCTAACTTGAGTCGACTTTCGACTAAGAGTAACTCTACTTACGTGCGTGCGCCGTTTTGCGCCTTGGTTCCCCGGTTGGCTCCATGGACCGCATCTTTGGCCTTGCCCAGAGTATTTTCAATTTTTCCCTTTATCTGCTGCGCAATGCCCTTCACCTGCAGCGGCGTATTGCCGGTCCACTGGCCCGCCTTTCGCTTGGCACTTCCCACCACTTCGTCGAACGTGCCGCTCACTCGATTTCTATTCATTGGCCCACCTCCGTGGGTTTAACTCGTACGGCTTCGACGAAGGCACCAAAATACATTTTCAGTGCCTAGATCAAAGATCATGCAGCGTATTTTCTGTTAAAGAACGCGTCAGGTGCTCGACCCCATAGAGTGGATTGGCGCCCCGAACGCTCATCTGGACATCTCGGTCGTTGGACCCTTCGTACGGGTTGGGATTAGTTTGTCTTGCGCAATGGCGCCTTGGTTTTCTTCACTTTTTGTTGCCGCGCCCATCGCGCACTTCATTTCCGTTGAATTGCTCAGGGGATCTCCGCTGCGCTGCGCGCTTATCGCCAACCTTGGGCAATGAACCGCTGTAACCGTGCTGTGGATCGAAGGTGTTGTCGACCTTACCCTGAAAGTCGTTGGACCCATGAAACCACGGACCAGCGCCAACGAAGACGCCGGCGTTGAACCATTCCGAACCGTAGTAGCCGTCGGGAACGCAGTTATACGGAGCGTAGTCATAGTAACCGTAGGGGCAATCGGGAGCGACTCCGATATCGACAGTGACCTGAGCCGCTGCCTTGGGAGTGCCAGGCGCTATGGCAAATGCGGCAGCAGCTGCTAGCGCAAGAAACTTGATACTGTTCATGAATTCTCCTCGCAATGGTTGGGGCCGTCATTGCCTGCCTCAACCATCACCGAGCGTAGCGGGACAAATCCTGTGAGTCTGAGCAGTTTCGACCACTTGCGGTGCAAACGATGCGGACCGCGACTGTGCTACTTCGGGCTGAGTGATCTTGTCTGCGTAGTAGAAAGGAAGTATTGAGGCAGCGGCAAAGAAAGCATGGTGAGGCCCGATGGCAAACTCTATCGGCATGACCGGCGGGAGCGTTCACGGTCGCAAACCGGCTTTCCCGGAACACGCAAGGCCCAGTAAAAAATGAACAGGGGCAACACCATTTCCAGGATCGTCATTGCGGCTCCTCCTGTGCATAACTGGACAAAGTCGGTGCTTCTTTAAGTATTGGCAATGCGCGGCCGAACTGTGAAGATAGCCGCGATGCATTGACCGGCAATTGCCTCCTCCGGGCGGTGGCCGGAAGGGACAGCGCATCGTCTGGCACATACTGAACCGGACTTTGCTGGATTCTGTACGGACAGACTCCGACCCTGCCTAGAACGAACCACGGGTACTTTGTCAGGTGAATATTTCGAACTTCCACCGCATTGAAATATTCACTGAAGCTGCGAACAGCCAGCAGAAGTGCAGAAGCGATAGCCTGCTGTGACGATTCGCCAACGCCGCTTCGCAGCGATTCGTCGGCTATTCGGATGAAATGCCATCCGCATTTTCGAATCGTTTTTCCCAGCAGGCTCGCGCCTCCCGGTCGGACGATGTTCCAGCCGTCCATAAAATCGCCTCTCTTCATGATGAGGCTTGGGGGCAATTCGGTCCCTGCGCGCAAGAGCACGCTAAACTCGGTTATTCTCAGCATCGTGTGCCTCTTTCCGTTGCTCTTCGAAGATGAACTTCATAGCTAGAGTTCCCGCATGGGTTGAAGCGCTGGCGTCTGAGAGGAGCGCTCGTGCTGAAATGGCAACAAAGATGCCTGATCGTCGGAGTGAAGGATCATGTAGCTAACCAGGCTCCCGCAATAGAGACAATTCGTTTCATTGACCGGATTGATCGTGCCGTTGAGTCCCTTGGGAAAAGTTCTCAGGCACTCCGAACACTCAATCGTTGCGTAGCCCTCTCCAGCAGCGTTGCGCTCGTATCTCGAGATCCAGACCGGCGCAGGCGCAGCAGCAGGCTGCTGCGCCCGTCTCTCCGGCGGGGGGAGGGATTTCATCATCTTCAACAAGTCATCAAAACCGCGGCCCTTTTGAAAGAAGGCATCGGCAGCAACGCCGGAAGGGATTCCGTCTCCGGAAAACGCGCCACTCATGGCAATAACTCGAATCGAAGGAAACTGGCGCTGGACCACTCTAAGGAGTTCAAAGCCGGACATGCCGGGCGTGTTGAGGTCGGAGATGAGGAAATCGGGAACTTCGCGCCGGATCTCAGCTAAAGCTGAGACACCGTCCTCCGCAGAGCGCGCAGTATACCCATTCCTCCCAAGAATTTGCGATAGCACCATTCGAATCGAAAGCGCATCGTCTACGATGAGAAGGCTTGCTTTGGCATTGGGCATATCTGACCTCCAGCCTGCATCAGGGGTGATGCAGGGGGTAGAGAGATTATGCCGTCGTATTTGCCGCAATGATGAGCAGTTTTGAACACAAGCTAGAAATCTAGAAATGAAGGAATTCTCGCCGCATTCCCATCGCATTCTTCGGGCGCAGTGCTGCCGATGAAGTGTTTGATTACAAAACTGATATTGAATTATAGAGAAGCTTTCCAGATGGAGCTCAATCCTGGAGGACGACATTAAGCAGCGACCTATCGACACGGATGCCACCGTCCTATTCAATAAAGCTGAGGTTGCGAAAGCGGTTCATGAAGAAGCTGACCCGGGAGCGGGTCGTGCCGATCATCTCCGTTAGGGTCTCCTGCGAGATTTTGGGGATTGTCCTTTCCGGGCCACCCGGCTTGCCAAATTCCGCCATCAACAGGAGAATCCGCGCCAGCCGAAAGTGGGAGTGAATCTCCTTTGGGAGGGGAAATTATCGGCACGGGTGCGATCGCCTGACACCATACGCAGGCTTATAAAGACATCGGCTACCGGATCACGGGGATCACCGATCGCATGGAGGAGCACCTTCCTTGATCTGTCACCGAAGCAGTCCGAATCCGGTCCGCAAATTGACGAAAGCGATGGGTGACGGCTCCACGAATGCAACCCTTGACTGTTGCGAAAAGCACTCATTGAAAGAGTTCCGGGCGGCTTGTCGGCTACCCGTGAATTCTCGTCGGTAAACAGTTGGTGTCGTCACAGCAGAAGTCACGGGTTTCGTTCGCGGATGAGGAATCGTCGAATTCGGCAGAGTTCAAAACAAGTTTGTCGAAATAACGGGTCGAAGCGGTTTCAAATGGTGCGATTTGGTGCGATTTCATCCGCCAAAATGTTGGGGTACAACACGGGGTATCTTCGCAACTGCCGTATATAAATCATTTAGATTAACTCGATATGACCCCTTGAGGGGCAGCCAGTTTAGAATCAAGCACTTTCCTCCAAAACAATAGGGCCGCGCCGAAGCAATTAGTACCCGTAGCGTGAAGTCCTTATTTGGCGCATTTGGGCGCACGCGGTAAGGTGCACTTTACGACACGCATCACTCCATGCCGCGGAGATGTTGTTTGGTGGCATGCGCGCATTGTCCTCACAGTTGCAGGAGAATAGGACAGCCCGATCTGACGACAACTCTCCCAGGTCGAAATCGGAGACATTCCTGAGCCCGAGTTCGGGAACGACGCTCCATTTGCCTGCGCATGACATTTTTGCGCAGGACAATTCAGAGCCGTCATTCGCTTTCGACTTTGAATGTAACGGTGTTTGCCCCGAACTTGCGCGTCGAAACCGACACAAGCTTCACGTCTGAAAGGAAATCGTGATGATCAGATTGAACATGCCGTCCACAGCAAACACGTTGCCCTCAGAAGCGCGGCCTTGTCTAACGCGCCGGTCCTTCTTGAAGCAGGCGTCATTGGGAGCGGCGGCTGTTTCCTGCACTTCAGTAACGCAGATGGTAGCGCAGAAGAAATCGTCGAATCCGAATCATGACGCAAGCAGCCAGCGGTTGAGCCTGAACCAACTCTATGCGTGGGAGAAGCTGGGTTATGGGATGTTCATTCATTTTGGCATGAGTACGTTTTTGGGAAACGAACTCCCCGACGGAAAAGCCCCCGCTGCCATGTATGCTCCAGACCGATTGGATGTTGCGCAATGGGTGTCTGTCGCACGAGACGCCGGCATGAAATACGCCATCCTGACAGCCAAGCACGTCGCCGGCCATTGCCTTTGGCCGACCAAAAACACTGATTACTCCGTCACAAATAGCGCTGACAAAACCGATGTGATTGAAAAATTTGCGAGTGCTTGTCGAGATAAAGGAGTGTTGCCGGGCCTTTATTACTGTTCTTGGGATAATCACAATCGGTTTGGGAGCCAAACACCGTCTGACCCCACTGGCTGGTTCGCTGCTTACACCACCTCGCGTTACCAGACTTTCCAGACAGCTCAGTTAACCGAGTTATTGACGCAATATGGCGCCATCGCCGAAATGTGGATCGACATTCCCCAAGTCCTTGGACGCGGCTACCGCACATTCCTTTACGAACAGATGGCATCTCTGCAGCCTGGCACCGTAATCATGATGAATAGCGGTATATCCGCCCAGGACAAATATGATGTCGACTATGCTTGGCCGTCGGATCTGATTGCCCTTGAGCGGAGCTTGCCGAGCGGCCCCACTTTCAACAAATGGCGGCAAATCGAGGGCAAGGAATACTACATGCCGGGAGAAGTCTGCGATCCAATCGGCAAGCAGTGGTTTTGGGTCGAAGGCGACCTTCCGCGTGCTGATAGCGCACTCACCATGCAGTTTGCTGATTGCAAGGCACGCGGCGTCAATCTACTCCTCGACGTTCCACCGAACAATCACGGATTGATCCCCGAATCCAGTATCCGCGCGTTGAATCGTTTGCGTATGAACGCCAACATTTGAGCTGGCGTTGCCCTGAATCAGTTTGCAGTGAATCAGATCAGCCGCGGGATGGGCGGTCGACCTTGCGGTACCGCCAAGATTAACTCTATTCAGCAAGGAATCAGTAGGGACTGCACGCGGACAAACGAATCACTGACGAAACCGCGAAATCTGCCGATAGTCGGAGTGGCGACGCTCGCCTGGACTGCCGATGATCTCGCTCAAAAGATATCTTGACGGGGAACGCGTTCCGCCGACCGGCGAAGAGGATCTTCCGGAGACGGGGATCCTTGCGGTGGCCCTGGCGGCTTATGGTTCGGCGCTAATGGAGATGGGCAATTGCAGCCTCGAGGCGTGTCCCGGTCTGGGCGACGAGTTGAAACACTGTCTGCGCGAGCTCCAGGAAGGCCTCGTCGTGACGATGAGCCGCGAGGCCATCCAAACCACCGACAAGGACGCGCAGGTGCAGCTGCGTGAGTGGGGCCGGCGGACGGCGCGGCACTATCGCGAGAAAGCCGGCGAGGTGAGGGAACTGCTGCTGACCGTAGCCCGCACCGCCGAGAGCGTGGGCGCCCGCGATCAGCGCTGCGCGGGCCAGATGCACGCCGTGACCGATCGCCTGCAGGCCATCGCCAGCCTTGAGGACCTCACCGAGATTCGCGCATCGATCGAGAAGAGCACTGCGGAGTTGAAAAGCTCCATCCAGCGCATGAGCGAAGAAGGCAAAGCCGCCGTCGAGGAGCTTCGCAAGAAGGTTTCGGATTACGAGGCAAAGCTTGAGGCGGCCGAAGAACTGGCCTCGCGGGATGCGCTCACGAAACTACGCAGCCGGCTCTACCTCGAGAGCCAGATCGAACGGCATATGGCCGCGCCGCGCCGCTTTTGCATAGCCGTTGCCGATATCGACGGGTTCAAGAAGGTCAATGACCAGTTCGGGCACGTCGTCGGCGACGAAGTGTTGAAACAATTCGCCGGTGAGCTCAAGTCGGCGTGCCGCTCGACAGACATCATTGGCCGCTGGGGCGGCGATGAGTTCCTCATCCTCCTCGACTGCGGCCTTGCCGAGGCCTCCGCGCAAACTGAGCGGGTGCGCAAATGGGTCTGTGGCAGTTACGCCATTTCCTCCCCATCGGGCCGGATAAAGCTCGAGCTGAATGCGTCGATCGGTCTCGCTGAGCGCGCCCCAGACGAGAAGATGAAAGAACTGCTGTCGCGCGCTGACGCGGCGATGTATGCCCAGAAGGACGCTGCGCGTGACGGTACGCGGTTGTGAATGGCGTCAATGGATCAGGTGGCTTCCGATTCGGCAGCAAATCGGCCGCGGCCTTGCGCCTCGTTGGCTCATGGCGTCTGTCAAGATGGCACGGGCATCGTTGCCGCTACAATCGCACAACCGGGTAGCGAGGTGGACCTTCTGCGTGAGCTGATCCTACCGTCTGCGCTGCGCCTTGGCCAGAGCCACGGCATCTTTGAGCGCAATTTTGCGCTACTCAAGGCCGGCGGCTCCTCCGGCGTCACCGCCGAATTGGAAACCGCCATGCATATCGACCCCGACGATGCCGATGCCCAAAACAACCTTGACGCCGCACGAACGGCGACCGCGAAGTGGGCAATGGACTCGCCCTAACGTTCGGGGAACTGAGAGAGAGCCTTTCGACCGCTGAAGAGTGATGAGGAGTTCGCTCTAGTCGCCCAGCAATTGCAATTTCACTGGCCGCCCGGTTGTGTCCTTGTAGCGTTCGCGCATCTGCTTGAGCTTGCCAACCAGGTCCTGCACAACGCCCTCGTAGCCCGGCTGCACGCGGCGGCCATTGTCGATAATCAAGCTTTCCATCTCGTCCGGATCCTTCTCGAGGTCGAAAAGCTCCCACTCGTTCCGGTCGTAATAGCTGATGAGTTTGTACCGCTCCGTTCGAATCCCATAGTGCGGCGCAACCCAATGCGGAGAGCCGAATTCGTAGTAGTGGTAGTAAAGGGCAGGCGCCTCGGCGGGTTGGGTATCTCCGCGCAAAATCGGCAGAATGCTCTTGCCTTGCATCTCGGCAGGAATCGGAAGACCGACTAGGTCCAGTGCTGTCGGCGCATTGTCGATGTTGATCACCCAGTCGTTGCGCACAGTGCCCGGCGCGCCAAGACCGGGGCAACGAATCATCCAGGGCACGCAAATGGCCTGTTCGTACATGAATCGCTTGTCAAACCACCCGTGGTCGCCCATGAAAAAGCCGTGATCGGTTGTGTACACCACAATCGTGTTTTCGGCCAGGCCATTCTTCTCCAGGTACTCGAGCAAGCGGCCGATATTGTCATCCTGCGAGCGAAGCGTGCCCAGAAAATGCTCCACGAAGCGTTGATAGTTCCATTGCTTGCGCTGCCGTGCGGTCAGATCATCCGGCGGATGGAAGTCCGGCATATCTTCAATCCGCATCCTCGCGTCGCGCGCCGGGCTCGCCCGGTGCTCATAGTTATCCCAGAACGTGCCCGGCTCCGGTATCCGCACGTTGTCGTAGAGATGCTCGTACTTATGTGGTGGATCGAACGGCCGATGTGCGTTGAAAAACTGCACCATCATTAGGAAGGGCTGCTTGAACTGCTGCATCCCCTTGATCACCAGGTCGGTCATTACGTCTGTTTCGTAGCCTTCAATCCGGTATTTCTGAATTTCTTCGCTTCCCAGGCTCGGATTGCCCAGGAACCCAGTCGGTTCGTAATAAGGCCCGCCCGCTCCCTCTTTGTACATGAAATAGTCAAAACCGGTTTTCGCCGGATTCACAGGCAGGTGCCACTTGCCCACCATTCCTGTCTGATATCCATGTCGTTTCAGGATTTTCGGGAATGTCTCCTGCGCCGTATCGAAATGCGGAACCTCGTCCTCGGGAAGATTCCCGACGTCAGGGTTGCTGAGCATTCCATTGATATGGTTGTAAGTCCCCGTCAAAAGCGTCGCGCGGCTCGGCGCACAGAGCCCATTGGTGCAAAACGAATTGACAAACCGCACGCCCTCTTTCGCAATGCGATCGATATTCGGCGTCTCAATCAACTTGCTGCCATAACAACTCAGGGCGCTGATCGGCACCCCTTCTCCGGTAATCCACAGGATGTTAGGATTCTTCGGAAGTGTCCCTGGTGAAGCTTGCATCGCGCCGCTCTGCTTGCTGAATGGCGCGGTATCCGCCCGCCCGGAGACTGCCGAGGCCGCGATCACTCCTCCTAAGCTTTTTAATGCATCCCGTCTCGAGATCGTATCGATTGCCTTACCGGTCGATTGCAAATTTGAGGGCATGAAATTACCTCTATGCAGTAAAGTATGTTCGCTTGCTTCAAAGGAAAACTAAATTCTCAGGCATGGCACTGGCAAGTGAGCGAGAGAAGCGGTCCGAATTTTCTGATGCGTGCCAAATCCCGCTAAGGGGAATGCAGAATCATCGTCAGGCTTCGTCGCTGGCAAACTGACGCTGAAAATGCGTCAGGCCCACAGCAATTCTCGCCGCTCATTTTGCGTCAACCGCCGCCCCGCCATAGTTTGAAAGCACGTCGCCCTGCCGGCTCAACAACAGCGCAGCTCCGCGCTGTGGCTGCAGCTTGAAGTGAATATGTGCGCCCGTCAGCGCGTCGACAATATCCACTGTCTGCGCATCCAGCGATTCGTTGCTGAAGCTGTAAACTTCTCCGTCTGTCAATTCCGTGGGAAACGCCAGCACCGCTGGTGACAGCGGCTCAACTTCCTTGAATACCGGTTTCACCCCCGCCTCATCCAGCGCCCATCGATACAGCGCCGCCGCTCCCGTGTATCCCTCGGCAAACTCCACCGGATCCGCGGTCCACAAAATCCGGCCGCTCCCATGCGAAACCACTTCCAATGACTTCCCGTCATCGAATCGCATCGTCCACGTTGCCGATTGCTGCACATCCGCAGAGAAAGCTAGCGGATACGACTTCCCATCCGGCAGCGCCAGCATCGACCCACGCACGGCAAGCGGAATCACCTCCGCCTTCACTCCCAACGGCCCCATGCGGTCTACCGGCTGCCAGTGTTCATTTCGATCCACCGGCCCCGTCACCAGCAGCGTCCCGCCGCGTGCCACGTAATCGAGCAGCTGGCCCCATGCTTCGTCGGTCAGTCCCTGAGGCGACGGCAGGAAAACCAGCTTCGGCGTTCCCAAATCTGCGAGCCGATTCTCCGTCAACATCCGCAGCGGCGCGTGGTCGCAGTACGCCATCGCGCGCAATGCGTGCTTCTGCGTGTCAAGAGCTAAGCCGCCCAATACCGAATACAGCAGCGTCTGCGATATCACCATCGTCACTGGCGGTGGCTCAATCTGCGTAAAGCTTTGCGGACTCTTGTTCACAAACGCCGCGTACGCAGCTAATACCTGCGCTTCGGGCTTCTCGGTTCCATCCGGCCGCACTGCGCCGATCGTGATCTCGTTGTCGTTTGCCATATAGGCATTCACGTTCCACACCCACTCCAGTGCTCCTGCGCCCTGCGCGAACGCGATGGCGACCTTCCGCTCCAGTTGCTGTGCCTCGACGTCCGCGCTGAAGCGCAGTTTGTCGTCCAGCGTCAGCCTGCGCTGCTCGCCAGTCTCCTGGATTAGCAGCGGCTTGCCTTGAAACTTCGGAGCCAGTGACGCCCACAGGATCGCGTCGTAATCCCACCACGTGTGGTCCGCCGTGAAATCAATCTGGGATGAATAGAATGCCGGCGACAGGCGTCCTGCGACGCCGCCTTCATCCTGTCCGACAGTGATCAACTGCTGCGATCCCACCCCGCGGATCATCGTCCGCATCTGTCCCACCCAGTTCGTAAAGATCCATTGCGTAAACACCGCGTAGTCGTACACCTTCAGCGGATTGAATCCGCTGCGCACCGAATCCGGCGAAAATGCGCCGGCCGACGGCAACGCGAATGGATCCTGTGCCGCGACTTCAGGGCCCGCTGCTGCCGGGTTAAACTGCAAGTTGCGCCCCATTCCCAGCGACGGCTCGGCCCAGACATGCAGCAGCCTCGCCCGGTCGGGATAGCGATCCGCAATCCACTTGCGCCATGCCGCTTCTTCAAACGAATCGTAATCAGGCATGGTTCGCCACAAATTCTTGTTTGCGCTTGGCTCGTTGATCAGGTCCCAGGCAAGAAACGGCACCGCGTGAAACCGCTCCACCAGCGACTGCGCGTAGAGCGTCTCCGCGCGCAAGGCGACCGGATCGAGGTATCCGTTTTCCCCGCCAAACACATCCGGATAAAACGCGAAAAGGTTGAATTGCACGGGAAGATCATTGTGGCGGGCGCACATCAAAAACGCCTCAATCGTCCGCAGCGCTGTCTCGCTCATCTGCCCGTCAGGAGCCAGCATGTGTTGCCACGTTGTCCACAATCCGGTGCGGATCATGTTCAGTCCGGCCGCGTGAATCTGCGCCATGTCGTGGTCCCAGACGTACGCATTCGGCAGCAACAGGTACAGCCGCGAAACGTCGCCAGACATATAGGTTGTTCCCACCACCGGCAATGGTTTGCCGTCCAGCGCGAAGTAGTCTCTGCCCACAGTCAGCTTGGGACCCGACATCAGATACTGCCAGTCGCGCATCCAGAATCCTGATCTGTACGTTCGCAGTGGTTTTCCATCCCGCAACAGAGTGGCTTCAACCGTGTGGAAGCCCTTGCCTTCATTCGCGCTTTCGGGCAATGTCAGTGCGCGTTGCGCGGGCACCGTCTCGTCATAGTGCTCCGCGCCGTCTTCTGTGGCCACTCGCACGTGCAACTCGTCGCCTGCGGATTGCGCCGCCAGCGCATCGGAGGGCGTATAAGCAAACTCCAGTGCTTCGCCGGGCACAAACAGCGGTAGCCGCGGGCGAAACGCAAAGCGGTCGTTCTTTCGCACCGCCAGTTCGGCGAGCGTCGCCAGCAACTCCTTGTTGCTGAAGAAATCCGTGTCCGGCTCACACGCCAGCAGAATCCATCGCCCGCCAACAAATCGATTGGCATTGTGATCCAACTCGATCACCGGCGCAGCCAGCATGTGCCCGTCGCGTTCGCCCCATGCCAGCGTCGTCAGATCCATGTCTTCGCCGCCGGTCGTGCCTCCGCTCGAGTCGTAATTCACCACAGAGAGCCGAACCACCGGGCTGAACGCCTGCTTCCAGCCAAATTGAGGAAGCTTCGGAAATACGTCGTCATTCGGACTGAACGCTAAGCCATCGGATCCCGGCGTCTGCTGGTATCCATCAATGAACATTTCCAGCGTCTGCGCTGTGCTCTCCGCGCGCAAATGCCATCCGCTCGCGTCCTCATATGCAGCATGAGTGAACGCCTTTCCGCCCAGCACAATCAGATTCCCGCCGCGATCGAGATACTTGAGGATCGCGTCCCAATCCGTCTCCGGCCAAGCCGATCCATACGGCAGCACCAGCAAATCAATCTCAGGTGCGACCAACGCATCAGAGAGATGCGCCGCATCCACAAAATCTGCGCCGGCAAAAGCCGTCCGCAGTGCAGCCTCTTCGGGCGCACTTGAATCCGCCACCGGAAATCCCGGCTGCCAGAAGACAACTGTTTTTGCAAAGGAGCGGGATGGAGTCAGAGCAAGAACCACGAGTAGCAGAAAACCAATTACGCTGCGCATCGCAAGCGAACCCTCCGCCATAGGCGCATCAACCATAGCACAACGTGCCGCGCCAGGACCGCCTCACTGTCTTGGGTTCTGCCGTGATGCGGGGTCGCCGTAAAGGATGCCGCGGCCGTGTGTGCCGACATACACACGCCCATAGATCCTTGGATCTCCGGTAATCTGCAGGATCAGTCCCCACTGGTGCTCATCGTCGTTGATCCTCACCCAATTACGGCCCTCGTCAGTCGAGCGGAAGACGCCGGCGTGGCCATTCACTGTTCCCGCGAGGTAAAGGGCCGGATAGACATGATGCGGAGCCGGTTTACCAAAACCTAAGGCTTGTATCTCCTCGACACCCGACAGCCGCTCGAACACAACGTCATGGTTGGCGGCCGTCGGCGTCATCGACGACGCGCTATGATAAAGCCCATCGAAGGCTGCGAGCCACAGGTCTCCAGATCGGCCGGGAGCGGCGTAGATTTGGTCCTGCCCACCACGGTCATCGCCCCTCCAGGACGAGCAGGGCAAGTGCGGCGCATCTGCGAGTGTGATCTCATCTGCCCGAAACGTAGCGCCCTCGTCGTCGCTGCTGTAAAGTGTGTGACTCGCAAGCGCCATGGCGTAAAACCAGTGCGGCTCCAGCGGATCGTCGATCACCCGCGTTCCCGCTGGCAAGCCCTTTGCGGCAATCCACTTGCCGCCGCGGTCATAGGTCACATAAGCAGGCTCGCCTTCCGGCGTCCAGACCCAGGTACCTCCATCGGCAGAGACCGCAATCGAGCCGGCACGGCTTCGGGGAGAAGGTGCGCCCGCTGTCGGCTGCCAGGTGCGGCCGCCATCAAGCGAATAGCTAATATTCTCGCCTGGTTTGTGTCCGGCGCCAATGCCCATACGGACGATGACTTCGGGCTTGAGCGTGGCCGAGGCAACTCCCGTTGTGTTGCTCATCCGCGGCGGCGCTGAGGAGCCGGCGAGCGCCGGTCGATCCAGGTCCCAATGCACAAATCCGCCGTAGTCGCCGATAGCGCTCACCAGGTGTGCGCCGCGACTGGGGCTGGCCAGATCAAGTGCAACGCTCTCCTCAATGCCTGGTGCAAGAATCCTCCAGTGAGTCGGCCGGCCACTGTCCGCAGCAGTCAAATCGAACGTTTCCGATCCGCCGTAGCCGGTGGTAAACATGGCGTGTTCGGGATTGGTCGGATCGATCTCAATATCAAAGAGCCAGTGGACTGGAGTTGTCTTCACATAAGGTGCCAGCCTGTAATCGAATTGCGCGTCCGCGAGAATCGCTCTCCAACTCGCGCCGCCATCCGTCGAGCGAAAGATCTCTTCGCCTCCAGGCCGGCCGTACGTGCTTGCAATCACCGTTCCGGGATAGTGCGCATTGACGGAGACTGCCGCATAGCCGAACTCGCGGCTGCCCGCGACGGGTCGCTCCGGAGGGATGTCGGTCCACGTGCCATTGCGCGTATCGAGCTTCCATAATCCGCCATTGGTCATGCGCGACGGGCCAGGTGCATTGCCGTAAGCAACATAAAGGAACCCATCGCTCGCAAGCGCCGCTCGTGTCGGACGGTATTCGGTTGGCTCGCCGGCGATCGAGTGCCATGTTGCGCCGCCGTCGTTCGTCATAAAGAGATTTGGCCGATTCATCAGCGAAACGCCGGCGTAGATGGTCTGAGTCGGCGAGGCCCCGGACTTCGTGCCCGGCGGCGAAAATTTGATGAAAACAATCCCATCGCTGCGCACGGGCATCCGGCGCCAATGCTGCTCGAGCGCGTCAGCCGGAGGCGGATCCGAAGCCGGCGGATCTGTTTCGGTTACGTCGGGAAAGCTGTTGACACGCGACCACGTCACGCCGCGATCCGGCGACCGCCATAGTCCGTCGTGACGGGTGCCGAGATAAAGAATGTGTCCGTCCGCCGGATCAACCGCCAGCCTCTCGCCGTTGCCGCGGCCATCCTCGTTGCTTCCCAGTTTGAACGGCAGATTGGTTCGTTGAAAGCTTCTGCCGCGGTCGTCCGAGCGGAGAATGGCGCCATTAGGCGCGTCCGGCCTCGTATAGGTGCCGCACGCAAGATACACGCGATTGGGATCTGCGGGATCGACGGCGATTGACTCGACGCCCATCAGGTTCAGGTCCTTGAGCGGAATCCAATCCAGAAGCGGCTGCCAGCGATCGGCAGCGGCATCCCACCGGTACGCGCCGCCCATGTCAGTGCGAGCGTAGCGAACATTTCGTGTCGTCGGGTGAAAAATGATGCCATCGACAAAGCCGGCGCCCACGATCTGCACGTTCTTCCATGAATATTCCTCTCGCTGTGGAGACTGCGACAAAGCCGCTGCCGCACAGAGCAGAAGGAAAATAGCCAGCGTCTGGAATTGCCTGATCACAAACTCCATCTCCTCGCGAGCAACCTACGGCAACTCAACAGCGATGGCTGCGCCGGAGTATTCCACGCTCCTGAACTCCACCGGCGTGGAGGGGAAACCGGCCGCATGCGTTCTGCTCACGCGCACAACCCGGAACGTGCGGCTCCGCAACATGCCGCTGAACCCTCCGCTGCGTTCGCCGATCGTCAGCGTTTGAGTCTTGTCATCCCACCGAATGGGGATTCGCGAGAAATCGCCATGCTCGTAGTTGAAGTTTGTGCCCTCATCTTCATACAACGTGAACTCGCCGTCAGCGCCCGCGTAAACGTAGAGCGTGATGGGATCGGCGGGCTTCTCGCCGATATATTGCATCGCAGGCGCGTAGGGGATGATCGATCCGGCGCGAACGAAAATGGGAATCTCGTCGTAAGGCGCGGTCGCGGTCGTGGACCCGGACGCAACGAGTTTGCCGGTCCAGTAGTCATACCATGCAGCGCCTGTCGGCAGATACACTTGCCGTTCGCGTTGCTGGTACTGCGTAACGGGTGCGACCAGCAGGGCGGGACCGAACATATATTCGCTGTTCAGTTCGCGTGCCGTCGAATCGCCGGGGAAGTCCATCACCAGCGGCCGCAACATCGTGTATTCGCGCTGAGTCGTCCATCCCGCAAGGGAGTAGATGTAAGGAAACAGCGCGTAGCGGAGGTGGTCGAACTTCAATTCTGCGTTATAGGCGGGCGAGCCAACGCCCAGAGTCCACATCTCGCGCGGGCGCAGTTCGCCATGAACGCGAAGGATGGGCGTGAAGGTTGAAAACTCAAACCAGCGCGCATTCAACTCGCGCCACTCTTCGCTATGCTCCTCCGTCATCGGCTCGTCGGCGAATTTATGCTGCATGGTGTAACCGCCGGTGTCCATGGTCCAGTAGGGCAAGCCGGAAATACTGGCACCGAGCCCTGCGGCAATCTGCTTCTGCATCGCGGTCCACGTCGACGTGATATCTCCCGACCAGATCGCCGCCGAATAGCGCTGAATGCCGGCAAAACCCGAACGCGTAAGAATGAAGACGCGCTGCCCGGGCGCAGCCTCGCGTTGGCCCGTGTAAACGCCTTTGCTGTTTTCAAGAGCATATCCGTTCAACATGCGTGATCCGGTGCCGAGTTCGGTGGGATTCATGTAATTCCGCTGCCCTTCGAGTGAAGGAGGTGAGGGAAGCAGATCGGGCTCCGTTGCGTCCATCCACCACGCGTCAATTCCCTTTGAGAAAAGATCCCTGTCGATCTGAGACCAGAAGAGCTTTCGCGCTTCCGGATTGAATGCGTCATAAAACGAGTAGGGCTGGCCCAGCCAGTCTTTGATATCGTCCTTCAGATTCGGCAGGTAGAGATAACCGCGGGCCAGCATCTCCTTCGCATTTTCGGTGTCAGGATCGAACTTGCCCCAGACCGAAATCATCACGTGGACGTGTTCGGCGTGGAGCGCTTTGATCCATTCCGCAGGATCGGGAAAACGCGCCGGATCGAATTCGTGTGAACCCCATTTGTCTTTAGGCCAGTACTGCCAGTCCTGCACAATGTTGTCGAAAGGAATCTTCTGCTGCCGGAACTCCCGAACGACATCGAGCGACTCCTGTGCTGTCATGTAGCGCTGGCGCGATTGCCAAAGACCAAAAGCCCAGCCAGGGATCATCGTCGCCTTGCCCGTTAGCAAACGATAGCCGGCGATCACTTCGTCGATCAACGGCCCGTAAACAAAGTCATAATCGATGCCGTCGCCCACCTGCGACCACAGTGAAGTGTTGTCATCCGCCGCCGGAGTCTTCCACTCAAATTCGAGCGTGTTTTGCTGCTCGGGATCATTTTCGATGCGAATCGGATATCGATGCCCCGCCTCAAGGCGCACGCGAATCTGATCGTTTGCAGTGAGCCAGCGCTGCCTCCAATGGTCCATCACCAGTTTGCCGTCAAGCCAGACTTTGATCCCGCCGTTGGAGTAGGCCCGGAACTGGTACTCGCCGCTCGCAGGTGCGAGAATCGTGCCGGTCCACGCCTCTCTCGGCGGCTTCGGGCAGTGCGTCTCGTCGGCATCGCATCCGTCGGGATGGAGGGGCAGGTGTATCGAAATGTCCGCAGTCTGCTTAGGCGGCTCGCTACCATCCGCCGGCGCCAGGCTCAGCCCACCGGATTTGCCGGTTGCGCCGTAGAGGTCAGCGGCCGGAATCGGAGCGAAGGGCCGCAGATCTCCAAAGCGCGTGAACGAAGTGTTGTCCCAAAATATCCCGTAGCCTTTTGACGAAACCAGAAACGGTACCACGACATTCGTGTTATGCTGCCACAAATCAAGGTCGTAGCCCTTGATGTCGACGACTCCCAATTGCATCTGTCCGAGGCCGTAGAGAGATTCGTCTTTCTGCGCCCTCCATTTCTGCTGAACGTGAAATGTCTCTTCTCCCTGTACCGTGGCCGGCTCTAGCAACCTGCTTCCCGGGACCTCCGAAAGTAAAAGGGCGCCGCTCTTATCGGTGAACGAAACATTTCCCGTCGTTCGGTCAACGATCACGCGAAGCTTTTCTGTGGCGACACTGAACTCCGAATCCGACTCGCCGATGGCGAATGGTGCCTCGTTTTCCGCAAGCGGCACTCTGTCAATCGAAATGCGGTTGAAAAACTCCGGGCTCCTCGAAAACTCCACGCGCACCACGGAATCGGAAATGACCTGGATGCGAAGTTCGCCTGCGGCTAACTGGACGCTCATGCCGTCCGCTTGCCGCTCCATCACCAGGGGAGCCGCCGGGAATGCACGAGCGCTGAGCCCCAAGAGAGCTATAAAGGCAATAACGAGGCAGTGCTGCGTGAACAGACAAACCCGCCATTCGTTTCGGCATCTTGCGCTCGGCGCTGGCATTCGATTCTCATATCTCCGTAAAGACAGCAAAACAGTTGCGCAAAAACCTTCCGCCGCGGCAAGTAAAGCCATTTATCCACCTGCTGGTATGCGCATCAATCAAAGCGTACAATCCCACCCGCGGTCAAGGTGTTTTTGCAACATGCCCGTGAGGATGCGGCCGTGGAGCGAAGAGCTTTCTGCCTCACGGCCGCGCAAAAGGGCCGGACGAAGCGATTGCCAGAACCAGCGATCCCTTCCTCTTCGAGCACTGGCGTACCGGCGATTGAACTTACGATATCCCGCTTCGACCTGGCGTTTGCGAATTGCACCTTTATTTCGTCACCTCCGAACAGTCAAGCGAGAGCTTTCGCACCTTCACCGTAAGGATCAACGGAAATGTGGCTTTGACGGGATTTGATATCAACTCTGATGCGTTGGGCGAAAACATCGCTGACGAGCGCATCTTCCGCGACTTGTCCCCGGCTGCCGACGGGATGCCCCACATCAGCTTTGCCAGCGAACGCGGCGCTCCGCAGATCAACGCCATCGAAGTGCTCGCGGGGATCCCCCACAAGCAGCTCCCCATCCGCCTCGTCATGCAGCGAACTTCGTATACCGATCACAACGGACAGTTCTGGCGGCCCGACGATTACTTTATGAACGGCCGCGTGTCCGATCAGCGGCAGCCAATCGCCGGATCGCCCGATCCCGACCTGTTTTCGACGGAACGCTACGGGCACTTCACCTACGCGATTCCCGTCGATACCCGCGACCGGTACACGCTGATTCTGCATTTTGTCGAGTTTTACTTCGGCACTCAGAACGGTGGCGGCGGAGGCGTTGGCAGCAGGGTCTTCAAAGTGATGTGCAACGGTGAGACCCTGCTCGACAATTTCGACATTTACAAGGAGGCCGGCAGCCTCCATGTGCTCGCCAAAACCTTCTACCATCTCAAGCCGTCGGCGCAGGGAAAACTCAATCTCACGTTTGAGCCCATTGTGAACAACGCCTCCGTTTCAGGCATCGAGGTTCTCGACGAGTCCCAATAAAGCTTCCTGCTCGACGACTTCGGCTGTCAATTAGAATCCAGAAATGACGGTCAATCCATCATTAAGATCTCTTCTGATTCTGCCGGCATTGTCGATGCTGGCGATTGGCCCGATGTTTTCCCAGGGAATGGGGCACGCCATTACCGGGCCGCTGCCGCCGGGAGCCAAGTCTCCAAAATGCACCAATCGGCCTATTCCTCAATTGGAGGATGTAACTGCGAAAGCCGGGATCACCTTCACTCATACATCGTCAAAAGACAAAAAATACATCTTCGAATCCATGACCGGAGGCGTCATCATCTTTGATTACGATCGTGACGGCTGGCCCGACATCTATTTCACCAACGCGCCGAGCATCAAAATGGCATTGGACGGACAATCGGTCCTGGGCGCCCTCTATCACAACAATCATGATGGAACGTTTACCGAGATCACTCAGAAGGCGGGACTAACCAAGCCGTGCCTCGCGATGGGCGGCGCTGTCGGCGACTACGACAACGATGGCTGGCCCGATCTGTACATCACCTGTCTAGGCGGCAACATTCTTTATCACAACAATGGAGACGGCACCTTCACTGATGTAACCGCCAAGGCGGGCGTGGCCGATGGCCGCTGGTCTGCGGGAGCAGCCTTCGGAGACTACGACGGTGACGGGTTTGTCGACCTCATGGTGGCGAACTACGTTGATTTTCACCTCAACGATCTGCCGCAATTCGGCAGTTCGTCTTACTGCAAATACCGCGGCGTCGATGTGCAGTGTGGTCCACGCGGATTGAAAGGCGCGGGCGACTCTCTCTTCCATAACAACGGAGATGGCACCTTCACAGATGTTTCAAAGCAAGCGGGAGTTAGTGACCCGAACGGCTACTATGGCCTGGGAGTCATCTGGTCGGACTTCAACAACACAGGCCGCCCCGATATCTACATCACCAATGACTCCACTCCGAAATTCCTTTATCGTAACCTCGGCAACAGAAAATTCGAAGAGATCGGCTATGAATCCGGAACGGCGTTGAGCAATGACGGATCGGAGCAGGCGTCGATGGGAATTGCAGTCGGCGACTATAACCACACCGGCCGCCCTTCTCTCTATGTCAACAATTTCGAAAATGAGAACCCCGACCTCTATCGAAACGATGGCGACTGGAACTTCTCTGAAGTATCCTTTCCATCCGGCCTGGCAGTTGCGGCCCTACCCTGGGTGAAATGGGGAACTGCATTTGTCGATCTGGATAACGACGGGTGGCTCGATCTGATGACTGCAAACGGTCATGTGTATCCGCAGGTTGACATGATTCCATCCGATCCAGGCTATCGGCAGCCAAAGCTTCTTAGCATGAATCTGGGAAATGGAAACTTCTGCGATGCCAGTGATGAAGCTGGTCCGGCGCTCGAAGAAAAGCAAGTCTCTCGCGGTCTCGCTGTAGGGGATCTCTTCAACGATGGCAACATGGATGTGGTCGTCAACAATCTCGATGGCAGCCCCATGATCTTGAGGAATCATGGAATTCCGGGACGCCATTGGGTAAGTTTTGAGCTCGCCGGGATGAAGAGCAACCGCCTCGCCCTGAACGCTCGAGTCAAGATCGTCGCTGGAGGCATGACACAAACCGGAGAAGTTCATAGCGGCGGAAGCTATCTCTCGCAGAACGATCTGCGCCTGCATTTTGGTCTCGGATCGGCCACAAAAATCGATAGCGTCGAGATCCGTTGGCCTTCGGGAGCCGTTGATCACATGGGCAGCCTCGCCGCGGACGAGTTCTACTCAGTGTTGGAAGGTCGCGGAATTGTTCCCGCGGATGAAATCCGCCCCAAGCCGCGGAAGCAGGCAGTTCCGGCTGGAAAGTGAGCTCGTCTCAAATGCTCATCGGCCCGTGCTCTGCGCCCCAACCGATGCTCCGCCATGCGTAGCCGCCGCCTGCGAATCCAGGAGTTGCTTTGAGATTCGGTGCTCCTTTTCTGCATCCGCCATTCTGAAAGCTCGCTGGTATGCGTTGGCAAGTTCCTCATGAAAGCTCGCATCGTCCGGCATCAGGCGCACAGCTTTTTCCAGCTCTGAAATTGCTTCTCCAGTGTTTCCGTTCACCAGATCGACCTTCCCCAGGTCGTAGTGCGTCTCCGGATCATCTGCATTCAGTAGGTTCGCCTTGCTTAATTCGTTCGTCGCGTTTGGCCAATCTCCGCGAAGCTCCGCTACCTCGCCCAGGCTCCGATGCACTTCCGCAATTTCAGGATGTGCGGCCTCGAGCGCTTCAAGGCGCTCCCTGCCTGGCGCGACTTGCCCGGTCTTCACAAGCGATTCCGCGTAAATATACTGCATCTGCGGAATGGATTTCACGCTTTCCGCAGCGCCCTTAAGCGCATCGATACACGCGCTGTAATGATGGGTCATGAATTGACTCATCGCCAGTGCGCCGCGGATGCCGAAATCGCTCGGGTGAAGTCGAAGATAGCGGGAAAGTGGCGCAATCGCTTCGGAAAAATCAGAAGCCATGAACGCCGCGTGTCCTATGTTGTAATCCAGCCCCTCGAACGAAGGATCCCATGCGGCTGCGCGCTCGAAATATTTCAACGCGTCCGAGTATCCTTCTTTTGACGCCGTGATGGCGCCCAGATTGTTGTAGCTGTCTGCAATGGCCGGAGTGAGCTGTTTTTCGAATACCCTCTGTTTGCTCACGGCCACGGGGCCTGCGGGTTTTGGGGCAGCTGGGGTTGCCCCTGCGGAGTCAACCGCTGCGTCGGAAGAGCCCGAGCCCTTCGCAGGATCCGGCAACATGCCCCCGAGCTTGTTCCTGTCCTTTGTGAGCGCCTTGTCTGTAAATGCGTGCGCTATCTGCATCTCCGCATGCGCCTCCTCCTCCCGATGCTGTTGCATCAGCATCCGGCCCAGCAGGAAATGCGCCTTCTGAATTTGAAAGTGATTTCGCGAGTTATCGGTCGTGAGCTGGATGGCCTTGCGAAGATTGGCCTCAGCCTCGGCGGTGCGGTTGGTATCGAAGTACATTTGCCCGAGATAGAGAAAGGCGTCGGGATTCTTCGGATTCAAAACAACGGCTCGTTGCAGATAGCGCTCGGCTTCAGCATACCGGTGATAACTGGCTTCGATCTTGCCCAGCGCCGCATAGGTCAGGAAATCATTCGGTGAGATTGCCAGCTCTTCTTTCAGTTCCGACTCCGCCTCCTGCAATGTCTTCTCGTCCTCACCCGCAGCCAGCAGCGCCGCCGCGACGCAATAATGCGCTTCAGGGTAGTGCGGATCTTCCGCAATCACCTTCTTGAACTCCGCCACCGCCCTCGGCGTAAAGTCTGAATTCCCGTATGCCATGCCGATCTGCATATGGAGCGGCGGGGTATCTTCAACCGAGGCCTCAATCGCATCAAAGGCCTGCACTGCGCATTTCTCGTCATCAAGGTCGAGGCAAACCACGCCAAGGTCGTATTCATTGGCATAGCTGGGATCGAGCGCGACTGCCGTTTCCAGCTCTTTCATCGCTTCCTGGTCCCGGTTCATCCTGTGGAGCACTCGCCCCAGAATCTGGTGGGCCTGTGCCAAATCCTTGGGGTCGTTCAGGTGATCAGCCACAAGCGCCCTGCTCTCGGTCTCAGCGCGCTTCAAATCACCGGCATTCAGTGCTGTCATTGCGTAATCGCGCGCCAAAGCAGGGGAATCCGGGGCCAACGTCAATGCTTCGTCGAACAGCTCTGAAGCCTTGGCGTAATCGCCAATCTGCGCACGGCTGTTCGCCAGTTCGGCGAGCGCAGCGGCGAGAAATTCCTGGTAGCGGCCGTAAGCTTGATCCAGATTTCCAGCCTTCTGCGACTGCTCGGCGGCATCGTAGAGGCTCCCCAGCGTCGAGCTTCCTGATGGCGTGGCTTGGGATGTTGCCTGTGCGCCGGCGGCAAAAGAGAATGCAAAAACGGCGCTGGAAACGGCAAATTTGACCGTGGTCAACATGGCGCACTTGCACGGCATCCCGAGTTGCCCTCCAGCATGACGCGGACGTTATTATTCTGTCACACACGACGCGCCAAGCGATCTGCATGCAATACTCCAGAAGGCGTCCGGTGAGTCTCCTCCGCAATTTGGTCGCTTGGAATGCCTCGGGGTCGGGAATGCGCCTCCGTTCTGCCCCAGCACCGGGACGAGCCGCATTTTCCGCGCGCCTTGGTATACTTCTTCACGTTGGCTTTGGGAGCGCCGATCCATACCGACCTGGAGTCCAGTCTCTCGGTGAGGCTTTTAAAGCAGAGAATCGGTATGCTTTCTTGCTGAAGCGATGGCAGCGGGACGGATTGGAGACTCGAAAACCTTTGCCGTTCGCCTCAATAAACGATTGCCGATAAAGGGCGGGAGTAGTTCAGTGGTAGAACGTCAGCTTCATGCAGCCGTCATCTCCGGCTTCTCGTTCTAAGTCCTTATAATCTCTGTAAATTAATCAAAATAATATAGTTGAAGTCCAGTTACTCTGCATAACATTTCAGATTGGACTTGACCGTTTTTGGCGACTTTCACCTCTTTTGAGGCCGTTCTGACAGTAAATCTTACAGTAAATTCGAGCCCGCGGATTCAGGACTAAAACCATAGCCCTGCCTACTGAATAGGAGTGCAAGGATGTCAGTTCAAACCATCGTCACCGGCGGTACTAGATCGCCACCTTCACCGAGAATTGCGAACAAGCATTGCCGCTTGTGATTGGGGCATCGGTTGCTTTCCCTGACCCACGAATTCCGCGATGACGCCCTCAGATCGCTCTTAAGCGAATCGGCTACTCACTCAGTGGCTATGAGAATCCCATCCAGTAATATCGATCGGTGCCATGCGAAGGAGGCTATCGGCGCGTCATCGAGGATCGAGAGGCCGAACTGGTCCGCCACATTTTCTCTCTGTACGCACAGGGTCTCTCGTTCAAGCGAATTGCCAAGCAATTAACCAATGAGGGTATCCCCACGCCCAGAACAAGACGGACGCCTGTCGCGAAAGCTTGGCCGCACACAGGCATTCGAGAAATCCTGCGGCGCGAATTGTATTTGGGCGTTCTCATATGGAACAAGCGGCGCTTCTTGAAAAGGCCCGGTACAAATCAGCGTATTTCGCGCATGAGACCAGAGTCAGAGTGGATTCGCGTCAATGTTCCGAAACTTCAGATTGTTTCGACAGAATTGTGGAACACTGTTCAAGCCCGATTGCAGGATCATAAGCTGGTGTTTGACAGGCGGCATCCAGGGTTGGAGAGATTGTCAAGGCAGCGCAGCAGCGTTGTCGATAGTGGGGAACCCGAACCCCTGACGATCGTGGCTAAACGAGCGGGACTCGTTCCGAAATTGCCTCGATGAGTGCGACAAGCCGACTTGCACTAAGACATATCGGTACTAATCCGAAAGCTCGATGAGTGCCTCGGCGATTTTGTGCTCGTTTAAGGGCCTGCTACCTCCAGTTGCCCATCAGCACGAACGGTGCCCAGTAATATGGGTGTGCATAACCAACTGATCCAGCCTGCTTGCCGGATTCATTCTCCACGGCACTCACGCCCCTGCCGCTCGCTTCGGACTGCGGCGTAACCTTGCCATGCAACAGGTCCAGTTGCGCCTCACGCAGCGCCTCGACCTTCATCACCTTGCCGTCGCTGCCGGCCCATCGCTTGTAGAAATCGGCCATCAGCGCGCCCGTGCTGGCGTCGTCCACCTCCCACAGCGTCGAGATGACGGCTTTCGCTCCCTTACCCAGCGCTGTCGTTCCCAGGCCATCCACCTCGCGTCCATTGCTCGCCGTTCCGCTCATCCCTGTCTCGCACGCTGAGAGAGTCAGCAGCTCCGTATCGTTCAGCGCCAGGTTCGGATTGTCATTAAACTCAGCTACCGTGAGGTGAAATCCCTTGCTCGGATCGTCTTTGCCTGCCAGCAGCAGGTACGACTCCCGATCATCTCCCGGCTTGAACACAAAATGGCTTGCGATGTGCACCACCGCGTGCTGGGCGCTCAACTGGTCCTCCATCGCCTTTTCGGTGAAACTGTTATCCAGCAGGATGGTTCCGGGGAGTACTCCGTTCGCACCCTGCACCTGCGGGTCCTTCACAACCTCATCCAGCTCGCCAACCACCGCTTTCAACTCCGGCAGGTCAGCTTCATACTTGTGCGAAATCCCCATTGCCGCAGCGCTCAGATTGCTGAAGTCCGGCTTTTCGCCGAGGTGCGGAATACTCACCGGGGTAATGGTCACGGTGTTGTAGTTCTCAACTACGTAGCTTTTGCCATCGAAGAGCGCAGCCATCGGAACATAGCGCAGCGCTCCGTCAAGCGACCATACAAGCGTCTCCGCATGTGCCAGGTCCAGGTCCTTTTTCACCGGGCCAATCAGAATCTTGTACAGCTCCTGCGCCGCGGGTCGCGGGTCGCTCGACGGGTTTCGAAGCACCTGATCAAACGCGGCGATTTTCTTGTTTAGATCCTGCTCGGTGATCGGAGATTCGCGCGCTACCCTTGCCGATCCGGTAATCACGATGATTCTGGTCCGATCCTTCCCCACCATTGTGTAGAGGGCCACCGTATGCGGCATTTTCGCAAGCGCCTGGTTCAGTTCGTTCACATGTCCGCTCACGGCCGCCAATTGCTTGTTGGCGTCGCCGCTGACACCGAAGAGCGTGTACAAGCGCTTGTAGTAATCGCTCAGTCCCTGATTTGCCACCTCAATCTGGTCCGAAAGCTGCTTGTATCTGGCTTCCTGCTCCGCAGAGCGTTGAGAGATCTTCCGCAACTCGGCCCATTCATCACCCAGCGCAACAATCTGCACAGTGGATTTTTGATAATCGTCTTGCGCCTTCTGCTCAGCGGGCGTCAGCGCCAGCGGGCTCATGGTGTCCGCCGATTCTCCGCGCGTGTAATCCGAATACTCCTGCTGCTTCAGCAAATCCAGCACCTGCTGCGCTTCGGGCAGCCGCCCCTGGGCGATCAGGAGATCGGCCAGGCCGTGATAAAAGTCTTCTTTCGAAATCAGGAACCCGCCCTTCACTCCCTTGTCCAGCCCCTGGATGTTGCTCCGCATCTGCTGTAGCAGGTTCACGCCCAGCTTGCCGTAAAAAATGGCCATCGCCGGCTTCGCCGCCTTCAGGCTGATCATCAGATCGTTCAGAATCATGGATTGCAAAAGCGGGCTGCCGACATCCGCCGCAATCGGCAACGCCTGCTTCAAGTATTCCTGTGCCTTCCCGTTCTGCCCGAGTTCGTCGTACACCGCTCCCATCTCATCCAATGTGAGAGCTTCCATCGCAGGGCTGCCCGCCTGGCGCCCGATCGGCAGCGCCTCATTCAATGCCTCAAGCGCCTTCTGCTTCTCGCCCAGACCGGCATATGCATAGCCGGTAACTGTCAGAGAATATGCCTCGTTTACATGGTCGTCGATTTCTTTCTCGAGTGGCCCAGCCTGGTTCAGATACTCAAGGGCCGTCTGCCACTCCTTCAGCCTGACGTAAGCGAATCCGATGTTCGTTAGCACCTTCACGGTCCCGTATTTGTTGCCTATTTCCCGATACAGCGACAGAGCCCGATTGAAATACTCGATCGCTTTTTCGTTGTCGCTCAAAGTCATATAGACAAGTCCGACGTTGTTCAAAGCACCAGCTCCGCCATCGGTGTCCTTCGCCTGCAAATAGAGGGGCGTCGCCTGGTCGTAAAAATCAAGCGCCTTTTCACCTTGACCGAGAGCGGTATAAACGTTGCCGAGGTTGTTCAGCATATCGGCTTGGTCGCCCACATCGCCTTGATGTTTGAACAGCGGCAGCGCCTGGTTGTAATAGTCGAGCGCCTTCTTAAGATCGCCAAGCTCGTAATACGCATTGCCAAGATGGCTCAATGCGTGCGCCTCATCTTCCTCCTCACCGAGTGCGCGAGAGATATCGAATGCCTGCATATAGACATCGGGTAACCTCTTGTTCTCCCCCGTTAAGAGATAGACCGCGCCGACTCCGGTCAATGACCTCATCTCGCTCTCGCGATCGCCGTTCTCACGAGCGAGGCTCAAAGCCTCGTTGAAGTTCTCCAGCGCCTTGCGCGGCTGCCCAAGAGCCAGGTAGACGAGGCCTATCCCTCTTAGTGCTTCGTTCTGATTCCGGCGGTCACCGGTCTCGCGATAAAGCGCCAATGCTTGCGTCCCAAATTCCAGCGCCTTCTCGTTATCCTTCAGGTTCTTGTAGCCTGTGGCCATCGCGGCGCAGGTATTTGCCTCGCCTTCCTGGTCGCCAATCTCGTGAAAAATCTTGATCGCCTGTTCGGCATCTTGCCTCGCATCATCGACAGAACCGAGAGCGGCAGTCGCAACTCCCAGTCGTAGCAGGGCCGTCGCCTCAAGATCCCTGTCGCCTACTTTTCGTGCAAAGGCCAGCGCCTTTTGCTGAAGTTGCTGCGCGGTCTTCCATTGGCCCACGATGCCCGTCAACCAGCCGATCCCCTCCACGGTTGCGGCTTGGCCAGACGCGTCGCCGGATGCTTTTGTCAGTCCACGGTTGCGGCTTGGCCAGACGCGTCGCCGGATGCTTTTGTCAGATCCAGCGCCTTCTGGTAGGTCTCCGCTGCTTTTTCAGCCTTGTTCTGCTCAACGTAGCAGCCTGCCGTTCCGTTCAGCGCCATCGCTTCTTCATGCGCATCCTTGGCTGCCTGGGCTTGCGTAAGTGCCCGGCCGTAGCTGTCCAGGGCCTTCTCGTATTCGGAGATATTGAAATAGAAATCGCCAATCCCGTTCAGCGCCGCTGCCGTGGCTTTTTCATCGTCCGCCGCTTGCGCCGCTTTCAACTCGCCTTCGAGTTTGTCGAGCTTCGCCCGAACTCCGGCGGGCACCGTGAGGCTTTTGCCTGTGCTGGCGTTGCCGCTTCCTTGTTGCGCGCAAACCGGCAGGCCTAAAGCAAAAGTGATCGTGAGTAAAGCGGCGGCGGAGGAAAAGGTAGTGGGAAGACCTGAAATGCTTCGCATGCGCATGCCCTGACTTTCGGCCGATAGGGTGCGCGGAAGATGGGGAAATGCGAGCCCCTACCGGAAGATCGGAGGGAGGACTGACCGCAGTGTAATTTCAGCTTTCTCCGCGTGTCAATGACAGTTCGTTGGCGTGCCTTTCGAGCGATTGGCGCGCAAAGCTTCGGAAAAACACGGATCGGGGTTGTGCCCCACGATCTACAAGCCTCTGCAGGAGACATCGAGTGAGCGCGTGGACGAAACTTCGCCGCTGCCGCGTTACTGGTGGGAAGGTTTGATTGCGACCGGCTCGGCTCTGTGCGCCGGCGCGCCCGCGGGTTGGCTGCTGGCTTTGCTCTACGCCGCGCAACATTTCAAAAACGTGGCCCTTGCTCTCACCTTTTGCGTGCCGCTTGTGGTCGGAGTATTTCTTCTCGCCGGAGTGCTGCACATCGGAATGATGGGCGTCGTCTTTCGCGATTGGAAGCGGGAATGGTGGGGACGGCTGGGTGGTTGGCTGCTGTTATTTGCGATTGTATGGCTTGTGTGGTTCTGGCTGGTAGCTGCCACGAAGTGATTGCTTCAATCAAAGGCCTTCAGCCCACACCCTCGAATCCGCTCGAAAAGCGATTGCACGAGATCCTTGACAAGTTTGGTTTTGAAGTCAAGCACCTGCGAGAAGCAACACATGGCGCGCAGGACGCAGTTGCCGGAGCTGGTGCGGCCAGTCCAGCATAAACGGCAACTTTGGACAGGGATTGACGACTCTGCCGAAATAACGGCCGATTGGAGCCGGCACATCTGCAGTAATTCCTGCTGGCTTGAGTCGCTCGTATGGCGCAAGCTCCGCGCACAGGCACGCATCTGACGCGGGTTGATCCATACGAGGAATTCAGACGGATTTCCTCGTCGTTTCGTAGATCATCCTCGAACGACGCCCAGGAGTCTCCCGATCTCCAGCATCGGCTCGGTGAATACGGCCAAAAGTAGTCCTCGACTCCGGGTTCAGCGGCAGAACTCGTTGCAGGTGTATAACCGGCATCCATGAAAGTCTTTGTCAAGAGAAAAGCACGAGATTCCCGATCGCGCTCAGGAGA
>OKRB01000155.1 GCA_900290245.1 Candidatus Sulfuritelmatomonas gaucii | reverse complement strand
AGGTCCCGTCACCGTAGCTGTAAACGTCAGCGACTGTCCTGCCGTCACAGGATTCGCCGATGAAGTCACCATTGACGTGGTCGAGGCCTTGGATGCGGCATTCACTACCTGGGTCACCACGTTCGATGTCGATCCGCTTAAGTTGGAATCGCCGCTGTAGGCCGCCGTGATCAAGTGCGAGCCCGCGCTGAGTGCGGCTGTCGTGTACGTGGTTGTTCCCGATCCGTTCAGCGTGCCGCTGCCCAGAGTTGTCGTTCCATCCATGAAGTTCACGGAGCCCGTGGGCACGGTCATGTTCCCTGACGGCCCGGTCACGGTAGCCGTAAAGGTTACTGACTGGCCGCTTGTGGATGGATTAAGCGATGAAACTAGCGCCGAGGTCGACGATGCGGTTGTTCCTTGCACGATCGTCCCCTGAAGATAAATCGGCTGAGGGCTTCCGACAACATTGTCGGAGACAAACATCGAGCCATCCTCGTAGCCGCCCACCAGAGCTGCGACCGTCGGTTTGAATTGCACATTTGCCGTGCAGCTCGCCCCTACCGCGAGGCGCCCCGCGCAGGTCGTGTTCTCGAGAAGGAAGTCCGGCGTGGTATTGATCGGCTGAGATGGGAAGGTCACTGCGGAGTCACCCGTGCTGGTGAAGGTGATTGTCTGCGCCGGGCTCGCCGTGTCTAATACCTGATTGCTGAAATTCAGAGTCTGCGGCGTGATTCGCAGTTGCGGTCCAGTCGCCCCAGTGCCGGTCAAGTTCACCACCTGCTGCCCGCCCAGAGGGTCGTTGTCGGAAATGGTCAACGTGCCGCTGAAAAAGCCGGCTGTCGGCGGGGTAAAGGTGACGGAAACCGAGCATGTCGCCTGTGGCGCCAGCGATCCGGTACAACTATTCGCTGAAACCTCAAAGTTTGCGCTGGCCGTCACCCCTGTGATATTCAGAGCAGTCTGCCCGGCATTCTGCAAAGTTGTCGTCATGGGCGGACTAGCGTCAGCGATAGCGGAGTTGCCAAAATTGAGTGCGGTCTCGAGAAATTCGCCCAGGGGCACTGACAACCCGCTGCCATAGACGGGAAGCTGCATGGTTCCCTGCGGATCGTTGCTCTGGATTGTCAGAGTTGCGTTCCGTGTGCCGGACTGCGAAGGCGAAAAGACAACCGCGTACGTGCAGTCGCCGCCGATAGGAATTGTTGCTGGAAAGGGAGAGCATACTCCGGATTGTGCCTCGGCGCTGACTGTGTAGTCAGCCAGCCCCGGTGTGATCGAGTTGATGATCAGCGGCGCTCCACACGTCGACACGCCGCCTGCGCAGGGGATCGGGATGTTGTTGTAGATCGTGAAGAGGACGCTCTCGTTGTTCGAGGTTTCACCAACCTGGAGACCTCCGAAGTTCATCGGGTTCGGAATGACGAAGAAGCTCATGCCCGGCTGCGAATTCGTCACAGCATCGCCTTGCAGAGCGAGGGTGGGCAGCCCGGAGATTACCGGAGTTGTACCGACCGTCATCGAAGCCGTTCGCAAGCCGCTCGCACCAGCCGCTGGATTGAAAGTCACGTCGGCGTAGCACGTGGCGCCCGGAGCAATGGTCATGGGAAGGGAGCCGGCCATGGAGCAACTGACGGAAGTCACTGAGAAGTCGCTGGCGTTTGTTCCGGAGATCGAGAGGCTCGTGACCTGAACTGTGTTCGTCGTGGATGGATTCTCGACCGACAATACTCCGTAGCTGCTGGTGCCGATGGCGACAGGAAAGTTCGGCGACACCGTCAATGGCGAAAGGTTGAGCGCATAGGAAGCGGCCACGGTTCCTGTGATGTTCACCGATTGCGGGCTGTCTGCCGCGTCGTCGGTAAACGTGAGCGTCGCCGCGCGCGTGCCGGTCGCCGAGGCTGGAGGGCTGAACGTGACATCGAGATCACAAAGGCTTCCCGGCTGCAAGGGGACGTTGCAATTGTTGCCGCCAACGCCGGTGAGCGTCAACTGGAAGTCGGATGCGTTCGGGCCCGTGAGAGCAATGTTGCTGATCAAGAGAGCCGAGTCTCCGCCGTTTTCCGCTGAGACGTAGAACGGAGCACTGGAAGTTCCCGCGGTCTGCGCCGCAAACACGATGGGATTGGGCGACACAATGGCCGAAGGGCCAATGCCCGCCGTCCCCGACAGCTCAATTTGCTTCGCGCCCTGAATAGCGTTATTGGAGATCAGAAGCTCCGCACCACGTTGCGTCGAGACGCAAAAGGGTGGCTGGCAGGTTGCCGGCACTGGTCCCGGCGCAAAGGTGATCGTGATCGTACATGAGCTGTTCGCGGCCAGCGAAGTTCCACAGTTCGATGATTCCAGAAAATCTGAAGGCGACGTTTCCGTGTAGCCTGGGCTGAGCTGAATGCCGAGTTGGACCGCTACTGTTCCGGTGTTCTGCACCGTGATCGTCTGCGGCTGGCTTGCGCTACCCAAAGGGGTCGATGGAAACCCAATGCTGTTAGGAGGAATTGTGATGGATGGAGGAGGGCCGGCGCTCCATTTCTGCACAAATGCGGGGATAAAAACGCCCGGGTTTGGCGGATAGGCTCCGGGAGTAGAGGGAGCCTCGTTGGCATATCCGACCACATAGACATTGTTGCTGCCGTCGATTTGAAGGTCGCCCACCTCTCCATTGGTTCCTGCAATCGGCGTTGCATCCAGCAACTGCTGGCCATTGTTCGACATTTCTGCAAGGAAGGAATTGAAAAATCCGGACTGAAAGGTATAGTGCGCCGCAGCAAATGGAAAATCGGTAGAAGTAGTGACTCCGGCAATCCACAGATTCTTATTGGAATCGATCCCGATTGCCTGACCTACATCTTATGTGCTGCCGCCCATGTAGGTAAGGAAAGAGAGCGCGCCGGCAGAATTGAGTCCTCCCACAATGGCGGTTCCGCACGCATGTGGCAGAAGCAGGGTCATCTGCCCCCTCCACAAGCAATCGTTTGCGCCTGTTGCTTTATTAACGGTCTGATACGCGCCTGCGGTCACCGGCAGATGCTGCGCCGCGCTCGCTCCTGTGAAATAAAGGCTATTTGACGAGTCGACGACAATTTCCGCCGGACCCGTATCGGCATCACCTTGAATGATCGTCAAATAGCCGGGCGTGAGCGAAGTTCCAGACAAATTCAATTTGGCCACGAACATCTCTACGCCTGCAGCCGTTGCGCCGCCGGCGGGAGCATAGGTTTGCGTCACGGGGCCCAGCGCGCTTGAAAGGGGCGGCTGCGTGGTGCCGGCGACATAAATGTTGCCGTTCGAGTCGAATGCAAGGTCCGAAGCAAAGTCATTTCCTTGCCCGCCGATGAATGTTCCATAGCGCAAAGCGCCGGTCGTGGGACTGAGTCCGAGCAGAAAGGCGTTAGCGCAAGGAATGCCGCTGGCGCAGGTTCCACCGGCATAACTCGTCTGAAGGGTGGTCGCCGCGGGAAGAAAATTGGTTGAGTCTGTGTCGCCAAGAACCTCCACATCGCCGGTCACGGGGTTCAGCTTGATCTGAGCCGGGACGGTGCCCCCGTTTCCGCCGAACAGACTCGAAAAGATCAAAGTAGACCCGGTTGGGTCCAACTTGAGCACAAAGCCGACAAGACAGAGCCGGCCCTGTGTGGCCAGCGGGCAGCTCGTCGCACTGGACGGCCCAAAGTTGGAAACGGTGGGAAAATCCGTCGAGTTCGTTACGCCGGAAAGATAGACATTCCCGGAACTGTCAATTGCCAGATGACCTGCACCACTGGAGGCGTCAGTACCTCCAATTAAATCGGAATAAAGCAACGTTGACCCAGTCGGGTCAATTTTGGTCACGAAGCTTGCGTCACAGCGGTTGAACGCAGTCATCGAAGGCGGAGAGGGAAATTGCTGGAACTTACCCGGTGTGGTGGGAAAATCTCCCGAGCAGGTGGCACCTGACACATAAGCGTCGCCGCTTGCGTCCACCGCAATCCCGATACCATAATTCAGATTTGCGCCGCCAAGAGACATGGCGTAATCCAGTACCGGATCGATTGTCAGTGCGTATTCGCGATCATAGGGCCCAACTTCGAATTCGAGGAGATCTCCGTCCGTGACCCGGAACGAGCTTTCGACCAGGCGCTGCACTCCAGCAATCTGCTGGTAGGCGACAGGATGCTTCAATTCCACATCGCCCGCCGGCGTGTGCAAAAGCGCATTGCCATTTGCGTCGATCGTCACAGATTGAGCTCCCTGCGCTTGCAGGCGAATCCGATTTGGATCGGCTCCCGGTGCGACGTCAAAGTCATATTCCAATTGCTGGTGGTTTCCGTGAAAGACAACGTCAATCCCTGGATAAGTGGCGGCGACTCTAACCTGGCCGAAATGCGGGATACCGGTGCGCCACTTTGACGGGTCGTTCCCGATGAAGTAATTGCTGCGCCCGGGCTGAGCTTCAAGTCCAGTGACTTGAGATTCGCTGTTTGCCCCCACCAGCCGTAATTCCAGAATGCTCGCATCGACTGAACGGAATATGGCTGGGTCCTGGGCAGAGGGGGTGTTGCTTTCGGGGCGAAGGAGCCTGAGCGCCAATCCCGTAGAAGAGATTCCGAGAGTATAAGAGGGCCCGTGAGCCACGAATGCGTATTCCGACGGCGCCTGGCCCTGGTTGCTCTCGAAGTCCAGCGGCATGTTCAGAAATTGTTCGACCGGTTTCGCAGTTTCGGCTTGGGTCTTTCGAGAGGCGGTTAGACCCAATCTCAATGTTTTGGGCTGATGGGGAATCGCGTTCGCATCAGTAATGCCGGACGCCGTTTTTGTGTTCTGGCTGTCCGTTGCATCGAAGTTAGCAATCGGCTTAGCCTGCCACCCGGCAATCAGCAGAGTGAGAATCCAAACTGCTCTCATCAAAACCTCCCAGTTTCTGGATCATCGGGCATTGAAGTGGCCCAATTTCTGTGAGGAGCACCCTGTTCGGATGCATGAAAGTCTTTCGTTCTCGCTGGGGCCGGTTTCTCGCGCAAAAAAGAAGTAACGGGAGGGAGGGGAGCGCGCAATCGTCCCGCTCGATTAGGACGCCGAACATCAAGTGAATCGTAGCTTTGATCCACCGGCAGCGTCAATCGAAAATAAGCTTTTAGGAGCTCAGTGGTCCCTGACCGGTTATGGCGGACTGAGACGCGTCACCGAGATCCCTCCAGGAGGCATCAAGCGGAACCTCTGAGGCGAGATGGGCGGATTGAGCGTTACCGAGATGAGTTTCATCTCTAATTCCAGATCCTGGCCCGGCTGGACAACAACAATCCGCTTGGGAAAACAAGTTAGGCCTGTTCCGCCGCTCTCTCGTGCAATTTCCTGCCAGTCACCATATTGGATCTGCGTGACGCTGCGCCCAGCGGCATCATCAATTGTCAACTGCGTCACGACACCGACCTTTCCCAATGCCGCCTCGCAGTTTTCCCGCAGGCCAATGCAATGCGTCAATGACGGGCTGCGGCCGCAGGTTTTCGCGGGGATTCGACGAAGTCGCGGGGGCGTCCACCGGGCCCACGAAGAATCGCATCACCTTGCCGTCGGGAATAAGCAAGCGGAAATCCCGTCCGTCACTTGACATATCGAAGACGCGTTGAGCAGAAAAGGGGATCACTCCTGTCATGCGCAGGAATGCAGGCGCGTGGAATTCGATCATGACCGGCGAAGGCCGCGAGCCCTCTGACTGCGCCTTATATTCCGCCCCGGCTTTCGCCCGCGCCATCACCGTCGCCTCAAGACTCTTCACCCGCGAGGCTTGGGCGGTATAGGCGGACAACAGGTCTTCATCCTGGATCAACTGGTGCGATTTAGGTGCAAGCCCGGGCATCGAGCAGGAGCGGTCTCCCGCGCTCTCGGTCGCGGCCGCAGAGGTTTGCCTCTGCGCGTGCAGGGCACACTGACCAGCCAGCAATCCTACGATGGCCAACAAAACGCACCCGCTGCGATTCAGCTTCGATGAAGTCAGGTGATGGAATACCGGTAGTTGCATGGAAGATGGGGTTTGGTGATCAAGTGCGTCATAGAGGTTACCATTTACGTCGCATCCGTGCTTTGAATGGATCGTGTCGCTCACGCTCGTACGCGTCGCGGGAGTCGCCGCCCAAACGTTACCCCATTTTTGGGCTCTGTCGAGATTGCCGTTCACCGAAGAAGCGGGCCCGCGCCCGATGGGACCGGCGGAAACTGGGGGGTGGGCTGCGCATGCACGAAGGATGCCGCAGCTAGAAAGAGGCACAAACCGGTCAAACCTGGCGAAATGCAGACTCGTCTAACGATAAATTCAATCCTCACCATCTGATTGCGCGTGAAGAGAGGGAGGCTCTCTCAAGACGGTTATACGCCTAGAAGGCGGGCAACGTATGTGAACCATTCTTTCCAGCCGCGATCCGCAGCGGCGAACGCGGTTTCTTCAGCTTTTTGCAACCCCGGGCCATGATGGAAGTAGGTGCGCCTGCAGTTAGTCACCCCCACATTCGATTTCGACGAATGTTATTGCGATGTGACTCCGGCTACCCGGCGCTATTCCGGGCGCGGTGTTTTGAGAGGGAGGAGCGGGCGGCCCGGCGAGGTTGCCTGGGCCGCTCGCCATGTTTACGCAGTTTATTGCCGATCGATTTAATGCTGATCTACGTGCGCCTGGATATTCCCGTCCGTAACGAACGTAACCGGGACGTTCAAGATTAGAGCGCCGTTCGGATCATAGACGAGATATCTAAGGAGAAATGTAAGACCCCGTTTGCTCCATCGCCCGCCGACACGCAGGCACCTGACAACCGCAGCGAGCCGAGAATGACGCGGAAGCACGTCAGGATACAGTGACGCTGCCTTTGGACCAAATCTATGCCTCCATCGGGGCTATCGCGGCATTCGCGGGAGCCTCGGGGGAGGAACCCGACACCTTCCTTGCCCGGCACGCACCTGGTTACTGGGGAGAAATCACTGATGATGACTGGGAGACCAATCAGTGCGCCCTGGAACACGGCTTGCTTGTGATGTCGGCGTACACACTAAGGACCGGTGAAAGGGTTTGGATCATAACCGAGGCAGACCGCAGCACCACGACGATTCGGCTACCAGCGGTACACCGTCAATTTATCCATGTATACGGTCGAGGTTGACTCGGCAAGGGTCGCTCCGTCCACCTGGAAGTTGGTCAGCAGTGTTGAACCCCATCCCAGGGCAAAGGCATCCGGCACGGTGACGTTCAGATCCTGCTCAACGTTATCGAGCCACACCGAATGGTAGGTGGCGTTGCCATTGTCGTCGCGCGAATAGCTGATCTGCACATGGTGCCAGGTATTCTGCGTCCAGTTGCGGGTATTGCAGGGGGCAGTTGAATGGAGCCACGCATCTACATAAACCTCAGGCGTTCCCGCATTGGCTGTGTAATCCCAGGTTCCGGTCCAGCCGTCACACTGGAACCCGAAGATCACAGTTCGGCCGTTGGCCATTACTTGATTTAGATCGAGCTCCAGGTTGGCGATATTGGTCGCCGAGGGAGTGAGATAAAACCAGCCGTCGTAAAGGAAATTGGAAGCCGAAGTATCGGCGCCGAACTGAACGTCATAGCGTTCCCCGCCGTAGTTCGTAGCCGTGGTCACAAACCCGCGGCTCTTTCCGCTCAGCGAGGGCGAAGAACTAAACCTGCTGACTCCGTAGGTCGAAGCACCCGCCCCTGTGGCCGTATCGATCGCGGCTTCCCAGCCGGTAAGAGCCTGGATGGAATGCACAGCGATGGCGGTTGATGGAAGCTGGGAGACCGGAGAGGGAACGACCTTGATCGCAATATCGGTATCGCAACCCGCTCCCTGATTACCCCAGGACTTGACGTGCAGCGTGTGAGCGCCAACGGTCGAGGAGACTGAGGCATTGATGGATGCACCCGTGACAACAGTGGTCGCGCTGCTCGTGTCGATCGAGAAGCCAAACGCCACGATGGACTGCGACTCGCACTGAGCGCCGGAGGCGATCAGCATGAACGGCGATACGAGTTTGGCCCCAGGGTTAGGCTGACTCACGCTTACGTTTGTAAGCAGCGCAGGAACAAGCGATGCCGACACGGTGATCGGAACATCGGTGTCACAGGCTGATCCCTGGTTTCCCCACGATTTCACGTGAAGCGTGTGGGAGCCGGTCGATGCCGTCACCAGTGTGTTGATCGAAACGGCGTTCACGATTGTCGTTGCCCCGTAATCAAGCGAGTAACCTGTGGCGGAAAGCGGCTGGCCTGAGCAGGGACTGGCGGTTGCCACCAGAACAAAGGACACGCCAACCGTCGCGCCCGCTTGAGGACTGCTGACAACAATGCTGGGATCACACAACGCAGGGACTGCACACACGAACAGTGCAGAAGCCAAGGGCAAAATGGCTTTCATGCAATTCGTCCTTACTGAGCGCACACGAATCTTGCAAGATCACGCTTGCTTGAGGACAGACAACAAGACCCCGGGCATGAAGATCCCTACAGCCTCTGATTTTGATCTAATTTACGTGCGGCTCTTTTTTGATTGATTTTTGGCAGATTAAGGCCATGCTCAAACGATGTCAAGTAAAAAGATGAGATGTCGTGCGAGACAGCGTGATTCGCACTCACGAGGAGTCACAATCGGCGTGGCACACCGCTTATCTGCTTGAAGCTGCCCGGGCGAACAGCCATGATTTCGAGCTTCTCGCGAAACCGGTTCACCCTGCGGAGCTGTTGGAAAGAATCCGGGAATTGACTGAACCCGTATCCTTGCTGCCTGCCCAACGGGTGCAAACGTGACACGAAGCTGGCGCCGAGTGTGCGAAGTTTGATTGGCCGGAGAGGCTGGACCGGGACGTATTCGGAAGAGTAAGGTGGTACGGGCCGGCGCCCCATCGCGGCAACTGGGGAAATACTCAATGACAATACCCATCGAAGGACACGACGCACTGACGTCTGCGCTCCGGGTGGCGCGCGAGAACGAGCATCGGTGGATGGAAATGTCTCCGGAGTCTTCGGCGGACAACGAACGGATGGAACAGTGGATCAGTATTGCGAGACTCCGGCGCCTCGAAGTCAAGCGGATCGAGGCGCTCTTGGCAGAGACGATAGAAAGTCGGGCTTGCCCACGGTCTGAGGGAATTGAAAATGCTCTAGCCGGCGACAAATCGCTGGGTATTCCCGCCGTTCGACGATTCCCTGAGCTGACGGAACAGAAAAGTTGACAACCGATATAGGTTGGTGATGCCGTTGCGTTTGCTTGTTTGTAAGTGCCATCTTTTCACACATCCACAACTGATGATGCGTTGTGATCTCAACAACCGAGGATCACGAGAAGCCACAATATACAGCCGAACCGGTGCAATATGACCGGAAGCGTCCATTGAGGGGCATGTGAGACGGGGCTACACTCGCTTCAGAATTGAAGGAGAGCCAAAAGCAACTATGTCGAGTTCCGCCGAGTATCCGCCGCCGCGGACCGGCAATGATTGCTAACAGATTCAATCAAAATTAGTTAATTCCACTCGATTTCAGCAGATTTCAACATCTAGCTGAAACTGGTTCGGGACCAGGGAGTCGGAGGCTCAAATCCTCACTCCCTAACCATTTTTTTCAACGACTTGCGCGTCCATCGATCAAAGGACCTGGAAATGACCCAGCTACCCCAGGGTAGACCTGGCAGCAGCGGAGGGCGAGCACCCATCCATCGTTTCCCCTTTTCGAAAACGTTTTCAGGGCTATCCTTCCACGAAAGAAGCATTGAAGTCCTGCCTCTAAACGGTTCTGATACATGGAGACCCGACGCACGGGGTTTCAGCTGTTTCAAGTCGCTACTCTATTCGGAAAAGCGTCGGGACGAGGTTGCTCATGGCAACGCAACAGCTTTGGGCCATCACCTGCTTTTACAATCCGCTTGGCTGTGAGAGCAGGCTCAGAAATTACCAAATTTTCCGGGAAAACCTGAGCCTCCCTTTGGTCACCGTGGAGTGGTCGCACGAAGGCCGTTTCCAGCTGCGCCAGAACGATGCGGACATCCTGCTGCAGATCGGAACCGGAGACCTGCTATGGCAGAAAGAGCGGCTCCTCAACATCGCCCTGCGCTCGGTTCCAACGGATTGCCACCTGATCGCCTGGCTCGATAGTGACGTCGTCTTCGAGGACAGTAATTGGACCGGTAAGACCGTCGATCTGCTGCGAAAATTCATGATCGTCGAACCCTTCAGCCAGGTGTATGAGGTTCCCCGGGGCGGAATGCCTGGAGATGCCGGCTCCAGGCGAGCCCGGGGATATGGGCTGCTGTATGCGCTGTCTGAGGGCATTGCGCCGCCGGAAGTCCTGCGAGGAGATATGCGCGTGAATGCCCGAACGAGCTGCGGACTGGCTTGGGCCGCGCGGCGCGAGATTCTCGATCAATTCGGCTTCTACGACGCCTGTGTACTGGGCAGCGGCAACAGGGCCATCGCCTGCGCGATGTTGGGCCGCTTCTGCGACGCGATCGATTACATGCAGATGGGTCCGCGGTGGGCCCGGCACTACATGAATTGGGCACAACCGTACTTCGAGGTGGTCCAGGGAAGTGTGGGCTTTGCCGAAGGAGGCCTCTTCCACCTTTGGCACGGCGAACTCGAGAATCGCCGCTACTCCCAACGCCACAAATTCCTGGGCAGCCGCAACTTCGATCCCGGAAAAGAGATTTGGCTTGATGACCGAGGGACTTGGAGATGGAATGGCATGAAGTCAGAAGCGGAACAATACGTCCGCGGCTATTTCGAGGCCCGGCGTGAAGATGGCTGAAGCCATTGCAGCTCCCGCTCGCTCGGCGTAGGGTCTTCTACGCACCTGATTTGCGCACCATCGTCACTCCCCGGCCGAACGGCAAGTCGAACACCTGCAGCCGCGCGTCTTTCTTCAGTTCGTCGACGAAACACTTAACGCGATGCTCATAGGCCCGGTCGTCCCCGTACATCCGGGAAGTACGCACGACCGCGCTGTCGTGAAGAAGAATGATCCCTTCGGGCGACAGGTGATTCTCAAACGTTGCATAGTCGAATCGGGCTTGCTCTTCAGAATGATAGCCGTCGATGAACACCAGGCCCACTTCGCCCAGCAAGCGATAGCTCTCCGACACCGCAAATTGTTGGGTGGTCATCAAAAAGTGCCGGATGTTCTTCACCCCTCGCTCACTGAAATGTCGCTGGACCGCCTCAGGATCCTTCCAGAAGTCGTCCACCAGCGACGGATCGATGAACCAAAGCTCTCCACCTTCCGCATTGTCCGCCAGCGCCTTGCCCAGAACCAGGGGAACGAACCCGCGGAACGAACCGATCACGACCGCGCGCGACGGGCGGATGACGCGCGCGAGCGCGTAGTAGAGCCAGCCCAGGCCGAGATTGCCGTCCGCGGCCCGCTGATGGTGGCCCATGCGCACCATGTCCTCATGCTCAAACAGCTTGTCGATCCATTCCCGCATGAATGTCTCGCTCCCGGGAAACGCCGCTTGTCCAAATAGGTACGTCCCGCCGTTGCGTAGTAGCGCAGGTGATCCCGGAGCTAATATACTCGATCAACCGGAATTCTTTACCGCCATAATGCGCAGCGAGTGACTAGGCGGTAACAGGCCTTCTCTCATGATTGTGGTGGTCGCTCCAGCACAGGAAACCTGGGAGATCGAGGAATATCTGGCGCAGCACGGCAGCCCTTTGCGGAGCCGCCTGAGAATCCTCACCTACGATGAAATTGCAGCCCGCCAGCAAGTGCCCCTTGGCACTTATGTATTCGTGGCCATCGATCAACTTTCCCCAACCGAGAAACGGATTGCCAGGATTTGCTGCGATTGCCTGCGCGAAGCAGATCCGCAACTCACAATCCTCAATCGCCCTTCGGAAGTCCTTTTGCGGGTTCCCCTTCTTAGGGTCTGCTTCGAGCGAAACCGCAACCGCTTTCGGGTCTACCGCGCCGCTGAATTCCTCCGCTGCAAACACTTTCCCGTTTTCCTGCGCCGCGACTCGGACCACCTCGGCAACATCAGCGGTCTGCTTTATACTCGCGCCGAGCTCGCCCGGGCAGTCGCCGAGAAAGTGCTTCGCGGATTTCGCCTGCGCGACTTAATCGTCGTCGAGTATTGCGACACGATGGACACCGCTGGTGTTTTCCGGAAATACTCTGCTTTCATCGTCGGCAACACGATCCTTCCGCACACCGTAACCCACAACCGCGACTGGATCACCAAATCGCATGGCCGGCTCATTGACGCGGACACGGTACGCGAAGAACTTGAATACCTCTCCACCGATCCCCACGCCGATTGGCTGCGCGAGACCTTTGCCCTGGCCCGAATCAACTACGGCCGTATCGATTACGGATTGCTCAACGGCTGCCCGCAGGTTTGGGAAATCAACACCAATCCAACGATCGCCCGCCACGCTGGTGCCGACCCGCTCACCGATGAGCAAAAGCAACTACGAGCGGTTGTCCGCCAGCATTTTCACCCTCGTTTCCAGGCTGCCTGGGAAGCCATCGACAGCACGGCCGACCCTGACCGCATGATCTCCGTCAAGGTCTCCGAGCGCCAGCGGCGCCGTCTTGCCGCTGAAAGGGAGTGGCGCTTGCGAATCCAGGCGCGCGAAACCGCGCTCGCAGTCATGGCCAACCTGCTGATCCGTCTGCTCTGGCGCTGCGCCAGGCGACTCGGACTTATTTCGACTCGCTGAAGCCGAATCGCCTGTCCCTCGCCGAAACGCCGTATGTGTGCGTTGGACACTTCTCTTCGGCAGCTCATGATGCTCGATGGAGGGTAGATGATTCTGTAGCGGTCAGCGGTTCCGCTTTAGGCCGTTTCTGTGCCACCCGCAATAGCGGCGGCATCGGTGGGCAAGCTGCATCAGACCTCAACCACCCTGGCGCGTCAGCCGTTCGGACATGCGGCAGACGATTGCGTGTGACCGCTCGCCCTGGCCAAATTATTGAAAGGATTGGTGGACCTGGTCGGGATCGAACCGACGACCTCTTCCATGCCATGGAAGCGCGCTCCCAGCTGCGCCACAGGCCCACTCAGGCAGGTAATCTCTTTATTCTCTTCGTTTCCACTCGATTCGTCAAACTGCGCGCGCCCGCCGTTACATCCGGCATCCCGCTTCTAGCGACGGCACATCCTGGTGCTTGTACATCAGGAAAAACTCGCGATGGCCCAGCCGCTCCGGCTTGCTCATCTGGCCCGACGCCACATCGGCAATCAGCTCCGTCAGTTCGTTTGCAGCCTGATCCATGGTGAGTTCGCCGCTCAGCACCCGGCCCGCGTTGAAGTCCATGTCTTCTGTCATGTTCCGGTAGGTCCGCTCATTGCCAGTGATCTTGATCAGCGGCGACACCGGGCTGCCGATTACGCTGCCGCGGCCGGTAATGAACAGCACAATCTGCGCTCCCGCCGCAATCAGATCCATGATGCCTTCCGTGTCATTGGGATTGGTGTAGCCGAATTGCATGAAGTGCTCGTCAGGGACCGAATCGAGCAGCCACAAACCGGCGTGCGGCGGCTGCTCCGACACGCGAATCACGCCCTCGATCGGCTTGCTGCCTCCCTTGGCAAAAGCTCCCATGCTCTTTTCTTCAATGGTTGTGAGCCCGCCGGCAAAGTTGCCGGGCGCCACCGAGTATTGCCGCACCGCTTTGCAATAGTTGAACGCTTTGTCGTACGTCGCGCCGAGTTGCCCGGCAGCCGCGGGCGACGCTGCGCGCGAAACCATCAGGTCGCGCAGGCCAATCATCTCCACGACTTCTTCAAAGATCGCCGTACCACCCGACTCGACGAGGCTGTCAAAAGCGCGGCCCACAACAGGATTGCCAGCCAGGCCCGAAGTGCCGTCCGATCCGCCGCACTCCGCGCCGATGGTCAGGTCGGCCCAGCTCATCGGCGTTCTCACCGCGTCCTCGCTGGCGCGCTGGCGAAGCGAAGCGATCAATTGCTTGCCCAGAGCCACGCTCGAGCTCGTGCCGCCATGCTCCTGGATGAAGAACGATTCCGCCGGCCGCCCCGATTGGCGAACAGCCTCCGCGATCCGGTGCGGCTGCGTGTATTCGCATCCCAGGCCCACACAAAGCACGCCGCCGACGTTGGGATGCGTGGCCAGCGCCAGCATCAGGCGAATTGCGTAGTCGTTGTCGTAGCAGCCGGGAAAGCCGATGACATGCACGTCCGGCTCGCCCCTGCCGATTTCCTGCGCCACAAAGCTCGCACACTCCACCGTGTAGACCACCAGCAGGTGATTGCGGATCCCCTTGCGTCCGTCGTTGCGTAGGTAGCCTTGCCAGGCGCGGTCAAGCATACTCGATTCCTTTCCAGCAAGACCAGGGTTATTGCCCCCTGTTCAGCTTCAACCAAAGTCGCCGCTCGCTGATGGTCACGTCGACTTAGCGGCAGCGCCTTCGGGACGCCTCTACCCTGGTTTTGCGACAGGCGGCGCACCTGTCTGCACGTCGAACGAGCCCGACCGTTCGTCAAGCTGGCTGCGGCAGTTGTGCAGATGCACCCACTCACCCGGTTCGATGCGCCGCGTGGCAATGCCGATCACCACGCCGAACTTGGTGATCGCTTCGCCTTTGTTCATCGGCGCCAGCGCGATCTTGTGCCCGAGCGCGATCATTTCTCGCGCCGCGATCGCCCGCTTGCCCGCCGGTCCTACGACAGTCACTTCCGCGCCTGGCGCAACCTCACCCAGCAATGTCGCGACATTATCACTCGCGCCAACCTGAAATGCCGAAGAGTTTGCCTGCGCATTCATCATGGATCAAGCTTCGCGCCCTCAAGCAAGGCTGCGCTGTTTTCTTTCGTTCGGCTACCGCTTCGCTGCGTGCGTTACACCAAACCGCCGCAGCTTTTCCAGCGTCGCCGCAGCCTCGCCCGAATCAATCGCCTCCGCGCTCTTTGCTACGCCTTCTTTCAGATCACCTGCCAGACTCGCCGCCACCAGCACCGCCGCCGCGTTCAGCAGCACAATGTCGCGCCGTGCTCCGGGAACTCCCGTGAGCACATCGTAGAGCAGCGCCTTGTTCGTAGCCACGTCGCCGCCGGTGAAGTGATCAATGGTGGTGCGTGGCAGCCCGGCCATCTCCGGCGTAATACGCGCGGCCTTGAGAGTCGGGGTCCCCGGCGACGGGTTCTTGTCGCCGAGGTGAAGGTTCGGCTTGCCTTCCGCATTCTCTTCGACGCGCGCCACCACCGATTCGCCTGTTGTTGTCAGCTCGTCGATGCCGTCGGTGCCGTGCACCACAAAGGCGCGTTTGGCTCCCAGCGCGGCCAACGCGCGGCCTACGAGCAGAACACGGCTCGGCGCCAGCACTCCCACCACCTGCGTGCGCGCATGCGCCGGGTTGGTCAGCGGACCCACCAGGTTGAAGATCGTCCTGAAACCCAATGCGCGCCGCAGCGGCCCCAGAGCCTTCATCGCCGGGTGATACAGCGGCGCAAACAGGAAAACGAATCCCGTTTCGCGCAGGCACTCAACCGCCAGCTCAGGCCCCAGTTCGATGGGCACGCCCAGCGCTTCCAGCACATCGGCCGCGCCGCATTGCGAAGTGACGGCGCGATTGCCGTGCTTGGCTACACGCGCTCCTGCCGCAGCCGCCACCAGCGCCGCTCCGCAGGAAATATTAAACGTCTGCGGTCCGCCGCCGCCTGTACCCACACAGTCCACAAGCTGCTCGCGCTCGTCATCGCTGAACGGCAGCGGCGTCGCGTGCCGGCGCATCACATCCACAAATCCCGCCAGCTCAGGCGCCTGTTCACCACGCGTGGCCAGCACTGCAAGCAGCGCCGCCGTTTCCACCTCGGGCACGCTGCCGGTAAGAATCTCCTCGAGCACACTGTCTGCTTGCTCGCGGCTAAGCGCCGCGCCATCCTGAGCCAGTGGTCGAAGCAGCTCCTTCACCAAAGACATGGAGAAAGTATGGCAGAGCCGAGCGTCATAAGCGACAGTGTCTTGTGCACGCGAACTTTCGCCTTTGCAATCGCGCGCGCTTTGCTGGCGTCGACCGGCTTTTTTCGAATCCCGCCCCTTCTGCTCAATTGCCAATCACTTCAGCCCGCCAAAGTGAACGTGAAGTGCCGCGCAGCACCGAGCGGCATCGACATAATGAACTCAAATGCCGCTTGCAACCCGCCCGCGCGCGTGAGATTCCGTCCCAAATCCGCATGATAATCTTGGATTTGGTTGAGGTTTCCACCCGTTGAAAATCCACGAATATCAAGCCAAGGAAATTCTCGCGAAGTACGGCGTGGCCGTGCCCAAAGGTGAAGTGGCCAACACGCTGGAAGAAGCCAATGACGTGGCTCGCAAGCTGTTCGCCGAAGGCGCCTCGGGCGTGGTCGTCAAGGCGCAGATCCACGCCGGAGGCCGCGGCAAAGGCGGCGGCGTCAAGGTGGCGAAGACCCGCGAGCAAGCCGACCAGCACGCCAAAAACATCCTCGGCATGCAACTCATCACGCACCAGACCGGTCCGCAGGGCCAGAAGGTGCAGCGGCTGCTCATCGAAGAAACCGCGGCCATCGAGCGCGAACTTTATCTCGGCATCGTTCTCGACCGCGCGACGGGCAAGCTCGTCTTCATGGCCTCGCAGGCCGGCGGCATGGAGATCGAGGAAGTGGCCGCCAAAACGCCTGAAGCCATCTACAAGGAAACCATCGATCCGGCCGTCGGCTTTGGCGCATGGCAGGCGCGCAAGCTGGCCTTCGCGCTCGGCCTCAAGCCCGCGCAGATCAACCATGCCGTCGCATTTTTCCAGAGCCTCTACCGCGCGTTCATCGACACGGACGCTTCGCTACTCGAGATCAATCCCTTCATCACCACCACCGACGGCAAGCTCTTTGCTCTCGATGCCAAAATCAACTTCGACGATAATGCGCTCTTCCGCCACGCCGACGTTAAAGCGATGCGCGACGTCACTGAAGAAGATCCTCTCGAGGTCGAAGCCAGCAAATACGCGCTCAACTACATCAAGCTCGACGGCTCCATCGCCTGCATGGTGAACGGCGCGGGCCTGGCCATGGCCACGATGGACATCATCAAGTACGCAGGCGGCAGCCCGGCAAACTTTCTCGATGTGGGCGGAGGCGCAACGCAGGAACAGATCGAGCACGCATTCGAGATTCTGCTGTCAGACAAGCACGTGAAGGCCATCTTTATCAACATCTTTGGCGGCATTCTGCGCGTAGACAGGCTCGCCACCGGCGTCGTAGCGGCGGCGCGCAATCTGCACGTCAAAGTTCCCATCGTGCTGCGCCTTGAAGGAACCAACGTCGAAGATGGGCGCAAGATCCTCGAGGAATCCGGCCTCAACTTCCAGGTCGGCGCAACCATGAAGGATGCGGCGGAACTGGTGGTAAAGGCAGCAGCGGAGGTGGCAACTTAAATGTCTGTACTCGTCGATAACAACACGCGCCTCATCGTGCAGGGCATCACCGGCAAGGAAGGCACCTTTCACGCGATGGGCTGCGCGGAGTATGGCACCAAGGTGGTCGGCGGCGTCACGCCGGGCAAAGGCGGAACGACGCACGAGGGCTGGCCCGTATTCAACACCGTGGCCGAGGCCGTGGAGAAAACCGGCGCCAACGCCACCATGATCTTCGTGCCGCCGCCGTTTGCCGCCGACGCCATTCTCGAAGCCGAAGACGCGGGCATTCCGCTCATCGTCTGCATCACCGAGGGCATTCCCACGCTCGACATGGTGAAGGTGTGGGCCAAGCTCAAGAACTCAAAATCGCGCCTGGTCGGCCCCAACTGTCCCGGCGTCATCTCGCCCGGCAAGGCCAAGATCGGCATCATGCCCGGGCGCATTCACAAAGAAGGCTCCATCGGCATCGTCTCGCGCTCGGGCACGCTCACCTATGAGGCCGTACACCAGCTCACCCAGCGCGGCATCGGCCAGTCCACCGCGATTGGCATTGGCGGCGATCCCATCATTGGCACCACGCACATCGACGCGCTGCGCCTGCTCAACGATGATCCCGAAACGGAAGCCATCATCATGATCGGCGAGATCGGCGGCTCGGCAGAAGAGGCCGCCGCAGAGTTCGTCAAGAAGAACGTGAAGAAGCCGGTCGTCGGTTTTATCGCCGGCCAGACCGCGCCTCCCGGCCGCCGCATGGGCCATGCCGGCGCCATCATCTCCGGCGGCCAGGGCACCGCCGCCGACAAGATGAAGGCACTGGCCGCAGCCGGGATTCACGTCGTAGTCTCGCCCGCCGAAATCGGCGCCACCCTCGCTAGGGTGATTGGCAAAGCGTAAAAGCAATCGCTTGGCCGCCGTGACAAGTGCGACAGATTCGACAGACCTCAGTTTGGGGTGCGCATTGAAACCTGCACCACAGGCGGAGAATGCGGGTAGCCCCCATGCATGCGCGCGCGAACCTCGGCAAAGAGCGCTGCATAGCCGGGATCCTTCGCAAGAGCCTTGGCCCAGGGGCAGTCCTGCATGACGGTCAAAATGATGACGCGGGAATTCAAAGACGCTTTGAAGTACGGCAGCGCTTCTTTCGGGCGTCCCAGCATCACCAGGGTTTGGCCGAGAAGGAATCCAGTCTCCGACCCATGGTCGTAAGCCGCCTTCAGGCTCCTGGCCCTTCCTTCCAGCAAGCCGGCCTTGCCTCCTCGCGCCCAACCTTTCGCAACCGCGTCCGCCAGGGCAACATCGTCCGGCCTGCCGGTGATCGATGCGTAGTGTCGAGTGTCCGCAACGTAACCCGGATAATCTCCGATGGCGAGGTCAATGATCTCCAGGTACAGCGCGGGCGAACTCATATTCGGCTGGGTCTGCTCGATTTGCTGCAAAGCCCGGATGCCGGCGCCAAGGTCGCCATAGTCTGCCTGGAAGAACGCCGCTTCCGCCGCAATCGCAGGCGAGGCCGGGTTCAATCGGCGCGCCTCGTCGATTTCCTTCAACGTTTCCGCGCCCTCCTCCCTGCACTGCAAACTGCTTGCATACCACTGGTGAGTCTCCGCAGAACCGGGGGTCCAGCGCAAGCGCGCGTTGAAACTCCGCATCCGAACCAGCAATATCCCAATCCCTGAAGTACAGCGCAAAGGCCTTTGCCCGATGCGCGGCAGCCAGGTTCGGGTCCAGCGCGATGGCTCGATCGGCAGCTTCTTCGGCGCGCAGCAGCGAGTCACTCGCATCAGCGTGAGTAAACTCCGGCAGCAGATCATAGCTCTCGGCCAGCCCCGCATAGGCATCGGCATAGGCCGGGTCTTTCACGATCGCCTGGGTAAATGCGTTGATCGCCTTGGAGAGGGCATCCGCGGTGCGCAGGTTCCAGAAGTAGCGGCCTTGCAGGTACAGGTCCTCTGCGCCGGGAGCCGGAACATGCCGGGAAGCGATCGAGGGATTGCTGCTTTGTCCATGTTTCCCTCCGGTCGCATTTCGATCACGCAGGATACGAAAACTGACTGCCACGATGAGCAGAATGGCCAGGCACCCAACTCCCCAGAGCAGCTTCGTATGCGCGGTCGCGTCAGGCTTCAGAGGCCTGATCCCGGAGACCCCCGCCGAACCCTCGGCGTTTGAGGCGAATCGTTCCCCGGCGCCCGGCAAAGCGGAACTCTCATCGACACTTTCCACCGGCCCGTCGTTCACGAGGTCGGGATCCTTCAGTCGCATCGCCTGTAGCCAGGCATCGAGCTCTGAGGGGTAGGCGAAGACGTAGCCGCGTTTTTCGCCGGGCACGCGGTGCACAGGCAGCCCGCGCTCCTCCCAACGCTTCGCGGTTCGCTCATTACATCCGAAATAACCGGCGATGCTCTTCCAGGATGCAAGAAACCCGCGGCGGCCGACAGTAAGCTCAACGTTTTTGCCTGGGGTCGCCATCGCTGCGCAGTTCTCCAGCTCATTCGCTGCAGGGCCCGGGTCAATCGGTTAGGGAGAAATCAGTATACCGCCCACAGTTCTCGTGAAAAGGCGCAACGTAGCGTATACATGCCCTGAAATGCCCTGTGGGTGCCCCGTTATGTCACTCCTCGTCACGATGGTGTCCGAGTATCCTCCATGCCAGAGCCGAACCCAAATCCTTCGAGGGGAGTGTCATGACCATGCGTGTGACCATTGCAATTTTGGCGTCTTCGTGCGTTTTCCACCTCGTCGCCTGCTCGGGCGGGCCGCTCACAATCTCAGTCAAAACTAGTTCTGCTCAAGGTGCGGCCATTCAGGGCAGTGTCCACGGCGGTCAAACACCGCTCGCCGGCGCCAGCGTTTACTTGTATGCGGCCAACAACACGGGCTACGGCAGCGCTGCAACCTCGCTGCTGAATTCCACCGTGCTCAGCCAGACCCCCGCAGGCGGAAAAGATGGCAACGGCAATTACTACGTGACGACGGACTCGCAAGGCGGCTTCTCGATCACCGGCGATTACACATGCCCGAGCACGGCCTCGCAGCTCTATCTGTACGCATCGGGAGGGAATCCGGGCGGCGGAGCCAACTCGGCGATCGGGCTGCTGGCCGCGCTGGGAACGTGCCCGGCCAACGGCACGCTCTCCCCTTCGCTTTACATCATCATCAACGAGGTCTCGACCATCGCGACGGCATATTCCATTGCCGGCTACGCCACCGACCCGTTCCACGTTTCGAGCCCCGCTAACACGCTGGCGCAGACCGGCATCACCAACGCCTTCGCCACGGTCACGAACCTCGAGACGCTGAACACAGGCGTGGCCCTGGCCACTGCGCCGATAGCCAACGGCGGCAATGGAACCGTTCCGCAGAGCGAGATCAACACTCTGGCGAATATTCTCGCGGCGTGCGTCAACTCGACCGGGCCAACGTCATCGCAGTGCGCCACATTATTCGCCAACGCGAAGAACGGCAGCACAACGCCCGCGGACACGGCAACGGCGGCGATCAATATCGCGCATAATCCTGGTGCGAACATCGGCAACCTTTACGGTCTGCAAACGGGGGCGGGCACGCCGTTCCTGCCGGCGCTGAGCGCAGCGCCCAATGACTTCACCATTTCCGTCACTTACAGCGGGGGCGGGCTCAATCAGCCCTACTTCCTCGCAGTCGATGGTGCCGGCAGGGTCTGGGTGACAAACCTCACCGGCAACAGCATCAGTGCGTTCGGTCCCACGGGCAATGCGTTGTTCGCGTCCGGCATCACGACCGGCGGGCTCAACAAGCCTCGCGGTATCGCCATCGACAAGTTTGGCGACATCTGGGTAACAAACAAGAACAACACGATCAGCGTGTTTGACGGTACCGGCACCGCGTTTGCCGCGTCACCTTTGAGCGGCGGTGGCTTGACGACTCCGTTTGGCATTGCGATTGACGCGTCAAAAAATGTTTGGATCGCGAACAACAACACCGCAACCATCAGCGAGTTTCTGCCTTCCGGCTCCAGTGGCACCTGGGCCACCGGCTCTCCCTTCACCGGCGGGGGCCTGAATTATCCTCTTGCTGTCGCCATCGACGCTGCCGGCAACGTCTGGTTTGCCAACGACAATGCCGATAGCATCAGCGAATTCATATCAAGCGCTATGGCCGTGTCCGGTGCCGGCGGCGATACCGGAGGCGGATTGCTCTTTCCCGGCGGCATCGCCGTCGATTACTCCGGCAATGTGTGGGCTACCAACTCCAATTCCTCGATCAGCGAGTTCAACTCTTCCGGCTCGGCAGTTTCCGGCTCCGCAGGCTACACGGGCGGCGGCTTGGGCACCATACCTTATGGCATCGCCGTTGATGGATCGGGCAACATCTGGGTCGTAAGCGAAGGTCCGGGGGCTCTCAGCGAATTCACCGCTTCCGGCTCGCCCATCTCCGGCTCCGGTGGCTACACAACCATCAATCTGAGTGCCCCGGTTGACCTCGCGATCGATGGATCTGGAAATGTGTGGGTAACGGAATCAGGAAACGTCAGCATCACGCAATTCGTGGGTGTGGCCACCCCATTGGTCACGCCCATGGTCGCCAATCTCCTGAGCCCCTACGGCGCACATGCCGTCAACAAGCCCTGATGAGCCCTGATGAGCCTTGATAAGTCTTGATGACTTTGGTAAGTTTCGGTGAGCCTTGATGAGTTTTTGGTAAGCCCTGATCGCTTATTCTCGAACTGGCCGGCCCGGCGCTGCTGCCGTGCCCGGCCCTTTACAAACGGTCTTCGCACCATGAAGCGTTCGGATGAAACGACGAACGCGAACTCGAGGACACCATGAATTTGAAGAAGATGCTTCTCCTTTTCGGTCTCGTCCTGATGCTCACCGTGGCGCTTCCCCTGTGCGCTCAGACCGGATGCACCGATTTGCCGGAAGACCCGACCCTTATGCTCGCCCTGGTGGGCGGCGCGGGCGCGCTGGCGGCGAGTGTGTGGAGATCGCGAAACCGCAAACTGTAGGCAGGTGGCCCATTCATCCCGGTATCGGGAGATGTGCCCCGTTCATCGCGGCCTTATCGCGATGAGCGGGTCCTCGGCTTGGTCCCAGCAGAGTTACGATAGCTCCATGCCATACGGCCTGAAGCGGTTCCAGAACGCCGAAGCCCTTCACTTCATTACGTTCAGTTGCTTCCACCGTCTTCCGTTCCTTGAAGCGCCGGCAACCAGGGAGATGTTTGAGTTCGTTCTGGAACAGACTCGGTCACGTCACCGGGCCAGGGTCTATGCTTACGTCCTGATGCCTGAACATATCCACTTGCTGATCAACGAGCCGCCGCTGATTCTGGTGGCGCAGTTCCTTCGAGGCTCTCAAGCAGATCACCTCACGCAAACTGCGAGGCGAACGTCGGCAGTTCTGGCAGGATCGTTATTTTGACGCGAACATCCACGGCGAAACAGCCCGGTCCGAAGTGATCCGATATATCCACCGAAACCCCCGGGGGCCCCGGCGACAGGTCGTCGTCGCTGGGGTGGAAGCCCGTAAAAAGGGGACTGGTCG
>OKRB01000158.1 GCA_900290245.1 Candidatus Sulfuritelmatomonas gaucii | reverse complement strand
TGTGCCGTACGCAAAGGCGTGCACTATGCCCTTGAAGCATGGCTCAAATCTCCGGCTTCCCAAACCGGCACCTTCCTCATCGCGGGCGAATTTCTCCCCGCCTACCAGGAAAAACTGGCGCCGATGCTGGCGCATCCGAGTGTGAAGGTTCTGGGGCATCGGAACGACGTCGCCGAGCTGATGCGAGGAAGCGACATCCTCATTCTTCCCAGCATTGAAGAGGGTTTCGGTCTGGTCGTCGCTGAAGCGATGGGTTCGGGCTGCGTGCCGCTCGCATCTGAGGCCTGCACGGAAATCTGCGATCACATGAAAACCGGCCTCATGCACAAAGTCGGCGATGTTGAAACCTTGACGCAACACATCACACTCCTGCATCAAGATCGCGCGTTCCTGGAGAAGCTCCGCACTGCGTCGCTGCAAGCATCGCCTGGGTTTACCTGGGCGGCAGCGGGTGTAAAGCTCCTCGATGCATATCGCGAGACTCTTGCCGGCTACAAAAAAGGCAGTGCGTCGCCCAAACCCGCCCCGGCTCGAGATTTGGCCGGCATGAGAGTCTGAGCTTACCTCTTGACACTCCCAGATCCACCAGCTCCTATGAATCCTCAGATCTCTGTTGTCATTCCGACGTATAACCGTGCGGAAAAGGTCCAGAAGGCCGTCGAAAGTGTCCTCGCGCAGACCTTGCCGGCTTTCGAAATCATTGTGGTGGACGATGGGTCGTCGGATGGGACAGAGCAATCGCTTCGCGCGGCCTTTGCCGATCGCATTCGGTACTGCTTCCAGCCCAACCAGGGAGTGAGCGTTGCCCGGAATCGGGGAATGGAAGAATCACGCGGTGAGTGGATCGCGTTTCTCGACTCCGACGATGTTTGGCAAAATGACAAGCTTGAGTGGCAATGGAGGGCTCTGGAGAAGTCGGTTCCGCCATGCGGCGCCTGTTACACCGACGTCGGGTTCCTGAATCACGCCGAAACGCGAACCATGTTTCAACTGGCGGCGGAAAACTATCAGCACGGAGGAGAAATTGGCGTCAACACCGATGTGCTCCGGCTTCTCGTACGGCCGGGCGGAGCTGGGATGGTGGTTTGCCTTTCGTCTTTGCTGGCGCGCAAGAGCCTAATGAGAGAGTTGGGCGGATTCGATCCGCGCCTTTTATACACGCAGGACAGTGAATTCATGTTCCGTCTTGCCATGCGCACTCGCTTCTGCTACGTGAATCGCCCACTTGTCCTGTTTGACAGGTCGCCTGTCGAGGATCGTCACATTGGAGTCAGTTCGGCCTGGAACAAGTTGGACTTCTTTCTTCAAGATAGTCAACTCAGGCTCGAAGGGCTGTTGCGTCTAACCAAAGATCAGCCGCGCGCGATTCGCGACATTGTCCGCACACAGCTCGCCGGTATTCACAGCGGATGGACCAACTGGTACTTGCAAGAAAGCGAATACGGGAAAGCGCGCGCTGCTGTGACAAAAGCGGCGCAGTTGAATTTGACATTTAATATCGCCATCAAGTGGCTCCTCACCTGGCTTAGCCCACGGCTCGCCTTGCGCTTCGTGCGCCAACGGGAAGGCAAGAGAGCTTCGGCGTTTACGGTTTAAAAAACTGAGAGCCCTGGAATCCATGCATAGCAGTACCTCACTCGAATCCGCTCCCAAAGAATTCATGGTTGAGAACCATTTGCGTGTGTCAGAAAAAAGCAAGCAGGGACCCTGTCCAGTTTGTTCTCAAAACGGAGCCCGCGAATGGCTAAGGGCTCCAGACCGTTTGCATGGCCGGCGAGAACGGTACACCCTGGTGCGCTGCCCGTCGTGCTCCTTGGTTTGGCTCGCAAGGCCACCGAAGCCCTCGGAAATGCATCTGCACTATACGGATGCGTATGACAGGCTGATTGCCGCTGCCGGCGATGACCCCGCCCGTTGGGGATTTCGCCTCGATGCAATAGCGCGATTCAAGACATCCGGTAGCCTGCTCGACCTGGGTTGCAGTTCGGGATCATTTTTGGAATCCATGCGCGGCGAATCTTGGCAGCTCTTTGGAATTGAGATGTCGGCCAAAGCCTCGCGAACTGCCGAAGCACGGAGCGGCGCCTGTGTTTTCGTCGGCGACATCTTGGATGCTCAGTTCCCGAGAGAATCCTTCGATGTCGTCACCTGTTTCGATGTTCTCGAACATGTCTACGAGCCACGAAAGGTCATGCAGCGAATCGCCGAGTGGCTGAGACCGGGCGGAATCTTCTATGTCCTGGTGCCAAATGTTGACTCCGCCGAGGGGCGTGTGTTTCGAGGTTACTGGCACGGTCTGGAGTTGCCGAGGCACCTTTTCCACTTTTCACCTAGATCACTGAGATCCCTTGCGGAATCCGTTGGCCTGCACGAGGTGTCGCTGGAGACACATCGGAACCCGGCCGTGGGCACGAGTCTCCGCTATGTCTGGGATGAAGTATTCCGCGCTGTCGGCATCCATCGGACGCCCGTCGTCTATCGCGGCGAAGCAAGCCTTCCCTGGAGGATGGCTCGGAGGCTCATTCGCGTGACAATTCTGCGCGCTCTCCTCGCGATGGCGCCTATGGCTGGCGGAGGCGAGTCGATTCATGCCATCTTTAGAAAGGCGAATCCCTCCGATTCAAATGGCGGAGTTGCCGTCCGGTTTGAGCAGAATTAAATTACGCGAGCCTTGGAGTTTATTCGTTTGAAAACGTAAGAACCACAATCCCCGATGAATCTAAGAGAACACTACAAACAGCTAAAGACTCAAGCCAGCATTATGCTCAAGGGCGAAGCCCTTCGGGCAAAGGCGATGCGTGGCGGCGTATGGCTCGGCGCGGGGAGTGTCGCGGAGCAGGCCAGTCGCTTTGCCCGCAACATGATCTTGACCCGCATTTTGGCCCCGAGCGCTTTCGGAGCAATGGCGATCGTGATGTCTTCGTCAGCGATCGTAGGCGCGCTCACCGAAGTCGGCGTCCGGCAAGCCGTCATTCAAAATCGAAGGGGGCAAGAGAAGGAGTACCTGGACGCCGGGTGGTGGCTTGGCCTGGGCCGTGCGATCATCACCTATCTGATCATCTTCGCGATGGCTCCTTTGGTCGCTCACTTCTATGGACTTGCTGACCTGTCTTCGTTGCTTCGCGTCACCCTGCTAGGCACATTGTTCGACGGAGCGATGAGTCCACGCTCCGCTCTCGCGCAGAAGGATTTGAAATTCGGGCGATGGATGGTGATCAGCAATGGTGGCGGCATTTGCGGAGTCATCCTGACTGTCGTTTTAAGCCTTGTCATGCACGACGTATGGGCTCTCGCCATCGGCTTTGGAAGCGAGAGCATTTTTCGATGTGTTTTGTCCTATATTCTCTATCCCGGGTTTCCATCGCTTGCATGGGAACGAGGTGCGATCCGCGATCTCTACGAATTCTCTAAACAGGCGTTCGGTTTGTCGTTTCTGAACCTGATCTTCTCCCGAACAGATATTTTTGTGTTGGGCAAACTTTACCCAGCCACGGCACTTGGACTGTATTCCATGGGTGTCGCTCTCATTGTGACTCCATCCATCTTCCTCACGAGTATGTTCGCGCAAACACTGTTTCCCGCATTAACTCACGTTCAAGATGACAAGGAACGCATCAATCGGATCCTCATTGAAGTCTCCTCATGGGTGATACTACTGGGGCTTCCTGGCGTCGCTGTGATCTGTCTTTGGGGACGTCCGCTGCTCTCCGTTGCGTATGGAGCCCGGTATGCGGCGGCTGCTGGACCACTAGCGGTCGCCTCTGGCGTCGCATTTCTGAATCTCTTAAACGCGGCAATTACGTGTGTCTTTACCGCGGTAGGCCGCCCGGCTCTGCATCGCCGCGCCGTAACCGCGTCTGCGGTCGCCATGTTAATCGTCATTTATCCCGCATGCAAATTATTAGGCATGGTCGGCGGGCAAGTGGCGGCCCTCGTCGCGATCATCATAAGTTATCTTCTGCAGGTTTTTCGAATGCGTTCGCTGACAGGACTTAATCTTCTTCGCTACGCAAGAACGTTTGTCCCGGCGGCCCTGGCGTCAGT
>OKRB01000159.1 GCA_900290245.1 Candidatus Sulfuritelmatomonas gaucii | reverse complement strand
CTGGTTGAGCGCCCCTTTGCGCTTCTGCGCTTCCAATTCCTTCTCCAGGGTGCGCGCGGTCTGCGCCAGCTTTTCCACCGACGCCAGCACGGAATCCTCGCCCACATTCAAACGCCCGGCAAGTTCGCGCAGCGTGTTCGCTTGGTGCTGGTAATGTTCCAGCGCGCCAATTCCTGTTACGGCTTCAATGCGCCGCACTCCAGCCGCCACGGACTCTTCGCTGACAATCTTCAGCACGCCGATATCGCCGATGCGGTGCACGTGCGTTCCGCCGCACAATTCCTTCGAGTAGAACCCCCGCGGCGCCCGCGGATCGGGAATCGTCACCACGCGCACATTGCTCTCCGGATATTTGTCCCCGAAAAACGCCAGCGCCCCGGAATTCAGCGCCTCTTCCAGCGACATCACGCCCGTCTCGATCTGCGTGTTTACGCGGATCTCCTCGTTCACTTGTTGCTCGATGTCGCGCAACTCTTCCTGCCCCACCGGCGCGAAATGCGAAAAATCGAAGCGCAGGCGTTCCGGCGCGTTCAGCGAGCCGGCCTGCTTCACATGCGTGCCCAGAATATTCCGCAGCGCCGCGTGTACCAGGTGCGTCCCGCTATGATTGCGCATGATGCGCGCGCGCCGCTCCGCGTCCGCCACCACCGCCACGCGGTCACCCACTCGCAGCGTTTCCTTGGCAGTCACCTTGTGCGCCACCAGTCCCGCCACCGGATAATACGCGCCTGTCACCTCGGCGAGCGGCAGCGATTCCGAACTGTCGTAGAACGCGCCGGTATCCGCCATCTGCCCGCCCGATTCCGCGTAAATCACCGTGCGGTCCAACACCACCTCGCCCGATTCCCCCGGCTTTAGCTCGCTGACCGGGCCGCTCTTCGTCTCCCCGCCTTGAGCCCCGCCACGAAGAATGATCGCCTCAATCCGGCAGTCCTTCGTGCTCGTCTCAAAATAAAAGTCCGGCTCCGTCTTGAACGTCTCCGCCAGCTTCGCATAAGCCGGATTCGCTGCCTCCTTCGACCCACCCTTCCACGACGCCCGCGCCAAGGCGCGTTGCTCCTTCATGGCTCGATCAAAGCCCTCCCGATCAAAGGCAATCCCAGCGTCGCGAGCGAGGTCAATCATAAAGTCAAGAGGAAGGCCGTATGTGTCGTAGAGCCTGAAGGCCGCGCTTCCTTCAACGGGCAGTGCTCGTGCTGCGTCCCAGTCCCTACTGAAGGCCCTTGCGCGCTCCTCGCCAGCGACCCGCCTTATCAGATTAGCTAGCGGGGCAGATGATCCGCTTTGACTAGTCATAGGATCGAGCAAAGCATCATCGATTTCGGTTTGGTGGGTTGGAAACTCGTCGACTAACTGCCTAACCAGCGGCACTATGCTGTGGTAACGGCTGATTTCCCATTCTTTCAGTCCTTGGTCAATGGCGTGGGAGAATCGCCGTTCTTCAGATAGGACGATTTCCGGAACACGCAAAGCTGAAGACTGTATGAGTTCAGGATAGGCTTTCCCAATTAACTGGCGAACCGTGACTACCATTTCAGTAAAAAAGGGTTTTGTCATGCCGAGGAGGCGGCCATGCCTGATGGCGCGGCGCATGATTTTGCGCAGGACGTAACCGCGGCCCTCGTTGGAGGGGAGAACGCCGTCAGTGATGAGAAAGGTTGTGGCGCGAGCGTGGTCGGCGATGACACGGAGAGAAGCGGCACCACCCTTGCCTTCTTCAAGTTTTTCTTCGCGGTTGAAATCCACGCCGCAGAGTTCTGCGGCACGCTTCATCAGCGGAACAAAAAAGTCCGTGTCGTAGTTGGAGATGACGCCTTGGAGGACGGCCGCGACGCGCTCCAGCCCCATCCCGGTATCCACGCAGGGCTTCGGTAGCGCTTTTAATTCGTAAGACTTCGGAAAAACACCTGCTCGATCCGCACCAACTAACATTCCCTTTCCAGCGCGGTTGTATTGCATGAACACCAAATTCCAAATCTCCACATACCGCCCGCAATCGCAGGGGAACTTGCAATCCGCGTGGCCCTCGTCCGAAGCCTCAGGCCCCATGTCGTAATGAATCTCGCTGCACGGCCCGCACGGCCCGGTATCTCCCATAGCCCAGAAATTGTCTTTCAGCCCCGGAATCGCAAAAATACGTTCCGTGGGAACCTGCTGTTCGAGCCAGTATTTCCGCGCTTCCTCATCCACGCCCAGCGTCGTGCCCGCCGACACTTCCGCTCCGCCAAAAACCGTCACATACAGCTTGTCCTTCGGAATCGCATACCACTCCGGCGAAGTGATCAGCTCCCACGCGTACGCAATCGCGTCCTTCTTGAAATAATCCCCAAACGAAAAATTGCCCATCATCTCGAAAAACGTATGATGCCGCTTCGTGAACCCCACATTT
>OKRB01000160.1:37599-57309 GCA_900290245.1 Candidatus Sulfuritelmatomonas gaucii | reverse complement strand
CCATTAGACGGGCGACACCTTCGCCCCAATGCAGAACGGTACCTATTTCAACAAGTTCCTAGGGCCCGAAAGTCGTGGTCATTACAAGACGTTATGAGTTTCTGGACTCCGCGGTGATGGCCGTCTCGTCAATCCAAAGTTGAATGTGAAGTTCCACAAGAGGATTGCTCGACTCCTGTCGTACGAACTTCTGGAGGCTAGGGCTCGTGATACCACACGCCATCAACGGTCAGCACGCAGTGAGATTTGATATCCATTCCTTTGAAGGCCGCCAGAACTCTGGGTACCCTCTTTAAATTATGCCAGTCGATGAATTCGCCGCCGAACCGTTTGATTTAGTTGCTCTTTTCAGATTGCTTTATTTGAGGAAAAGAGACCAGAGGAGATTTGCAACAGTGGGTCGGGTGCATTGAATCTCAGAAGGTCTCTTGCGAAAGTTGGAGGGCAGGAACATTGGAGAGTTTAGGCGAAAAATTTCCGCGTCAAATTGGTGTGGGCGGATTGGCCGTTTCTGATCTCGAGAAATCTCTGGTCAACGAGGTTCTGGATTCCAATCGATTGACGTACGGTCCCATGACCAAGAGATTCGAGAAAGAGTTTGCGTCGATCCACGGCTGCCGCTTTGGATTGTTTATGAACAGCGGAACATCGGCTTTGCATATCGCCTTGGCCGCGCTGAAAGAACGCAAAGGTTGGAGTGACGGCGATGAGGTGATCGTTCCGGCGTTGACATTTGTCGCAACCAGCAACATCGTGCTGCACAACGGTATGACACCGGTATTTGTGGACGTCGAGCCGGATACATACAATATCGATCCCGCAAAGATCGAAGAGAAGATTACTCACCGCACGCGCGCAGTGATCCCGGTACACCTGCTCGGGCTGCCTGCCACAATGGGGCCGATCTTGGAGTTGGCCAAGAAACACAATCTGAGCGTTCTGGAAGATTCATGCGAGACGATGTTTGCCAAATACAAGGGCCGCTCGGTTGGAAGCATGGGTGAGATCGGTTGTTTCTCTACCTACGTCGCGCACCTGCTTGTTACCGGAGTCGGTGGTTTTGCGATCACCAACGATGTGGACCTGGCGGTTGATATGCGCAGCTTAATGAATCACGGCCGTGATAGTATCTACATTAGTTGCAGCGACGATGAGGGAGTAGATAGCGGGCGCCTGGAAGAGATCATCGACAAGAGATTCTCTTTTATCCACGTAGGGCATTCGTTCCGTTGTACGGAATTGGAGGCGGCGCTGGGCGTGGGACAATTGGCGCGAGGCGATGAGATCATCGCGCGACGCAGGAAGATTGCAGCTTACTTCACTTCGGAGCTGTCGCCATACTCCGACGTGCTTCAGCTTCCAACCTGTCCGGACGACCGGACACACAGCTTTATGATGTACGGTTTGGTCTTGCGGTATCATACAAAGAAACAGCTCGTAAGCTTCCTCGAACACTCCAATATTGAGACGCGAGATATGCTGCGGTTGACCAATCAGCCAATCTACCAGAGGCTGTTCGGAGAGGATCTCGAGGATCGCTACCCCGTAGCGAAATGGATCAATCGGTCTGGATTCTATATTGGTAGCCACTCCTATATGTCCGATGCGGAAGTCGAGTTTGTGACCAAGACCTTCCACCGATTCTTCTCTCAGACCAGTTGCAAGTCTGAATCTGCGGCTTAGTGGTGAACCTGCCGGAGAATGAGATTTGAATTCAAGAGAATTGCTAGCCCTGCACGAACTTAGCCAAAGGGGAGCCTGAGCAATGTCGGAGCAATTGGACCTTAGATTCCTCTACCGCAAATTGCGCCAAATACGGAGAGTCGAGGAAGAAATCGCGCGGATCTACCCGTCCGACAAGATTAAGAGTCCCGTGCACCTGTCGATCGGACAGGAATCTGTTTCTGTTGGTGTTTGCAGCGCCCTCAGAGACGATGACGTCGTCGCGGCGACCTATCGTGGTCACGCTGCATACATAGCAAAGGGAGGCAGTCTCTCGAGAATGTTCGCCGAACTTTACGGAAAGGTGACCGGCTGTGGAACCGGGAAGGGGGGTTCCATGCACCTGGTCGGAATGGACAAGTACATTCTGGGCTCTTCGGCTGTTGTCGGGACGACGATCCCCATATCTATAGGTTACGCACTGGCGCTTAAGCGCGAAGGTTCGGGCCGCGTCGTAGCATCATTCTTCGGCGATGGAGCTACGGAAGAAGGTGTCTTCTACGAGAGCCTCAACTTTGCCGCTCTGCACCGTCTTCCGATTCTCTTTGTTTGCGAAAACAACGCGTACGCAATTCACAGTCCGCTAAAGAAGCGATGGGCCAGCACGCAACTGTGCGAGCGTGTACGCACCTACGGCATTCCTGCGATTTCGATAGCGGACTCGGACGTGCTGGAAATCCGACAATGGGCTTCGGAGGCAATCGCGGGACTACGCAGGAGCGAAACCGGACCGGCATTCCTGGAGTGCCATACGTATCGCTGGCGCGAACATGTTGGCCCTAATGAGGACTATCAATCCGGCTACCGGTCCATTGCGGAGTTACAGAATTGGAAGGAGAAGGATCAAGTTGAAGCTATCGGTGTCCGCCTCCTGCCCTCCGAAAGGGCGGAGATTGATGCCGAAATCGATGCCGAGATAGCCGCAGCCGTCGACTTCGCTGAGAGTAGCCCATTTCCAGGCCCTGAAGAGGTGCTTACGCATGTATACGCCAGCTAACGGCCAGCGCTCGCTTCGCTATGTCGACGCTTTGCGCGAGGCGACGATTCAGGAGATGGAACGCGATAAGAGCGTCTTCTTATTTGGGTTGGACGTGGACGATCACAAAGGCATTCAGGGCTCAACGATTGGTCTCCAGGACCGGTTCGGCCCGGAGCGGGTATTCGGCACGCCACTCTCGGAGGACGCTATGACCGGGGTCGCGATTGGAGCGGCTATGGCCGGCATGCGACCCATTCACGTTCACATTCGGATGGACTTTGTTCTGCTTTGCATGAACCAGCTAGTCAATATGGCGGCGAAGGCTCACTACATGTACGGTGGGCAAGTGAGAGTGCCAATCGTGATCCGTTGCATGATTGGCAAATCATGGGGGCAAGGTGCTCAACACAGTCAGGCCCTGCATTCCATGTTTATGCACGTCCCAGGTCTGAAAGTTGTAATGCCGTCGAACGCGCACGATGCCAAAGGGTGCCTGATTGCAGCAATACGCGACGACAATCCAGTCTTATTCATCGAGCATCGATTGCTTTACTCGACTGAATGCTACGTCCCGGAAGAGCCGTACACGGTGGAAATGGGCCGCGCCCGTATATGCGCGAGCGGCACCGATATCACTCTAGTCGGAATATCAAATATGGTGATGGAGTGCCTTCGTGCGAGAGATCTTTTGTCGGAGGTCGGCATCAGTGCTGAAGTAATCGATCCAATTTCGTTGGCGCCCTTGGATATTGATGCGATTCTCAATTCAGTTAACCGCACTGGAGGGCTCCTGGTGGTTGACTGCGCTTGGACGAACTGTGGCGCGAGCGCGGAGATATTGGCGCGTATATCAGAGTCGCCCAAACTTCACGGACCGGTGCAGATGGAACGCATGGGTTTTGCCTTTTCGCCTTGCCCTCCCAGCCCGCCGCTTGAGCAGGCGTTCTACCCGGATCCGTCAAAGATCGCAGCAAAAGTGCACTCGATGGTCCGTCCGCTCGATCGGGAATGGTCGCCCGACCCCGAGAAGACAATTCTGTCGCATGAACTCCAATTTCGCGGCCCATTTTAGTTGGCGCCGAGGCAGGGAACATTCAGGTCTTATCTTCGAGTTTGCCCTTAGTTTTAATTGAGCCCAGTTTCTGAGGCATGACTTAAGTGCACTCTTGCTGTCATACGACTTTAAGCATGGGAAATACAAATTCACTTACAGGCTCGCTGCAAGCTGCGATTGAGCTGCTGAAGCAAGACGCAGCAGATGCATTAAGGGGTGTGTCCTTCGAGACGCTTCGCGGCAGCAAGGTGCTTGTGACCGGGGCGTCAGGATTTGTCGGCTCCCATCTTTTGACGACCTTGCTGAAGATGCAGAAGGAATTGAACGGCGATCTTTCAATCTATGCAGCGGTCCGTCGGCAAGCACCCCCCTGGCTCGCTTCAATATGTGCCGAGGGACTGGTGACATTCTACGAAGGAGATTTGTCACAGGCCGCCTTTCTTTCATCGCTTCCGACGGCGGACGTAGTTATACACGCTGCTACATATGGCCAACCCGGAAGGTTGGCAGACAACTCGGACTTGACTCTAAAGCTGAACACGCTTTCGACGTTTTACCTGTTGGACCGGCTTCGCCCAGGGGATCGATTTTTGTTTTTAAGCAGCAGTGAAGTGTATGGCGGCCTCACCGATCCTCCGTTCCATGAAGAACAGATCGGGACAACCAATACGACCCACCCGCGCGCGTGTTACATAGAGGGGAAGCGTTGCGGTGAGGCTATCTGCAGTGCATATCGCACGAAAGGGATCGACGCTAAGGCAGTTCGCTTGTGCCACGCATATGGACCTGGCACTCGAAGCGATGATCAGCGAGCGATGAATTCGTTTATTGAGATGGCTCTTAGAGAGAAGAGAATAACGCTGCTCGATGCCGGTTTAGCACGGCGCAGCTACTGCTATATCTCCGATGCCGGTGCAATGCTCTGGCGGATTTTACTCATGGGAAAAGATGCGCTCTACAACGTCGGGGGCGATTATAGGACGACAATCGCTGAGTTAGCCCAAAGAATCGGAGCCATTATGGATGCTGTAGTCGTCAAGCCGCAAGATGACAGGAGATCAATGCCCGGCGCCTCATATGAAGTCGAGGTCAGCATCGCAAGGTATGAGAATGAGTTCGGAGGACTAAAGTCTGTCGATCCGAATGAGGGATTGAGACGAACCGTTGCATGGCATGAGGCTATAAGGCAAATTGCCACTGAACCCCAGGGTAGATTGTGAGTTATGAGTCAAGTATTTCCGATGCAAGAGTATTACCGAACTGCTGGACGCAGAAGGGTATTTCGTAGCTAGGTTGTCGCACTGACGCAGAAAACGGTCAGGAATCTAGTGGGTGAATTTATGAAGAAGGCGCTGATTACAGGAATTACCGGACAGGATGGTTCGTATCTTGCGGAGTTACTTCTTTCCAAGGGGTACATCGTCCATGGCCTGAAGAGACGCTCATCGAGCTTCAACACGGAACGTGTGGACCAACTGTTTGAAACAGGCCAGTGGGGAGACCGTCTTTTCGTTCACTACGGCGACTTGACTGACGGCGGATGCCTGTCGCGGTTGCTTTTGGACATCCGCCCCGACGAGGTCTACAACCTGGCGGCTCAGAGTCACGTCAAGGTGAGCTTTGAGGTTCCGGAGCACACCGCCGACATCGTGGCCGTCGGCACCCTGCGGCTGCTGGAAGCTGTCAGAAACGCCGGCATGAAGTGCCGGATTTACCAGGCCTCTTCGAGCGAGATGTTCGGAAGTACTCCTCCCCCGCAGAGAGAAACGAGCCTGTTCCACCCGCGCAGTCCATACGGCTGCTCCAAAGTCTTTGCTCATATGCTTGCCGTCAACTATCGAGAGAGTTATGGCCTGCATGTATCATGCGGCATTCTGTTCAATCACGAATCGCCCCGCCGCGGCGGGACCTTTGTCACGCGCAAGGTCACGCGCGCAGTGGCACGAATCAAGTTCGGACTCGAGAATAAGTTGTACCTCGGCAACCTCGACGCCGTCCGCGACTGGGGATACGCGCCGGATTACGTGCAAGCCATGTGGATGATGCTGCAGCAGGAGAATCCTTCAGACTATGCAATCGGAACCGGCGAGGCACACAGCGTGCGCGAGTTCGTGGAGACAGCATTCGATTACGTCGGGCTCGACTGGAAGAAGTACGTGGCGGTGGACAAGCGGTATCTGCGCCCGGCGGAGGTGGAGAATCTGCGGGCCGATTGGACGAAAGCACGCGAGGAGCTGGGCTGGCGGCCGACCGTCCGCTTCGACGAACTGGTCAGGATCATGGTGGACGCGGACCTGAACGAGGTGGAGACCAAGATGAGCGGCGGCGCAGCCGCCGTGGCCGCCACCAGCCAGCACTAAGCCCGCGGAGCGCGAGGAGCAAGCAAGGATGGATTGGGCGAAGCAGCGAGTTGTAGTTACCGGCGGAGGCGGATTCCTCGGTACGCATGTGGTGCAGAAGTTGCGCGCCGCCGGATGCGAGCCGTTCGTCGTGAGGCGCCGCGAGTACGACCTGATCCGGGAAGAGCAGGTGATTCGGCTCTTCGAAGAGCATCCGGCGGATATCGTTGTGCATTTGGCCGGCCTGGTCGGCGGGAACCTGCCAAATCAGAGATGGCCCGCGCAATTCTTTTACGAGAATCTGATGATGGGTACGCTCACTCTGCATTACTCCTGGAAGAGCGGCGCAAAAAAATTCATATGCGCAGGAGCAGGTTGCGCTTACCCGGAACACGCGCCATTGCCTCTGAGGGAAGAGAATTACTGGGACGGGTTTCCGCAACAACCAAGCTTTGCCTATGCATTGGCGAAGCGGACGCTCCACGTGCAATCGATGGCGTATTGGGACGAGTACAAGTTTCCGGCCATTGTCACCCTCCCCGGCAACATATATGGGCCGCATGACAACTTTGATTTGGAAAATGCGCACGTGCTACCCGCCCTGGTGCGCAAGTTTGTGGAGGCTTCCGCAATCGATCGCGGCAAGGGCCAAACGGTGGTTGTCTGGGGATCGGGAAAGCCTGCCCGTGACTTTGTCTACGTGCGAGATGTTGTGGAGGGTATGTTGCGCGCAGCCGAGGTGTATGACCGCGCAGAGTTAGTGAATCTCTCCTGTGGGCGCGAATGTAGCATCCGCGAGGTAGTTGAAACGCTGGCGACGATTACAGGCTTCGAAGGTGAAATCGCATGGGATGTATCCAAAGCCGAAGGACAGAGTCACCGCATGTTCGATATGAGCAAGGCCGAACGCGATCTCGGTTTTTGCGCTCGGACTTCGTTGCATGAAGGGCTGAGGCTCACAGTCGAGTGGTATCGCGAACACACAGCAGTGACCCGCAAAGAGGTCGACACTCCGATATACGGTCACATTTGAATTTATAGCGCGTGCACTCACTAACATTCCGGTCGGCGCTCACTTAAGGCTTAAGGGTCACGGTAACTCCCGATAACTATGAAACAAGGTTTGAAAAACCGGCTATTTCATGCCATTGGAGCAACGAGTATTGGACCAGTCGTCACTGCGATTATCCAGATTGTCAGTGTGCCGGTGTTCTTGCATTTCTGGGGCGCCAAGCTCTACGGAGAGTGGTTGGTTCTGAGCGCCATCCCTATATATCTAGGCCTTACAGATTTTGGTTTTGGGCCCGTGGCTGCCAACGACATGACAATGTTGGTGGCGCGAGGGGAGAAAAGCGCTGCAGTCGACGTGTTTCAAAGCACCTGGGTGCTGACTACGGGGGTATCTGCATCGATTGGCCTGTGTTTTGCTATCGCGCTCTGGGCGCTTCCAATCGAAAGATGGCTTAAGATCACCCTTCTGTCCGGAGGTCAGGTAAGCGCCATTTTATGTGTGTTGTGCATTTACATACTTCTCGATATGCAATGGACTGTAATTGAGGCCGGCTTCCGATGCGACGGCAACTATGCCCTTGGGGTGGTCCTCGGCAACATAGCGAGATTTTGCACGAATGCATCAAGCCTTATTGCGGTAGCGTTATACGCTTCCCCTTTAGTTGTGGCGATCACTCTGGTATCTGTCCGCTTGTTGGGAAATTGGAGCTGCCAGGTCGTGCTTCTGCGCAAAAGTCCATGGCTGCACTACGGATATCGCCGCGCCCAGGTTGGAGTGATACGAAAGCTATTCCGTCCCGCCATCGCGTACATGGCTTTTCCTGCGGGTAACGCTTTTAACTTCCAAGGCATGACGGTCGTCGTCGGGGCTGCGCTTGGCCCTATTGCAGTGGTGATGTTCTCAACGCTCAGAACTCTTACGCGATTTGTATATCAAGCGGCAAATACAATTGGTATCGGCATCTGGCCCGAACTTTCCGCGGCCTTTGGCTCGGGTAACAGACTCCTGGCGCGTAATATACATCGCTGCGCATGCCAGGCATCCCTGGGCTTGTCGGCTGCAGCAGCTTTGTTTCTGGCGATATTCGGCGACGCGATCTATGGCCGTTGGACCCATCACAAAGTAGCAATGGACCATCATCTATTTCATCTCTTGCTGATCGAGGTCCTTGCCAACTCGTTCTGGTTCACGTCAGCAATAGTGTCCATAGCATGCAACCGCCATGAGAAGCAGGCAATTGTCTATCTTGCGGCGACGGCTCTCTCGTTGCCCGCAGCGTTCGCTCTGATGACGCGGTTCGGGTTGACCGGAGCTGGCATTAGTCTGCTCCTGGTCGATCTGTGCATGATCGGCTATGTACTTAACCACTCACTCGCCCTCCTTCACGATAGCCTCAGCGAATTTGTTTGTGCTCTGCTGCGTGCTCCCACACTTGGCGTAGGTGTTCCAAAGACGTGTTCACTTACGACGCCCAAGGAACCATCATGAAGATCTTGGATTCATTCCCTTTTAAGGCGATTTTTCGAGGACCTGAGCCTTGCCCTTACAATTTGGCTTAATCGCCTCTCAAGCCGGAGACTATGATGAACAGTGCCTTCATCAAGGAAGTAGGGCCGATTCGCTGGGCCCACCGAACCGCCGTTCGGCAATTCTTTAAGCGGATCGCGCGGCGGGACCAAAGGATGAAGCTGCCCACCGGCGAGTGGATCACTTTGCCGATCTCCGACCACTTTGCCAGCGAAGTGTACATTACACGGGCCGATGTGGATTGGGGAAGCGAAAGGCTGCTGGACTCTTTCCTGCGGCGAAGCGGCGTATTTCTGGATGTTGGTGCGCATATCGGCTATTACGGCCTTTATGTGTTGCCACATGTTAAGGCGGTCTACAGTTTTGAGCCGGACCCGCGAGTGCGCGTCTTCCTGGAAAAGAATCTGAGCGGCAGACCTGCCATAGAGATTGTTCCGTGCGCGGTCGGAAGCACCGAGGGCAAGGCGCCGTTTACGCTGGAGCGGCATTCGGAGATCTCGCACCTGTCGGGACGAGAAGATCAGGCCGGGAGTCAGATTGAAGTGGACGTCGTCACCATCGACGCGTTTGTGGCCCGCAGAAGTTTGACGGTTGAAGCGATCAAGATCGACGTCGAGGGCCATGACGCCGAAGTCATCGCAGGATCCCTTGAAGTACTTGCGCAGCACAAGCCGCTTGTCCTGACCGAATCCAAGCCGGATGCGGTTCTTTTCGACATGATGCGACGGGTGGCGTACCGTGTCTTTGCCTTTGTCCGGAATTCCCGGACGCGCGAGAGGAAGTTCGTCGAGTTGCGCTCTCCTGGCGCAGCCATGGGCGAGACCAAGATGCTGTTTCTTGTGCCGGATCGACTGGCGGGGCAATTCGAGCAGGTCGCCGGCGAGTGGGGTATCAGGTGAGACCCGTACAAGCAGGAATGCGACAAACTGGTATGGGCCTGTCACAAGCCGGGCAAGTCAGCTGCTGATGAGCCGGAGCATCGTCTGAATCTGCGAGTACCTCCGCGCAAAATTGTTTTGACAGTTTGGACATTGAATTGAAAGTGAGGAGTTCGACATAGTGGTTACTTTGCCATTCGGTGCGGAGAGAGTAAACCCGATCCGCATTGATAACAAATGGCTGCCTATTATTTTGCAGACCGGGAGGAGGACGGTCATTTCAATAAGACTATGGTGACCATCTCCAACGGGTTCTCAAAATATCATCTTGCTATAGCCGCAGCGGAGGCGGACCAACGACAGATATTAACGTCTTTTCTCACGGGAGCTTACCCGACTCCGCTGGTTCGCAAAGTACTTGCCCTTCCGATTTTGCGCACAAATGCCAAGGTGAGACGGCTTTCTGCCAGAGGCGAGCGAATCGCGGAGGGGCGGGTCCATGCACTGTTCTCCCCAGAAGTGCTTCATGTTTTGGGAATGCTAAGTCACAGCGAAGGAATGGATGTTGGCTCGTTCCAGTATTATGGGCGGTCAGCAGTGCGGCATGTTGAGCGGGCGGCGGCAGAAGGAGCCCGCATTTATCACTTTCGCTCTGGTTTCGGCGGTAAGTCACTCGAAGTCGCGAAACAACTTGGGATGTTTCTCTTGTGTGACCATGGCTCGCCTCACCCCTACATTGAGGAGGGCCTGGTAGAGAACAGGGGGAGAATGCCGCCGCCTGGAAGCGTGAGTAAGATAAGCGCCTTCTACGGACCCGGACTGAGCGATTTCCAACGGGCCGATGCGGTGCTGGTGAACTCGCAATTCGCAAAAGACACGTTTAGGCATTTTGGATACGACCGCGTTCCAGTTCACGTAATTTATCTAGGGATTGATGATGCTTTCCTAAGTCATGTTCTGGAACGAAAGAATACCTCAGGTGAGTTCCGTCTGCTGTTCGCGGGGAGCTTCGAGAAGCGAAAGGGCGCAGACTTCCTCATGGACGCGATGGAGCGGCTCGATCATCTACCGTACCGTCTGGAAATTGCGGGTTCGGTGTGCGCGAACGTGGTGGAGCGAAGCAGGCGCTTTTTTGCCAATCCGCGCGTAAAGAATCTGGGATTATTGTCCCGGCAGGAACTTGCTTCGGCCATGGCAAGGGCCGATGTTTTCGTTTTTCCGTCTCTTTCCGAAGGGTCTGCCAGAGTTGTCTTCGAGGCTCTCGCCAGCGGTTGCTACGTAGTCACAACTCCTAACAGTGGGTCCATAGTAGAAGACGGGATTCATGGAGCCATTGTCCCACCCGGCGATAGCGGCTCGTTAGCAGACGCAATCGCATATGCATATCACCATCGTGACAAGGTCTCCGAAATTGGCAGGAGCAACGCGCTGTGCGTAAAAACGAAATACAGGCAGTGCGACTACGGCGCCCAACTTTCATCCCTCTACAAGGAGCTGCTCGGTGAATCGTGAGGCACGAGGCAGCGCCGCCGGAACTGCAGCAACGGACACGTGACATATGTCAGAGAAGAGGATGCAGGCTGGACGCGTGCGGAAGATTGTTGATCGCCTTTGCGAACATACTTATTTAGCTGGTTTGCTTAACTCCGATTCCACGGTCTTGGATCTCGGGGCAAACCAGGGCCATTTTTCCCATGGCATTCTCTCTAGATACCAGTGTCGTGTGTTCGCCGTAGAGCCCTTCTCTAAGCTTCGCGCCGGAATAGAGCATTCGCCCGGACTTACGCTTCTCCCGTTTGCTGTTGGCGGCCTGTGCAAACGAGCGACTCTTAATGTTTTTGGCAGCCGCTGTGCAAGTCTGCTACATCAGAAAGAGCATGAGGTCTTGGAGTCAGAAGAGGATGTTGACGTTCTTGATCTTCGGGGCGTGCTTGAAAGGTTGGGGACCGACCGAGTTGACCTGATGAAGGTCGACATAGAGGGCGCAGAAGTTGAGATGTTTGCCTCGGCGTCTGATGCCGACCTTCGTAAGTGCGTCCAAATTACGGTGGAATTTCACGATTTCCTTTATCCCGAACATTTCCCGCAAGTGGAGGAAGTCAAACGGCGACTGCGCGCCCTCGGATTCTGGGTCATCAACTTCTCGCTCGACAATACAGATGTCCTCTTCGTGAATGCCATGGCAAGCGGAACGGGGAGACTTCAATACATCAGGCTGAAATACCTTACAAAATATTTGCTAGGCCTTCCTCGTCGTCTAAGGGCGTGGCGGCGCGCAATTGGTTTGTCTCGCGTAAACAACCAATAGTCCGTGGGAGTGGCACGCTGCGCGTTTGGCAACTTGAGCGTGATGAGGCAAATTCTGAAGATGATACAAGGAGACAATCAAAGAGTGGCCGCCATTCGGAAGCGCTCCAGGCGCTCTGATTCTGCCATTATTCTGTTGTTTCTGATCCCCTGCCTGCAGATTGTTCAATTGCACGTGATCGGCGTCTTATACGGCTCTGATCTGCTGCTCCTGGCCACGTTTATTGTTCTTGCTTTGCGCGGCAGGATTCGAGTTACAGCGCCGGTAGGTAAGTGGTTTCTGATTCTTGGCTGTTTGTGGCTTGCCTCACAATGTGTGACGGACATTTTGAGGCACTCGGCGTTTGCGGACTATGTGCGGGGGTGGAGCAATATCGGAATGACCCTCGTCAATTTCTGCGTGCTCTGGACTCTATTGTATGGAAAGACACGGCGGCTGATTGTATACGGGTGGGGGTTAGTTGCCGGTAGCTTGCTCACGTACCTTATCAAACCGGATGACTTCGCGCAGTCATATCCGTGGAAATTTGGGCTAGCGTATCCGGTCACCATGGGAGTCGTTCTTATTGCTTCAAGCAAGAGGTTCAGTGGCCTCTGGCCGATCATCGTGACTGCGGCTATCGGCGCAATCAATGTCTCCCTTGGCGCACGTAACCGCGGGGGAGCGTGCGTGGCCGCGGCCTTGTACCTCTTACTCACTCTCTTCTTGCGCGGGAAATTGAGAGAGAGCACTAAAGTGAAGGCTGGAACTGTTGTGACGCTCGCAGCTTCGATCGTGCTGGGCGTTGTTGGTATCTTTTGGGGCTATGAGTACGCAGCCAACGTGGGAATGCTCGGTCTGAAGGCACAAAAGGAGTATGAGCAAGAATCCAGTGGGAAATACGGGTTGCTGCTTGGCGGGCGTTCGGAGTTGCTGGGTTCGATTCCCGCCATTTACGATTCGCCGATTTTAGGGCACGGTTCATGGGCAAGGGACCCGAAATATATACTCATGCAGATCACGGCTGAGAACGTGTTCGGATATAAGGGCGGATCAGACATAACGAGAGCTGACCTCGAAGAAGGCCTCATTCCGGCGCATTCGTATTTATTCCAGGCTTGGGTGGACGCAGGTATCGTTGGCGCGCTTTTCTGGGGATGGGTCTTCGTGTTCACTGCAAAGACATTGATGCGCGTGTATCCCGCTACCGTTGTGTTGCTGCCTGCGGCGTCGTTTATCGCGTTTTCACTGCTGTGGGACATTCTGTTCTCACCCTACGGTGCCACCGGGCGTATCGTTGTGCCGTACTACATCGTATTGCTCGCGACTTGCCTGGCGATGGCGCCTCAACAGACGGCGCGCGCTGCGATCGGCGTAGCAAAGTGAGGGTTATTGTTTTCGCATTTTATGCCGGGGGTTGCTGATGGAAAACAACATAGTGTCGGCGCCGCTCTTGATACGTGCTGCCATCTGGTGGGCAGGGCACGGTATCCGGGGGCGCAGCGCAGTGCCTCGCCTCGTTGGTCGATGGCAGACACCGGACCAATCCATGTTCATCAAGACGCGACATGGCGCCGCTCTGTCAGTCGACTACGGCAATTTCGACCTCTATGCTCATATCTACAACAGCGACGGTTGTTGGGACGCCAATGTCATGACCTGCTGCGAACGTGTGCTTCGGCCAGGCGATGTGTTCTACGACGTCGGATCGAGCGCAGGCGTGTTTGCGCTCGACTTTGCCAAATCGATACCCGGTCTAACGGTATTCGCCTTCGAGCCCCAACCATCGTTAGCGAAGCACATCCGCCTTTCGATTGATGCGAACCAGTTCGACCGGGTCAAGCTGCTGGAGATTCTACTCGGAGACAAGGTGGGTGAGGGAAGTCTTTTCCTGACCAGCCATTCAATTCATGCCTCTACGATTCCGCGGGAGCGACGCTATCGCGAACTACGACTTCCCCTTCGCACTTTGGACGATTTGGCCGCTGCTGGCGAAGTTGCACCGCCCGATTTTATCAAGATCGACGTCGAAGGCAGCGAGCTAAATGTTTTCAAGGGCGCTGAAACTATGCTGCAGGCTCATCAGCCGAGTATCGTGTTCGAGGCGGATGAGAACATGCGCCGAATGGGCTATGCGACAGGTGACTTGCTTGACCTGCTTACGAAAGCTGGACCATACACATTTTTTCTAATCGACGCTGTGGGTGCCTTGACACCGCTGCGAAAGCCCTATCCTTTCGGCAATTTCCTCGCGCTGTCTCCTCGTCATGCGGGCCGGATTTAAAAGGACGCGTGCGCTCCGCAGCAACCGCTTTGGATTCTGCTAGCCGCTATTACATTCCGGCCATCGAGCTGCATCTACAGGGTGGGAAGGAAGATTAGTTCCTGGACCGTCGAGTCCACGATTTGGCGCCCAGTTTCTGCTGGTTAAGGGGGAAGGCCCTGCATAAGATCGGGCGAACGAATCCTCGCTCGGTCAATGACCTCCTGCTTGGCGGACTCCAATGGAAACACAACTGAAGAGATTTCAACATGACCGACTCTAGGATGCCGGTAATCAGCGCAGTTACGCCCTGCTTGAATGACGCCACGTATTTGCCGGAGATGATTGAAAGTTTCCTTGCGCAGGACTATCCGTATAAGGAATTGGTCGTGCAGGACGGCGGCTCGACCGATGGCACCCACGAGATCCTTCGCCGCTACCCCATCCGCTGGAGCGCGGTACCGGATTCCGGCCCTCATGACGCAATTAACAAGGCAATTCTTGCCAGCCGGGGCGACGTCATTGTGATCATGCCTGCGAACGATCTGTTTGTTCCGGGAGCGTTCACTTGTGCCGCGAATGCGCTTTGCAGGAGGCCCGAGGTCGCCATGGTCTATGGTGATTGCCGGTTCATCGAAGAGGATGGCACAGTTATACGCATCGATCGGCCTGGGATCCTCGATATCGATCGTTTGCTGTGGACGCATTGTCTCCAATTGCAGTCGGCGTATATTCGCCGGGAAGCGTTTGATCGGGTCGGCCTGTTTGACGCGGCAATCAAAGGGCCCGGAGATATGGAATGGCTCATGCGGATGGTGGCCGGATATCCTTTAGACTCATTCCTCTATGTACCGGAAGTGTGGAGTTCTTTTCGTCTGGGTCAAAGCCTACAACATGTGAATCCACATAATTGCGAACAAGCCGCGGGTGTGTTGCTTGCTGCGCACGAAAAGTTCTTATCTGTAGCAGGAAACTGCCGGCAATTGCGCCACGGTGAACGCCGTGCTCGTGCAGGAATGCACTGCCAGTGTGCAACCTGGTTTTCAGAGGCGGGCAAACGCCGGGAAGCGTGGAATCACCTCGGGAAAGCTCTTTACCAATGGCCGGGCTTGGTATTGACGCATCTTGGGATCAACTATTCCGCCCGAATTGTGCTCGGCAGGAATCTTACGAGAGTGCTCACCAGGTGCATGTTTAACATCCGCAGGGCATTGCATTCTGGCCATGCTGCACCTCGTTAGCTGCGGCACCATGAATCTTCCTGTACTGTGGCGAAGCGATTCGAACCGGGGCTTCAGTATGGAAAGTAGAGATTCTTGCCTGCGAGGAAGGTTGTAGCCGGATGCTACGGCTTGCTTGAGAGATTTTGCATGAGAATTGCGATTCTGTGGGGCGGCATGTCAGGGTACCTCAATGCATGTATAAAAGAACTTGCCAGCCGCGAAGGTATTGAGCTGTTTGTAAGCCATCAGGCCCCTGTGCCGGAAGCTCCTTACAATGACGGCCAGTTTGCATGGATAAAGAATCGTCTGATGTGGCAATCGAAGGCTGAATTTGCCCCGCTACGAGAGCGGCTGCGTTCATTTGATCCGGAGATCATGGTCTTCTGCGGATGGCACGTGTCGGCATATCGCCGAATGGCGAGGGAGCTGGCCAAACGGTGCTGGCGTGTATTGGTCATGGACAATTGTTGGAAAGCCACGGCGAAGCAGAGGTTGGGCGTACTCATCTCACCGTGGTATGTCCGCCCCCTTGCGGATGCGGTTTGGCTTCCCGGTGAGCGGCAGGCGGTGTTTGCCAGGAGGTTGGGATTTGAGCAGCGCGAGATTCTGTGGGGATCCTTGTCCTGCGATCAGCCGGCAATTGAACGGGTACACCTTTCGCGCTTGGCAGAGGGAAGATCCGTACCGCGGTCGTTCCTGTTTCTGGGAAGATTCGTTGCGGAAAAGGGTGTGGAGAAACTGGTCGAAGCGTACCAGTCTTACCGGGAAAGATCGAAAAATCCGTGGCCTCTAGTCTGTTGCGGCGCGGGCCCTCTAAGTTCTCGCCTGGAAGGCAGACCTGGGATTCGTGTCGAGGGGTTCGTGCAGCCAGGCCAGCTCCAGGGCATCCTCGCCTCATCGGGATGCCTAATTCTGCCAAGCACTCTGGAACCTTGGGCTCTCGCAGTCCACGAGGCCACTTCCGCTGGACTGCTGATTCTTGCATCTGAAAATGTTGGCGCGACGGTGCACTTAGTTCAGGACCACTACAACGGGTATATATTTGATAGCCACGACGTCAAAGCGCTTGCGGTACTCATGTCGCAAGTCAGCAATTTGAGCGATGGACGCCTCGATGCGATGTCGCGTGGCAGTCATCTCCTCTCAAAGCAATTCACGCCAACTCGGTGGGCTGACACGCTCCTCGAAGGCTTTCGCACGGCTGCGTTGCGTTAAGCTGCCATCTTATTAGGTCAATCCAAGGAAGAGTAATGAATAAACGCGCGAAGGAGGGACTGCGGAGGTTATTTCCACGGTCACTGGTGCCGCACAGGATACTGGGAGGGCCTCTGCGCGGAAGTACGATCGTGACTTCCTGGCATGATTATCCGGCGGCAATTCTCGGTCGAACCGAGCGGCCTTTGCTGGAATGCTTTGCGAATAACGTTGGCAAAGGCGAGACATGGTTGGATGTGGGCGCACATTACGGTTACACGGCGATTGCGCTCTCTAAGTTAGTGGGTGCTTCCGGCCACGTCTATGCATTTGAGCCGATGCTCAATACTGCGGGTTGTATCTGCCGGACGAAGTCTTTGAACAATCTGCCGCAACTAACCGTCATTCCAATGGCGTTGGGGAATTGCGCGGACCTGTCGTTAGAGAGACTGCTCTCGACAAGGGGGATGATCGATAGCACGCTGCAAGATGCCCCAGGATTTAAGGAAACGTTCACAGTTGCACGGCTAGACTGGCTATGGCCAAGAATCGCGTCACCAGACTTGCGGATCGACGGGATCAAGATCGATGTGCAAGGTATGGAGATACTAGTACTCGAGGGGATGGCTGCGGTAGTCAAGCGAGATCGGCCAAAGTTACTCGTCGAAGTCCATAGAGGTGTCTCTCGACCGAATCTGCTGGATGTGATCGCCTCCATCGGGTACAAACCCAACGGGGCTGCGGTTGCCCCACTCCCCGGCGAATCAGAGCCGCTTTATGCGGATGATCGAACCTATCTGTTTACACCAGATCCCGCCGAATTAGTCATGGCATAGGCTATCGATGATTTGATCTGTTTGTCTTTAAGGCAGCTCGGATGAATTGTCGAAGGCTTACTATCCCAAATTGGTCAATAAAGGAGAAGAGAGCGTGAAAGTTTTGATTACGGGTGGTGCTGGGTATATTGGTTCGGTTCTCAGCGAACGCCTTCTGGATACAGGCTTCGATGTGACGGCAGTCGACAATCTGCTCTATGGGCAACATGGCCCCTTTCACCGTGCGGCCGACCCCCATTACGACTTCGTTTTTGGCGATGCTCGCGACGAAACGCTGATGAAGACGCTGATCCCGAAGGCTGACGTGCTGATCCCGCTAGCAGCCGCAGTCGGTGCTCCGCTCTGCGATCGGGATCCATTTTTTGCGCGCACCGTGAACCTGGAAGCGGTGCAGTTAATGAATCGGTTGCGGAGCCCAAGCCAGCGCATTATTTTCCCGACAACGAATAGCGGCTATGGGACCAAGTCTGGCGAAGAGTTCTGTACCGAGGAGACGGCACTGGAGCCGATCTCGTTGTATGGCAAACTGAAGGTCCAGGCAGAGGCGGAGTTGCTGGATAGCCCGAATACCATTTCTCTCCGTCTGGCAACTGTCTTCGGCATGTCTCTGCGCATGCGTATCGATCTATTAGTGAATCATTTCGTATATGAAGCGGTCACACGAGGCTATCTCGTGATTTTCGAGAAGAACTTCAAGCGGAACTACGTCCACATCCGCGACGTTGCCGACGGATTCGTCCACTGCATTGAGAAAGGTGACGGCATGCTGAACAGGTCCTTCAACCTGGGCCTTGACTCTGCCAATCTGTCGAAGCAGGAGCTAGCAGAGAAGATCCAATGCTATGTACCGAAATTCCTGGTGCAATACTCTGAAATCGGTAGCGATCCTGACAAGCGCAACTATATTGTCTCCAACCAACGGCTGCGCGATGCCGGCTTTGAGGCTCGGCGGTCGCTTGATGAGGGTATTGTCGAATTGATCAAAGGGTATCGGATGATTGGCCGCGGCCAGTTCGGGAATATCTAGGAGTTCATGAGCATGCCGACTGACGCATTTCCCGTTCGCTCACACAATGGTTCCGCGTACGCCAGCAGCGGCGTGCTAATTCGAGCCAAGGCGCCTCTGCGGATCAGTTTTGCAGGTGGGGGCACAGATCTCCCGCACTATTACAAGAACCACGACGGCGCAGTGCTTTCCAGTACCATCAACCGCTATGCCCGGGTGACTCTATATTCGCGCGGGGATACTGAGGTTGTGATCCGTTCCCTGGATTTGGGCCGCAGTGTTCGCTACAACTTGCACGACGGTCCAATTTATGACGGAGTGCTTGACTTGGCCAAAGCCGCGATTCAGCGCATTGGGGCTCCTCATGGCATAGACCTGGACATTCATTTGGAGGCCCCTAAGGGCAGCGGATTAGGGGGCTCGTCGGCATTGACGGCCGCCGTGCTTGGAGCCGTCGCTTCCACCAGCGGCGGGGTCTTCAACTTGTATGAACTGGCGGAATTGAATTACAACATCGAGCGCTTAGACCTGAAGATTGCAGGAGGAAAGCAGGATCAATATGCGACGACCTTCGGCGGGTTTAACTTGTTGGAGTTCCGTAAAGACCGGGTCGTCGTTACGCCGCTCCGCATCGATCGGTCGGTCCTGAACGATCTCGAGGCTCACTTGCTGCTCTGCTACACCGGCACGGTGCGCCCGGACCTCGGCTTAGTGGACCAGCAAGTTAAGTACTTTCAAGAGGGACGGCAGGACACACTGCGCGGCATGCAGCGTCTTTGTGAGATGGCTTTTGAAATGAAAGAAGCATTGCTGACTGGTGCACTAGATCAGTTCGGCAAAATGCTTCACGAAGCCTATATCAACAAGAAGATGATGAATCCCCATGTTGCCGATGGGACCCCTGCTGAGCTACTGTACGAATGCGCGCGAAAGCATGGCGTAATCGGCGGCAAACTCCTGGGTGCTGGCGGCGGTGGCTACCTATTGCTGTATTGCGAAACCGGCCGCCAACTCGATGTAAGGCACGCGCTCGAAGCGATGGGAGGGCAATTCACCGACTTCTCATTTGAAGGTTTAGGTCTTCAAGTCTGGCGGAGCCAGTCTCGATGATGATCGCAGTGGTAGTGATGACTGGAATAACCGCTCCAGAGTCCTCGTTGACGCACAGGGCCGGATGAGAATACTTGGCCAACCGCTTCTGGCTATTTGCAGCCAGGGAAGGACTAACCAGCATCAATCGATAAGCCTGGCAAACAGTCGGACGGCAGTCTAGCAGGTTGCTGAAAAACGATGTTTAGTGCTGATGCTTCTCTCTTTTTGTCCCGTTCCCAGGCGCTTTCGTGGCCTAGCCCGGTGGATTTCCGTGCTCTGCGAGCCGTTTTTGTGGCTC
>OKRB01000160.1:0-37589 GCA_900290245.1 Candidatus Sulfuritelmatomonas gaucii | reverse complement strand
GAGCCGTTTTTGTGGCTCGCAGAGACACTCCGTCCGCATCAGGCGGCGGCTGGAATCGGAATCAGCTTTCGCATCCGCACCAGATTGTATGCCGCCGCCGCGAAGGTAAAGATCCACGCCACCTTGAACAGCCCGCGATGTTTCAGCTTGCGCAACAGGGCGATGTCTTTCAGCCAGCCGAAGCACTCCTCGATGCGCTTGCGCTTCTTCTGGCTGACGGCGTAGCCCGCGTGCCGCGTCGTGCGCGCGTCGATGGCACTGCCACCTGCCCGGCCCGCATTCTGCGCCACATGCGGCGTCACGTTCATATGGCGGCATTCGGCAACGAACTCCTGCGTGTCGAAACCCTTGTCGCCGCCCACCGTGATGCGCCCATCCCCGCCAACCTGCTCCAGCATCAGCAGCGCTGCGTCGCGCTCCGCCCGTCCGTTGGCCTGCAAAAGCTCCGCGTTCACGATCAGCCCATGGCGATTCTCCACCTGCAGGTTGCCGCTATAGCTCAACTTCGCCTCCTTGCCCTTGGCCTTGCGCGCCAGAAGTGCGTCCGGATCAGTCTGCGACTCATGGGTTTCGTTCGACCGCTTCTCGCCGTGAAAGTCCACCGTCGGGTTACCGGGATCGTCCGGCGGCGTATTCTGCTTTCCATCTTTGGCCCGAAAACTCTTCAGGCTCGCCCAGGCTTCCAGCAGCGTACCGTCTACCGTAAAGTGCTCGTCAGAGACCAGACCCGCCGCCCGCGCCCGCTCCACTACCTGCACCAGGAACTCCCTGGCAACCGCCCCCTCCAGCAACCGGTCGCGGTTCTTCGTAAATGTCGTCGCATCCCACACCTTCTCGTCCAGGTTCAGCCCTACAAACCACCGGAACAGGATGCTGTAGTCGATCTCCTCCATCAACAGCCGCTCGCTGCGCACCGAGTAGAGCATCTGCAGCAACTGCGCTCGCAGCAACTTCTCCGGCGGAATCGATGGCCGGCCGCACTCGGCATACATGGCGTCGAACAACGGCGACATCGCTTCCAGAATCTCGTCCGTCATGGCACGCACCGCGCGCAGAGGATGGTCTTTGCCCACTCTCTGCTCCGGCGACAAATAACTGAACATATCACCTTGCTGATGATCGATTCCTCGCATGATCTTTTCTTAACCGATCACGCTGTGGATTTGGAGTGACTTTTTCAGCACCCTGCTAGAAGGTGTTTGAGCGGAATTATTTAGGAGAGGAAAAGAATTGAAGATCAATTGGTCGAATGAGCGAATTCTGGTGACCGGTGGCGGTGGTTTCCTCGGCAGCCACATGGTTGAGAAATTGCAGGCGCGCGGATGCCATGATGTTTTTGTATTCTCCAGCAAAGACTTTGACCTGACAAAGGAAGAACAGGTTAGTCGCTTGTTCCGGGAACATCCTGCCGACATCGTCATCCACCTTGCTGGCCTGGTCGGCGGAATCTATCCGAACCAGCAGCGGCCAGCTCAGTTCTTTTATCAGAACCTGATGATGGGCGTGCTCACCATGCATTATACCTGGAAGAGCGGCGCCCAGAAATTTGTGTGCGCCGGAGCAGGCTGCGGATATCCAGAGCAAGCGCCTCTTCCTCTGAAGGAAGAGTCCTTCTGGGATGGTTTTCCCCAAAAACCGAGCTATGCCTATTCTTTGGCGAAGCGGATGTTGCACGTGCAATCCATGGCATATTGGCAGCAATACCAATTTCCGGCGATCGTAACTATTCCGGGGAATATCTATGGGCCTTACGACAACTTTGATCTCGAAAATGCGCATGTTATTCCAGCTTTGGTGCGTAAATTCGTGGAAGCCACCGCAGCTGATAGCGGGCGAGGTCAGAAAGTGGTTATCTGGGGATCGGGGAGGCCAACTCGAGATTTTGTCTATGCCGGCGACGTGGCAGAAGGTATGTTACAAGCTGCCGATATGTACGATTCTTCCCAACTTGTCAACCTTTCCTCGGGCCGGGAACATACCGTACGAGAGGTGGTTGAGGTGCTGACAGAGATTACCGGGTTCAAGGGAGAAGTTGTGTGGGACACATCGAAGCCGGAGGGCCAGAGCAGGCGCTTGTTCGACATCAGCAAAGCAAGGCGCGACCTGGGATATGAAGCAAGAACGAGCTTATATGAAGGCCTGAGAGTCACCGCTGACTGGTACCGGGAGCACCGTGACGAGGCTCGCAACCTGGTTGCGGTCGCGAGCGAGAGCAAGGTCTAACCGGGGAGGCTTCGAGGATGGCACCAGATTGGTGGAAGCATCGGCGGGTCCTGGTCACTGGCGGAGCGGGTTTCATCGGCTCAAATCTTGTGGCGCGCCTTGTTCGCGAAGAAGCACAAGTACGAGTCGTCGACAATCTGGAGCGGGGACGCCAGGAGTATCTTGCGGCAAGTCAGAATGATATTGAGTTCCTGCACGGAGATCTCAAATCCGTAGCGGTGTGTGAAAGCGCATGCCATGAGGTTGACGTTGTATTTCATTTGGCGTCGAAGGTTGGTGGTATTCGCTATTACATGGATCGTGCAGGAGATGTCTTCCGCGAGAACACGCTGATGGACCACAACATGTGGTCAGCGGCGATTCGCGCAAACGTCCCTTATTATTTTTATGCCTCAAGCGCTCATGTCTACCCTGGCAATCTTCAACAATCGCCGGATTCGCCGTTGATTCGTGAGGAGCAAGCGTATCCAGCCAGTCCGGAATTATCGTATGGGTGGGCCAAGTTAATTGGTGAACAACTGATCCAGTACACTATCAATCAGGGGGATTGCAATACACGGGCCGCCATCGCACGCATTATCGGCTCCTACGGCCCGAATCAGGACCTGGATCTGGCAACAGGTTCGTGCATACCTGTGTTTTGCAGACGGGCGATTCGGTATCCGGATGAAGGCCCATTCAGGGTTCTCGGCACTGGCGCTGAGACGCGCTCCTACCACTTCGTCAGTGATACTATCGATGCATTTCTTCTGTCGGTGCAGAAGCTCGAGGGCTCTCTGTTAGTAGGCCCGTTCAATCTTGGTTCAGAGGAGCGGATCAGCATAGGCGATTTGGCCAGGGAGGTGATTGCTGTTTCCGGCAAGCGGATCGATATCGACTGGGATACGAGTCATCGAACCTTGATCTGGGGGCAAGCAGTGGCCTGTGACCTCGCATCAGACTTGCTCGACGGCTGGAAGCATCAGGTTTCGCTTCACGACGGGTTATCAATCTGCTATAAACACATAAGTGACCGGCTGCGAACATAAAAGGCTAGCGGGGTAATAACCTCCGCGTCCGAAATTGCAGCGCGAACATTCCACCTTCAACATATCCCCGGCTTAATTCCGACAGAAGGTTACTGTCGGCATCTCGCGCGTTTCGGCTCGGGGGAATAGCGAGACTTAGCTCATAGATAGCCGCTCGAGCGCCAGCGAATCTGCAACCTTTTGGTGAAAAAAGCTCGATAGTTTAGCTACCTCGCGACTAAGTTTCGTGATCTATTACTAGACTTACTTCTGAATGGTGTCGCAATCGAAGGGAACCAGATGCAACTGATCGATCTTGTCAAGATAGTAGCATTCCGATACACGAAATTTGGCAGACCGCGGTACCCCTTCCCCAACATCGAGCCGGTGGAACTTGCTACGCTTATTTGTGAAATCGACCGGCTGAAACATACCGCGGGCTCGATCGTGGAAATCGGTGTGGCAAGGGGGATGACCACGCGCTTCTTGTCTGAACATCTTGTTAGGAGTGGTTATTCCAATCAGAAATACTACGCAATCGATACCTTTCAGTCATTCCTCAAACGTGACATTGATTATGAAGTCAACCACCGAGGCAAGAAGAGATGGAATTTTAGAGGGCAATTCAAATACAACGACTTTGAGGTGTGGAAAAGGAATTTTAAGGAGTTTCCGTTTGTAAAAGCCATCCAGAGTGACTGTGTCGTTTTTGACTACGGATCGATCGCCCCGATCAAGATTGCCTTTCTTGATGTCGACCTCTATCTTCCTATAAAGCATAGCCTGCCTAAGATATATGAGCATGTTTGCGAGGGTGGAATCATTTTCGTTGATGATGTGAGAGACAATTACCAATACGATGGCTCTTACCAGGCATACATGGAGTTCTGCAACGAAATGAAAATCACTCCCACAATTCTTGGTAACAAGTGCGGTGTTATTCGAAAGTAAGGTTTCTACATTGAAGCCAGGTTCTGAACTGCCACAGCGATCCTTCCATCTGTGATCCAGACTCAAGAGCACAACCGTGCGATATTGAACTCCTGTGGCCGTCCGGGTCAATGATGAAAGAGATTCGAGTCTAACAGCGGAGAGCGAATAACTTTACGATGCGAATCCTAGTAAATGACTTTAGTGGTGGTTCATACGAGACTGAGCTGAGTCGAGAACTGGCCCGTCGCGGCCACAACATCCTACATGTTTTTTTTGCTGATAATGTGTCTACCCCCAAGGGGGAGATCAGGTCGAAAGCAGGCGATACCTCCTGCTTTGAGATTGAGGGTTTGCATGTTCCGCTGAAGTTTTCGAAACATTCAATCCGGACGCGGAGAAGAGCCGACATTGCTTATGGAAAGGCCGTTGCAGGAAAAGTCGCCGCATTCAAACCCGATGTCATTATCTCCGCTAATATGCCGCTGGATGCACAAGACATTCTGCAAAAAACAGCGAGAAAGCACAATGCAAAGTTCGTCTTCTGGATGACGGAAGTCTACAGCTTTGCGATGCGGTTTGTACTGCAGAGAAAGTTGGGGCCACTATCGAGGCCAATTGCCAACTATTATGAACAGGTGGAGCAACGACTCCTCAAACAGTCGGACGCGGTGGTGTGCATTACTCCCAGATTTCGAGAACTGGCAATCAATTGGGGGGTCCAGGCATCGCGCGTCTCCGTGATTGAGAACTGGGCGCCACTTAGCGAAGTTATGCCTGCGGACAAGGACAACCCGTGGTCTCGCGAACACGGCGTGGACCGGAAATTCTGCTTCATGTATAGCGGCACACTGGGCTCGAAGCATCGTCCGGAGTTGCTGCTGTCGCTCGCACGCTATCTGGAAGCCTGTGGCAACGCGCAACTTGTCGTTGTTGCCGCTGGTCCGGGCGTCGAATGGCTCCGCGCCAGGGCGCAGGATATTCAAAAAGATGTGCTGACGATTTTGCCGCTGCAACCGTACAAGAAGATCTCCGAGATGTTGGGGGCTTCCGATGTGCTTATTGCGTTGCTTGATTCCAAGGCTGGCACATTCGCCGTACCTTCCAAGATACCCACTTATCTCTGTGCCGGCCGCGCTCTGATCGTTGCTGCTCCCGGAGAGAACCAGGCGGCAGCGATTGTCGAGCAAGCAGAGGCCGGAATCGTGATTTCGCCCGATAACACCGCGGATATTGTGAAAGCGGCAAAAGAGCTGATGGAGAACACCGAACTGCGCGCCCGATATGCCTCGAATGCGCGCGCATACGCCTTACGAACCTTTGATATCGAGGATATTACAGATCGCTTTCTTCAAGTGCTTGGAGAAAGTTATGTTCTGCAGATGTCCTGATGATTGGCAAACTAAGACGTCCATGTCGCAAGATTCAACCCTTTAACCGCAGTACGGTAATTTCATGAATACGCTCCACATTATCGACACGTTTGCGCCAACGGCCGGCGGTCCTCCGGAAGCCGTGCGCCAGCTTGCAAAAGCCTATAGAGAAGTCGGAGCCGGAATCGAGATCGTATGTCTGGACAATCCAGGTGAGCCATTCTTGAAGGGCATTCCCTGTCCAGTGCACGCTCTCGGTCAGTCCTTTTTGGGCAGGTACAGCTTTTCCCCACGTCTCTGGCGCTGGCTCCGTGAAAATGCAGGCCGCTTCGATGGCATGGTAATGCATGGGATATGGTCTTTCCCCGGCGTCGCCCTTCGCTTTGCTGCGCTCCGCGCCGGAAGGCCTTACGGGATATTTGTCCATGGTCAGCTCGATCCCTGGTTTTATAGGAAGTATCCGCTCAAGCATCTCAAGAAACTGCTTTATTGGCCGGTGCAGTATCCCGTCCTTCGCGATGCGCTGGCGGTCTTTTTTACTGCCGAATCCGAGCCAAATCTGGCGAAGACTACCTTTCGTCCGAATAAATGGAAGAGCGCCGTTGTCGGGTTAGGGATCACCGATCCCGAGGAGAGCAGGAGAGATCCTGCTCTCCAGATCGAGGCCTTTTACCGTAGGTTTCCCGAGCTTCAGGGCCGCCGCTTTCTGCTGTTTCTCGCCCGCATTCATGCTAAGAAAGGATGTGATCTGCTGATCGAGGCATTGGCAAGGATCGCACCCTCAGTCCCAGACGTGGACCTTGTGATCGCCGGTCCCGACCAAGCAGGATTGCAGGCAAAGCTTCAGCGCCTGGCCAAAGAGATCGGCATTGCTGGCAGAGTTCACTGGCCGGGCATGATTGACGGCGACCTCAAATGGGGGGCGCTCCGCGCCTGCGATGCATTCGTTCTGCCGTCTCACTCGGAGAACTTCGGGATCGCTGTGGTCGAATCCCTATCTGTAGGACGACCCGTGCTCATTAGCAACCAGGTGAACATTTGGCGGGAGATCGAGTGCGATTGTGTGGGTCTCGTTGAAGACGATACGCAGGAAGGCACTGAACGGCTCCTGCGCCGCTGGTTCGCTCTCCTTCCCGCGGAACGCGACGCCATGGCCGCTCGAACTCGGGCCAGTTTCGAACGGCATTTCACATTGAATCGAACGGTGGTAGCCATCGACCGGCTGTTTTCTTCCGCAGCGCCGACTGGCGTGGAGAACGACGGCGCAGGCCAGGTTTCGAAGGATGCAACGACCCTGCCGAATCATGAACTCCGAGCTTAGGTTGCCGAGGTAAGTTTCTTCATCATTGGTATTGGCCTTTACGGCAAATAGGGCCGGACCTTTTCCTCTGCTTCGGTTTGGCGCGAGTCCTCACTTATGAATTAGGTTCTTATGCGACCCACTGTCATCTTGCTTTCTTTCGACTCCCAAGAAACGCTGGGCGCAACGCTGAGTTCTGCCCGATTGGTTTCAGATGAAATCTTCGTGGTGGATTCCTACAGCAGCGACGGAACCGTGGAAATAGCGCGGTCCCTTGGAGCTGTGGTCGTTCAACATCCGTTCGAGCACTACGGAGCCCAGCGAAACTGGGCAATCGACAATCTGCCCATCACCCGGCTCTGGCAACTGCATCTGGATGCTGACGAACTGATGGACAGTGGGCTGGTGGCTGCCATCCAGGCGCTGCCCGATGAGCCAGCGCACTCCGGCTATTTTTTGCGCCGATATGTGCGCTTCCTGGGCCGGGTGTTGCGTCACGGAGGTTTGAGCCCTACCTGGCACCTGCGCCTGTTCCGCACCGGAGTGGGCCGTTGCGAAGACCGCAAATACGACCAGCACTTCCTTCTCAGAAGCGGGAGCTATGGCCAACTGAAAGGTGCAATGCTAGATGACCATCAAATGCCCTTAACCGAATGGACAGCGCGACACAACCGGTGGTCTGACAGTGAAGTGGCCGAGTTGGACGCTGGGGGAATTTCCGGGCGACTGCGGCCAAACGCTCGCGGTAATCCGGCGGAGCGCAAACGTTTCCTGCGGGAAAAATACAACCGTATGCCGCTGTTCGTCCGATCCTTCGGTCTGTTCGCCTATCGTTATTTCTTCCGTCTCGGCTTTCTGGACGGGACTGAAGGGTTTATCTTCTGGGTGCTGCAGACCTTCTGGGCCCACTTTCTGATCGACGCAAAGATCTGGGAAAAGCGCCGCGCTGCGCGTCTGGCCGCGGGGACGGCAGTTAAGCCTGCATCGTGAAATGAAGCATTCATGCCGTGAGCTAGGATCCGGTATCGAAGTCGGTTGCAGCTTATGGGTTGTGTTTTCGCATGCGTTCACGGTGTTGTCTCTTTTGGGAAACTTCGGAATATCGAGAGTTTCCGAGTGCATTTTCCCAGATTAACCTTGGTAATGCGGGAATAATGAGCCATGGATAAGAGCGTGTACAAGAAAACGGTCGCAACGCCATTTATGCGAGGCGCGGCTGTGTTGGCTGCGCTTGCCCTGACGGTCTGCACGCTCGCAGCAGGGCAAGCAGGGACGCAGGCCAGCACAGGGCAGTCCGCGAGCGCTTTGAGTGGCGTCGGGGCGGATTGTGAACCGATCACGCGAGGTTCGCCGTACATTCCGCTGGACAGTTGGGTCTATCCGGCGGTGATGCGGCTTTATGCGTTGGGCTATGTCGACAAGGTTTATCTTGGGCTGCGTCCGTGGACACGCGCGAGCTTGAGCCAGATCCTGGATGAGACTGGAAATCGTCTCGAGGATGTGGATGAAGGTTCAATCACAATCGAGGCCGAAGGGATATACAAGGCCCTGATCCACGAGTTGCGCGATGACGCCGTGGACTCTTGCCTGACGCACAAGGGCGCTGCTAGCGTCGAGTCGGTCTATAGCCTGTCGCGCGGCATCAGCGGCACGCCGCTGCGTGACAGCTACCACCTCGGTTCGACCATCGTTAACGACTATGGCCGGCCCTACGCCAATGGTTTCAATAACTATTCGGGGGCCAGCGGCTATGCGTCCTACGACCGGTTTCTCCTCTATGTGCGCGGGGAATTTCAGGGAGCACCCTCGACCACTGGTTATTCGCCGGCGTTGACTGGCGAACTCGCTGCCAGTGATGGTACGAACTACTACTTCACCCCCACCTGTTTCGCAAGTACGTCCCCATCAACAACTTCCGCGTGTATTGCTATACCGAACCAGGATCAGACCTCGATGCCGGTCGGGCCAATCGCTGCGGCCACCAGAGGACGTGTCATGGAGGCTTACGTCTCCGCCCAGGTTCTCAACCATGTCATATCCTTCGGCAAACAGGATGATTGGCAAGGCCCTGGGCTGGGTGGCGCCATGTCTTATTCCAACAACGCTGAAAACATCTACTCTTTCCGCATCAACCGCATTGAGCCGCTGGATGTACCGCTGCTCTCGCGGCTTACCGGACCGTTCCGTTATGAATTCCTGGTGGGCCCTCTGAAAGGTCACACCTACCCTATCGACCCCTGGGTGCACATCGAGAAGATAAGCTTCCGTCCCACCGAGAACGTTGAGTTAGGCTTTGAGCGCACGGTAATTTGGGGTGGCAAGGACCACGCCCCGATCAACATCAAGAGTTTCCTGAGGAGCTTCTTCAGCCTGAGTGCGCCCGATGAGGCAGTCAAGAACAGCCCGCAGGATCCCGGAGCCCGCTTTGGCGCTTTCGATTTTTCCTACCGGCTTCCTTTCCTACGCAATTGGCTTACGGTCTACTCGGACTCGGAAGTCCACGACGATGTTTCCCCTGTCGATGCTCCTCGCCGCGCATCCTGGCGGCCCGGAATATATCTATCTCATGTCCCGGGCGTCCCGAAGCTCGACCTGCGCGTCGAAGCCGTTTCCACCGATCCACCAGTGTCGACCAGTCACGGCGGAAAATTCATGTACTATGAGGGAATCCAGCGACAAGGGTATACCAATAACGGCCAACTATTCGGCGACTGGATTGGCCGTGAGGACAAAGGTGGCCAAGGCTGGATTACTTACCACCTGAGTGGTAATGAACAGATTCAGCTTGGAATCCGCGATCAGAAAGCCGCAAAAGACTTCATTCCCGGCGGAACTACTCTAGGCGACTTCAACTTCCAAGTGGTTAAGCGCATTGGCAAGGAATTCGAGATCAATGGCAACTTCGCCTACGAACACTGGAAGGCTCCCATCTATCTTCCTGGCCAGCAAACCATGACGACCACAACCGTCCAACTGACGTGGTTCCCGGACCGGAAGGTCAGCTTCTAGCCCGCTCTTTTGCTTGCCGGCGCCAGTCGCGGGTCCAAAGCCGATGCTGGTCACAGCAAAAGGCTGCTTCGTGTCCTTCAGGGGGGATCTCGATCAAAATCAAGACTTCGAAGCAGGTAGTCCGAAGCGCTTTCTATGTCTGTCGCCGATGAATCGGGGTTAACCTCCAAAGAAAAGATGATCACGTCGCTTGCTCTTGCGATCTATCTGTTGGTGAAGATGGCCACGAACGGGACATGGTATCAATGCGCGTCTCAGTGAGAAGAACGTGAACTCTTCGCACTCAGTAAAGGACTTGCCTTGCACAGCTGGGTTCCTGGCCCTGGAATGAATGGAAATAGATCGCGGGTTGCGTATTTGAACCGTATATCCTATTAAGGATCTGGAGAGTCAAACATGAATTCCAGACCAGGGCCCAAGGGCGCAGGAGACCTGTTGGAGACATCCGCGCGTACCCGACTGGAGTCCGCTGAGTTTTTGCCTCGCGCGAATGGGGGAAAAAGAATGACTCTTCCCCGAAAGGGGGATTGCCTTCGGAGGGGGTATTCGTCAAAACTAGGAGAGACTATGCGTTTAAAGCCCGCGCGAGCTCTTGTATGATCTGGAGAGTCGAACACGAATTCCAGGTTGAGGCCTAAAGCGCGGAAAACCTGTTGGAAATATCCGTGTGTAACCGACTGCAGTCCTGCTGAGTTTCTGCCTTGCACCACCGGGAAACAGATGAATGACGCTCCTCGAATGGGGATTTCCATCGAGTGAGGGTATTCATCAATTCTAGGAGAGACTATGCGTTTGATGCTCCCCCACAAGCTCATTCTCGCAGCGCTTTTTGTCGCCGCAGTAGTTCCCATCTATTCCCAAGTCGCCCCTTCCGCCCGTCAGGGTGGTTTGCCGATTGTCGTTGGCGTCGCATTCTCGGATTTCAGCATCGATCAGGGGCCTGGGAGAAGGATGGTCGGCATCTCCGCCTGGGCTGACTGGCTCCCCAGCAGATTCCCGGGGGTCCTGCGCGGCATGGGGATTGAAGGCTTAGGACACGCCATCAACTACGACCGACCGGCGGGGATTAGCAGGATGCGTCAGGATACAGTCGAAGGCGGTCCGATTTACGCTTGGAATCCCTATCGAGGCGTCCGCCCCTATGTCAGGTATGTGTTTGGTATAGGTCGCATCGACTTTCCCCCGTCCGGAAAGTACTCCCACGATGAATTCTTCGTCGCAGCCCCTGGTGGAGGGGCAGAGTTTCACGCTTGGCAACACGTCTGGATACGTGCCGACTACGAGTACCAGTTCTGGCACCATACCTTCGGGCCTCACGACCTTACGCCCAACGGGTTTACGATCGGTGCCTCATACGATTTCAGACCGCCAGTCTCTAAGTAGGAATTGATCCATGCGCCAGGCCGGTTGCGCACCAATGAGCACCCAAGTTTTCGCGTCCAGAGCAAGCCACTCATGCTCAGCATAGTTTAAAGCCAAACTTATCCCGAACCGGACGCCAGTTCGATGTGAACAATGAGCTCATGGGCCGGCTGTCCTCTGTTTTGGGCCAAAACTGCCTGTCATCTCTAGCAGTGCGAAATCGAAAGGCCGCAATTTGTAATCTGAAGCCCCACATGCCATGCGCAGAAGAGTTGACCATGGGACGTGTTGGAGCCCATTCAAGCGTCGCAAGAAGGCGTGTTCCCGCGCCCAAAGCTCAATCTGGAACACCGGGCGAACGAAGGGGTGTTCATCAAACTGCTCTCGATGTCATCGTGTGCAGTCGTACCAGATCACGCTGGTACGGTAAGCAAGGATAGGAGCGTTTTCTACGAATTGTGCTTTCCATGAGGCAGCGGGATCGGGGGCAGCATGGTATTCGCCTAGGCTGTGGCAGCGCAGGCGTAAGGCTTTGTTCAGTTCTGTTTGTTCCTCTACCTGCTCCAAGATTCCCGATCCGTTTACCAGCACGACTTTGCCGCGGAGCTGTCCAGCCCATGTCTGCCAATTGTCCGGCCGCAGAATGGTATACCCATGCGAGCGATAGAGATCTTCGCCGAGGAAAGACGCATCAGCAGATTCGGTGTTGGATTCAAGGCCAAGCCGGTAGTCGAGATAAAGAAAAAACGAATGATTCGGGCTAACGATGATTGCGCCACGGCGCGCATCCTGAGCCACGACATCGGCAACCTTACCCCACGGTTCGTACAGATTTGCAGTGGCATAGTGCTTTCCCGACAAGATCCCTATCCAGCCGAACAGAACGATGACGATGATCGCGGACAGCGCCAGCCTGGAATATCGGGAAGCGTGGCTCGATAAGGCTGTTCCTATGGCCATGAACAACCACGGCAGCATAAAGGTGACTCGCTTAATGTTGATGTTCCCGATAATGTCTAGCAGAGCCATGGAGAGAACGAAGTAGACAAACCAGCGCCGGCCTCGGCTAAACCAAATCGCCGTAAACAATGCAAGAACTGAAAGAAAGACCGGTAGACTCAAGGGCAGAAACCATGGCGCGATGGCGGCTGAGCCGAATAAGGCGAAGCTGGGATAGCCGAGCACGGCAATTTCATTCTTCCAATTCAACCAGGGTTCGACGAACGCTACATTGGCCGACACGTCGTCTATGGCGACCTTGAGCAGTGGCAAGAAGGCTATTGCGACGATTGCCACGACTATCAGAAAGGATCGAAAGCGCTTGAGTGCCAGATTTTGGTGGAAGATCATGAAATCGGCCATCAGCAAGAAGAGAAAGACAAAGCCAAAATAGTTAGACCAAACCAAAAATGCGCTGGCGATTCCGAACGTGATCCACGGAAGTTTGCCACGGTCTTCGATGATCCCGAGGTAGGTCCACGTCACGCAGGACAAAAGAAAAATCGATGGGCAGTACCAGCCCGTAATGCGCCCGAACTGAAACGCGAAGGGCCAGACAAAGCCGAGCAGCAACGTAGCCCAGTATGCTGGTCTTCCTGCGACTCTTTCAGCAGATTTGGAAATGAGGAGGACTGCCGCCATGAAAAAGATGTTGGCGAACACCCTGAGCAGGAAAAACGAGTAGTGAGTGGTAACTAACCAGAAATGCATGAGGATTTCGGCCGCCGGAGGATGCAGTTCACGATATCCTACTTCTGTGAAAAAGGGTCGCAGAGCCGCGCCAACGGGGCGACCTGCAATCGCGATACTATCGCTTTCGTCGTCGAGAATCGCAAAGTGATCATTAGTACTGACCATCACAGTCGCGTAGATCACTACGATGGCGAAAGTTCCCCACCATGAGGCCGACCGCATCTGTCTTCGATCCTGGACATGGTTGACTGTCATTCAGACCTGCATCGTTTCCGCTTCATCCTTGCGGTTGAGCTTTTTCATGCTTTCGAGGGCGCCATTCATTCCGCGACGCATTGAGAGAGCTTGTGGTCAATTCTAAAGTGTCTGTTCCGTTCGAATATAGCCCGCGACTCTTGCAGGTCGATCCGGAAGAATTGCATTCGACTCTTCTCGAATAGCTTACGCGCGACGCTACTGGTCGGGAAAAAATGGTCTCACTGCCCGGCGAGCGGTTGGCTGTCGCCATCTAACAGTTCTTTATTTCAACAGCTTCTTCGAGTGCCAGCGCTAACTCCAATCTGCAGACTCTAGCCGGCGGATGCAGGCTTGGTGCCGAACCCTCGGAGTTGCGAAGGTCACTTACTGGCAGCCGGATAAGCTGCAAGTATGTACAGTCAGCTTCTTGAGAGAACAAAGGAGGCCGAAGTGGAAGCACGCACGGCCGAATTTGCCAATCGGCCAGGTGCATGACGGCGCCAAGCTCATTCATGGACCGTCTGGCTTTGACGGTGTGCCCCTTGCCGTCCGCCGCCGGCCGCGTCGCTCGCTCAAGCCGCACAAACAAGAAGCCGTTGATATACAGATGTGATTTTTTTGCGGATATACATCACCCGGGAGCGTTTCTCTCGATCGTCTGATAAACTGCCTTCACCGTTCAGACATAAGGAATTTTTCATCCCAGGCCTTTTGGGGTCCGAATCGGTGTAAGGTCTCTGACGCGTGATTGGCGCGCCCATAATCTGAACGAGAGGTTTACCTTTTGAGGTCCTTGGCACCTTACTCGATGCAGCTCGAATCACATCATGATCACGATACGCAGAAGCTGACAGCCACGATTGTCATCTGCACTAGAAATCGTCCAACTTCTTTGCGAAAATGCCTCGAAGGCATCGCTCACCTGGAGCGCGCACCGGACGAAGTGATCGTGGTCGATAACACTTCAGGAGACAAAGAAACAGAAGCTGCAGCGCGGAAATTCTCGGCTCGCTACACATTTGAGCCAATCGCGGGTTTGAGCCGGGCACGTAATCGTGGGTTGAGCGAAAGCACGTCCGAGATTGTCGCGTTTTTAGACGATGACGCTTGGCCCGATGAGCGATGGCTGGAATCTCTGCTTGAACCGTTCGTAGACCCGCATGTAGGCTCGGTAACCGGCCGGACCGTCTTACCGGAATCTCACGCTGACAGCATTGACTGGGAGCCGACTCGATTCCTCAGTAACAAGGACCATCAATGGTTTGAGATTGCGGCCTTTGGCGGGTTAGGCATTGGCACCAATATGGCGCTCCGTAAGACTGCATGCAACGGATGGAAGGTCTTTGACGAACGGCTCGGCAGGGGGACGCTCTTCCAGGGTATGGAAGAACACCACGCCTTCGTTCACCTTCTCTCGATCGGCTACTGCGCCGTTCATGTTCCTTCAGCGATTGTTTTCCATCGATCTCAAAAGCACGGCGATATCAAACAGGAGGCCTGCAATCAGATTGCGTATTCGATGTTGCTGTTTTCTGAGTACCCCGGCCAGCGCCTTGATCTTCTGCGATTTCTTTTTCGCCGTGTAAGGCGTAAGCCACTGACCTGGCCGCGAGATACTGCGGATCCAGGTGAGATCATCTCCAGCGGATGGCGTGTGCTGCTGCGAGCAAGCTTCAGAGCCGCCGTGCTCTTCTTCCGCAACAGGAAGCCCAGGGGCAAATAAGGAAGCCGAGAACGAAAATGCGTATTCGGCTCAACCATTTTACGGCGCAGATGAATCGCTTCGCTGCCTGAGGCATCGCTCGCTGCTGGCCACATCACCTTCTGCGATGGTTTGCTAATGGCGCTTGAGCTGGACGATCACTCGGGATCGCAGTGTTTCCACAAGGAGCGCAGGGCATGGCACTGACCGGAATGCCAGACGGACTCGACGTCTGCTCGCCCGAGAATCGGCTCAGCTATCCAGGATGGCGGGTTGCCGTCGTTTGCCATCTTGGTGTGTTCACCGGCTTTGCTGCGGTCTTTATCTACAGCTTCAGCTTCATGATCCGGCCCCTGCAGCAAGACTTCGGCTGGAACAGCGAGCAGATCGCACGCGCCTTCAGTTTCGCAGTTATCTCGGTAGCTGTTTGTTCACCGGTGATTGGCAAACTATTCGACCGGTATGATCCGCGCAAGCTCATCGCCGGCTTCATGGCTGCATTTGGTCTGGGAATTGGGTCGCTTGCGTTCCTCACCGCGCATCTCGCCCAGTTCTACGTGACTGCCGTCTTCATCGGCATCGCCGGAGCGGGAACCTATCAACTCGGATACGCTCGCATCGTAGCTGCCTGGTTTTTGCGGCGACTCGGTGCGGCGCTGGCCATTGTTGTCGCTGGTTCGGGCGTTGGATCCTTCTTTGTGCCTCCGCTTGTGCAGTACCTGATCTCAGCTTACGGGTGGCGAAACGCCTACCTGGTGCTGGCCACGCTTCCTTTGCTTGTTGGAGTTCCGTTGACGCTCCTGTTTGCGCGACTGCCTCCAACCTGTTCCACCGCCGGGCCGGAGCCCACGGTTCGGTCACACGAAACCGCGGGGACACCATGGCGCCAAGCGGTTATGACTTTCAGCTTCTGGCTGTTGGCGCTGGGGGTCTGCGCTCTGTCGCTGAGCGAAAACGGCGCGCTCGCACATCTTGCGCCCATGCTGAGCAGCAACGGTCTGCACCCTCGCGAAGTAGCCCTCACCGCGTCGTTGCTGGGTGCGGCGAATCTGGCTGGACGATTTGTGTTGGGCTCGCTGTTGGACTACATCGAGGGGTCATTGATCGCGCTCGGTTCCTTGCTGACTGTGGGCGCAGGAATACTTCTTCTGGCGCACGCGCGATCGTTCTCCCTGGCCGCGCCTTCGGCGTTCGTTGCTGGGCTGGGATGCGGCTGCGAACTCGATCTGATTCCTTACATGCTGCGGCGCTATTTCGGCATGCGTGCGTTCACAACGCTTTATGGATTAACCTACAGCGCGTTCGCCTCGGCTGCAGCTGTCGCACCGTTGATAGTCGGTCATGTCTACGACTCAACAGGCAGCTATATCAGAATCTTCAACGTCCTCTGTGGTATAACGCTCGTCTCTGCACTCGCCATGCTCGCCCTGCCCGCCTACCGTTCCAGACAAAGTGCATCGCCTGCATGGCAAAAATCTGGCGCTGAGCGGGTATGAGTCCGTCAATCGGCTCACGGGAATTCAGGCATCGGGAATGGGCGTGTAGGCTGTGCCACAGGTAGTTCATTATCAGCACGAAATGGCTAATGGGCACCCCAATAATTGTGACTCTTTTTTGGAGGTCTGGCGATGACCAGGAATCAGTTGGGAATCGTATTGGTGTTGATTGCGGCGGCCACAGTTGTGCCTGCGCAGCAGCTCGCTACCTTGAGCGTCTCCGTTCTCGATCCTTCGAGCCGCGTTGTGCAGGGGGCAAGTGTTGGCGTCCGCAGTGCAGAAACGGGGATCGCGCGAACGCAGCGAACAAACAATTCCGGAATCGCCGTGCTGAATGCGCTTACGGCGGGAGAATATCGTCTTTCCGTCGACGCTGAAGGCTTCAGCCCGGTGAGTCGGCCACTGACTCTGGCCATCGGGCAAACCGCATCAGTCATTGTGCAGTTGGGCCTCGCTACCGTCAAGGAAAGCGTGCAGGTCGCGGAGGGCTCGGCGGCGGCGATGGACGTCCAGACAGCCCAATCAAGCCAGGTCATTCCGCCAAATCTGATTGCCGATCTCCCCATCGCCGACCGTGACTTCATTGACTTTATCTTGCTCACGCCGACGGTCAACGTCGGCCGTAGCACGGCGACCGCGGCGCAATCGCCTTTTCAGGAAAGCGTCCTGCAGCTCAGCTTTGCCGGTTTGCGTGAGACCCACAGCTCTTTCTTTGGTCTCGATGGAACCGACTTTTCCGTGAGCCTCTCCGGTGTGCAGCACGTCAGCCCTTCCCTCGACTGGGTGCAGGAGTTCCGCGTCATTGATGGCCCCGACACCGCGGATAACGGGCGTAACCTTGGATCAGTCGTTGAAACCATTACGAAATCCGGAACCAACGACCTGCACGGCTCCGCCTACGAGTATTTTCGCAACGACGCCGTCGATGCGAACAACCCTCTCTCCGCGCCCGGGCTGCACACTCTGCAGGTCAACCAGTTCGGCATCAACGCAGGCCGGCACATCCGCCTTGACAAAACCTTTTTCTTCACGGGATACGAAGGTCAGCGCCGCGCTGAATCCCCCATCTATTCAAGCTTCATCCTTGGTTGCATCGATACGCCGAATTGCTTGGGCCCCGGAACTCCGAGCATCAACCAGGTAAAGCAGTTGTTCGGATTGCAGCCCGAGAGTCTCAAATCGGTGCTGGAAACCGACAATTACGACAAATCGATCGGAAAGATCACCCAGGTTTTCAGTGATCGCAACGTTCTCAATATCGGCTATCTCTTCGCGGATGATCGCAAAGGCGACATCCCCACCGATGCCCCAGGACAGGGCCTGCCGTCCACTTATCGCGACAATCCGGTGCGCGACCAGACCGTGTATGCGAATTACCTTCATCTTTTCAATCCGCGTTGGACCTCCGAAAGTATTGTCGATTTCGGCGATCGCCTCTTTCATATGACGCCGAAAGGCGCCGGCTATGAGCCGACGCTCGAGGTTGCCGATACCCTGGGGAGCGGCGGGTTCACTGGCGGTGTATCGTACTATCACGAACCGCATTTTGAAGCGCAGGAGAATCTGACCTGGGTGCGTGGCGCTCATTCATTTAGGTTCGGCGGAGGTTTTGAACCGGTCTGGATTGCGGCGGATACTACCCTGTGGAGTCCCGGGGGCGCCGTCTTTACGCCGCAGAGCTTTTTCGGCGCTGGCTCGTTCTCCGGTCCACCTTTTGGCCCGGGTACGCCGGTTCAGTTCCTCTTCCTCGAACCGCGCTCCTACTTCGGCCGGCAGATTCCGCCCCGCTCTGTGCCCTTTGCCGGATCTATATACGCCGGTTCCTCCGCGCAGGTCTTCGAGAATGCAACGAATTTGCATTTCTGGCATCGCATGGTGAATCTCTACGCACAGGATCAGTGGAAGGCAACCCCGAGGCTCTCCGTCACGGCCGGCCTTCGCTATGACCTTGACCTCTTTCCTTCAGCATCCGATGTGCGGCTCGTCGGGCCCATGAATCCGACGAATTATGAGAACCTGCAACCCCGGGTTGGCTTCGCCTACGCCCTGCATGGAGGTAAACAGGTTATCCGCGCCGGCTTCGGCATCTTCCGCGGGCCTTGGGACTACAGCGATCTCATCGTGAGCTGGCAGGGCTCTGCCGCATTCACATCGATGAGCAACCCGCTTATACCGGACTTCAACACCCCGGACGGTGTCGCTGGACTCGGGCCCTCCGGTGTCGTCGGCGTCTCCGGGCCGATCCTCGCATCGCAGGCGTTACGCAGCTTCGTGACTACCGGAGCTTATCCCGCGCCGAGCGAGTTGCAGCAGTTCCCACTGGGGTACATCCAGAGGAAGTTCCCCAATGATTATTCCGAGCAGGCGAGCCTCGAAATCGAATCGGAACTCGGCCGCGGATGGCTGCTTTCCGCTTCCTATCAATTCCTGCACGCCTTGGATCTGCCGGTCTACTCGAGCGTAAATGGGCTGCCCAACGGCACGTTGCCGGATGGCCGCCAGTCCTTCGCTCCCGCCGATCCCCGTTTCGGCTTTGCCCTCCTCGCCGCTCCCACCGGTTTCTCCATTTACAACTCCGGCGTCCTGAGTGTGCGCCATGAATTTGCCCAGCATTACGGTATCATTGCCAATTACACTTACTCCAAGTCAATCGACATTGCCACAGACGTGCAACTGAGCGATACGCCCCAGGATTATCTGGATCCCACGGCGGATCGCTCTGTTGGGGACAACGATATCCGCCACCGGGCAACTATTGCCTTTCTCGCAGACAGTCCGTCGCATGGGCCGCTTCGTAACTTCAAGCTCTCCATGCTCAACAGTCTGCAGAGCCCGCGCTATTACACCATTCTCGCTGGCTTCAATGTCCTTGGCGACGGGTTTCCCTTTTGCGATCGCACTGGAACGGTGGGCCGCAACTCCTATCGCGGCGCCGCGTATTATGACAGTGACCTGCGCCTGCAAAGGGTTTTTCATTCCGAGCATCGAGTAAACACTGAAGCAAGCATCGAGAGCTTCAATCTTTTCAATCATCGCAATGTGCAGAACATTGACCAGGTCTACGGCGCACCGGATTTCCTGGGCCCGATCCCGCATCAATTCGGCGACGGCATCACCAGCCCCGCGAATCCAACTTTCGCGACCCCCAACTTCACCAGTCCTGCCCGGCAGTTGCAAGCATCGGTCCGCATCACATTTTAGGAGATAGAATGGCGCACATTGGCATTCCGGAAGGCATTCCCGGTATTGTCGGCGCGTACACCTTCCGGCCTGAAACTGCAAAGCCGATGCGTGAGCTTGCGGAGATCCTTCTGCGTGGGCCCAGCACGCTCACCAGCGCGGAGCGGGAGGGTATTGCCGCTTTCGTCTCGTCTCGCAACGGATGCCGCTTCTGCCAGCTCTCGCATAGCTCAGCCGCAGCCGAGCATCGCGGCGGAGCCGAAGCGGACTACGAGTGGGTCGAAACTCTCAATACCGATCCGAGTACTGCTGAAATTTCCGGAAAGATGAGAGCTCTCCTTCAAATCGCCGCAAAGGTGCGGGAAGGCGGGAAAAACGTCACCCAGGACGACATCGCAGCTGCGCGCGCGCAGCACGCGACTGACCTGGAGATTCACGACACGGTCCTGATTGCCGCTGCTTTCTGCATGTACAACCGCTACGTGGACGGGCTTGCCACCTGGCAACCGGAAGACTTCGCGAGCTATCGCCCAATGGGCAAGCGGCTGGCGCACGAGGGGTACGTCCGCAACATCCCGGAAGCGGACAAGGCGAACGCGCGATAACACTTCGCCGCCAGTTTCCAGACTCTCGAGAAACGCCGTGGCTTTTATGTCCGGCGCGCCTTGCGGGCGTAGAGCTGCGAGCCGCGCCTATAACCCGGGGTACTCGGCATCCGTGATGGAGTAGATCAATCCGCGATGGGCCGTTTTACTCGCAGACCAGCGAATTGATAACGTCCAGTCTTTGGGCTGGATTCGAACCGGCCCATCACAAGCTGTGGGCGCGATTGCAGAGTTTGAGAGGACCGCCTTGCCAGTCGGTTTCTGCTTAAGTAGAGGTGTCTCCTTGTAACCATCATCGTTCTCAACCCAAGGGCGTGTGGTGAACAAGTTGCGTTCCCACCAGTAATGTACCGAACCTGAATGGAACCGCATGCAAATTGGATCTCTTTCTTGACGCCCGCTGCTCTTTCTGACCACTGAGCGTGTGGTAGTGGGATTAATCAAGCGGACCGCGAAATCAAAGCCCAGCGAAACTCTGGCCCGGCCGAGGTTCCTGTGTTGATTGAGCGCGCAGAGTGCCGCTATCCATGCGAGCTCGCTGGCGCGGGTCGATTTTGCTAACCGTTTCGTAAGTTACAGGTTGTATCCACTTTTACTTGTGGACCTCAGCGTTGAGCGAAGCCCTATAATTCTTCCCGGTCCATTGCATAAGTCTGTTTACAATACCCGGCAAGTTTGACTCGTGGAGTATACGACTGTGATCCAGCGGGACAAACAATTCCTCGATTCCACGACAAGCAACGTCTCTCCAGCGGAGGCGGGATGCATTAAGGCCAGTGTCCATTGCATCCCTGCCCGCACCACGGGTAGTGCCCATTCCGTCTGAAGAAAGGAAGTGAAGGATGGGAGCATCAATCGTGCGGGCCCGAAAGAATGGGAAGTAGTCTTCTTGTGATTTACGCATGAGCCATTGAAAAAAATGAACATGTTCAATGGGAACAAACCACCGACGAAGCGGGACCATTGAATACCAAACGAAACGGCGCCAGCGAGTGCGGACGCTATGAGCCAGTAGTCTTGCGGCGCGGATTGGTATCATCGCAAACCTCGTAGCGCGTAGCAAGGCGGTTTCGGGATGTTTGATCGCTGGCGAAGTGTGCTCATTGCCATCGGTTTTCCGCTCTCTCAATCCGCGTCCAAGCCGACGGCCAAAGTAGCCAAGCAAGGTGTATGGGCCTGGCATCGGAACGTCAAAGAACACCAATCGGACATCCCGATTACGAAGAGCAAGTTGCCGCGCCGCTTCAGAAGCGACGATTCCCCCAAAGCAAAAACCTCCAACGAGATATGGACCTTGGGGCTGCTCCCGAAGGATTATGGCCGCCATTTCTTCGCCCGCACGCTCGAACGTGAAAAGCCCAGGGCCATAGAACGTATTTGCGGGACGCACAATCGCCAAATCCATGATCCCTTGAAGATGCCTTGCCAATCTCCGGAAGTAGATGCCCTCGTCTTCATCCCCCGGCACACAATAAAACGTCGGACCGGATCCGCCAGCGCGTACAGGGAAAATCTGCATATCGCTTGGAGCACCGAAGGCTGGCCTTGGGAACTCCGGCCTGCCAGCCAAAGTGGTCAAATTCCTAATCGTTGGCTCATCGATGAAACTGGCTATGTAGCCGGTTGACTTGCTTCCGAGCCGCTGATCGACTTCGGCAAGCATCGTCATTGCGGCAAGGGAGTCGCCACCGGCATCGAAAAAGTCCTCGTCCAGGTCCACATCGTCGCGATTTAGAATTCTTGCCCAGATTTGACGAATCTGGTGATAAACATCTTCGATTTCGAGTGCCGGACGATGATCCTCTGAATTTAACAAGGCAGGCAGATCTGCAATGGCTCCGCCAAACTTTTCGGTGAGCAGCCGCCGCTGCGGCTTGCCAATCTCACCTCGGGGAATCTCGTCGACGAATCGAATGCGGTGCGGCACCTTGAACGAGGCAAGCCTTTGTGCCGCATAACGCCGCAGCTCGATCGCACTCACCCGCGGTTCGTTTCCGCCGCGCAGCACCACAGCACAGGCCACGTCCTCGCCCAGCGTGCGGTGCGGCACGGCGAATGCCACAGCCTCGAGCACGGCGGGATGCGCCTCGATCACTGCGTCGACTTCGGCTGGGATGATCTTTTCTCCGCCCCGGTTAATAATCTCCTTCAGGCGTCCGGTTAGATAAAGATTGCCATCGGGATCCAAGCGCCCGGAGTCGCCGGTCCTGAACCAACCGTCTTGAAAGGCAGCTCGAGTCGCTTCGGGATTGTCCATGTAACCGGACACAACAGTTGGCCCGCGAACTGCAATTTCGCCTTCTTCGCCAGCCGGAAGAAGGAGCCCGGTAGAGTTCATGATGCCAATTTCCAATCCGCAGGAGCGTCCCACTCTGTTTGGAACGTGGCCACCCGAAGAAAGAAATTCGGATGCTATATCCCCAGCTTCGCTCGCACCGTAACGAAGCAGCATGGGCACGCCAAGAATTTGCTCGAGTTCCTGCCTGAGCTTCTCTGGCAGCGGGGCGAAGCAAGACTCAATGAAACGAAGAGTCACAGATCGGGAGGGCGGTTCGCATCTCAATTGCTCCATCGCGGCCTGATGAACAGCGGGTGAGCAGATGTACCAGGTAGGTCTCAGGTTGTTTATCCAACTTACATAGTCAGCGGAATTAAAGCCGCCGGTTGCAATCACTGCGCCGCCCACACAGAATTGTGCTTGCACGCATCGGACGGAGACCCCAAAGCATTGCGGGATTAACAGCAAGAGACGGTCTGAGGCAGTCAGCTTGGCCCAATTGCACATTGACGCGATTCCGGCATCAATGTTCGCGGCCGTCTTAGGCACTATCTTGAAACCGCCCATCGTTGCAGAGGTGATGGTGAGCACGACGGCTTCGGAAGGCTCATTGCACGAATTGTGTCGAGAAGCGGGGACGCGGATTTGCCAATCCTTCGGAGACTCCCCTTTGCGAGCAACCAGCACGGTGATCCCTTGCTCAAAGGCTGCATCGGCCTCCGCTTCGAATTCCGGAGCCGCGATGAGCGCCGAGACAGACAGCTTGTGCAGGGAAGCCTCCACCTCTTTGGGCGTGGTCTTTGTTTGCAGAGGTATGGCGACATGGCGGTTCAGGACTCCGGTAACCGCAAGAACCTGCTGGCCGCCTTGGGGCAGGAGCACCGCTACTCGCTCCCCAGAACCGATGCTAGCCTCCTCCAGACGACAAGAGAGCGTTTCAATTTGCGCCCACAGCTCCTTGTAATTGAGCGTAGGGCCCTCGGGTTCTATAAGTGCAATAGACTGCGGGCTGGAGTCGGCGTAATGCGCGATGGCATCGAGAGACGCCAACTGAGTGCGGCCCATCTGCGTTCCTCCAGACACTGAAAACTGCGAACGAACTACCCGTCGCGCCACCGGTCACGCGTCGGCGAAAGAATGATATTTCGCTGGCAAAACTGCTACTTTAATTTTAGAACCAATCTTCGGGTAAATCATCGCGTACCATCGCGTATCGGAGGCCCGCATCTCAATGGCCGCTGCAACCAGACTCCAATCCACGGACCTTGCCAAAGTCACCATCCGCGCTGCGGACGGGTCGTGGAGCCTGCATTGGGGCGAAATCTGGCAGCATCGCGAGTTGCTCTATTTTCTCACATGGCGCGATATCAAGGTTCGCTACAAACAAACGGTGCTCGGCGTCACCTGGGCCATTCTGCAGCCGCTGGCTATTGCACTTTCGTTGACTGCGTTTCTCGGCCGAGTTGTTCATATGCCATCGGGCGAACTACCTTACCCCGTTTTTGCCTACATGGGCATGGTGCTTTGGCAACTCTTTGCGCAGTCATTGACGGATTCAAGCAACAGCATTCTCACGAACGAGCGGCTGATCTCGAAAACTTACTTCCCGCGCATTCTCGTACCTGTTTCCGCGGTTTTGGCAAGCCTGTTTGATTTTGCTATCAGCCTGCTGGTGCTGGTCTTGTTTCTGATTTGCTTTCGCATTGCGCCCGCGGCCAGTGCCGCACTTCTCTTAGTTTTTGTGCTGCCAGCTACGTTCTCGGCACTGGGCGCGGGCCTCTGGCTCTCCGCGCTTAATGTAAAGTACCGCGACGTTCGGTATACCGTGAACTTTCTTACGCAGTTCTGGTTTCTGGCGACGCCCATCGCGTACCCCATCGGCGTGGTGTCGGAGCGCTGGCGTCCTCTTTACGAATTGAATCCGATGGTCGGAGCGGTGGAAGGGTTTCGCTGGGCGCTGCGCGGCCACGGGGCGTTTCCCGCGAAAGCTGTGGCATTTTCTACGGTGACCGCTGCCGTCCTGTTGTTGACCGGCCTTTACTACTTCCGTCGAACCGAGGACACCTTTGCAGATTTCATCTGAGAGTAGTCGCGGTCTCGCGATTCGCTGCGAGGGCATCGGCAAACGATATCGGATCGGGAGCCATCCGCGCTATCGTACGCTGCGCGACACCATCTCAGAGATGGCACGTGCGCCCTTTCGGCGGCTCAAGACGGGGCTACGTGCGCCAGCAAGCGACGAGCGCGACTTGTGGGCGCTACGGGCTGTATCGTTCGAGGTTCGGCAGGGCGAAGTGCTTGGGATCATCGGTCGCAATGGCTCCGGCAAGTCGACGCTTCTGAAAGTTTTGTCGCGCATCACTAAACCCACTGAAGGTAGCGCGGAGGTAATTGGTCGGCTGGGAACGCTGCTTGAGGTGGGCGCGGGCTTTCATCCGGAGCTTACGGGTCGGGAGAATATTTTTCTTTACGGCGCAATCCTGGGTATGAGCCGCAGGGAGATAGAGCGCAAATTCGATGAAATCGTTGAATTCGCAGAGTGCGGCAAATTGTTGGATACCCCGATGAAACACTACTCGAGCGGCATGTACGTTCGACTGGCGTTTGCGGTCGCTGCTCATCTCGAAACTCAGATCCTTATGGCGGATGAAGTCCTGGCGGTTGGAGATGCTGCCTTTCAAAGGAAATGCCTGGGCAAGATGAGCGATGTGGCGCATCAAGGTAGAACGGTGTTATTTGTGAGTCATAACATGTTGGCGGTCGAAAGCCTATGTTCCCGGGCCATCTGCCTGCACGATGGAAGGATAGTATTGGAGGGAAAACCTAACTCGGTAACTTCTCGGTATCTTCAGGAATGGTTGCCGGCATTTAATGAAGTAGTCTACGAGAGCATTGAAACCGCGCCGGGAAATGAAATACTTCGGTTACATCGGGCGAACGTGCGCCCCCTGATTGGTTCCCCCAATGAATTGATTACGGTCCATACCCCTCTCGTGGTGGAGTTCGAGTATTGGAAGCTCACGCAGCATGCCGACCTCGTCTTTGTGGTCAAAGTGTTCAACGAGCACGGTGTCAACGTGTTCAATACTGCTCTGATGGGAGGACTGCCGGAAGAGGCAGGTTTGCTGCGAAGCTCATTTAGCGTCCCAGCCGACTTGATGAACAATGGTACGTATCGCATAAATCTCCTTATATTTCTCGGCGCCACTGTTGAAATTGCGGACTGGCAGGATCTGGTGACCTTCGACGTGCACGACGCTCCCAGCGAAATGCGTGGACATTACCACGGCGACTGGCATGGTGCAGTGAGACCGAATCTAGAATGGCGCACTGACTGGATTGGTGCGCTCCCGGATCACCAAATCGTAACCTGACGCGGGTTCTCTCGAAATCTCGGATTTCTTCGATCGATTAGCTGAATTGGGAGGGTTCCCCTCTTGCGGGAATTCTCGCACGCTTTTTCGGTCGAAGCATTTTCCACAACACTTTCAGGAACCAAATGCGCCGTAATCGCTCGCGAAGGCTGATGTTCAAGGTGCGAACCGGATTCCAACCCAAGCGCACTAGGAATTCGAGATCGAGCGGTGCGTCCCAGGCGTATACCATATTCCGGTGTAGGAGGCCCGGGTCGGTGCGCAACGTGTTCAAGCCGTCATCGGTTGTAAAGGCGAGATTGAAGTATTCTCTAGCGCACTTGGCTGCGGCGGCATCATAATGCCCGTACGGATATGCGAACCAAGCGACTGGAGTCCCAATAATCTTCTCGAGAGCGGATCGGCTGCCTTCCAACTCGTCACGTAAGTCGGGCTCCGCAAGAGTTGTTAGATCGGGGTGATTCCTACTGTGAGCTCCAAAGTCAATCCCTCTCGCTGACCAGTCGTGAATCTGCGCGGCCGTCAGGCACCGGTGCAGCGCGAAGCCGCGCGGTTCATCCCAGAGGTTTGTTCCACCAACGCAATTTGTCACAACGAAGACCAGACCGCCAAAGCCATATCGCTGAAGCACCGGGAACGCATGATCCGTCAATTCTTCAAAAGCGTCGTCGAAAGTCAGTAGCACAGGCTTCTCGGTGAGGGGCTTTCCATTTCGGAGCCACGCTAACCAATCGGACGGGCGGATTCCGACGTACCCCCGCCGGGCAAGGAATCGCATTTGCGCCTCGAACCGCTCTAAAGAAACGGTCAGGTCGGGATCCGAGTTTGGTTTAGGCGGACCAACGTGATGGTACATCAGTACAGGGAGTCGCTTGCCAAATTCATCTTGCAGATTATGCCAGCCCACTGCGTCCACCGCGCCGCGAAGAAAAGAAATGGAAATACGCTTCCAGAGGAGACGCACTCCCAGGTTCCTTAGTGGAGACCAGAAAGCGAGTTTGTTCAAGAGGGCGAAGGCAGGTTGGAGAAGAATATCCGGGGAAACGGGCGAGCATGCAGCCGCGTGAATGGCGATGCGTTTCCAGCCCAAGGCATCCCCAATTCTAGCCAATGTCGAATGGGGCCTGAGTTCCGGATGCTTGCGAAGGAGAGAGATTTCTTCCGCGCCCCAACTGCGGACTTGAATCCGCAGGAATTCGCGGGCTGTCTTGGAATAGAGATGGTGGCTGATTGCGCCGGGTTGGTAGGCGAATTTGAGACCCATCTTCGCGAAACGTACTCCCAATTCGGTGTTTTGTCGCCACCTGAAGTTCTCATCATATCCACCCGACGCGAGAAACGCCGCGCGAGAAACAGAGTAATTTGGATCGATATTGGCGTCCTCCGGCCATTTCCATTTCTGCTCCCACCGGCTGATTTCTTCGGCGACGCACTCCCGGATCCATTCCGTAACGAGCGTTTTGGCACTTTCATCTGCGACGTACACAGGACCGTGCACTACCAACGAGTCCTTTGAAGCATGCGCCTCAAGATGCGTGCGAAGGTTCGAGGGGTGGAGCACAAGGTCGTCATCCATGAAAAGCACGATGCGCCCGCGTGCAATAGCCACGCCCCGGTTGAGGGCGGCAGCGTGGCCTTGATTCGGTTGCTCGATGACGCGAAGCGCGCAAGCTGGGCAGAGACTCCGAAGGTACTCCGTCGTCCCGTCATTCGAGCCATCCACGACAACAACCAATTCATATTCGCTCGGCGGCAAGTCCTGGGCGAAGATCGAGTCGAGCGCCCGGGGCAAGATCTGGCGGCGATTAAATGTCGCCATCACCACCGAAAGTTGAGGAAGTCCGATCGTCGGAGGGCTCTCAAGCGAGTCTGAGGACGGCCGATTCATTGAACCCTCCGGAGCAAGATGTCGAGAGAGTCACACTCAACGAGCGGATGAATCGCCGAATCCACAAGAGTCAATTTCGAATGCCGCGCGAAGAAGGAATTGATTTGTTTTCCGCCACGAAGCAGGTACCGGCTCCACCAAGCTTTTTCGTTGGGGCTTTCGAAGCTGACGCATCCGAGCAGTAGATACCCCCCCGGCGTCATTGCGGCAATAATTTCTTCCCTGATTCTCCGCAGGGGAATTGGGTTTTGTAGGTACTCCAATATGTGAATTGCGACGACAAGGTCGAAGACGCCAGGCAGCGGATCGGTGCGGAGATCGATTGATGCGAATTGAACATTCTCCTCTCGCTGACAGCGTTCCCGGGCGCGGCCCAATGCGACTTCATTGAAGTCCACCGCTAGAAGAGAATCGCAGCGGCTGGCGAGATGTTGGGTAAATATCCCTTCAGCACATCCCAGCTCCAGGACGTGAGTGAAGCGGTTCACTCCGCGGACGCGATCCAGCATCGCCAACTCGCCGCGGTGCCGCACCAGCTGCAAATCGTTGGTTGAGTAGTGCCACGGGTCTACCCGGGCAAGATCCTGTTGCAGTCTGATCTGCGAAGATTCAGAGCTGTCAACCCACATGTCTCTGAAGGTGCGCACTAGGTGCCACATGCTCCGCGCGCCAGGAATATCTGCCGCCATCCGGCGCAAGTGAGATGATCGTCGATGCATTGAAACCGGACCCTGGTCGCTCATTCCTTCAGCTCTTCGGGTTCTGCCTTGTCCCGCATGAAAGCACCGGAGCAGCGTCCTCGTTCAATGCGGAAAAGCGAGCTGGCCCTTACGCCCTTACGCTCAGAGTATAGCCGTGGCAATCTGATGGCGTTCCTCGTTCGCGCTTGCAAGGACTTTCCCTTGGCCTGAGAAATCCCCCTCAGTATACCTGTTCACATTGGCCAGGCAAAAGTCTGTTCTTCTATGTGCCCGTGTCTTTAAATCTCCTGCACTGAATGCCTACTCTGCGCCATTCAATGACTGCGCTAAATTGACTCTGACTCTGGCACAATAAATCAGGGTGCCGGCCGGATATCGACCGATCTGCAACTGGGGGGCCGATTGGGAAGTCCTGTTTTAGGCGAGTGTATGGTCAGTTTTGATCTAAATCCGAAGCACACTGCACTTATCAACGTTGACATGCAGAATCGGTTCGTTGAGGGATACCCGATTTCAGCACCGGATGGCCTTGCTGTTCTGGAGCGCATCAACACAGTCGCTGCAGCTTGCCGCAAAGCGGGCATCCTCGTCGTCCACACGAGCCACGTGTTCAGACCTGATGGAGCAAATCTTGGTCGGCTGGCTGAGTTCGATCCTCCCGTCAAGTCGGGGATTCTCAATAAGGGGTCGGAAGCGGCGGGGCTTCACAAGAAATTGGTCGTTGATGAGCGCGATGTTCTTCTTGATAAACCACGGTTTGGCGCCTTTTACGGCACCGATCTGGAGCTAATTTTGCGCACACGCGAGATCGACACAGTGATCATCTCAGGTATTGCGAGCAATGTGTGTTGCGATACAACGGCGCGCGAAGCTTCTGTTCGCGATTTCCGCGTGCTGTTCCTGAGTGATGGCACTGCCACCCACGGCATCGGAGACCTCTCGGCAAGTGAGTTGCACCATGCCACCTGCGCCACTATAGGCCTGCTCTTTGCCCAGGTTCTTACGGTAGATGAAGTCATCGCAAAGATTGAACGCGGTACGAAGGCTGAGACGGGGTGAGCGTCGGAAAACGGTTGAGAGTTCAAGATTCCGCATGTATTTTCGCTTCATCATCAGATGGGTAGTCCTTGGTAGACTGATTTCCCCGCCTGCCGCGATGTTCTGGCTGCTTCACTGATGCCAAAGCGATCACTGCTCGTGGGTTTCGATATAGGGAATCGTTAGCGAGTTGACCGAATCCGTTTTCATATATCTGCCCTGCCGCTTGCGATTCCGGCACTCTCGTCACATCCGATGAAAGATTAACCTGCAATTTCTAGTTTCGCATCCCGGTTTGGGACAGTCTGCACCGAACCGCATTGTGGTTGCGCCTTGCTTGCAATTCGTCAGTCTGAACTCAAATAGAATCTGCGAGGAACGGTTGGGTATAGAATGACCCGAAGCTGAAATGCCAAAACTGAATTTACGATCGAAATGGGGGTCATATGCAACGCAAGCGTGTTCTCGTATGCGGCGCGGGAGGATTCATTGGCGGGCATCTTGCAAAACGGCTCAAAAAAGAAGGCTACTGGGTACGCGGCGCGGACATCAAGGAATACGAATATGCAGAATCAGCAGCAGATGAGTTTCTTCTCGGCGACCTGACCGATACGGCCACGGCGAAAACGGCTCTGAACGGAGTTGGCGAGGTGTATCAGCTTGCCGCCGACATGGGCGGAGCAGGTTATCTCTTTACGGGGGAGAATGACGCTGCTGTCATGCACAATTCCGCGATGATCAATCTGAATATCCTGGAACAGGGTTGCCGCGCGGGAGTAGAGCGTTTCTTCTTTTCCTCATCCGCGTGCGTTTATCCGGAATACAATCAGCTTGACCCGGACAATCCAAATTGCTCAGAAGAGTCGGTTTATCCGGCAGACCCAGATAGCGATTACGGCTGGGAGAAAATTTTCGGTGAGCGGCTCTATTTCGCCTATATGAGGAACTTCAATGTCGCTGTGCGTGTGGCTCGTTTTCACAATGTCTTCGGTCCTGAAGGCACTTGGCGAGGTGGGAAGGAAAAGGCGCCTGCCGCAATCTGCCGCAAAGTCGCCGAGGCTCCCGATGGAGGCGAAATCGAGATTTGGGGCGACGGCAAGCAAACCCGGTCGTTTCTCATTGTGGAGGAATGCCTTGAAGGAATGCGCAGGCTGATGGACTCCGAATGGCCTGGGCCCGTCAACATTGGTTCAGAAGAGATGGTAACAATCAACCGCCTGGCAGAGATCATCATCGATATATCCGGAAAGAAGTTGGGTATTAAACATATCTCCGGGCCGTTGGGTGTTCGAGGTCGCTGCTCAGATAATAGGCTGATTCGCGAAAAACTGGGCTGGGTTCCGACGCGCCTGCTTCGCGACGGACTTGAAACGACCTACGAATGGATTTCGAAGCAAGTAGAAAAGGCGAACGCGCCAGATAGACATTATGAGCGTGCAAACATCCTCACGCACGGACACAAATGACGGACAAGATCGCAACTCCCGAATTGGAGATTCTGCTGCCTGTTCACAACGAGGCGGACAGCATTGAGGTCACGATCCGCGAGTGGTATTCCGAACTCCCGCAGGATATCCGATTCTGCTTTATCATCTGCGAGGACGGAAGCAGAGACGGCACCAAGGCGATTTTGCGGGGGCTGTCGGCGGAAATCCCGATGCGGCTCAACATGAGCGATGAACGTAAAGGGTACTCCCAGGCCGTTCGGGAAGGAATGATGATGCTTGAGGCCGAATGGCTTCTGTGCATCGATGCGGATGGCCAATGTGATCCGAAAGACTTTGAGAGATTTTGGAAAGCCCGCAACGCAGCGGATGTCGTACTGGGCTGGCGAGTTGACAGACAGGACACGCTGGCTCGCAAATCCATGTCGCGATTGTTCTACCTGATCTATCAGGCAGTTTTCAGCGTACCAGTGCATGATCCAAGCTGTCCTTATGTTCTCTTCAGCAAGCGGGTGGCGTATAACCTGGCCAGCGAATTGCGCGAGATGAAGCAAGGGTTCTGGTGGGAATTCGTGGCTCGCGTGCACAGGCGCGGATATTCCATTGAGGAGATTCCAGTACGGCATCGCCGTCGCGCAGCTGGCAGGACACAGGTCTATCTCGTCAAGAAGATGCCGGGAATTTTCTTTCGTCACCTGGTAGCAATCTCCAAAATTTGGTTGCAAACAAGAAACCGCACAACCGAATAGGGGTGAAATGGGCTTCCGGTCTCACGTTGTTCCGCAGCTCAATCAAGAACATGCGCAAGCGTCGGCGGCAGGGATCGGTTCGGTTTGGCCGTCTGCGTCCCGAGCCCTGTTCCGGTTCGGGTTGGGGACAGCTGCGCAGATAACCCGCTATGAGGCGGCCAGCGTGTCTGTCGTTGCACTGGGATATGCGCTGTTAGAGTTCGCTAGGGCTGTAAGGCCGCTCTGGTTCGACGAGATATTTACCTTCCAGATCGCGTGTTTGCCTGATCTCGGTAGTATTCTCCGCGCAATTCCCGCCGATGGTAACCCGCCCCTCTATTATCTGCTGACAAGACTGTCGTTTCGTTTGCTGGGCCAAACAGCCTTCGCGGCCCGGTTTCCTTCTGTACTGGCGTTTACAGCGGCTCTGCTCGCCACTTACTATTTCGTCCGCCGGCGCTGTGGCCCGGTTTTTGGAATGTTCGCCATGTTGGCGCTGAGCTGCACTTATATGAGTACGAACTATGGGTCTGAGGCGAGGCCATACGCCTTGCTCGCGGGCTTTACCGGCCTAGCGATGTTGAGTTGGCAGGCCGCTACGGAAGCGAAGCAGAATCGGTTGTTACCGTTGATTGGAATGGCGCTGGGGATTGCTGGCGCCATCGCCAGCCATCACTACGGCGTGATACATGTGGGCGTACCTCTAATGTTTGGCGAAGCCGTTCGGTTGCTCAAACGCAGACGCCTTGATGTTCCCCTTTATGTCGCTGGTGCAGCAGGTCTCTTGACACTCTCGGTGACACTGCCCCTGGCTGTCGCCACGCGTCGCCTATTGCTCACATATGTGAAGAGATCTGCTTCCTTTTGGGCTAAACCCACCCTGGCGGATCTTTTCTCCTATCCGTCGTTCACATGCGTTTGGATTCTCCTGGTCTTTCTCGCATTTCTGTATCTGACGCACGCTGCTTCCTATCTAGGGGACGAGCCACGTCAATCAACCGATGAGCAAGCAGGGCCGCCTGCACACGAGATTGCGGCTGCACTGGGCCTGGCACTATTGGTCCCTATCATGGTCGGAGTCACCTGGCTTACAACCGGCTATTACATGGACCGTTACGCGATCGGCACCGCTATTGGGATCGCCATGCTGATTGGATTTGCGTCCTCGTCGCTGGGACGAAATAGGCGCCACGCCATGGCTGTCGCAGCCCTTTGCACAATCCTGTTGGCAGGGCGGCTCGCTGGGGCCGGCGCAAGGCAAGCGATTACATTGCGGATGGCGAAGGGGCCATCCGTGAGCCTGGCGGACGATACATTCCTTGGTACTGTGCCAGGCAGCGAGCTGATCGTCATGGCCAGCGCAATGACATTTGGTGAAGATTGGTTTTACGCTCCTTCAAGCCTTCGTGAGCGGCTCCATTATCTCGCCGATCTGTCATACGCCGTTCGCCAGAGCGACTTTCTTTCGGAGCTTTCGCTGACAGCTGACCAGGCCTATGTCTTTCCCAAAGTCGACGATTACCGGAACTTCGTATCGACTCACAAACGATTCTACGTTTACAAGGCCGGCATCCTGGAGCAGGAATGGATTATAGACCGGCTTTTGTCGGAAGGATGGACGCTGAAAGTCGTCAGCATCAGCGGGGATACCACGCTGTACCTCGCCCAGGGCCCCGGCAGCTAGATCGTCGCACAGACTTACTGGCTGGATCATGATCGAGCGCCCGGTTAGCGAGCTATAACGCGGCGGACGCCGCTGGTGCAGCTCGGACTCGATCGATTATATTCAAACGTGCGAATCCTTGAGTTCCTCGACCAAGATCGGAGACAATTGTTTGACCCGTTTGTTGCGCTACTTCGGCTGCGTTTTGCTCGGTGCGATCCTTGGGGCTGCCGGAGCTTTTCTTTTCCACTGGCTCAGAGTCAGAGGAACCAAAGTCGTTGTCCCTTTCCGGCAACCCAGCGCCGTGGTCCTTTCCACCTCGCCCCAGGAGATGCGCCTCTGGCCGGGCAAGGTCCCGGGCTCGGAAAACTGGACGCAGCAAGAAACGGATTCGAATGTCGACGGGGAGCACAGGGTCTACAACGTCGTCGATCCCACGCTGACGGCCTACTTCCCGCCCGCCGGCAGCGCCAATGGAACCTCGATCATCGTCTGTCCCGGCGGCGGCGATCGTTCGCTCTCGATCGACTCCGAGGGCGTGAATGTCGCGCGTTTCCTCAACTCGCTCGGCATCGCCGCGTTTCTTCTCCGCTACCGGCTCGCCAAAACCGATACCGGCTTCTTCCCTGCGGCGCACAATATCCAAATACCCGGCGGCGACCAGCCAGTGATCGATAAGATGACGCCTCTGATCACCGCCGACGGCCAACAGGCCGTGCGCATCATACGCTCCCATGCGACCCAGTGGGGTCTCGATCCCCATCGTATCGGTGTTATCGGCTTCTCCTCCGGTGGCTATCTTGCCCTCAGCCTCGCTGCTCACGACGACGCCGACAGCCTGCCCGACTTTGCCGCGCCCATCTACGCCGTCCCCCCCGCCGTTTTGAACGCAAAGCCCGATCCAATCCCCATGTTCCTTGCCTGCGCCGACGACGATGCGGAAGCCGATTGTATCCGAGCATACAACTTATGGCACAGCGCCGGCGTTCCCGTGGAACTTCATGTCTTTGTAAAGGGCGGCCACGGCTTCGGCATGCACAAGCAGAACCTTCCCTCCGACGCTTGGCCAGAGCTTTTCGAACACTGGCTCCAAGCGCAAGGCTATCTGCATCCACCCGCCGCGAAGTAGACGACCACGGCAGGGCATTTGAAATCGATCTACATGCGGGCGACAACGAAGTAGAGACGCTGGCCAAACGAAATCGAAAGAGCCACGCCCAATGAGCAACATTGATCGCATAGATAAACTGGTTCATCGAACGCAATGAACCATCCCTATTCGGACGAAGGAGCACAATTGCGAGCCATAAGAGCGTATTTACCGGCACTTCTTTGCGCCGTGACAGTGGTCCTCGGCTACCTGATCGTTCAGCCTTACGCTGAAATAGGCATTGACGACGACTGGTGCTATATAAAGTCGGCCCAGGTGCTCGCCCAAACTGGTCACCTGGCCTACCACTGCGCGGAGAACCCAATGCTTGGTTGGCAGGCATATTTCGGAGCCTTCTTCATCCACCTGTTTGGATTCTCGTTCACAGTGGTTCGCATTTCTACAGTGTTCGAGTCGGCGGCGACAGCATTTTTAATGGAGCGAATGCTTGAAGGGTTTGGCTTGAACGCCTGGAATGCGACCCTCGCAACGGTATCTTTTGCTGTTTCACCGCTGTTCCTGCCCCTGAGCTTTACCTTCATGACCGATGTGCCCGGCGTCTTTTCGATTGTAGTTTGCCTTTATCTATGCCTGCGTGCATTGGGAGCAAAGACTGAGGGCTCTGCGATGGCCTGGATCGGTCTCGCGACTCTGTCGAGCGTGGTGGGGGGGACAGCTCGGCAGTTTGCGTGGCTCGGAGCGTTGGTCATGATCCCCTCGACCCTTTGGCTATTGCGGCACAGCCGGCGAGTCCTTGTACTCGGTTTCCTGTCATGGGCAATCAGTGTCTGTGTCGTCATCGAACTAATGCATTGGTTTGCCCGTCAACCATATGCGCTTTCGGAATCTCCGATACCCAGCGGCATTGATATGGAAGCGATAAAGGCTCTGGCGGAATGCGGTATATATTTCCCTGCACTACTGAGCGTGCTGACACTCCCAGTATTAGTGGCCTTTGTCGGGCGTCTCCGTGGCTGGAATCGGAGAATCGCTCCAGTATTTGCGGCAGCCTGCGCCTTTATGCTCCCTTTGATTGCCCTTATCCTTTCCGGGAGGATGCGCATTGCGCTTAGTTCTGCCACGGACTTCATGACCAATGACACCTTTGAGAAGCTGGATGGATTTCTGTCGCGAGGCACTCACATCGGAATTGCTCACAATGGCCTTCGATATTTGGTCGCAGGAGTGGTCGCTTGCGGCTTGCTCGGCGTTGTGATCCAGTTGATGGCGGGAAAGCGCACACATCAAGATGTTTCGCGGGAAGACAATCGCATATCGTGGCAGACAATCGCGGTCCTGCTGGGTCCTTTCAGCGCTGTGTATATCGGCCTTTTGGCCGCGGCAACTTTACAGCACGGGATCTCCGATCGATACCTCTTGCCGCTGCTGCCCATCCTTCTCCTTGTAATGGCCCGTTATTACCAGGACGCGATACAGACTAATCTGCCGTTGATTTGCGTTCTCTTCATAGGGTTCGTCGGCGGATTTAGCGTTGTAGCTACGCACGACAAGTTTGCTTTGTCTCGCGGCTATGTGCAGGCGGTCAATGAGATTCGATCAAAGGGCGTACCAACGACTGCAGTTCTTGGGCCATTTGAATCCCAGGCATGGGCCCAAGTTGAAAAAGCTGGATATCTCAATGATCCCAGAATCCGGGTTCCCCAGGGAGCCTATAAACCGCAGCCGCGACGTGCTCCCCCAGCCGATTGCCCTGAGTACCCAAGCCTAGATCTTACCCCAGACCTCAATCCACAATACGTCATCACCCTCAATCCAAGGGACTGCGGCGGACAAGTTGCGTTCCCGCCAGTGATGTACCGAACCTGGATCGCCCCGCATACAAATTGGATCTATTTTGTGAGTCTCCCTGCTCCCCCTCACCATTGATGCGCGTGGCCGTGAGATGGATCGAGCTGATCGCGGAATCAAAGCCCGGAGGAACTTTGGCCCAGCCGAAGTTTCTGCGTTGATTAAGCATTGGAAGCCATGCTTTGGCAGGTCTCTGTTGTTAAGCGCCGGGTCGCATTTCCTGATTCAGAAGACGATCATAGAGTTCTGTGGTGCGGCGCGCCATCAATTCCGCGGAGAAATGCTCGTGAACCCTCTTCCACCCTTCGCGCCCCATGAGGGCCAGCTTTCGCCGATCGTTTGCCAGATTCGCCAGGCAGGCAATCAATGCGTCGGTATCGCCGGCGGGAACGAGCATTCCTGTGACCCCGTCGACAACCAATTCGCCAAGGCCCCCGACGCGGCTTGCTACAACGGGTCGAGCCGCAGCCATGGCCTCAAGCACAGACATCCCCATGCCTTCTTCCAGTGATGGAGCCACCAAAACGTCCCAAGTCTTTAAAAGGCTGGGAATATCAGTTTGCCAGCCTAGGAAGCGAACCCGTTGAGTTACCTTAAGGCTCTTTGCCAGCTCGCGTAGTCCGGGTTCCGATGGACCAGAGCCCGCGATTTCCACGCGCACCTCGATTTCACGCTCTGCGAGGCCGGCTGCAGCCTTGATGACAGCCCCCACATTTTTAAGTGGAATCAAACGCCCAAGAACGCCGAGCGTCAGTGGACCGTCGCATTCCGGCGGCGGAGGCAGGCAGGAGCAAGCTTCGATGCCCCCGTAGATGATTTCCGGACGCGCTTCTGGAACGCAATCGCCCACAGCTTGCGAGCAGGCAACTACCGCATCAGCCGCACGAAAACTCAAACGTGAAATCGAGTCTCCATCGGGTTCAAGTATTCGACTGTGCAGATGCTGTACGACAGCGCGCGCGCCCGCCATGCGGCATAAAACTCGTACGAACACTCCCCCGTGGTGGACGTGAACGATTTCTGTTGGGTGTCGTCGCATCCACTGCCAAACACGCCAAGCACCAGCGGGATCGCTGCGGCTGGCGTTCCACGAAATTGCAGATGCTCGAATGCCAGCATCCCGTAGGGTCTCGATTAATGGCCCATCCCCTAGGAAGAGCACGGACAACTTGTATCCGAAACGATCAGAATGTTTCGCCAGGGAAGTGGCGAGCCGGACGATCCCGGTGCACTCCAGCTTGGCGTTCTTAATGATATGGAGGCAAGCTGGCATCGGTATCTAATGATAAACGCGAACCTGAGATGTGGATTTCGCGGCAGCGAACTTCTGCGGAGATACTAGGTCTTTGACAACCTGAATTTGTTCCTTCTGTAGCCGAACTTCTGGCGGGCCTTTTTG